>CAZZJW010000072.1:0-19967 GCA_964654755.1 uncultured Pleurocapsa sp. | reverse complement strand
ACTGCGCGGTCTACTACACCACAGATGGCAGCACGCCAGAAGGCGACCGCCTGCACGTGCACTGCGGCAGCCTGGTGCTGATGGAACGCGTCGAGACGGTATGGGATATCTTCTCGTGGAGCTTCTGCACACGCTGGCGGGCGGTGCTGCCGCCGCAGCCCTCCGGGACCACCGTCCGCTACCGCATCGGCGCCTGGCGTGAGGGCGATCCCCAGCGCTTTGCAGACGATCCCAACTCGCAGCGCACCATCGAGCAGGCCGCCAACGCCTTCTGGAACCACAAGCCGCTCCCCACGGACTACCCGGGCGACCCGCGCGGCCAGGTGTTCGCCTATCAGGTGGACCGACTGACAACTCCTGCCTGGGCCTGGGAGGCCGTGATCTACCACATCTTCGTCGATCGTTTTTCACCCGGCGGCGGGCGCGGCTGGCTGCAGACCGATGACCTGAACGGCTTCTGCGGCGGCACGCTGGCCGGAGTCGAAGAGCGCCTCGACTACATCGCCGCACTCGGCGCCAACTGCATCTGGCTCAGCCCGTTCTGGGTGGCCCCCTCGCATCACGGCTACGACGTCACCGACTACTTCAACGTCGATCCGCGGCTGGGCGGCAACGCCGCCATGCACTCGCTGGTGCGCAAGGCGCATGACCGCGGCATTCGGGTGCTGTTCGATCTGGTGTGCAACCACATCTCCAACGAACACCCGATCTTCCTGGAGGCGAAGCACGATCCCGCCAGCCCCTACCGCGAGTGGTTCATCTTCAACGACTCGAAACACGGGTACGTCACGTACTTCGATGTCGCCAGCATGCCCAAGGTCAACCTCGTCAATCCCGGGGCGCGCAAATGGATGATCGATCTGGCGCTGCACTGGCTGGTGGATTACGGTGCCGATGGCTACCGGCTGGACCACGCGCAGGGGCCAGACGCCACCTTCTGGGGCGATTTTCGCGCCGCCTGCCGCGCCGCCCGGCCCGACTGCCTGCTGTTCGGCGAGGTGATCGAACCGCCAGACTTTGTGCGCACCTTTCAGGGCCGGCTGGATGGCTGCCTCGATTTCATCACCGCGCAGGCCATCCGCCAGAACCACGCGCACGGCCAGGACAGCGCGCAGCACATACGCGCCATCACCGAGGCGCAGGCGCGCTACTTCGACCCTGACTTTGTGCGGCCAGTGTTCTTCGACAATCACGACATGGATCGCTTTCTGTATCTGGCCGGCGGGGACAAGCGTGCGCTGCTGCGCGCCGCTGAGGTGCTGTTCTCGCTGCCGCAGCCGCCGATCATCTACTACGGCACCGAAGTCGGGCTGTCGCAGCGCAGGAGCGTCAGCGGCAGTGGCAGCGGGCTGCACGAATGCCGCACGCCGATGCTGTGGGGCGAGGCGCAGGATACCGCGCTGCTCGGCGCCTTCCGCGAGATGATCCAGCAGCGGCGCAGCGCCCCGCCAGCGCGATGAGATGCGCAGCAGCGCTGACCTGCTGACAGCCGGCGCTGCCGCGCTATACTGATGCGGGGCGCTGCTGCGCGCTGCGCCAGATACGGGTGTGCTCAGGAGGCCGCATCATGCGCCGCAGAGGGACAGCTTGGGTACTGGCAGCCATCGTGCTGCTGCTGTTCTCGATCACCGTCGCGATCGCCGGCTGGGGCACCGATCCCCAGGGCAGCAGCCTGTTCTACCCAGGCTATCTGCTTTACTCCAGCACCTCACTCGGGGTGGCCGTGCTCGTCCTTGTGCTGGGGCTGGTGGCGCTGGCGCTGTGGTTCGTCGGCGGCATCAGCACTGCGCTCGACCGCATCAAGCCGCCCGCCAGCGCCGCGCTGCTGATCGTGCTGGCCGGCGGCATCCTGATCTACGGCAGTTTCCCCTCGCTGCTGGTGCGCGTCACCGAAACCGACGCGGAGAGCGCCGGCGGGCATCGCTACTACCTCACCACGCATACCGCCATCGACAACCAGACAGTGTTTGTGATGTACGAATGCGACGGGGCGGGCGTAACCTGTGCCATGCGCTACGCCTCGCGCGTGTATCCGGTCGTTCGCCCCGAAGACCTGCCCGTGGCCGACCTGGCGGCAGCGCTGGATGGCAGCACGATTGATCTGGCGATCAACGGCGAAGTCATCCACCAGCATCGCGTCGCACCGCCGGGCTAGTCGTTCATCCCCTCGCGCGAGCGGAAGCTCAGACGAATCGGTGTGCCCGGGAACGGATAGTGCTGGCGAATCTGGTTCTCCAGAAAGCGCCGGTAGGTGAAGTGCACCAGTTTCGGCTCGTTGACATGGAACAGGATCAGCGGCGGCGCCGTCGCCACCTGCGACGCGTACAGGATCTTCAGCCGGCGTGAGCCACGGATCGGCGGCGTGTGCAGCTGCATTGCATCGCGCACGATCTTGTTCAGCGTGCTGGTGGGGATACGCATGTAGCGGCTTTCATACACCGCGCGCGCTGCCTCCAGCACCTGATGGATGCGCTGGCCGGTGAGCGCGCTGATGAACAGCACAGGCGGGTCCGGCAGGAAGTCGAAGCGTTCGCGCAGCGTGCGCTCAAATTCGTGCAGCGTGTGGTTATCCTTCTCGACGGCATCCCACTTGTTGACGATCAGCACCACGCTCTTGCCCGCATCGAGGATGTAGCCGGCGATGTGCGTGTCCTGATCGGTCACGCCTTCGGTACCATCGATCAGCAGCAGCGCCACATCGCAGCGTTCGACGGCATCGATCGCCCGGATCACGCTGTACTTCTCCACGCCCGGCTCGATCTTGCCGCGCCGCCGGATGCCAGCAGTGTCGATCAGCGTCACCGGCTCGTTGTGGAAGGTGATCTCGCTGTCGATGGCATCGCGCGTCGTGCCGGCCACCGGGCTGACGATCACCCGGTCTTCGCCCAGCAGGCGGTTGACCAGGCTGCTCTTGCCCACGTTGGGCCGCCCGACGATGGCGATGCGCAGGTGCTGCTCCTCTTCCGGCTCGTCCGGCATCGCCACCAGCATCTCGACGGAGTGATACACGCCGTCCAGCAGATCGCCCACGCCCAGCCCATGAATGGCGCTGACGGCGAACACCTCGCCCAGCCCCAGGCTGTAGAACTCCAGTGCGTTGTCGCTGCGCCGCAGATCGTCGATCTTATTGACGGCGACCAGCACCGGTTTTTCACTGCGCCGCAGGATCTCCGCGATCTCCTCGTCCGCAGCGGTGATGCCCGCGACTCCATCGACGACCATCACCACCACATCGGCATCGTTGATGGCCATCAGCGCCTGCGCGCGGATCTGCGGCACAAACTCGGCGCTGCCTTCGGCCAGCGGGCGCTCATCGCGCGTGCCCTTCGCCTGATACACCTCGATGCCGCCCGTATCCACCACGCGAAAGAGCGCGCCGCGCCACTCGTATTCCGCCAGCAGCCGGTCACGCGTGGTGCCGGGAATCTCATCCGTCACCGCCATACGCTCGCCCACCAGGCGATTGAACAGCGAACTTTTGCCAACATTCGGCCGCCCGACCAGCGCGACCAGAGGTTTCTTCGCCATGTCCGCGCCTCCTCTCCACCCGCAAACAACAAAGGCGCACACTGGTGCGCCCCGCCCAACAGGACGAATTCATTCTACAGGCAAACTGCCAAATCCGGGAGCGTCAGGCTGGTGGAGATGGCTCCGCCGTCACCTCTGGCGCAGGCAGTGCGATCTGCACCAGCGCTTCTGGCGGCAGAATGCTGGCCGTGACGGCGCTGCTTTCCTGCGCGATCACCGCCTGCAGCGGCACACGGAAGCTCCCCGCCTCCGCCAGCGCGATCACATCCGCCGTCACGCGCAGGTCCGCCGCCTGCAGCCTGTCCAGCACCGGCTGCGGCCCGGTCAGGATCACGCTGACGCGCCCCGGTTCCAGGGCATACTGATAATTCTGGCGCTGACCGGTCAGCTCGACCGGGATGTCGTCAAACTGCCGCGTGATGATCTGCGCGGCGATGCTGATATCCACCCTGATCTCTGTCTCCGAGATTGGCGTGGCATCAGCGAAGGGCAGCTCAATCTGCACGCTGGTGCTGAACGGCCCCACCCGGTCAGCCAGATCGATCGGCGCCGTGAAGACGGTATCCGGCAGCTCCAGCGTGGCATCTGCCGGCACGCTGACGTAGACGATCTGCGGGTCATAGTCGATCGCGGTGAGGAAATAGCCGGGCGGCAGCTCGCCCACGATCTGCGGACGCACGTTGAGCTGGCGCACGCTCTCGCTCTGCTGCAGCTCGATCGTGGCCCGTACCGTCTGCGGTGCGATGGTCACACCAGAGACCGGGCGGTTGTCGACATCGACCGGTTGCAGGCGCACGTCGATCTGCAGGCCAGCACGCTGCTGCGAGAGATCAATCGGGGCCTGCGCCGCCACCACCCGCGACACCTGGCTGGCCGGCCCGCGCACTTCCACCTGCAGCACATCGAAGGTGATGCTCACCACCTCAACATCCGGCGGGGGCGCAGCCGTCACGTCCTCGCGCACGGGCACGTACTGCGCCGCCTCCACTTCCAGCGTCACCGTCACCTGGCTGGGCGAGATGTTCTCGACACGCGCGCTGCCCGCCACCGTGGCCGTCAGCGGCACCACATACGTGCCCGGCCCGAAGCCGGCCAACCCGGCGCTCACGATGACATCATCACCGGTGATGAGCGTGCGTTCGCTCTCCGGGCCGCGCAGGTACACCGCGGCGCTGCTGGTGATCGCCTCGGGGTTGGTGATGATCAGCCCGGCATCGGGCTGAAGCCGGATCGGAACGCGCTCCGCCAACCGCCACTCCGCGATCGGGTCGGCCTGCAGGATGGCGATCACCCACACCAGAAAGGCCAGCACCAGGCAGCCGGCAAGCCAGATCAGATTGCCCAGCACAATCTGGCGCAGGCTGCGCGGCGAAGACGGTCGCGTTTCACTACGCATGCTAAAGCGGTTTCTGCGCGCGCTGCCGCCCGGCCAGCGCATTGAGCGCCTCGCGCAGGCGTGGGATGAAGCCGCGCGTGCGCACTTCCTCGCCGAAATACAGCGCGCCGAGGATGGTGCGCAGCCGGCCCGGATCGAGGCGCGAGATCAGCCGGCCGGTGTGCGCCACCGAGATACGTCCGCTCTCCTCGGAGACCACCACCACGACGGCATCGCTCACCTCGCTCATCCCCAGTGCGGCACGGTGGCGCGTGCCCAGCTTCGGGCCGCTCATGCTGCGCACGCTGGAGAGCGGCAGCACGCACGCCGCCGCCGCGATACGGCCTTCGCGGTTGACGATGACCGCGCCATCATGCAGTTCGGTCTTGGGCCAGAAGATCGTCAGCAGCAGCTGCGGCGCCACCTCGGAGTCGAGCGCCACGCCCGTGCGCTGGTACTCCTGCGTGCCGGTGTTGCGCTCCAGCACGATCAGCGCGCCGTGCCGCCGCTCCGACAAGCGTTCGGCGGCGGCCACCACCTGCGCGATGAGCTGCTGGCGCTGATCTTCCGCCGGGGGACGGCTGAACACCACACCGGTGCGGCCCAGTCGGTCCAGCGCGCGCCGGATCTCCGGCTGGAAGATCACCGGGATCGCCACCGCAAGCACCGTCAGCATGTTGCCCAGCAGCCATTGCAGCGCTGTCAGATTGAGCAGGCTGGAGACCAGCACAAGCCCACCGATCAGCAGCGCCATGCCACGCAGCAGCGACATCGCCTGCGTGCCGCGCAGAAACAGGCTGATGAGGAAGAACAGCCCGGCCACGATCAGGATGTCGAGCAGCGCAGTCAGCGTAAGGTTCTGCAGCGCATACGTCAGGTCCACTGCTCACCCGCCCAACTGCGCCAGCAGTTTTCGATAATCCTCGACATGTTCGGGGTTCAGGCTGATGATCTGGCGGATGGTGTTGGCGGCGTCGCGGTGCATGCCGGCCTCGAGCTGCAGCTCACCCAGCGCATCGAGCTGCACAATCGACTCGCGCTTGCGGTTGAGCTGGCGGTAGATCGAGGCCAGGCGCGAACGCAGACCGGTATCGCTTGGATACACCGTCACCAGTTCCTCAAGCAGCTGCACGATGCGGTTGACCTGCTTCTGGCGCGCATAGATGCTCAGCAGCCTGTCCAGCCGGCGGATGGCCTCGACCGGGTTGTTCTGGCGATAATTGAGGTCGACCAGCATGCGGTGCGCGCGCTCGTCCTCCGGCGCCAGCGCGATGATCTCCTCGTACGTCTTCTGCACACGGCGCATCTCCAGCCGCGTCATGTCGATGTCGGCCATGCGGTGCTTGATGCGGACGATCTTCTCGGCAGCCGCGTTGACCTTGGTGGCCATGCGCTCCGCCAGCGTGTAAGTATCGCGCGCCACCTCGTAATTGCCGAGCTGATGATGCGCATCGGCCAGGTCGATGTACTGATCCAGCACTTCGTCCCAGCGTTCCTCGCTCTCCAGCAGTTCAATCAGGCTTTCGCGCACGGAGATATCCAGCGGCGCCATCTCCAGCACGTCGGTCAGAATGGCGGCGGCGCGCGCATTCTCCCCGCGCGACATGAACGACTTGGCGACCATGTTGTACTTCTGGATCGCCTGGCGCAGCCGGCCCTCGCGCATCATGATCTCGCCCATGCGGATGTGCACCGGCAGATAGTGTGGGGAGAACTCGATGGCGCGCTGCGCCTCGTCCATCGCCAGCGTGAACATGCCCTGGCGCATATAGCGGTCGATCAGCGACACCGACTCGGTGAGCTTGTCCCCGCGCTCCGCCGCAAGGATGTCGATGATTCCCTTCACACCCTGCTCGCGGATGGTCTCCTCGATCTGGCGGTGGGTATCGCGCAGGCGCTGGCGCCAGTCCTTGCCTTCCAGGTAGCTCATCAGCCGCCGGGCGATGCGCAGCTGCGTGTCTTCCTGCTCGCGCACCACGCCCTCGCGCAGCTCAATCCAGATGCCGGTCAGCTCGGTCAGCAGCTCCGGCTCCACGCCCGTGGTGTCGTCCGCCGCCTGCAGCGCGCGCAGCAGCGTATCGATCGCCTGGCGCGTGTGCCGCAGATGAGTGTGCGCCTGGCCCAGCCCATGCAGGGCGGCCGCGGTGAGATTGGGCACGCCGACGATGCGTTCCAGCCGGCGCACAGCCTCGTCCGGCTTGCTTTCCGCCAACAGCAGCCCGCCCAGATTGAGCTTGAGCGCGGGGATATTCAGCCGGTTCTCGGCGCGCAGGTAGGCGGCCACCGCTTCCTGCGACAGCCCCTGCCGCTGCGCTTCCATCGCCTGCAGCAGATCGCCCGTCGCCTCGCCAGCGTTGCCTTCCATGACGAAGGAGGCCAGCATACCGAGCGCGTCGTGCATCCCCTCGCCCAGCGGGCCCAGCGCATCCAGCCGGGCCGTGCTTTCGGAAAGCGCCGGCGTGGAGGTGCGCCGCTGCTCGCGGTCGAACGAGCCGGGGCGCGCCGCCGGCGCAGGGCGTGGGGTGTCGTCCTGCGGTGGCATCACCTGACCGCCGCTCTCCAGCGCGCGCAGCATGTTCAGCACGACCGCATTCTTGCTGTCGATCTTGAGCGCGCGCTGCGTCGCCTTGATCGCCTTCTCGAAGTCGTTCGTGCGCTGAAAGTTGTAGGCGAGCGTGAGATATTCGAAGATGGCCTGCTTCTTGTTGCCCACGCGCTCATAGGCCTGCGCCAGCTTGGCGTGGATGGGGACCAGCCCCGGCGTCAGCTCTGTCGCGCGGCGCCAGTTGTCGATCGCCTTGTTCAGATCGCGTTCCGAGAGATACATCTCGGCAACGTTGACATACTGCTGGGCGGCTTCGCGCAGCCTGCCCATTCGCTCCAGCACATCAGCGCTCTTCTCGACCGGGATCGGGTCCATCGGCGCAAGCTGGCGCGCGCGCGAATATACCTTGAGCGCATCATCCAGCCGCCCGATCTCCAGCAAGCCCAACCCCAGGTGAATGTGCGCCTCGGCGTCCTGCGGAAACTCGGCGATGGCGCGTCCATAGCTGACCACCGCCGTACCCCAGTCCTGATCCCAGGCTGCGGTATGGCCGGCGTTCATCGCCTGTTCGTACGCTTGACGATCTCCCGGCATTCCGAGCGCTCCACATCTCGCTGGCCGCTCAGGCCATCAGTTTCACCAGAATGGCCTTCTGCGCATGCAGGCGGTTCTCCGCCTGATCGAACACGACCGAATACGGTCCGTCCAGCACCTCGTCTGTCACTTCCTGGCCACGGTGCGCGGGCAGGCAGTGCATGACGATCGCGCGGCGGCTGGCATACTTCATCAGATTGGCATTGACCTGATACGGCTGGAAGTCAGCGATGCGCTGCTGCGCGCTGGCCTCCTGGCCCATGCTGATCCAGGTGTCGGTGTACACCACATCGGCCTCGCGCACGGCCTGCACCGGATCGTGAAAGGTCTCAAACGTGCTGCCGTTGGCGCGCGCGATCAGCGCGATGCTGTCGATGTCCTCTTCCGGCAGCCCGTAGCCCGGCGGCGACGCGATGGCGAAGTGCCCGCCCGCGTGCGCCACTGCCTGCGCCAGCGAGAAGGCGACGTTGTTGCCATCCCCGACGAAGGCGACACGCCGCCCTTCCACCCGGCCCAGATGGTCGATGATCGTCAGCACATCTGCCAGCGCCTGGCACGGATGCTGCGAGTCTGTCAGGCCGTTGATCACCGGACACGTGGCATAGCGCCCCAGCTCCAGCACCGTCTCATGCGCGAACACGCGCGCCATGATGCCCTGCACGAAGCGCGACAGCGAGCGCGCGACATCGCCGATGCTTTCGCGCTTGCCCAGCCCGATCTCATCAGGGCCGAGCATCAGTGCCGCGCCGCCCAGCTGATTCATGCCCGTCTCGAACGAGACCTTGGTGCGCAGCGAAGGCTTCTGAAAGATCATCGCCAGCGTCTTGCCGCGCAGCACGGGCTTGTTGCCGCCGCTTTTGAATTCCAGCCGCAGAAACTGCGCCAGATTGAGCAATTCACGAATTTCTTCGCTGCGCCAATCGGCCAGATCGAGATAGTGCCGCATCCTCAAACCTGAATTGTGTACGATGCCGTGGGTGCCGACATGTGCCAGTATAACGCGCAGTATAGCACGGCAGGCGGCGTTTGTGCATGCATGCAGCGCTGCGCGCTTTTCATCAGCGGCTCATACGTTCACCCTCGCAGCACAAGCCGTTGTGCGGTTTACTTGCAGCATCAGCCGTGCGCGGCAGCATTCCGCCGTGCTCGCGAAAGGATCTGCGCGATGAACCGCCTGGCCGGTGAAACCAGCCCCTACCTGCGTCAGCATGCCGGGAATCCTGTCGAATGGTATCCGTGGGGAGAAGAAGCGCTGGCCCGCGCCCGCGCCGAGGACAAGCCGATCCTGCTGAGCGTGGGCTACAGCGCCTGCCACTGGTGCCACGTCATGGCGCACGAAAGCTTCGAGCACGGCCCGACCGCCGACGTCATGAACCGGCTGTACGTCAACATCAAGGTGGACCGCGAGGAACGGCCCGATATCGACGACATCTACATGCAGGCCGTGCAGGCGCTCTCGAACGGGCGCGGCGGCTGGCCGATGACGGTATTCCTGCTTCCCGACGGACGCCCGTTCTACGCTGGCACATATTACCCGCGCGAGCCGCGCTTTGGCATGCCCTCCTTCCGCCAGGTGCTGGAAGGCGTGCATCAGGCCTTCAGCGCACGCCGGGATGAGTGCGAGGAAGTCGCCGGGCAGCTCACCGCCGGGCTGGCGCGTTCCAGCCTCGGCATCACCAGCCACTCGTCGCTCACGGTCGGGCTGCTGGACGGCACGCTGGCGAAGTTCGCGCGCGATTTCGACGAGATCCACGGCGGCTTCGGCGGAGCGCCGAAATTCCCGCAGGCGATGAACCTCGACTATCTGCTGCGCCACTACGCCGCCACCGGCCAGCAGCACGCGCTCGACATGACCCTGCTCACCCTGCAGCGCATGGCCTGTGGCGGCATCTACGACCAGATCGGCGGCGGCTTTCACCGCTACAGCGTCGACGCCATCTGGCTGGTGCCGCATTTCGAGAAGATGCTGTACGACAACGCGCAGCTCAGCCGCGTCTATCTGCACGCCTGGCAGATCACCGGCGAGGCATTCTACCGCCGCATCGCAGAAGAAATCTACGACTACGTGCTGCGCGAGATGACCGCGCCGGAAGGCGGCTTCTACAGCGCCACCGATGCCGACAGCGAAGGGGAGGAAGGTCGATTCTTCGTGTGGAGCAGGGATGAGCTGCTCGACGCGCTGGGCGAGGACGATGCCGCCATCGCCATCGAATACTGGGGCGTGACCGCGCGCGGCAACTTTGAGGGGCACAATATCCTGTACGTGCCCGGAGATCTGGAGACCGCCGCCCAGCGCCTCGGCCTGACGAGCGATGCGCTCAACACCCGCCTGGACGCCATCCGCGACCGGCTGTTCGCGCTGCGCGCCAACCGCATCCCGCCCGGCCTGGACGACAAGATCCTCGCCGCGTGGAACGGACTGATGCTCGCCAGCCTGGCAGAAGGCGCGCGCGCGCTCGACCGTGCGGACTACCGCGAGGCCGCCGTTCGCGCAGGCGAGTTCCTCAGCAGCGTGCTCGTGCGCGATGGGCGCGCGCTGCGCAGCTACAATCACGGCGCAGCGCGCATCAGTGGCTTTCTGGAAGACTACGCCGCGCTGGCCGATGCCTTTCTCGAACTGTATCAGACCACGTTCGACGAACGCTGGTTCAGCGCCGCCCGCGCGCTGGCTGATGCCGCGCTGGCACACTTCCGCGCGCCCGACGGCGGCTTCTTCGACACGCCCGACGACGGCGAAGCGCTCATCACCCGCCCGCGCGCGTTACAGGATAACGCCGTCCCCTCCGGAAGCTCGCTGATGGCGCGTGTGCTCGTGCGCCTGGCCGCGTTCACCGGCGAGGCGGAGTATGACCAGGCGGCGCGGGACACGCTCGGCCTGCTGACCGCCGCGATGGAACAGGTCCCGCAGGCCTTCGGCGAAGCGCTCAGCGCGACCGACATGCTCGTGCGCGGTCTGCGCGAAGTCGCCGTGATCGGCGATCCGGCGCTGCCCGCCACCCGCGCGCTGCTCGATGTGCTGCACCGACCCTATCGTCCGCTGGTGATCACCGCGCTCAGCCCGCAGGATGCCGGCAGCACGCACACCATCCCTCTGCTGGCCGCGCGCACGCATGTGCTCGGCGCGCCCGCCGCCTACGTCTGCCGCCAGTTCGCCTGCCAGCTTCCCGTCACCACGCCCGATGCGCTGGAGGCTCAGCTTCGCCAGTGAGGCGTGCACAGGCTTCGCCGCAGCAGCACTTTCACATGCTCCTGCTCACCGTGGTCGGGCAGGCCTTCACCGCCGCCGGCTATGCGCTGGAGGACCGCCCCGCGCAGCATGCCGCCGGCCTGTTTCGCTTCCGCAGGGCGCTGCCCGACGGGCTGCATGGTGTCATCGACTTCCAGCTGCTGGCCTACCACGACACCGAGTGGAGCAGCGGCGCGCCTTCGCGCTTTCGCGTCATGCTCACCCGCACCGACAAGGCCAACCCCGCCGCGCCCAGCGCGCATCCGCGCTTCGCCCGCCGCGACCTGGCCGCGCTGGTGGTTGCCGACTTCGGCGTGCCCATCCTGCCCGGCCCGGACCACTGGTGGCCGTTCCACGATACCGGGTCGCTTGGGCACGCGCTGGGCGAAGCGGGTTCGCTGGCGATCGGCTATGGCATGCCGTGGCTGAGCGGCGATCTGCTGCCGCCGCCTGCCGGCCCATGACGACAGCCAACGATTGCCGAGCGAACGCTATACGCCCGGCGCCGCCCCCTTGTCCTGCCCATGCGCAGTTCGGATAATCAGCGCCATGATGAAATCGCGACTCCTCCTCCCCCTGCTTGTGCTCGCGCTGCTGGCCGGCGCCGGCATCCGCGCGCAAAGCGAGAGCCTGCCGCCGGACACGCTGCTGCTGGCCGCCCAGCGCTATCTGCTCAACGGTTACTACGAGAACGCGGTGCAGACCTATCAGCTCGTGCTGGCTGAAAGCAGCGGAGCCAGCGCTGAAGACCAGGCCGCCGCCTATTTCGGGCTGGGGACCGCCGCACTGCGTGAGGGCTTCTTCACCGAAGCGGTCAACGGACTCACCACCTTCCTCGGCCTGTTCCCGGGCGATGCGCGCGCCGGCCAGGCCCGCTTCCTGCGCGGCGATGCCTACCTCGGCCTGTCGCTGTGGGAGCAGGCCATCGCCGACTTCCAGACGTACATGACCGAACGCCCCGGCATGCTCGACAGCTACGCGCTGGAGCGCATCGGCGATGCGCTGCTCGCGCTCAACCGGCAGGCCGAAGCGCTGGACACGTACAAGCGCGCTGCCGATGCCAGCCGCAGCCTCGCCCCACAGCTCGCGCTGCGCGAACGCGTCGCCCAGGTCGCCATCGCCAACGCCCGCTTCGGCGATGCGATCGCGCAGTACGATCAGATCCTCGCCGTCGCGGTCAATGCGCCGTATCGCGCCTTCATCGAATACACCGCCGCGCAGACCGAGCTCATGGCCCGCCGGGATGATGCCGCATGGGCCCGGCTGACGCGCATCACTGGCCAGTACCCCGACCGGCCAGAGGCGTATCAGGCCGTGCGGATCCTGCGCGAGAACGGGCAGTCGGTGGACAACCTGCTGCGCGGACGCATCGCCTTCAGCTATGGCGACTATGCGGGCACGGTCGAGGCGCTGGAGGCCTACTCCACCGAGCGACCGGTCACTACCGTGCCGGCGGAAGTGCATCTGCTGCTGGGCCGCGCCTATCGTGAGCTGGGCAACAGCACCGCCGCGCTCACCGCCTTCCAGACCATCATCAACCAGTATCCGACGGACCCGCTGTTCGGGCAGGCACTGCTGGAGCAGGGGCGCACCGCCTTCGTCGCCAACGACATCCCCGGCGCGATTGAGCGCTACCTCAACATCGCCAGCACCTTCGGCTATCTGCCGGAAGCGGCGGAGGCGCTCTACCGCGCCGGGGTGCTGTACGCCAGCAGCGAGCAATCCGCGGAGGCGCGCGCCACCTTCGAGCGACTGGCAGACGGCTACCCGGACGCCGCACAGGCGATCGACGGGCTGTTCCTGGCCGGCGCTGAAGCATACAAGAGTGGAGACACGACCGCTGCCGAGCGCTACTACGCCGAAATCGGCGCCAAGACCACCGGCGAACAGCAGGCGCAGGCACTGCTGCAGGTGGGGCGGCTGGCGCTGGGCCGCGGAGACAGCGCCATGGCCACCAGCGCCTTCCAGCAGGCCGCCACCGCTGCGCCAGACAGCTACTTCGCCGCCCGCGCGCGTGACATCGTCGGCAACGTCGCCCCATTCGCCCGGCCCGCGGCCACGCAGTTCTTCTACGACGACGCCACGCTGATCGCGCAGGCTGAAGCCTGGCTGCGCGCCACCTTCCAGATCACCCAGGAGGGGCCGCTCTGGCCGCTCGCGCCCGCGCTCGATCAGGACCCGCGCATGCAGCGTGGCCGCGAGCTGTGGGCCGTGGCCGCCTATCCCGAAGCGCGCGCTGAGTTCGATGACCTGATCGGCGCCTACGAAACGGATGCACTCGCCTCATATCAGCTCGCCATCACCTTCCGTGGGCTGGCCGCCTATCAGGACTCCGTCGTGGCCGCCGCCAACGTCATCCGCGCCGCCGGCATCGGCACGCTGCAGGCCCCGGCCTACATCGCGCGCATGCGCTACCCGGTCTACTATCTCGATGTGGTCAGCGACAGCGTCGCCCGCTACAGCCTCGATCCGCTGCTGCTGTTCTCGCTCATCCGCCATGAGAGCCTGTTCGACACCACCGCCACCGCCGCCGCCGGCGAAGTCGGCCTGACGCAGGTCATCCCCAGCACCGCCGAGTACATCGCCTCAGAACTGGGCTACAGCAACTGGCAGCACAGCCTGCTCAGCCGGCCATATGTGGGCGTGGAATTCGGGGCGTTCTTCCTCGATGAGCAGCTGCGCACGTTCGATGGCAGCGTCACCGCGGCGCTGGCCGGCTACAACGCCGGGCCGGGGCGCGCGTTCGAGTGGCAGCAGCTCTCCGGCGGCGATCACGATCTCTTCCTGACCACCATCAGCATCAGCAGCACGCGCACTTACGTTCAGCGCATCTACAGCTTCTACAACATCTATCGCGCGCTCTACGGCGCATGAAACAGGGGTGGCGTGCACACGCCACCCCACCTGCTGCGCCTACCCGCGCAGCAACCCCGGCAGGTCCTTCAAGCGCGGAAACTGGCCGGCCAGCAGCGTCTGCACGCGGAACAACCGCGAAGAGAACCACATCGCCCCCAGTGCCCCCAGCGCCAGCAGCGCCAGGCTGAGCGCGATCTGCCAGGCTGGCACGTCGGTCGCCACCAGCCGCGAGGTCATCGCCAGCGGCGCGGTGATCGGGATGAAGCTCATCACCAGCGGCACCGTCCCATTCGGGTCAGCAGCGAACAGCGACAGGAACCACAGCGGCGCGACGGCAGGCAGCGTGAAGATGACCGCGTACTGCGGCCCCTCGCGCATGCTGCTGGAGAGCGCGCCGACAGCCGCGTACAGCGCGGCGAACATCACGTAGGCCAGCACGAAGTAGATCAGCAGCAGCGGCAGGATCTCCGTCGGAAACGTCAGGTTCGCCAGCAGCGCCAGCACACCCAGCGCCGGATTATTCGCTTCGCCCGCGAACAGCCGCGATACCGTCGTCAGCACGCCCACCCACACCAGCAGCTGGAACAGCCCGAGCAGGCCCAGCGCGAGGATCTTGCCGCCCAGCAGCTGCATTGGCCGCACCGAGGCCAGCAGAATCTCGATCAGCCGGGACTCCTTCTCCTCGATCACGCTCTGCATCAGGTAACCGTTGGTCAGGAACAGGCTGATCAGCAGCACCAGCGCGAACACGTACACGACGAGGAAGCGCGTGTCGAAGGTGGACTCCGGCGTTGGGCTGCTGACATTGACCACGCGCACCTCAGCCGGCGTAATCATGCGCTGCGCGATCAGCGGGTCCACCCCGCGCGTGAGATTGTAGGTCGCCACCTCGAAGATCTCGCTATCCGTCACCGAGGACAGATTGAGCGAGGGCAGCACCTGCACCACATCCCCGCTGTCGAGATAGTCGTCCGGGAACACGAAGTATGTCTGGATCTCGCCTGCCTCCAGCGCCGCCCGCGCCGAGTCCGCATCGGGAAACTGGCGGAAGGTCCCGCGCTGGTCCGCCGGGATCGTCGTGATCAGCCCACTCTGATCGACGATGCCGGCGGCGGTCAGCGACTGCGGCTGCACCGAGCCCATCAGCCCGGCAACCTGCGTCGTCGAGATGGCGCTGCTGCCCACCAGCGTGGTCACCACCCACATACCGATCATGCCCAGCAGCGGCAGACCAAATGTGGTGAAGAGATAGCCCTTGCGCCGCAGATTGCGCCGCAGCTCATAGATGAATACCTGCAGCGTATGCTTCATCCTGCGCGCTCCCCGGTTGCTGTCGTCTGCATACCCTGATCACGCACCAGCGCCCGCACGATCTGGCGCAGCGATGGCGCCTTGCCGTACATCAGCAGCGACCAGCGGAACAGGCGCGCCGATGCCCACACCGCCGCCAGCGTGGTCAGCAGCAGCAGCCCCAGGCTGATGACCAGCTGCAGCGGCGGGATCGCCCCAAACCCCATCCGCAGCAGCACCGCGACCGGTGACGTGAGCGGAAACAGACTGAGGAAGATCACGATCGGGCTGTCTGGCGCGGTGAGAAACTGCAGGATGAAAAAGAATGGCACAGACAGCGGCAGGCTGAGAATGCCGGCCACCTGGCGGCTCTCCTGCTCGCTGCCGATCACCGCGCCGATGCCCGCCATCAGGCTGGACAGGAAGAAGTAGCCCAGCACGAAGTACAGCAGCCCGATCAGCAGCAGGTCTGGCGGGAAGGCGAAGCCCTGCAGGATGGCGGCATCTCCCGCCACCGCCAGCACCAGCGCCCCGGCAGCCACCCAGATGCCGATCTGCGTCAGTCCGAGCAGCCCCAGGCCGATGATCTTGCCCGACAGAAGCTGCGCTGGTGTGACCGTAGTCACCAGCATCTCCATCATGCGCGTGCTCTTCTCTTCCACGACGCTGGACATGAGATAGCCGCTGGTCACCTGCGACGACACCAGAAACACCACCACGAAGATCAGCGGCGCCAGAAACACCGATACCGCGCCCTCATCCGAGATCGTGCGGCCGTTGTCGATCGTCTGTATGTCCAGCGTCACCGGGTCCGCCAGTCGCGCCGCGAGCTGCGGCTGCATTCCGGAGCGAAGGTTGGCGCGCAGGAAGTCGTCAAACCGCTCGCGGATCGCCTCGTTGGCATCCGTCAGCGTGAAGAGCGTCACATCGCCCGTCTGCAGATAATCCGCATCGACGACGAAGATGGCGCGGATCTCGCCGGCATCCAACGCCGCGCGTGCAGCATCGCCGCTGGCATAGGCGGTGAAATTTTCCGGTCGACCGGCCGCCGCGGCCAGCACGCCGCTGGCATCGACATACCCCACCGCGTCAGTCGCGCTGCCCTGCTCTGCGCCGATGGCAAGCTGCGTCAGGAAGAACAACCCAACCACCAGCAGCAGCGGCACGCCGAATGTGCCGAACAGAAAGCCCGCCCGCCGCAGGTTGTGCAGATACTCATACCGCGCGATCTGCAGCATCTTAGGCATTGGCGTTGTCGCTTTCCACCACGCGAATGAAGATGTCGTTCAGGCTGGGGACGGCCTGCTCGATGCGGCGAATCATGTGCCCCGGCTGCGCCACGATATCGCGCAGCACATCGTCGGTACTGGCGCCGGGCCGCATGTACAGCAGCACACCCGCCTGCCCGTTCGTGCCCTCGCCATCGGCGAATGCCTCCACGCGCAGCACGCTGGGCAGCGCCGCCCAGTTGCCCTCGCCCTCCACGCGCAGCGCCGGCAGCGCATAACGCTCACGCACTTCCTGCACCGGCCCGTACAGCGCAGTGCGCCCGCGATTGATCATGAACAGGCGCGTGGCCATCTCCTCGACCTGGTACATCTGATGCGTGCTCATGATGACCGCGCCGCCGCGATTCCTGAAGCCGGTCAGCAGATCCTTGATCACCATCGTGTTGATCGGGTCCAGGCCGGAAAACGGCTCATCGATCACGATCAGCTCCGGCTCGTGCAGCACGGTGACGGCGAACTGCACCTTCTGCTGCATGCCCTTGCTCAGCTCGCTCACCTTCTTCTTCGCCACCTCGCCCAGGTCAAGCTGATCCAGCAGCGCCAGCGCCCGGCGCCGCGCCTCCGCCGTGGCGATGCCCTTCAGCGCCGCCAGATACGTCATCACCTCGATCACCGCGACATTGCGGTACAGCCCGCGTTCCTCCGGCAGGTAGCCGATCCGGTTCTTGCGCGCATCATCCAGCCGGCCCCCCAGCACGCTGATCGCGCCGGAGTCCGGGCGCAGGATGTCGAGGATCATGCGCAGGGTCGTGCTCTTGCCGGCGCCGTTCGGGCCCAGCATGGCGAAGATCTCCCCCTTGAGCACGTCAAACGATACAGCATCGACCGCTTTGAACGATCCATATGCCTTGCTGATATCACTGACAGACACCGCAACTGCGGTCATGCACCTACTCCTGATCCGTCGATCATCCGCTGCAGATTTGCGTTCAAGTATACGCCAGTCCGGCAAGCCAGGCGCAGTGCAATCGCAGAACAATGAAGAACAGCCCGATTGCCATTCAGAGCGAGATAATGGTAAACTCTTCTTCAGAGTTGTGCGCAGCTTCATGCTGACCGCTGCGGGCAAATCTGCGTCCCGGCGCGTTCGCGGGCAGAGCGTTAGGAATAATTGAATGAAACGGCACATTCTGGTCGTCGACGATGAAACCGGCGCGCTCACGCTGATCGGCATAATGCTCGAGCACGGCGGATTCAGCGTCGTCAAGGCCAAGAATGCCTCGGAGGCGCTGTCCCAGCTCGATCAGGTCACGCCCGATCTGATCATTCTCGATGTGATGATGCCGGGCATGGACGGCATCGAACTTTGCCGCGTGATCCGCCAGCGCGAATCCACCCAGAAGACGCCTGTGCTGATCCTGTCTGCGCGCGGAGACGCCGAGAGCATCATCCGCGGCATCGAGGCTGGCGCCAACGACTATCTGCCCAAGCCCATCCTGCATCACGACCTGGTCTCGCGGGTGCGTTCGATCCTCGGTCAGGAAGTCGAAGCCAAGTAGCACTCCTGCGCTATAGCCACAGCTGTTCCATCCAGCCCAGCAGCTTGCTGGCCGTCTCTGGCGTCAGGCGCACGGCCGCCTCGGCGCCGCGCGCGGAAAACGCGTACACGTTCGTCGTGTGCCGCCCCGGCGCGAAGATCAGGTAATCTCCGCTCCAGCGCAGCGGACCCCACAGAAACACGATCGCTTCGCCCTTGCGCATCGCTTCCAGCCACGCCGTCCGGTCGAGGTCGCTCAGCCGCGGTGGGGCAAATGTCCAACCCAGCATTGCCCCCAGCGTGAACGTCAGCGACAGTGCGCGCGTGCCTCCGTCAATCTCCGCACGCAGCCCGGCAGAGCCATCCTGCGCCGAGAGCATCGCCACCCCGCGCCGAACCTTCGCGCCGGTCATGCGCACGCTGCACTGCGACATCAGTGGCATCGCGCCGAAGCGGCTGGCCAGCTCGCGGTCGAGGTCGATCTCGCTGCGGAAATACTGCTCCAGAAGCAGCGGCGCTTCGCTCTGCAGCACATCACGCCCGCCGGGCCGGGTCGGGCCCGCCGGATTGCTCGCATTCGGCCTGTCCGCCATCTCGCATCCTGTCTCAATGCTCGCGCGCCTGCCAGCAATCTACCACCGCAGGATGATTCATTATAGACCGTTCGCTGCAATTCCCGGTATCGTCTCCGCCCATGGCGCAGAATGAGCCGATGGCCCTGGCTGTAGCCGGATGTCAGCGCGGCCCGCGCCAGCGAACGCACGCTCTATCCCGCGCTGAAGGAAACGTTTACGCGAATCTAATAGCCAGAGGATACACTACCTGCACGTTGCCCGTACAGAAGGACATCCCATGTTTCCGCCGAACAATCCACCGCCGCAGCCTCCCGGTGGGCCCGGTCAGAAGCCCCGGCCCGATGGAGAACCGCCCCAGCCCCGCTCGCCATTCAACCTGCCGCCCTGGACATGGCTGGTGCTGGTGGGCATTCTGCTGGCGTGGAGCCTGTTCCGCCTGCCCGACATGATGAGCACGTTCTCCGGCAGCGAGCCGATCGATATCCCCTACTCCTACTTCTACGAGCAGGTGCTGGCCGGCAATGTCAGCGAAGTGGTCATGCAGGCGGAAAGCGTCAGTGGCACCTTCCGCGACACGACCAGCTTCCCGCCTTCTGGCTCGCCCCTGCTGAACGAAGGCGTGCAGCAGCAGTCCTCGCGCAGCTTCACCACCACGCTGCTGCCGATCGCTGATCTTTCGCTGGCAGACACGCTGCGCGAGCACAACGTCACCGTGGTGGCGCAGGTGGTGCAGCCCAACCAGTTCCTGCTGTTCCTGCTCAACTGGGGGCCGCTGCTGGTCATCATCGGCCTGATCATCTGGCAGACCCGCCGGGCGCAGCGGCAGATGGGCGGGGTGTTCGGCTTTGGCCGCACGCAGGCGCGCCAGTATGGCTCTGAGCGCCCGCAGATCAAGTTCCAGGATGTCGCCGGCCAGAACTCGGCCAAGAACGAGCTGACCGAGATCGTCGACTTCCTCAAGGAGCCGGAGAAGTATATCGCGCTGGGCGCGCGCATCCCGCGCGGCGTGCTGCTGGTCGGCCCGCCCGGCACCGGCAAGACGCTGCTGGCCAAGGCCATCGCCGGCGAGGCCAAGGTGCCGTTCTTCAGCATCAGCGGCTCCGACTTCGTCGAGATGTTCGTCGGCGTCGGCGCGGCGCGCGTGCGCGACATGTTCGAGCAGGCGAAGAAGAACGCGCCCTGTATCGTATTCATCGATGAAATTGACGCGGT
>CAZZJW010000071.1:0-20045 GCA_964654755.1 uncultured Pleurocapsa sp. | reverse complement strand
TGCTGATCGGCGAAGGCGACGAGACGCTGCCCGATGTGATCGACGCACTGGAGCGAGATGTGCCGCTGAACGATGTGCGCGGCATCGCGTGCCCCGGCGCCGATGGCCAGCCCGTGCGCACGCTGCCTCGCCCCGTAATCACCGCGCTAGACGCGCTGCCATTCCCGGCGTGGGATCTGGTCGATCACACACGCTACCGCGCAGTCTGGCAGGAACGGCATGGCTACACCTCGATGAACATGGTCACCACCCGCGGCTGCCCGTTCCACTGCAACTGGTGCGCCAAGCCGATCTGGGGCCAGCGCTACAGCGTGCGCAGCGCCCGGAATGTGGTCGAGGAGATGGCCTGGCTGCAGCAGCACTTCCAGCCCGATCATCTGTGGTTCATGGACGACATCATGGGCATCCAGGACCGCTGGATCGAACAGTTCGCGGATGCGCTGGAAGAACGCAGGCTGCGAATCCCCTTCAAGAGCCTCAATCGCGTCGATCTGCTGCTGCGCGGGCGCACCATCCCGGCGCTGGCGCGTGCGGGCGCGCGCATCGTGTGGGTGGGCGCGGAAAGCGGCTCGCAGAAGATCCTCGACGCGATGGAGAAAGGCACGCGCGTCGAGCAGATCTACGCCGCCACCCGCCAGCTTCGTGAGCATGGCGTACAGGTGGCGTTTTTCCTGCAGTTCGGCTATCCGGGCGAAACCCGTGAGGACATCGCGCTCACACTGCAGATGGTGCGCGATCTGATGCCGGACGACATCGGCATCTCCGTCAGCTATCCGCTGCCCGGCACCCGCTTCCACGACGCCGTGCGCCACGAGCTGGGCGAACGCGCCAACTGGATCGACAGCCAGGACATGGCGATGCTCTATCGCGGCCCGTTCCGCACCGAGTTCTACCGTCAGTTGCACACGGTCGTGCACAAGGAGTATCGCGCCCGCAGGGCCGCCGCCGAACTGCGCCGCCTGCTGCGTCATCCTGTCGCGCTGCGCCCGCGCCACCTGCGCCAGACAGCCGCCGCCGTATATCACTGGGCGACGCTCAGCAGCGCCCGCGTCAAGCTGGACGCGCTGGCCGCGCTGCCGCACGAACCGACGCGCGTGCCCAACGTTAGCCTGTCCTAGCGCCTGCCGCGCGCTGCACGGCTTGCCCTCTCAGAAATAGCCTCCCGAACGGCGCGGCTACCCTGGCACGGCTGTGCCCGCGCTCACGTCAACGCGCGCGCTGGCGAGGACTGCCTCTCCGGCGCGGAACTCCACTACCCAGCCCGCCGCGCCGTCTTCCTCCTGCCAGGCCACCGCCTCCCACGCCGGGGCATCACGCAGCGCCGCAGCGATCGCCGGGTCGGCGAAGGCCAGCGCGATCGCCCGGTTGCGCAGATCGCCCAGCCAGTCATCGTAGCTCAGCACGTTGGGGAAACTGATCGAAACAAGCTGCGGGTCGTTCAGCTCCCAGGGCAGCCCACTGCCAAAACGCACCGCCGCGTACACTGTGTCGTACCCGTCCTCAATCCACGCCCCCCACTGCGCGTTCCAGGGATCGTAGTCGATCCACATCTCATGCTCGCGGGCGTTCATCCCCAGCGCCTGCAGATCGGGCAGGCCGCGCAGGAATTCGCGCACGGCATCTGCGCCCATCTGCCGCTGGGCATCGGTGACCTGGAACAGCATGTCGTAGTACAGCACACGCTCCAGCTTCGGGCTGACCTCGGCGTAGCCCATACTTTCACCGCCGCTGTCGCGGAATTCCACGCGCCACACGCCGTAGCGCGTGTGCGGGTCGTAGGCCTGCGCCGTCCAGCCTTCAAGCCCTTGCAGATACTGCCCGAGCGGCTCGCTGCGCAGCACAATCGCCAGCACAGCGCTCTCCGCGTCTTCCTGTGCGGCAGCCGCCGCGAACGGCAGCGCCAGCAGCAGCATGATGATCCACATACGTCGCATGACAGCCTCCACTCTCAGCGAGGAGCGATGATGTTGAGCAGATTGGGCGCGTAGCCGGGAAATACCTGATCGACAGCCGGGTTGCCCAGGCGGCGCGTGAGGATCTCCGTCAGCACATCGCGATAGTCGGTGGTCACCTGCAGATCACCATCGTCCAGCGCCGCGTCGCTCAGGCCGGGCCAGCGCCCAAACACACCGCTGCTGGCGCCGCCGCCCATCACCATCATCACATTGCCGTGCCCGTGATCGGTGCCGGCGCTGGCGTTCTCCGTCACGCGGCGGCCAAACTCGCTCATCGAGACCACGGTGACGCTGCCCATAGTGTCGTGCATGTCGGCATGGAAGGCGGCCAGCCCCTGGGCAAAGTCGCTCAGCAGCCCGCTGAACTGCCCGTCAACGCCGCCCTGCGATTCGTGCGTGTCCCAGCCGCCGATATCGATGGCCGCCACCTCCAGACCCACATCGGCCTTGATAAGCTGCGCCACCTGCCGCAGGCCCATGCCGAACTCGCTCTCCGGATAGACCGCGCCGTACTGCGGCGTGTACTCGCGCGTGCTCATTTGCGAGAGCAGGTTGACGGTGTCGAACACCTCTGCCGCCTGCCCGGAAAGCATGTCCGCCGGCGCAGCGATGTCGTACATGCTGGAGAGCGTACGCGTCACCGCCTCAAGCTGGTCGTCGCGGCCCTGCAGGTGAAAGTCGATGATCGAGCGCAGCGCCAGCGCCGGCACGCCGCCTCGCAGCGAACTCTGCACCATCGCGCCGATGCCGACCGCGCGAAAGGGCGATGGATTCTGCCACGCCGCCGACAGCAGATGGCGGTTGATCCAGCCCGCCTGCGTGGTCTTGTCTCCGGGTGTGCCGCGTTCCATGTACTCCATCGCGTCGAAATGCGAGCGCGTTGGATCGGGCGAGCCGGCGGCGTGGATGAGCGCGAGCTGTCCGGCATCCCACACCTGCTTCAGCGGGCGCAGCGCCGGATGCAGGCCGAAGTGGCCGTCGAGATCGATCGCCGCCAGATCGCTGCCATTCGGCTCCGGGATCGCGATGGTCGGGCGGCGGTCGTAGTACAGCGCGCCTTCTCCGAACGGCACGACGGCGTTCAGCCCGTCCATGCCGCCGCGCTGGAAGATCGCCACCAGCACGTCGCGCTGGCCGGGGGCGTTCTGCTGAAAGCGTGGCGAGAACACCAGCTTGGGCATCCACGACGGAAAGAGCGCGCTGCTGGCCCCTGCCACGCCGAGATGGCCGAGCGAGCGTAACAGCATGCGGCGGGACGTCATCGCTTGCATGGCACAAACTCCTTCTGACTACATCCACTGAAACTGAGGCGAAGCGATCAGCAGACCGATCAGCGTCGGCAGCTTGTCCGCGCGCACCTCCGGCGCGAGCGGCAGCGTGGGGTTCCCCCCATCGGTGACGAAGTGTGCCAGCATCGCGCGGTCGTTCGCGTCCAGGCGATCGGCGCTGCCGAGGATAGCGACCGCCGCGGCGTTCACCAGCCCTTCCGCATTGGGCGTCTGAGGCACGACGAGGTTCAGATCGAGCGCGATATCCTCGAACCAGCCCTCGCTGGCGAACGGAAACGTCAGCGCCAGATTCCAGCGATTGAGCAGGCCGTTGGTGTTCATCCATGCGCCCGCCGGCTCCGGATAGCCGTTGGGTGGATGCCACGCATACGGGACCTGCCCGAGATCCTCCAGCGACCACACGATCCAGTGCCGGTCACCGAAGGCCAGGCCGGGCCGCAGCGCGCGCAGCATCGCCACCATGAAGTCGATCGGCCGGCGAAACTTCTGCCAGGGGGCCGCCATGAACTCCTCCGACAGCAGGATGTGGCGCAGCACCTGCCGAACATCGCCATTCGTGGCCGTGAAGACGGCGGCGGCGCTGTCGACCAGGCTCGCCGCAGGCTGATCGCTGACGAACTTCTGCGCCAGCTTGCGAGAGATGAAACGCGCCGTGGAGGGATGCGTCGCCAGGATGTCCAGCACCTGCAGCCCATCCTCGATGCCCCTGCCTGCGGGCAGGACATGCCCGAGCACGACTTTCTCGCCAGTGTCATGCACGCCGGGGTCGAAGTAGAACTGCTGCGTGCTGCCCGGGCCGTCACGCAGCGTCCAGCCGGTGAGCGCGCGCGCCACCGCCTTCACGTCGTCCTCGCTGTAGCCGCCGTCCACGCCCAGCGTGTGCAGTTCCATCACCTCGCGCGCATAGTTCTCGTTCGGGTGCTCGGCGACGCTCTCGGCGTTGTTCAGGTAAAGCAGCATGGCAGGGCTGCGCGCCGAAGCCAGCAGCAGATCGCGGAAGGCGCCGAGCGCATGCGCCCGCACGACCTCGCGGTCATCGACCAGCTTCAGCCCCATGCCATCGGACATCGGCACATTGAAGTGGTCGGTCCAGAACTCGACGACGCGCTCGAACAGCTGACGTTCGGTGTAGGCAGCGCGGTAGATGCGCTGCCACGGCGCCAGCGTGTACAGGTAGTCGTCCTGCCCCGCCGCATCGTCGATCGCCTGCGCGCCCTGCGCCAGCGCTGGAAACTTGCTCAGCCAGCGCTCGACCACCGGGTCGGGGATATTCTCCGGCGCAAGCTGCCAGTCGATGTAGCCGGGGATGCCCATTTCAGCGATGCGGGCATGATCCGCGGGCAGCGCGCCCCACGTCACCCGGTTGAGGACGTGCTGCGCGGGCGTGGCCGCGCCCGCCCCCTGCTGCGCCTGAATGCGCGTCGCCCAGCCGGCGCTGGCAGCCGCGGCGGCGGCCAGCCCGGAGAGCCTGAGAAAGTCGCGTCTGGAAATTGGCTGCATGGCATCCTCCACACCACATCCTCCTTCGCAGTATACGCCGGCAGCCCTGCGGCGCTACTCCCCGCGGCTCAATGGCGGCTTTGCGCCGGTCAGTCGTCGACTGCTGCGCACCGGTTCTGGCAGGAGCGTAGGGATGCGGTATAGTTGGCGGAGGCAAGAGGAGTGGGAATCGTATGGTAGCCAAGATCGTCGTCGCAGGCAGTTTCAACATGGATCTCACCGCATATATGCAGCGGCTGCCCCGGCTGGGCGAAACGCTGCATGGGCGACACTTCGCCACCGGCCCCGGCGGCAAGGGCTCCAACCAGGCGGTGGCCGCCGCCCGGCTGAACGCCGATGTCACGTTCATCGGCAGGGTGGGCGTGGACATGTTCGGCGACAGCGCTGTGGCGATCTGGGAGCAGGAAGGCATCAACACGCGCTACGTCTACCGCGATCCGGAGCACCCTACCGGCGTCGCGCCGATCTGGGTGGAAGATCCGACGGGGCACAACGCCATCGTCGTCGTGCTGGGGGCCAATCTCGCGCTCAGCCGCGACGACATCGATGCCTCGGCAGAAGCGATCGCCCGCGCGGACTTCCTCGTCACGCAGCTTGAAATCCATCTGGAGACCAGCGCGCACGCCCTGCGCCTCGCCCGGCAGAGCGGCGTGCGCACCATCCTCAATCCGGCGCCGGCGGCGGCACTGCCCGAGGAGATGCTCGCCAACGTCGACATCCTCACGCCCAACGAAAGCGAGCTCGAAGCGCTCAGCCGCCGCAGTCTGGATGACGTGGTTGGCGCAGCACGCACGCTGATCACCCGCGAGGACCAGACGGTCGTGGTCACGCTGGGTGACAAAGGCGCGCAGATCGTCACGCTCAGCGACAGCGTGCACGTGCCGCCGTTCCGCGTAGACGTGGTCGACACCACCGGCGCTGGCGACGCCTTCAGTGGGGCGCTGGCCACCGCGCTGGCGGAGGGCAGCACGATGCCGGAAGCGGTGCGCTTCGCCAACGCCGCCGCGGCGCTGTGCTGCACCCGGCCGGGCACCAGCGTCAGCATGGCCCGCCGCGCGGAGGTCGATGCGCTGCTGGCCGCGCAGCCCCCCGCCTGAACCCGCACAGCGAACACGGACACAAAAAGGCGCGTCGATTGGCGCGCCTTTCGTTTCTGCACCAGCCTGCAGGTCTTAGCCGATGCGCAGGGCCCCGGTTGCCAGCAGCACCCCCAGCACCACCACGATCACGATCAGCAGCAGCGCCAGCAGCAGCAGCGCGCGCACCACGAACGGACGCGTCGCGCCCGGCGCTCGTGCCGTGGCGGCAGACGGAGCGCGCATCTCCATCATGGTGAAGCCCGCTTCCGCAGCGTTCGGCGCCCGCATCTCCATCATCGTGAAGCTGGCCTCCGCTGCAGGCCGCTGCATCTCCAGCATCGTGAAATCCCCAGCAGGCGGCTGCGCGGACGCTGGCGCGCGAAACTCCATGCGGGTGAACGCTGCATCCGCCACGGGCTGCGGCGCCTGCACCGGAACGCGCGCGGCGGCAGGTGGCGCGGCAGGCAGCGCGGGCATCCCCGCCGCCGGAAGCTCCAGCTCGGTCTGCTGGCCGGCCAGCACGGGCGGCGGCGCAGCGCTCATGCCCGCTGGCGCGTCCAGCTCCGTGCGATCGGTTACGGCGGGCGGCGGATTGGGGTGCTCCGCGCGCTTCTCCAGCGAGGCATACGGCGTCGTGCGAATGTCGATCTGCGTTCCGTCCTCCGTGGTTGAAGCTGCGGGCGGCGCCTCAGCATCCGCGCGCGGCAGCATGGCGACGGAGGGGAAAAGCGGCTTGGGCGTTGGCGCTGGCACAGGCGCGGGAGTCGGCGCGGCAGGGGCAGCCGGCGCGACCGGCGGCTGGGACTTGATCATCTCCTGAAACGCCGACGCATCCATCATCATTGTCGGCACGTAGTCCTCGTCGTGCGCAGCGGGCGCCACCGTCGGGACCGCCGCCGCGCGCAGATCGCGCACCAGATCGCGCAGATCGCCATAGCGGTTCTCACGCGGGCCCATGCCCTTGGCGAAGATCCGGTCCAGCTCCGCCAGGTTCGCGCCCTTCAGGTCGGCGGGCAGCTCACCGGGAGAAATACGACTGGGCCACGCCCACTCCCCCTTCTGCAGTCGGTCCTGCGCGACATACGGATTGAACACGCGGTCTGTGGGGCGGTAAAGCGGATGCCGCCCGAACAGGATTTCGTAGGCGATCAGCGTGAAGCTGTAGTTGTCCGCCAGCCGGTCCGCCTGCCCGTCCGGGGACATGTAGAGCGTGGTGCCGACGAATTTCTGCGTCGCATCAGCTTCGTTCTGCTCCAGCGAGATGCTGAAATCGAGCAGATATGGGTTCTCGATTCCCGTCAGATTGGCCGGCTTGATGTCACGGTGGATGATGCCTGCCTCGTGCGCAGCCGTCAGCGCCATAGCGATTTCGCGGATCAGATCGATGCGACGCTCCAGCGACAACCGCAGCATCTGCCCGCTGCTGATGAGCTTATCGTAGGTGTCGCCGCCCACAAACCGCATGACAATGTACGGGCGCGGGTAGTCGAGATCGTAGTCGTACAGCGCCGGGATGTTGGGGTGCTGCAGCTTCTGCAACGCCTCCACCTCACGCTGCATGCGCGCGCGATGCTTGGCGGCATTAGCGCTGGTCATGAGCGTCTCATTCATGAACTTGATCGCGACCGTCTTGAAGGGGTCATAGGCCTTCCAGACTTCGCCGGAAGCGCCCTTTCCCAACTGGCGCTCCAGGGTATAGCTCCTGATCTTCAGCCCGGGCTGCAAATCCACCATTGTGCGGTCAGTGCTCCGTTACAACTGCGTGACAGACGAGCGGGACTCGCAGGGCAGCAGGAAGCGCACGCGCACGCTGTTGCCGAACTGCGCGATATCCCCGTGGTAGATGCGCTCCTCGCGACTGGGCTGCAGCCGGTTGGTCGCGCCATCCGGCGTGATGAGCTGCGTGCCGAAGCTGCTGCCCAGATCGCTCAGGTAGAATTCGCGCGTGGCCGGATTGGCGCGAAGCTGGGCGTGGCGGCGCGACACGCTCTTCTCGTCCAGCGCGATCAGCACATTCTGATCGGGCGCGTAAAAACGGCCGATGAAGAACATCGTGCCCGGCAGCGGAAACTCCTGTCCCGGCAGCCCGGCGATGATGCTGATCCGCGCGATCCCGTCCGCCGGCTGCGGGGGTATGGCGGGTGCAGCCGGCTGCGGCGGCGCGGCATACACGGGCGCAGGAGGCTGCGAATAACCGGGCGGCGGATAGGCGGGCGGCGGCGCGTATACCGGCGCGGGCGGAGGTGCAGACATCACCGGCGCGGCTGATGCGCGCGGCGCACTACCCGCTTCTCTGCCGCGCACGGGCAGGACCGTCAGCAGCAGCCACTGGAGGAGCAGCAGTACGCCGAACAGCGCCAGAAGGGCCGCCGGTATCCACAGCAGAACCATCGGATTGTCCATCGGCTTTTCTCCAGTGAGCACCATGCTCGCCGCCACTCCCTCACAGTATATGCCGGAAAAAGCGATCAGTGCTATATTGGAGTGCAGATCGGTGTATCCGCCCTGTTCGAGGCTGTGACGTGGAGAACTCGCTACCCAGCGCCCCGCATCTTCGCGCCAACTGGCTCTCCATCACCGGTTCTGTGCGCGATCACAATGAGGATGCCGTCGGTATCGCCGTCAGCGCCGGTGCGCCCGCGCAGTTCTTCGTGCTGTGTGACGGCGTCGGCGGTGCAGAGGCGGGCGAATTCGTGAGCGAGTTCGCCGTCAAGCGCATGCTCAAGGCCTTTCACGACAGCCCCAAAACGCCCGGCACCAACTGGTCCGCGCTGATGGAAACCACGCTCAACGAGATCAACGCCGAGATCCGGCGCGTGGCGGATGCCGCGACCGAGCGCTCTGGCAAGCCGGTGATGATGGGCAGCACGATGGTGGCGCTGGTCATCCAGGGCTGGAACGCCTTCGTCGCGCATGTCGGCGACTCCCGCCTCTACCACTGGCGGGGAGGCGGCATCGTGCAGGCCACCGAGGATCACTCGACCGCCTCCACCATGATGCTGCCCTCCATCAAGACGGATGGCACCATCAAGCGCAATGTACTCATGCGCGGCATCGGCAAGGGAGCGGCCATCGATCCCGACCTGCTGCTGCTGCAGCTTCAGCCCGGAGACAAGCTGCTGCTGTGCTCTGACGGCATGAGCGACCGCATCACCGCCGAGGAGATCGCCCACACGCTGGGCACGATGCCGCTGGAAGCCGCACCAGACTACCTGGCGCGCACGGCGGACGGACGCATGTGCAAGGACAATATCAGCATCATCATCATCGAGGTCGCCGAGTCGCCGGTCGCGCCGCTCACTCCCCCTGAGCAGGAACGCGCGTTCATCGGCTACAACACGCGTTGGGGCGCAGTCCCATTTGCGCCTGCTGGCATCACCGGGGCTGGCCGCAAACAGCGCCCCGTGCTTATCGGGCTGGTGGCCGTCGCAGTGATGGCCGCGCTGATCGTGGCGCTGCTGGCTTTCAGCAATCGCAGCGGAGGCGGGGGCACGGCTCAGGCGCAGGACGGCCCCACTGCTCCCGCGATACAGGCGACCGTCGTCAGCACCGACACGCCCACCGCCACCGCCACCGCAACGATCACGCCGTCCCTGACGCACACGCCGACCGCCACACCCACCGCCACCGCTACGCCCATCCCGCCGACGGCCACCCTGCGTTCGTCAGGCTGAAGATGAACCCTCGTGCGCGACGCCCTGTCCCTCTCCCATCCGTTCACACCCCTGGAGGTCCTGCCGTGACCCTTGGCCGCCGACTGACTGGCCTGATGCTGCTGGCGCTGCTCCTCCTGCTGTTGGCCACCGCCACCGGCGCACAGGATGAGGACATCGCCACCAGCGATTCCTCGCAGCTTCTCGCCTATGCCTGCACCTTCGACAGCGCCAGTGGCCGCGCCATCGCCCGTGGTGCGCTGTTCACCGACGAGGGCCAGCGCCTGCCCACCGCCGAAGCCACCACTGTGGTCTCGCAGGCGGGTGCCAGCGCGCCCCTCACCCCGGACCTGTTCAGCGCCACAGACGCCGACCCCCGCCCTCCGCTGCGGCTGATCCTGGTGATCGACACCACCGACACCATGCCGCTGGCGCAGGTCAGCAGCGCGCTCATCACCAGCTTCCTGCCCAGTCTCGCCCTGGAAGACGAAGTAGCGCTGATCACCGTCGACAGCAGCACCAGCGACCTCACGCAGTACTACGTCGACAAGAACGCGCTCTACAACGATCACCTGTTTGATCTGAGCGTCGGCTCTGGCGACAACGTCATCAACGATGGCATCCTCGCCGCCGTCTCCTCCATGCAGCCCAACAGCCCGGAGCGCCAGGCGGTGGTCGTCATCACCGACTCGCGGCCCCAGGTAGAACAGGCCAGCGCCGATGAGATCATCACCCGCGCCCAGGCCAGCAAGACGCAGATCTTCTCCATCGCGCTGCACTCGCAGTCCGGCGACCCAGACAATGAAGCGTTGTTCGCCATGGCGACCGCCACGCGGGGCTACGGCTACGCCTACGATGGCGACAAGCGCAGCAGCGAGATCGAAGCCGGGCTGAACGAGATCTTCTCGCGCCTCGTCGGCACGCTCAGCGCCGAGATCGCCGTGTCCGTCGATGTCAGCAATCAGACGCCGGACGAAACTGGCTTCATCCCGCTCGACATCTCCGTCACGCCCAACACCAGCCAGATCGCGCGCACCGACCGGGTGAGCTGCCCACCGCCGCCGGTGGAGACCAGCGGAACGCCGGCGCTGCCCCCCTTCACCATCGCCTTCGCCAACATCGTCGAGGGGCTGAATGTGCGCGATGCGCTGACGGTCGAGGCGGCTGTGCAGCCCTTCGATCAGCTTCCGCCCGACGCGCGCTTCGTCTTCCTGCTGGACGACGAGATGTCTCCCGAAAGCCAGGAGGCGCTCTTCCCCTTCGACCCGCAGCAGCTCGCGCCCGGCCGCCACACCCTGCGCGCACAGATGCGCGATGGCGCCGGCAACGTGCTGGCGAGCACGCCGACGACCAATCTGTTCACCCAGCGCGCGCTCGTGCTGGCTACCGCCAGCGGCAGCACCGACAACCTTGCCGGCGAAGTCGTCATCCAGACGACGGGCCTGCCGGCCAACATGACCACCATCGACTTCCGCGCCGCGCTGGCCAACAATCCGACGATCACCTATCCGATCGGCAGCGCGCCCGTCGTTGAAGGCGCCGCGGCGCTCACCATCCCGGACATCTCCGCAGAGGCAGATCGGCTGTTCCCGCCTGCGGAGGGCCAGGCGCAGGCCGGCTGGACGCTGCAGATCACCGCCGCTGCCCCCTCCGCCACCGCTGGTGATCCGCCGCTGGGTGAGTCCGCGACCCCGCTCATCCTCAACATCGCGCCCAGGCCGGCATTCTCGCTGCAAACGCTGCTCACCGGGCCGGTGCTGCCCATCGTCTCCGCCGTCGTGCTGCTCGGCATCGATCTGCTGCTGCTGCGCCAGGTGCGCAAGGCGCGCATTCGCCGCACCATCGCCGGCGCAGACCGGCGCGACCTGCCCGCACAGCTCATGTGCCTCACCGTCAGCCGCGGCGGCGCGGGCCGGCAGACCTATATGCTCACGCAGAAGACGACCACGCTGGGGCGCGGTTCCGGCAACGACATCCCGCTGGAGGACGACGCCAACGTCTCGCGCCAGCACGGCGCGATCCTGTGGCGCCGCGGCGGCTGGTATTTCGCCAATCGCAAGGACAAGGTCAGAACCCGCGTCAACGGCAAGCAGTATCGCGGCCTGGCGCTGGTGCGGCTGGAGAACCCGACCGACATTGAAATCGGCGGCTATCAGATCATTTTCCATGCCACCGAGCAGCGGCAGGATCTGTCGGATCTGGTCAAGACCAACCTGTAGAGAGAACCGGCATGCGCATTCTCGCCAAGATCGTCCCGCAGCGGCAAAGCTACACCCTGAAGGTGAGCGACTCGGCCCTCGTCGGTCGCCTCGCCCGCTATCTCTCGCAGCAGGAAGCGTTCATCGACAGCAGCACGCTGGAGCTGGCCCGCCCGGTGCAGGCCGCCCAGCGGCTGGGCGATGTCGACATTCAGGCGGGCGATCGTCTGCTGGTGTTCGCCAGCAAGCCCGCCAGCGCCGAGCTGCCCGCGCCGCTCAACCCCGGCGACAAGATCATGAAGTTCGTGCTGGGCGACACCGTGGTCTCCTCTCGCGGGAAGAAATCGCTGCTGATCGGCAAGCCGGACCCCGCGCGCGAGGTCGATATCGATCTGCGAAGCTTCATCTCGCCCAAGCAGCTCGGCTACATCTCGCGTGACACCCTGCGCATGGACTTCGACGAGCGCTCCAAGACATGGTATGCCTCCAGACTGGGACGCACACGCCTGCTCATCAACGAGTATGAGCTGACGGCGGACCCCATCCCGCTGGGCGATCGATCGCTGCTGCGCCTGTACCGCGCCAACGAGGAGCCGACCAACCCCGCCTTCCGGCCGCTGGTCGAAATCCTGCTCGTCACCGAGACGGTGCAGTCTCGCGAGGACCTGCTCTATCTGGAGACGGGCGATCGTGTGCTGCCCATTCAGGTCGGCGTCGAGAAAGACAGCGCCTCGCTCAACGTCTCCGATAATGTGCTTTTCGGGCAGGTGCTCTCCGGATTGACCGGACATCTCAAACTGCGCTTCGACGCTGAGGCCAGCCTCTACCTGCTGCGTCTGCTGCCGCCGAACACCCCCCTCAGCCAGATTACGCTGGGCGCAGACGAATTCCTGTACGCCGCGCGCGCGCAGGCCTTCGCCATGAACATGCTCATCCTGCGCGATCTGGCCAGCAGCGAGCGCAGCTACGAGCTGACCGCCGGCCCCGAGGACGACGTCAAGCTGATTGGCCGCCGTCCCGAGGCCGCCATCGAAGACCCGGAACTGGACGTGGACCTGTACAATTCGCTGATCGACCGTGCAGGGAATGCTGGCAGCTTCAAGAGCATCTCGCGCCGCCAGCTTCGCGTGTTCTATCGCGCGGCGGAGAATACCTGGTGGGCGCAGGCCGAGGAGCGCGCATCCGTGCCTGTGTTCGTCAACAACACGCGCTGCGGGGCCAACACGCCAGTTCAGCTCACCTCGGGCGATGTCATCAGCATCGGCGCCTCCGTCGATCATTACGTCGCGCGGCTGGAAGTCGAGATCACCGCCAAGGGCGGCTGACGGCGGTACACTGGCGCCATCGAACCGCGCAGTTTAACGATCTTTTACGCCCGTTCAGTTGCCCGTTTTTCGTGTCGGGTGTACAGTGAAATTACGCGAGAGGCTCGCGGGCCGGCAGGTCTGCGAAACAGACGACACGGAGTGTTGGTGACCGGGAGCGCATTGCATTCGTTGCAGGAGTCGCTGACGTGGATCGATGAGCTGATCCGCGCTGCGGTGGCACGCGCCCAGACCACGGGCCGCGATCCCACAGATGCGCTGCGCGGCCTGGTGATCACGGATGACGAAGTGCAGCAGCATCTGCACGCCGCGCCAATGACCGGCCTGTGGGAGGCGCAGCCGCTCGGTGATACGCTGGACGGCATCCCACTTTCCTCCGAGAATCCGCTCGCGCATCTGGCCCGCATTTTCGGCCTCAGCCTGCTCGACTGTCACATCCTGCTGCTGTGCCTGGCGCCGGAACTCGACCGCCGCTATGACCGGCTGTACGCCTACCTGCAGGACGATGTCTCGCAGCGCCGGCCCAGCGTCGGCCTGATGATGAACCTGCTCGGTGGCACGATCGATGAGCGCTTTGCGGTATGGCAGCGCCTGTCGGAAGAGATGCCACTGCGTCAGCATCATCTGATCGAAGCCGCGCCGGAACCCGCGCAGCCCAACGCTACCTTTCTCGCCTACCCACTCAAGCTCGATCACCACATCGTGCAGTTCGTGCTCGGCGAAGCCGCGCTCGATTCGCGCCTGCGTCACAGCGTGGTGCTGATCGCGCCCGGCTGCGGCGAAAGCGCGCCCTCGGCAGCGCTGATGGCCGCGCTGGACGGTGTCGCTTCTGGACCGGCGCCGCTCGTGCTGATGAAGGGCGCGAAGGGCAGCAGCCGCCGCGCCGCTGCTGCCGCCGCCTGCGCTGAACGCGGCCTGCCGCTGCTGATCGCCGATCTTGGCCGCATGAAAGAGCTGGAAATCCCCTTCAAGCTGGCATGGTCGCTCGCGCTGCGCGAAGCCCGCCTGCGCGATGCAGCGCTGCTGCTCTACGACTGGGACTCGTGCCTGACGCCTGCCGACCTGCAGCCCCCGCCAGACCTGTGGCAGGCCGTACTGGATTATCCGCGCACGGTCTTTCTGTGTGGCGCAGAACCCTTCGAGCCGCTGGAGCGCCTGTCCGTGCGGCGGCTGCTGCGCGTGCCCTTCAGCCTGCCCTCATACGAGACGCGCAGTGCAGCATGGTCGGAAGCGCTGCACGCGCACGGCGTCGCTGCGGACCCGACGCACATCGATGAACTCGCCAGCAAGTTCAAGCTGACCGGCGCGCAGATCCGCCGCGCTGCCGATACCGCCGCCGATCTCGCCGCTTCTCGCGGTGAGGCGATCACGCCGGAAGATCTGGTGGCGGGCGCACAGGCGCACTCCAGCCTCAAGCTCGGTCGGCTGGCCAAAAAAGTCGTGCCGCGCTACCGCTGGGAAGACCTCATCCTGCCGCCAGACCGTGTGCAGGTGCTGCGCGAAATCTGCGCGCGCATCCGCTATGCCCACGTGGTCAACGACAACTACGGCTTCAGTCATCGCGCTGCCGCCGCGCCCGGCGTGACGGCGCTGTTTGCCGGGGAAAGCGGCACCGGCAAGACGCTGGCTGCCGAAGTGATCGCACATGATCTCGGCCTGCTGCTGTACAAGATCGATCTCTCGGCAGTCGTCAGCAAATACATCGGCGAGACCGAGAAAAACCTCAGCGTGATCTTCGACGAGGCGCACCAGAGCAACGCCGTGTTGTTCTTCGATGAGGCCGATGCGCTGTTCGGCAAGCGTTCCGAAGTCAAGGATGCGCATGACCGCTATGCCAATCTCGAAGTCGCGTATCTGCTGCAGCAGCTCGAGGTGTACGAAGGGGTGGCTGTCCTGGCGACCAACCTGCGCCAGAATCTTGACGAGGCCTTCACCCGCCGGCTGAGCTTTCTGGTCGATTTTCCCTTCCCGGAGCGCGAGTACCGCGAGAAGCTGTGGCGCTCGCACTTCCCGCAGGAAGCGCCGCTGGCCGCCGATGTCAACCTGTACGAAGTCTCCGACCGCTTCTCTCTGGCGGGCGGCAACATCCGCAACGCCGCCATCGCCTCGGCGTATCTGGCGGCGGCGGACGGCGGCGCGATCACGATGGCGCACATTCGTCACGCCATCCGCCGCGAGCATCAGAAAATGGGCCGGTTACTGGAAAGTGGCTGAGACACGATGATTCAGGATCTCGACAAGACGCTCGAAAAACTGCTGTACGAGCGCGGTCGCCTCAGCCGCAGCGATATCGACGTGTCGTTCGAGCAGCCCAACAGCGACTGGTCGGCGCGCATCAGCCGGCCAACGATCAACGTGTGGTGCTTCGACATTCAGGAGAACGTCAAGCTGCGCGCCATGGAACCACGCATGGACCGCGGGATGAGCCTGGCCCGCACCACCTTCCGGCCCATCCGGCTGGATGTGGTCTATCTGGTCACCGCCTGGGCGCGCAAGGTTGAGGACGAGCACCAGCTGCTGTGGCGTGCGCTCGGTGCGATGGCGCAGACTCCCGAGCTCACCCCGGAGATGTGCGAGGGCAGCCTGAGGGAGCAGCCGTTCGTCGTGCCCCTGCTGGTCGCCAACATGCCCGAGCGCATGCCCAACATGTCGGACCTGTGGAGCGTGCTCAACAACCAGATGCGCCTGGGCTTCACCGCGATCGTCACGCTGTCGCTCGACCGTGCGATCACCTTCGAGACGCCGCTGGTGCTCGAAGCCGAGATCACCGCCGGCCAGAGCTATCAGCCGCCGTTGGGCCGGCTCGATGTGGCCGACAAGCCGATCATCCACCGGGCGCCGCCTCCGGCCACGCCGCCGGGGGATGGCGGGCAGCCACAGGAAGGCCGCCGGCGCCGCAAGTAGTGTTGTTTTCCCGTTGTGCGATCCATCCGCACTGGCGGATGTTACGCAGGCATTGAATCAAGCTCGTCTTAGGAGGAGAAATGTCGCCGAGTTACCTTTCGCCAGGGGTCTACGTCGAAGAAGTAGACAAGGGGACGAAGCCAATCGAAGCCGTCGGCACGGCGGTGGCTGCGTTCATCGGTTACACCGAGAAGGCCGTTGACAGCCGTAACGGCGTCGATTCGTCACTGCTGGGCAAGCCGACGCTGGTCACCAACTGGAGCCAGTACGTGCAGAAGTTCGGCGGGCCGGTCTCCGGCGCCTATCTGCCGGACGCCGTGTACGGCTACTTCAACAATGGCGGCGGCAACTGCTACATCGTCAGCATCAAGACGCTGAGCACGTCCGACGATCCGGGCATGACCACCAGCGCCCGGGTCAGCGTGCCCTCCGCCGATGCCAAGGCCGGCAATCTGCTCGAGGTGACCTCGCGCCAGGGCGGGCCCATCGGCAACGACGTCTCGGTCAGCGTCAAGCCCAACAGCGCTGAAGGCGCGAAGGACTTCACGCTGGTCATCAGCGTCAAGGACCAGCCGGTCGAGACCTTCGAGGGGCTGACCACCGGCAAGGGTGAGAACAACGTCGAGGCCGTGGTCAAGACCCGCTCCAAGCTGGTCGATGTCAAGGTGGTGGGCAAGGCCGAGCTGGTGCCGGCTGGAGGCAGCTTTGCGCTGGCGGGCGGCGCGGTGCAGACCAAGGCCGTCACCCTCAAGGATTACCAGGGCAGCGTCGAGGACCGTTCGGGCATGGGCGGCCTGGAAGCGCTGGACGACGTGACGATGGTGTGCGTGCCGGACCTGATGAGCAGCTACGAGGCCGGCGAAATCGACCTGAAGGGTGTGCAGGCGGTGCAGCAGGCCGTGATCGACTACTGCGAGAACGTGCGCTACTGCTTCGCCATTCTCGACTGCCCGCCCAAGCTGATGCCGCAGGAGATGAAGTCCTTCCGCCTGAACGTCAACTACGACTCCACTCGCGCGGCGCTGTACTACCCGTGGATCGAGATCGCCGACATGACCGGCGCCAACGGCCGCACGCGCATCGTGCCGCCCTCCGGCCACATGGCGGGCGTGTATGCCCGCTCTGATGCCACACGCGGTGTGCACAAGGCCCCGGCCAACGAAATCGTGCGCGGCGCGCTCGGCCTGGAAGTCAAGGTGACCAAGGGTGAGCATGACCTGCTCAATCCGGTCGGCGTCAACGTCATCCGCAGCTTCCCCGGGCGCGGCATCCGCGTGTGGGGTGCGCGCACGCTCAGCAGCGATGCGTCCTGGCGCTACATCAACGTACGCCGTCTGTTCAGCATGGTTGAAGAGAGCGTCGAGCGCGGCACGCAGTGGGTGGTGTTCGAGCCCAACGATTCGCAGCTGTGGGCGCGCGTGCGCCGCGACATCAACGCCTTCCTGACCATGGTCTGGCGTTCGGGCGCGCTGTTCGGCGCGACACCGGAGAAGGCGTTCTACGTCAAGTGCGACGCCGAGACCAACCCGCCGGAAGCGCGCGATCTGGGCCAGCTTGTCGTCGAGATTGGCATGTGCCCGGTCAAGCCGGCTGAATTCGTCATCTTCCGCTTCAGCCAGTGGGCTGGGCCGGATGCGCAGGCCTAACTCGTATCACACCGATCTAGAGGAGAACAGCGATGGCGCGTGAGTCCGATTTTCTGTTAGGTTTCGGGTTTATGCTCGAAGTGCAGGGCCAGCTCACCGGCGTGTTCCAGGAGATCAGCGGCCTGGGCTCGGAGAACGAGGTCGTCGAGCAGAAGATCATCCAGAACGGCAAGGAATTGATCCAGAAGGTGCCCGGACGTCTCAAGTTCACCGATGTCACGCTCAAGGCGGGCATCACCAAGAACAAGGACATCTGGGTGTGGCGCAAGATGGTCGAAGACGGCCAGATCACCACAGCGCGCAAGAACGGCACGATCACGGCCCTCGATCGCTCCGGCTCGCCCGCGGCGTCCTGGGAGTTCACCAACATGTGGCCGACCAAGGTCAGCGGTCCGCAGTTCCAGGCGGACTCGAACAGCTTCGTCATGGAAGAAGTGACGCTGACGTTCGAGAATTACAAGCGCACGATGTAGCAGGCGTCAGGACGGCATCCGGCAGCAGGGGCAGTGCATCGCATGATGGGCAATGGCTATCCGCAGACTGAATTCTCTTTTGTGCTGCCGCGCGGCTACATCGATGCGCTCGGCAATGTTCACCGTGAAGGCACGATGCGGCTGGCCACCGCGCGCGATGAGATTGCCCCGCTGCGGGACCCGCGGGTGCGAGCCAACGAGGCGTATCTGGTGGTGATCCTGCTCGCGCAGGTCATCACCCGCCTCGGCTCGCTGCCTCGTGTGACGCCAGAGGTCGTCGAGAGCATGTTCAGCGCCGATCTGGCCTTCCTGCAGGACTTCTACCGCCAGATCAATGACGTCGAACTGCCCCGGCTGGAGATCACCTGTCCGCACTGTGGGCAGGTGTTTGAGCAGGAGATCCCTCCCATGGGGGGATCGTGAGCTACCCCCTCGACCGGCTGCATGAGGAGGTAGCGTTTGTCGCAGCCCACCTCGGCTGGAGCGCAGACGAGCTGCTGGCGATGACTCACCAGGAGCGCGCGCGCTGGGTGGCCCAGGTCAATCGTATTGCGGCGCGGCACAGCGCCCGCCGCTGAACACACCGGGAGCGGGTATGCCGATCGTGCTGCCGGAAGTCACCGTCGAAGGCGCCAGCAATGGAGCCCAGGGCGGAGCAACTGCCCAACAGGAAAATCTGCGCGCGCTGGCCGAAAAAGTGGCCGAGCGCGTGCTGGAAATGCTGCGTCGTGAACTACTGCTCGAACAGGAACGGCGTGGCCGGGGAGGCCGATGATGTTTCCAATGCCATCCATTCCGCTGCCGCCCATTCCGGGGCTCAGCCCCGAAGTCCATCCCACCTTTCGCTTCATCGTCGCCATCGACGCTGTGCCCTTCTCCGTGTTCACGCAGGTGGTGCTGCCCACGCTCACCATGCAGACGGAGGACGTCAAGGAAGGCGGGCTGAATACCTATATTCACAAGCTGCCCGGTCGCGTGGATGTCAGCACCGTCAAGCTCAAGAGCGGTGTCGCGCATATCGACCTGATGCTGTCGTGGTACATGATGGTGTACTACGGGCAGATCGCCATGGCCAAGCGCACGGCCATCATCACCATGATCGACTCGCTGATGATCCCGATCATGCGCTGGACCTTCAACGACGCGTATCCGATCAAGTGGACCGGGCCCACGCTGGATGCGGGCGCGGCCACTGCCGCTGTCGAAGAGATTGAACTCGCGCACAGCGGGTTCATCGTCACGCCGATCTAGCGCATCATGAGCAGCCCGCGCCCTCCCTTCCGCCCACTCGGCATGCGCCTGCGCGATTTCGCGCGCGAGCGCATCAGCCAGTTCCCAGCGGCCCCGCTGCAGCGCGAGATTGCCGCTGTGCCGCCGCCCGTGTGGGCCGGCAGCGCCAGCACGCCGCTCAACTGGGGCGACGATGCGCCGGCAGCGCCTGCGCCCTCGGTATTTGAGACCACACCCAGCGCGGAATGGTCACCGCCCGCGTGGAACGGGGTGTTTACCCCAGGGTACGAGTCGGAGGGAACTGCGGCTCCCACGCCAGACGTCCAGCCGATGCGCGCTGCGCCGGCTGCTGCACCCGCCGCGCCGACTGCATCGGCTTCGTCGACGCCTGCGCCCGCTGCACAGGCCGGCGCAACGCCAGAAGGCTCCGGCGCGCCGAAGACGCGCGGGGAGTTCCTCAACTTCCTGTGGGCCAAAGGGGAGGAGTATCTGCAGCAGAAGGCCGAGCACCAGGATCGCCCGGTCGAAGCGCAGCACCAGATCGAACACGCCAGCGCCGACGCTTCTGTGCAGCGCCAGCCTGATCTCAGCGCGCTGCGCCAGCGACGCCGCGGTAAAGTGGTCGACCTCACGCCGCCCAAGACGGGTCAGCCGCTGGAAGACGCAAATGACACCAGCCAGGACGCTCCCGACTCTTTTTTTTTAGCTGAGTCGACTCAAACCCCCTCCGACACGCCCGCCGCCACCAGCACGCCATCCGTGCAGCGCAGCGCCAGCGATGCGCCCGCCAGCA
>CAZZJW010000070.1:0-20472 GCA_964654755.1 uncultured Pleurocapsa sp. | reverse complement strand
AGCTCGGCTGGCGGCTCCAGCAGCATGGTCTCCACGTCAGAGGGGCGCGGGCGCGGTGCAGGCGGCAGATCACTCAGGAAGTCCGGTTCGGCCTCGGACGCTGGCGCTGTTTCGGCGGGCGCTTCAGCGCTGATGGCTGGTCGTGGGCGTGTGTCTTCGAGCGTGACAGGCGGTTCTTCGGCAGGCAGATCAACCGTCCGCACGGACTGCGCGTCGCCGATCACCACTGGCGGCTCACTGAGGAGCGTTGGCACGCTGGCTGCGGTGGGCGGCGCGCTGTTTGGCTCGCTGAAGACCGGCGTGTGTCGTGGCTGGTAGCTGGTTCGCCCGCTGACATCTGGCGCGTCCTGCATCAGCGATGGTGTGACGCCGGTTTCCGGGCGCGGGGTACTTGACTTGAGCTGGCGGTAGAGCGTCTTGAGGCTGGCCGCCATGGTGGCGTCGACCTTGCGACTGACGCCGCGCAGTCCGGAAAGTGCACCGCCGCTATCGAAGGAGAACGTCCACTGGACGATAGTGCCTTCCGGGATCTCCTGCAGTCGCAGCCGCCCCTGCACGCCGCGAAGCTGCCCACCGTCGATGCTGCGATACTCGTAGCCCAGTCCGTTGTACCAGGAGGTGACTTCGTAGACGGTGTCGTGGCCGTTTGCGCCCGTGCTGCGCCAGCGCGTGCCCACGCCCGTGTGTTTGGAGGAGAGAAATGAAACATGCGCACAATCCTGCTGCCACAGGCTGTTGTTGAGCAGTTGGCTGAGGAATTCCCAGACCACCTGCTGCGGCATGGGGATGAGGATGCGCTGATCTACGGTACCCATACCGGCATTATAACGGGGTCGCGAATGTTTTTCCAGCGTGCCGGCTGCATCTGCACAGGGGGAAACACGCATTGCGACACGGCGCCAGGCTGGGGCAGGCACTTCGCGGGGCGAGCGCCATGTATGGTACAATCTCGTTGTGATTGATGGTGCGCGTACAGGATCGGTGAGAGTAACGCGTGTGTCGACGCCTTCGCTGATTTTCGCCTTCGTGGTCTCGACGCTGATTGGCGCGTTCGCTCATCTGCTGGTCGGCGGGGATGCGCGCCGGCTGGCGAGCCTGCTGATCGCGGGGTGGCTTGGGTTTGCGGCGGGGCAGGGACTGGGTACGCTGTTCGGTATCCACGCGCTCAGTATTGGCTCGCTGCACATGGCGGCGGCGCTCAGCGGCAGCCTGATCGCGCTGACAGTGACCGTCATGCTCACGCTGCGGCGTTCGCGTCCGCGCGCATCCGGTTAGGGGAGTGCTATGAACGCCAGTCCACCGGGCGCAGTTTCAGCGCCCCCAGCGCCAGACTCAGCGCCTGAACGTCGGTTTCCACTCAAGCGTGTGGTGCTGCTGGCGGCTGGCGGACTGATCGGCATCATCGTCCTGCTGTTCGTCATCACGCTGCTACTTGCTGCGAATAATATCGAGCAGACCGAGCAGGTGATTCGGCTCCTGCGCGATCTGATGATCATTTTTCTGGCGCTGGAAGGCATTCTGATCATCCTGGCGCTGGCGGTGCTCATCCTGCAGATCGCCCAACTGGTCAATGTGCTGCAGAATGAGGTCAAGCCGATCCTGGAGAACACCCGTGATGCGGCTGAGACTGCAAACACCACTGTCCAGTTTGTCAGCAAGCAGGTGACCGGCCCGCTGGTGGCTGTCAGCGGTTTCCTGGCGGCCCTCAGTTCACTGCTCAGCAGCCTGTTCGGCATTCGGCGGGCGGTGCGCCACACCCGGGAGGAGGAGGAGGGCAGCGATGGCTGAAATGCGTGGCACGTCCGGGCCGGCGCTGGATAGCGGCGCGCTGGTGACGGGCGTCCTCATCGGGCTGTGCGTGGGCGCTGCGCTCGCGCTGTGGAAAGCGCCGATCAGCGGCGCACCGCTGCGCAAGCGATTGTTTGGTGCTGCCAGCGATGCAGGCGGTCAGTTCAGCCAGCGCCTGGAGCGCGCCGTGCCGAGCGATCCTGTCGCGAACAGCCTGCAGGCCGGTCGCGATGCTGCGCGGCGTCGACTGGAGACGGAGTCACTGTCCAGTCGCTAGCGGCTCAAGCGCCTGGAGGGCCTGCCCGACCGACGCCAGTACATCGCTCGCCAGCACAGCCCGTGCAGAACCGCATGTATTCGCTGCCGCTTCACCTGCCAGCGCATGCAGTACTGCGCCGCAGATGGCAGCGTCCCAGCCGCTGCACCCCTGCACGATCAACCCCGCGATCAGGCCCGCCAGCACATCTCCGCTGCCCGCCTTGGCGAGCGCCGGCGTCTTGAACGGCAGCACTGCTACGTCACCATCTGGCGAGGCGATGACGGTGTGTGCCCCCTTCAGCAGCACGATGCTGCGCCACTCCTGCGCTTTGTTCTGTGCGAGCGTCCAGCGGTCCGCCTGCACTTCGCTGGTGGTGAGGCCGCACAACCGCGCCATCTCCCCGGGGTGTGGGGTGAGTATCGGCGGCGTGGAGAAGCGCGCGGGCCAATCGGGCATCCGCGCCAGCAGGGTGAGCGCGTCGGCATCCACCACCGCCGGGAGCGCCCGCCCGGTGGTCACCTGAAGCGCCGCTTCCAGCTGCTGCGTGGCCAGCGCGTCTGTGCCGAGTCCAGGGCCGATGAGCAGCCCACTGGCTGACTGCGCGTCGTCCAGCGCTGCTCCTGCGGGATGCCAGATGACTTCAGGCGCTTGTGCTGCTAATGCCTGCCGCAGCGCTTCTGGTGCATCCAGGCAGACCAGTCCCGCGCCGGCACGATAGGCTGCCAGCGCCGCCATCAGCGGGGCGCCGTAGTACTGCGCACTGCCGCCGACGACCAGCAGCCTGCCGAACGAGCCTTTGTGCGCATCGAGCGGACGGGCGGGCAGGCGTTCTGCCGCTTCCGCAGCCCCGGCGATGAATGGGCCGGCAGTGCGCATCGCAGGCAGCGTGGGCGGCACACCCAGCGTGGACAGCGTGAGCCGTCCGACGAGCGCTGCAGCGGGAAACGTCAGCAGACCGGGTTTGGCGGCGATGAAAGTGATGGTCTCGTCTGCGGGCAGGGCCGCGGGATCAACAGCGCCGCTGTCGCAGTCGATGCCGCTTGGGCAGTCGAGCGCGACGATCAGCGGGTGGCGGGGCGGGATGAGCGGCTGCGCCGGTGTGCTGAGAAAGGCGTGATAGTCGCGCTGTTCGGCAGCGCCGTCGTGCAGCGCCTGCTGCACGGCCCGCAGCAGGCGCGCAGCCTCAGGGCGCAGCGGGGGCCGCGTGCCGATGCCGAACAATCCGTCGATGATCAGGTCCGCGCTGGCGACCAGATTGTGCAGTACGCGGTAGCGCTGATCGTCTTCTGCCTGCGCGATGAACAGGTTGTTCGCCTCGGCCTGCTGAAAGTGCGGATCGTCTGGGCGCGGGCGCAGCAGATAGAAGCGCACCTGCGCGCCGGCTTCGCTGGCCAGCAGCAGGCCGGTCACCAGTGCATCACCGCCGTTGTTGCCGGGGCCGACCAGCACCGTCACGCGCGCGCCCGCTGCGCGCTGGCCGAGAAGCTGACGACAGCGTTCGGCGGCAGCGCGCCCGGCATTCTGCATGAGCTGCGCGTAGGACAGGCCGCCTGAGTCCGCAGCGGCTTCCACCTCGCGCAGTGACTGTGTAGAGAGGATACGATACGGCATGAGGCTTGCTGCTCCGGGTGGATGCTGCACTTCAGGCATTATAGCGCGGCAAAAAGAGAGCACGCCCGAGGGCGCGCTCTGTGATTCACTTCGGATGCTGCCTGACGCAAACTACAGATCGCGATCGACGACGCTGTGCGCCAGCGCGATCAGCGCTGCCTTGGCGGGTGTATCTGGCAGGAATGCGATTTCGTCCACCGCTTCGTCAACGAAACGCTCCGCCTGCATGCGCGCCTCTTTGAGCGCATCGCCATTGAGCACATGCTGCCGGATGGAGAGCATCGGATCGACGAACTGCGGATCGATCGGCTTGCCGTCTACCGTCTCATAGGCGACGGCGAAACCGCGGCCCTGCTGCATATCGATCCCGGAGGTCTTGCCGAGCTGTTCGGGAGAACCCACCACATCGAGCACATCGTCGATGATCTGGAAGGCGAGGCCGATGCGCCAGCCGTAGTTGCTCAGCGCTTCTGCCTCGCGCGCACTGCCGCCAGCCGCCATCGCGCCCATGCGCGCCGCCGCCGCGAACAGTGCCGCGGTCTTGAGGCCGATGATGCGGTAGTAAGTGGCGCGGGTGAACTGGCGCTGCTTGACGGCCACAGCCTGCATGGTTTCACCCTCGACAAGCGCGGTCGTGGCTTCGGCCAGCACGGTGTTCATGTTCGCGTAGGGGGCGATCAGTTCATACACTTTGGTGAACAGGAAATCGCCGGTCAGCAGGGCGAAGGTGCGACCATAGAGCGCGTTGACGGACGGCCGGCCGCGGCGCAGCACGCCGTGATCGTTGATGTCGTCGTGGACAATGCTGGCTGTGTGCAGCAGTTCGACCGCGCCCGCGATTGAGGAAACGCGACTGAAGTCGTCACCGCCGAGCGCAGCAAAGCTGAGCAGCACCAGGCGCGGACGCACGCGCTTTCCGCCAGCACCGATGACGTGCCGACTGGCATCGCGCAGCATCTCCACCTCGCTGTCGACGATCTCCATCATCCGCGCTTCCACAAGCGACACGCCGTTTTCGTACTGTTCCTCGAAGCTCGTGGCGGTCGCTTCCACCATCTGCAAACCCTGAACGTTCATGCGCTTCCCCGTCTGGAATGTCCTGATTCGTTCGTTACGTTCAGAACAAACTAAATGTTCAAAAAGAATTCTACATGTAACTGGCAGCGGAGTCAACGAAACTGCATGAGGCTGGAGTGTGAATTCAGGGGGACAGGTTGAGGATGGGCAAGGCGAAAGAGAAGATGCTGCCGCGGCCCGGCTCACTCTTCAGCTTGATCTCTGTGTTGTGTTTGCTCAGGATGATCGTGACCAGCGCCAGACCGAGTCCGGCACCGCCGGCTGAGCGGCGCTCGCTGCTGTCAATCTGGAAGAACGGTTCGAAGATCTTGTCTTGAAGGTTGACTGGGATGCCCCTGCCGCTGTCTTCCACTGAGAACCACACGAGATTCTGCCTGCGCGCCAGGCGCACCACGATTGGGGATCCGGTGTTGTCGAATTTGATGGCGTTGTCAATCAGATGTTGAAGCACGATACTCAGCGCGCGATGATCGGCGTTGATGATCATGCCTTCGCACTCATCGCGGAAGACAATGCGATCATCATCCGTCTGGCTGCTCCAATGCCGGCTGCGTTCGCGCAGCGCCTGCGCGACCACATCCTGAGCAACGACCGGCTGCAGGCGAACATCCAGCCCAGTGGCCAGCATAGTGACATCCAGTAGTATGCTTTCGAGGCGGCTGGTGGCTTGCACGGCGAAGTCCAGCGCGACCGGCTTTTCCGGCAGGCGCGCGGCAAGCTCTGTGATTGCACCCTTGATCTGCAGCATTGGTGTCTTCAGTTCATGCGCGATGTTGTTGGTGAGGACGTTGCGCATCAGGTCGAGTTCGCTCTGGTAGCGGTCAAGCTCGCTCTTGCGTTGGTTCAGTTGCTCCAGCGCAGACTCCACCGCAGCCGCGCGCTTGCGCTCTGCGAAGAAGCGCTCGCGCAGCGCCAGCGCCTGCTGCAGGTTGTGCCTGATCATCCAGCTTTGAGGTGGCGACAGGAAATCAGCGGAGGCCGCTTCATCAGATGGGGTTGTGCAGATAGCGATGACGGGCGCGCGCGCTGGAAAGGCCGGCGCAGCCGATATCGCACGGAGGAGCGGCAATGTGCTTGCAGACACCCAGATCAGCAGCGCATCCGTTTCGTAAAGCAGCCGCGTGAGATCAGGGCTGCTTGCGGCGTGCACAAGTACTCTGGACCAGCCGCAGGCGCTGCAGAAGTCCTTCACCTGGGAAGATGTCTCTTCAGGCAGGAGGATGCGGATGTTCCCAGGGACCGAAAATGGCTGCAGTGATGTGTCGTGAGCGGTTGGTCGATTGGGGGTTCCTGCCGATTGTGACATGAGCATCAACCCTGACCGTACATGTGATCTAGGTCCGATCGTCGTCCTGCTCCAGCGCCCGGAGGAACTGGTCCAGCCCTGGTCGATCACTGTTGCACGCCGGGCAGCCGACGAACGGGTCGTCGATCGGCGAGTTATGGCGCCGGCAGTACGCGCTCACGGCCAGCCTGCGGCCCAACCCCAGGAGTATCGGGCTGATCTGCAGCCTGAGCTCAAGGTCACGGCTGGAGTTCGCCTGGAGGATCTCCGGGACCGGACAGCCGGCACAGTCCTTCGGACGCCATGGCACCGACTTGCCGGCGACCGTGCTGACGAGCCTGCATTCCTGACGGTTAGCGCCGCGATGAAAGTCCTGATAGTAATGCCGGCACTCTCTGCCATCGGGCGTGCGCATCGGAGTTCCTTCCGTCCAACTCGGAAAATATTACCACGCACCCGGGAATTGTCCTATCTTGATTGGGCTAGAGCCTGGTTATCAGCGCGTTTGACCGAGCCACCTTTCGGCACTGGGGGCCAGCTGGGCGAGTGGCGCCGTCTGCAGGGTGCATTCAGGCAGCGCGTCGATGAACTGGCTGCCGTAGCCTTTGCGCAGAATGCGGCCATCCAGCACGGTGACGATGCCGCGATCGGTGCGCGACCGTATGAGGCGGCCAAAGCCCTGGCGGAAGCGCAGGATGGCATCTGGGATGGAGTACTCGCGGAAGGCATCGTTGAAGGTCTCCTGTCTGGCCGCGATGATCGGATCGTTCGGTACGGCGAAGGGCAGCTTGACGATCACCAGTGCGCTGAGCGCATCGCCGGGCACGTCGACGCCTTCCCAGAACGAGCGCGTGCCCAGCAGCACGGCGCGCGGCGATGTGCGGAAGCCTTCGAGCAGCGCCTGACGGTTACTCCCGTCGCTCTGATCGTACAGCACGATGCCGCCGAGGCTGAGACGCGGCCCAATCGCGCTGGCGGTGGTGCGCAGCTGCGCGTAACTGGTGAAAAGCGCCATGGTGCGCCCACCCAGTGCGCCGGCCAGTTCGAGGATCGCCTGCTCAATCTGAGACTGGAAGCGATTACGATCGCTGGGATCGGCCATGTCGTTGGGAAGAAAGAGCATCGTGCTATCGCGGTAGTTGAAGGGCGTGCCGACATCGAGCGTCGCTGCATGTTCTGCGCCCAGCCGGTTTCTGAGATAGGCGAAGCTGCCGTTGACCTGAAGCGTCGCGCTGGTCAGGATGACGGTCTTCTTCTTCTGAAACAGTGTCTCATCGACCATGCCGCCAATGTGGATGGGCGCGCTGTGCAGGCCGACGTATTCGTTGTTCTGAAACAGTGTGAGCCAGTACACGCGGTTCGGGTCGCTATCCTCGAAGAAGGCTTTCAACCAGGCGAGCGTGTCGTGCAGAAAGCGCGCCTCGTAGCTCAGGTTGCCCAGCAGCTCAGCCATCCCCGGCGAGTCGGTAGCGCGGCGGGCGATGGCGGAGTGCAGCTCGGAGAGCGCGCTGGCGACGGCGTCGATGTACTCCTCGGTGTCACGCCAGTACGCTGCTGCTTCCACGAACGCGGTGGTTTCGCGCACGGCACGCACGACGCGCAGGCTGGGGGTGTAGTCGCCGTTGGATTCGCTCTTCTCCCGTGCCACTGCGCGGAGCAGGCCGAACAGCCGGCCCAGGCGCACTGCCATGGCCGCTGCGGCCTGGGCGACATCGGCAGCGTAGCTCGTGATGCGGCTTGCGTCGCGTTCCGGGAAGCCTTCAGCAGCCAGCCGCGCCCCCATGCCGCCCAGCAGCCCGTGCCCGGTCGTGGGCGTGCCGATATCGGCCAGATGCCGACGCAGGCCCGGCTCATCGAGCGAGGTGCTCAGGCCGCTGGTGACGGCATCCTCGAACTGGTGCGCTTCATCGATGATGACGCGATCGTAGGGCGGAAGAACCGGCCGTTCGGCCAGCGCGTCTGCCGTCAACAGCGCATGGTTGACGACGACGAGATGCGCTGAGGCAGCGGCCTGCCGCGCACGGTGGAACGGGCATACGCCATCCATGTGACTGCGGCACTGATTCTCGGTGCAGCCCTCGTCTTCGGCATTCAGCCTTGCCCAGAAGTACTCCTCGTCACGGCGCAGGGATATCTCCCCACGGTCGCCGCTCTGGCTTTCGTGCGTCCACACCAGCAGTCGCGCCAGTAGTCGCAGCTCTTCTGGGCTGGAGACGCGCCGGCGGCGGGCGTAGTCGAAGCGGCGCGGGCACAGGTAGTTGCCTCTGCCCTTGAGCAGCGCAGCGCGCACTGACCGTCCGATGGCCTGCTGCAGGATGGGCACATCGTGCAGCAGCAGTTGTTCCTGCAGGTTGATGGTGTTGGTGGAGATGATCACCCGATCGCCTGTGTGTAATGCCCATTCCGCAGCCGGCGCGAGGTAGGCCATGGACTTGCCCGTGCCCGTCCCCGCCTCAATCATCACACTGTCGTCATGGACGAAGGCCTGAGCGATCGCGCGTGCCATCTGGCGCTGCTGAGGCCGATCCTCGAAGCTGGAGAACACCGCCGCCAGTGGCCCATCCTGCGTGAAGGTGCGCTCGATGCTCTCCGGGGCGAAATCCCCGCCGGCACCCGGAGTCGCTTCCAGCGGTACGGCTTCCGGCGCAGGTTGTGTGAAGATCGGCGGGAATTCTCCGCTGAAACGTTCGCTGATGCCGCGCTCGCGCAGGCTGTGCTCGAAGCAGTAGCGACCATCCCACTCGATGGCGCGGGCTGCTTCGGTGATCTCCAGCACGAGCGCTTCGGGCAGCGCCAGCAGCCGCTGCCACAGGCTGTTGAGCACCTCGCCCGTGGCGCGTGCGTCATCCAGCGCGCGATGCGCGTGCCGGAGCGTGTGCCCGAGCTGATCGGCCAGGCTGCCGAGGTTGTAACGGGGCGCGCGCGGAAGCAGCACGCACGCCAGATCGTACGTGTCGATGCGGGTGTTGCCGCGCAGCGCGCCGCGCGCAACCAGGAAGCCGAGATCGAAGCCGACGTTGTGGCCGACTACCGGCGCCTGCCCGACGAATGCGCGCAGCCGGTCGACAGCTTCAGCCGGCTGAGGTGCGCCGTGCACCATGTCATCGGTGATGCCGGTGAGCCGGCTGATGAACTCCGGGATAGGCCGGGCAGGATCGACGAATGTGCTGAATTCCTCGGTCAGCTGGCCGTCCACAAAGCGCGCAGCGCCGATCTCGATGATTGCATCGCGTACGGGGTCCAGCCCGGTGGTTTCGAGATCGACAGCGACGAATTCACCACGCATCAGGTGTCCTTTGCAGACAGTCGGAACAAGTGTTCAGTATATCACCTGCTGAACAGCAAAGAGACGCCGGCTGGCGTCTCTTTGGCAGATTCGCAGAAATGAATGCGGAACTTCAGGCGGCCTTCTCGACGTAGACGGCGTCGTCCAGCGCCTCGAAGTTGGTGAACAGGAAGTGATCGTGATAGTAGTGGATCCACAGGAACGAGAGGATGGCGGTGTAGTACGCGATGTCGAAGTGCTGATTGCCATCGATGCCCGGGCGGATGACCGGCGCGATCAGGTAAACGACAGCGAAGACCAGCGCCGAGCCCACCAGCATCATCGTGCTGAGGATGAACAGCCCCTTGGTGCCATGCCGATTGAACCGCTTGACCATCGGCGCCTGATCACTGCCACGATAGGCCGCGCGCACGCCGACGATGTAGAACGTGATCGCCAGGTACTGGAACGAGTGCCACGTGTTGAGCCCCTGGAAGGCGGTATCCAGGTTGGGCAGCGACGGAATGATGAAGGCGATGACCACCGTCAGCAGCACGAAGATGGTCTTGGGCCAGTTGATCATGCCATTCCGGTACTCGATGATGGTCTTCCCGAAGAACGCCAGCACCGCCACCAGGAAGATACCCGTCATGGCGTAGAAGAACCACGCGGCCTGGAAGAACTCCGGAATGACCGACGTCAGGTCGTTGGTGCCGACGTCGAACTGGCCCTGGCTGATCTTGAGCGCGGCGAACGGGAACAGGCAGGTGAGGATGACGCCGTAATCGATGATGCGGGCCACAGGCGTGACACCTGTGCCCTGGCGCACGAAGGTGTGTTCCTTGTGGTTGTAGAGCTCGGTGATGTAGGTCACCTGATGCAGCACATGCATGGCCGCCCAGAAGAAGAAAATCGTGAGCAGCAGGTTGAGGTTGAGGAAGGCCAGCGAGACCACGACGATCGGGATGATGATCGACGAGCGGATCAGCATGGGATAGCGCTTGCGGAAGTCCTTGTCCAGCCCGGTGCGCAGGAATGTCGACATCATGTGCGGCCCGCCGACCGCGATGGCGACGAAGCCGTTGACCCCATTGCGCGAGACATCCTCGTGCAGGCCGAAGACGTGCACGCCGATGAGATAGGCGATGTAGGGCAGGGGGACGAGGATGACGCTTAGAGAAATAAACGCCAGATCCCAGTTTCGGCTTTTCAGCCAAAGCTGCGACCCGCGCGACGGCCGCTCTGCGACCGGCTGCACATCAAAACGAGCACTGGCGACGCCCATCAGCATCCCTCCTGAACGAACGACTGACAGGCATTTTACACGATTTGTTTAGTGATGCAAACTAATTCTCAGGATTGGTTTTACGCACTTCATGATGCTGCCGGCAGCGCGCCTCATAGCGCTCGGATGCGCCGATCAGCACGACGGGGTCATCGTAGGCCGCAGGAACGCCATTGACGATGCGCTGCGTGAGGTAGGCCTGCTCTCCGCACACCACGCAGATGGCGTGCAGCTTGGTGACCTCTTCGGCGCGCGCCATCAGTTCTGGCATCGGGCCGAAGGGCACGCCGCGGAAGTCCATATCCAGCCCGGCGACGATCACCCGCAGGCCGTGCCGGGCGAGTTCGTCGACCACCCGGGCGATCTCCAGGTCGAAGAACTGCGCCTCATCGACGGCGATCACGGTGGTCTCGCGCTGGATGCTGCGCAGCAGATCGGATGAAGTGGCGACCGGCTGCGCCTGAATGGTCTGGCCGGTATGGCTGGTGACGCTTTGCACGCCGTAGCGATCGTCGATGGCCGGCTTGAAGACCTGTACGGTTTGCCGGGCGATGAGCGCGCGCCGCACTCGGCGTATGAGTTCTTCGGTCTTGCCGCAGAACATGCTGCCGCAGATCACTTCGATTTGTCCGATATGGTGCACCATCATGCAACATCCTGGGGCAAACGTCACGCTGGCAAAAAGAAAGGCAGGTATCCACGTGGAGACCTGCCTTTGAACGGTGCGACCGGGTGTTACTCTGCCGCTTCAGTGTTCTCGGAAGCGGGCAGATCGTAGCCACGATTACGCAGGGCGCGCTTGAGATCGGCCAGCATCTTCTGGCCGACGCCAGCGATCGCCAGGATGGCATCATCACCGCCCGCCTGCAGGCGCGACAGGAACTCACCCACCGTGGTGATGCCCGCGTCTGCGAACAGCGTCACATGGCGCTTGCCAATTTCCAGTTCTGCCAGCGGCAGGTTGTCGGGACGGCGAGCAGCCTCGCGCTCGACGATCTCCTGGCGCTTCTGATCGCGAACCTGCAGGCGCTTGATGAAGCGATCGACCTGGCCTTCAGTGTCAACGATGCGCTGTTCACCTGTGTAGAAGGGGTGGCAGTTCGAGCAGATGTCCGTGCGGATCTGCGCGACCGTGGCCCCGGTGACCCAGGTATTGCCGCAGGCGCAGACCACTGTAGCTTCGGCAAACCATGCCGGGTGCAGACTTTCCTTCATGAGAACCTACCTTTCGTCTCCATGCGGCCCGTGCCGCATAGTACGCTGTCTAGTTACTGCTGTGTGAGGGAAGCTCGGGATAGACGCTGATCTGCTTGCGTCCGTTCTTGCCGGGCGCATATTCGAACACCACGTACCCCTCGGCCACGGCGAAGATGGTGTAGTCCTTGCCCATGTCGACGTTGCGGCCGGGGTGGAAGCGAGTGCCGTGCTGACGCACGATGATGTTGCCCGGGATGACGTGTTCGCCGCCGAAGGCCTTCACGCCCAGGCGCTGCGAATTACTGTCGCGACCGTTGCGGCTGCTGCCGCCGCCTTTTTTGTGAGCCATTGTCTCTCTCCGTGCGTCTGGTTACGGCGTGATTGCGTCGATCTTGATGCGAGTGTAGTACTGGCGATGCCCGCGCTTACGGCGGAACTTGGTGCGCTGGCGATACTTGAACACCAGGATCTTCGGCGCACGGAACTGATCGACGACGGTGGCCGACACCAGCGCGCCGTCGACGACCGGCTGGCCGACGACGGTCTGATCACCATCGCCCACGAGCAGCACATCACGGATCTCGATCTGGTCATTCACCGCGTTCGGCAGGCGTTCGACGACGAGCGTCTTGCCCACCTCTGCACGGTACTGACGGTTGCCCGTCCGGATAATGGCATACATCTTCAGTGATCTCCAATTCTCGCTTGCCACCGCCGGCGGCGCAAAAACCACAGATTGCCCGCGCGACGGGGAAAATTGGTCAACGAAACAGACTTCATTGACAGTTACGAAGCTCAGATTGTACGGGAGCACCTGGCAGACGTCAATCCGCAACAGACAGCCGCTTAGGCGATGAACATGGCGTCCCCGAAGGAGAAGAAGCGATAGCTGTGCTCAACAGCGGTGTGATAGGCGTGCAGCGCGTGCTCGCGCCCGGCGAAGCTGCTGATCATCATGAGCAGGGTGGAGCGGGGCAGGTGAAAGTTGGTGATCATCGCATCGACCGCCCGCCAGCGATAGCCGGGATAGATGAACAGGTTGGTCTCGCGGTCGAAGGCGGTGACGGGCCGCCACGGGCAGGCGTTCAGGCTGGCGCCCGGATGGGACGGATCACCGCCTTCGCTGAGGATGCCGGCGGTCTCCAGCGTGCGCGCTGCGGTCGTGCCGACAGCGATGATGCGTCCGCCGGCCAGCTTCGCTTCGTTGATGACCTGCGCTTCTGTGGCAGAAAGCTCTGCGCGCTCGTAGTGCATCGGATGATCTTCGATCTTCTCGACGCGCACTGGCTGAAACGTGCCCAGACCGATATGCAGCGTGCACCAGGCGAAGCGTACACCCATCTCGCGCAGTGCCGCCAGCAATTCGGGCGTGAAGTGCAGGCCGGCGGTGGGCGCCGCCGCCGACCCTTCGCGCCTGCTGTACACGGTCTGGTAGCGCTCACGGTCGTCCAGCTTTTCGTGGATGTAGGGCGGCAGCGGCATTTCACCGAGTTCGTTCAGGCGGCCATCCACCGGAGCACTGAATTCAATGATGCGCTCGGCGCCCTCAAGCTCCTCGACGACGGTCGCGGTGAGGTCGTCAGTCAGATCGAGCTGTGTGCCCAGCCGAACGCCACGCCCGCCGATCAGCGCTTCCCAGCGGCGGTCGTCCAGGCGGCGCAGCAGCAGCAGCTCGACCACTCCGCCGGTCTCGCGCTTGCGGGCATGCAGCCGGGCCGGGATGACGCGCGTATCGTTCAGCACGAGCACATCACCGGGCTGCAGCAGGCTGGTGATGTCACGGAAGATGCGATGCGAGATCTCCCCCGTGCGGCGGTCGAGCGTCATCAGGCGCGATGAGTCCCGGGGGTCGGCGGGGTGCTGGGCGATGAGTGCTTCTGGCAGGTGATAGTCAAAGTCGGACAGGTGCACGGTTTAATCCGATGAACAGCATGATGGAATGAGTGTGGGGCAGCGCGCTGCATGGTAAGCCACCCACGCGACGATTATAATCAGGCAGATGAGCATGACGTGAGGGGCGCTGGGCCGCCCCCGTGTGAGGAGCCAAGGACCATGCGTACGCCGATCATTGCGGCCAACTGGAAGATGAACAAGACTCCCGGGGAGGCTGCTGCATTTGTCTCTGAACTGGCCCCGCGCCTGGCCGGGTATGCCTCGGTGGAGCGCGTGATCTGCCCGCCGTTTGTCGCGCTGCCGGCTGTCGCTGAGGCGCTGCGCGGCTCGGGGCTGGCCGTCGGCGCGCAGAACGTGAGCGAGCACGAGAAGGGCGCATACACCTCGCAGATCTCGGCAGCGATGCTGGAGGGGCTGGCCAGCCACGTGATCATCGGCCACTCTGAGTGCCGGGAGTATCTCGGCGAGACCGACGCCGTGATCAACCGCAAGATTCGTGCGGCGCTGGGCCACGGCCTCCGGCCGATCTTCGCCTGTGGTGAAGCGCTGGCGGTGAATGAGGCGGGCGGGACCGCCGCGTTCGTCAGCGGGCAGGTGCGTGCCGGGCTGGAAGGTATTCAGGCGGACGATATGGCGCGCATCGTCATTGCTTATGAGCCGATCTGGGCAATCGGATCCGGCAAGGCGGCGACCAGCGATTTCGCCAACACGGTGATCGGCAGCATTCGGGCGACCGTTGAGGCGCTGTACGGCGGCGTGGTGGCCGAAGCGCTGCGCATCCAGTATGGCGGCAGCGTCAAACCGTCGAACATGCGCGAGTACATGAGCCAGCCGCACATCGATGGCGCGCTGGTGGGCGGGGCCTCGCTCGTGGTCGAGGACTTCGTCGCGCTGGTGGCCGCCGCGGCGGAAGTGAAGGGCTAGCGGTCTGGACGCGGGCGCGCTGCTGCTGCCGTGGGCCGCCGCGGCAGCGCTGTTGTGGCTGGTGCGGCGGCTGGAACGCTGGCTGCACCAGCACTTGTTCAAGGTGGGCTGGCTGCTCAGCCGCCGGCTGGCGACCACAACGGTGCTGTACTACCTGCTGTTCTTCCCTGGCATCGTCGTGTACGAAGTCACCGTGTGGTTCACCGCCACGCTGATCAATCTGCGCGCCGAGCTGGCCTTTCGCATTCCTGAGGAGCAGGCGGCGGCTGAGCTGCGACTGGAGTTCGTCCGGCTGGGCCGCACCAACAGCCGCCTCAAGCGCGGGGCGCTGGCGCTGGCGCCCATTCTCGTCGGTATGCTGGTGATCTGGGCTGTGGCGGCGGGCGTGCTGCGGATTCCGCAGTCGATCGCGCCGCTGAGCGCAGGCGGGCTGGAGGCGGTGCCGCAGGCTGTGCGCGCGATGGCGGCCACGCCGGGATTCTGGCTGTGGACATACGTGATGTTCACCATCGCCAACACGATGTTTCCGCGGGACTCGCGCGCGCTCAGGATTGGCCGTGGCTGGTGGCTGGCGCTGGGCGCGCTGGTGGTGGTTGCGCTCGCTAACAACGCGATCAGCCCGGCAGTGGCACAGTGGCTGACGGACGCGGTGATCCTGATTGTCGAGGTGCTGCTGATCGTCGCCGGACTCAATCTGTTCGCAACGGCGCTGCTGGCGCTGCTGGAGGCGGTGATTGAGCGCGTGACGGGGGCGAGCGCGACCTTTCAGAATGGCCGACTGGTGGCGATGAGCCGCCAGGAAGTGCTGCAGGCCAAAGCGCAGGAGCGCGAAAAGCGTGAGAAGACCGCGCGTGCGCTGGCGGCGCTGCCGCGGTCGGTGTACGAGCTGCCGCTGCCGCTGCCCGCGGCGGTGGCGAAGGAAGCGCCGGTCCCGGTGACGGCGCCGCCGGTGCTGAATGCCGCGCAGGGCAAAGCCGGCGCCGCGATGATCTCCGCTCAGCCGCTGCGCGTGGAGTCGACGCCTATCGCTGACGATGCCTCTGACGAAGAATCGTCGTAGCGCACGGCGGGCGTTCTGCGGGAGAGCAGCGCCAGCGTTCCGGCGACGACCAGCAGCAGCACGCCCAGCGCCAGCAGCTTGTACAGTTCGCTGTCCACGAGCAGCGCCAGCGCCCCGCACGCCAGGCAAAAGGCATAGTAGCCCAGCACAATCTGCCGCTGGCTGAAGCCGAGATCGAGCAGGCGGAAGTGCAGATGCCCGCGATCGCCACTGAAGGGGCTGCGTCCGCTGCGAATGCGGCTGACCACCTGCCAGACCACGTCGATCAGCGGCAGGCTCATCACCAGCAGGATGGTGCCCATCTTGGCGCCGCCGATGATCGCCAGCGCGCCCAACGTGAAGCCGAGAAATTGCGCCCCGCCGCCCATGAAGATTCGCGCCGGGTAGAAGTTGTGCAGGGTGAAGCCCAGACAGGCCCCCATCAGCGCCATGGGCAGCAGGGCGACGCTGGTCTGGGCTGGCGTGACGCGATAGGCGCTGTTGAGGAAGAGCATCGCCCCGGCGATGAAGCTGACACCCCCAGCCAGCCCGTCCAGCCCGTCCAGCCAGTTCATGGTGTTCATCATGAAAATGAGCCAGAACAGGCTGAGGCTGACGGTGACCAGATAGGGGAAGCGGTCGGTCTGCTGGCCGGTGAACGGATTGCTGACGTACTCGATGAAGATCTGAAAGAGGATGGCGACGGCAGCCGCCGCGAACTGCCCGAGGAACTGCGGGAGCGCCGGGAACTCGAAGATGTCGTCCAGCAGGCCGACGAGGAAAATCACCGCGCCGCCGGCGATCAGGCCGATGAAGCGGATGATCTCGTAGGGGTCAAGGCGCTGCACGGGCAGCGTTTGCGCGACGCATGCAGCCAGCACGAAGCCGCCGAAAACGGCGATGCCGCCGAGCTTGCTCACGCGGCGGCGATCGCCTTCTGATGTGCGCCGGCCGCCGGGGCGGCTGATGACGCCTAAACGCCGGCCAAGCCAGTCGCCCAGCGGCACAAGCGCCAGCGATGTGCTGAGCGCGATCGCAAAGACGACGAGAAAGGCGAGCGACTCGTCCACGCGCTCGCCTGTCAGGTGCCGAACTGTCGGTCGCCAGCGTCACCCAGGCCGGGCACGATGAAACCGACGTCGTTGAGGCGCTCGTCAACGGCGGCGAGATGGATGGGCACGTCCGGATGCGCTGTCGACAGCCGTTCCACGCCTTCCGGAGCAGCGATCAGCCCGAGGTAGATGATGTGCTGCACGCCCGCCTTCTTGAGCAGATCGACGGTGGCCACCGCGGAGCCGCCGGTGGCGAGCATCGGGTCGAGGACCAGGCACAGCTCGATCCCGGACTGCTCGGGCAGGCGATTGTAGTACTGAACCGGGCGCAGCGTGTGCTCGTCGCGGTACAGGCCGATGTGCCAGACCTGCACGCTGGGCAGCAGCTGCAGCACGCCCTCCAGCATGCCTAGTCCGGCGCGCAGCACGGGCACGACGCCGATCTTCTCCTGCGCCTTGTAGCCACGGGCCAGACCCATCGGCGTTTCAACATCCTTCTCGACGACGTGCAGGGTCTGCGTGGCCTCGTAGCACAGCAGCAGCGCCAGCTCGCGCATCAGCTCGCGAAAGTGGCGATGATCGGTGCTCTTGTCCCGCAGCAGGGTGAGTTTGTGCAGAATGAGGGGGTGGTCCGAAACGTGCAGCTGGCTCATGGTATCACTCCTCGTCCGATGGATTGTACGCGGCCCGGGGGCGGGTGTCAAAGTGCCCGTTTTCGGCCACAAGGGGTTGGGCTATACTTGCGCTGTAGAACATTTATCCGAATGACGAGGGAAACCGGCATGGCCGATGGGCGGCTGCTTGGCGCCAGTGAACAGCCGGATGATCGCGACAACATCGCGCTGCGCCCACGCAGTCTGAAGGATATCGTCGGGCAGGACCGCGTGCGCGAGAACCTCCGCATCATCATCGATGCGGCCCGGCTGCGCGGTGAGCCGATTGACCACACGCTGTTCTACGGCCCGCCCGGTTTGGGCAAGACCTCACTCGCGCACGTGATCGCCAATGAAATGGGCGTGAATATCCGCATCACCGCTGGGCCGTCGATCGAACGTTCGGGAGACCTGGCGGCGATCCTGACGCACATGAAGCAGAACGACATTCTGTTCATCGACGAGATCCACCGGCTGGGCCGCGCCGTGGAAGAGGTGCTCTATCCGGCGATGGAGGATTTCGCGCTGGATATCGTGATTGGCAAGGGGCCGGCGGCCAAGAACGTGCGGATCAACCTGCCGCGCTTCACGGTGATCGGCGCGACGACCCAGCTTGCGCTGCTGGCTGGCCCGCTGAGAGACCGCTTCGGGGCGCGCTTTCGCCTGGATTTCTACGACCTGCCGGCGATGGAGCACATCATCCGCCGTGCGGCGGCGATGCTCAGCGTGCCGCTGACGCCGGAGGGCACGACCGAAATCGCGCGGCGTTCCCGGGGAACCCCCCGCGTGGCGCTGCGGCTGCTGCGCCGGGTGCGCGACTACGCGCAGACGCGCGCCGACGGCGTCATCACCGGGCCGGTGGCTGGCGAAGCGCTGGAGTTGATGGATATCGATTTCCTCGGGCTGGACGACATCGACCGCAGGGTGCTGCTGACGATCATCGAGAAATACAACGGCGGCCCGGTGGGGCTGCCGACGATCGCAGCATCGATCAGCGAGGATCCGTCGACGATCGAGGATGTGTACGAGCCGTATCTGATGCAGCTTGGCTTTCTCAAGCGCACGCCGCGGGGCCGTGAAGCCACGCCGCTGGCCTACAGCCATCTGGGGCTGCCCCCGCCGCCGACCGAAATCGGCATGCAGGCGATGTTCTGAGGCGCAAAACAGAGCGCGCCACCCCTCTTGCACCATGATGCTGCTGAGGGGTGGCGTGGCCGTGTGCGGGCCTACTTGTCCTGCAGGGCAGCGACGCCGGGCAGCGTCTTGCCTTCGAGCATCTCCAGGCTGGCACCGCCGCCCGTCGAGATGTGCGTGATCTGATCCGCCAGGCCCGACTGTTCGACCGCCGCCGCTGAGTCGCCGCCGCCGATGATGGTGGTGGCGCCGTGACTGCTGATGGACGCCAGCACCTGAGCGATGGCGTTGGTTCCGGCGGCGAATGGCGCCTTCTCGAAAACACCCATCGGCCCGTTCCAGACCACCGTGCGGCAGGCCTCCAGCTTGTCCGAGAACAGGCGCACGCTGGCGGGGCCGATGTCGTAGATGGCCCAGCCGTCCGGGACTGGCTGGCCGACGGGGATGACCTGCGTGCTGCTGTCATCCGCGAACTTGTCGCCGAGCACGACATCGACGGGCAGCACCAGCTTGCCGCCGCTGCGGGCGAGCAGATCGCGCGCGACGTCGAGCTTATCCTCTTCGACCAGCGATTTGCCGATGTCGTGGCCCTGCGCCTTGAGGAAAGTGTTCGCCATGCCGCCGCCGATCACCAGCAGATCGACCTTGCTGAGCAGCACGTCGATGACGGCAATCTTGTCCGACACCTTCGCGCCGCCCAGGATCGCAGCGAACGGGCGCCGGGGCTGATCGATGGCGCTGGCGAGGTAATTGATTTCCTTCTCCATCAGCAGGCCCGCCACCGAGGGCAGGTGGTCGGAGATGCCGGCGGTGGAGGAGTGCGCGCGGTGGGCAGAGCCGAACGCATCGTTGACGAACACGTCTCCGAGCGCAGCCATCTGCCGGGCCAGTTCAGCGTCGTTCTTCTCCTCGCCGGGGAAGAAGCGCGTGTTTTCCAGCAGCAGTACGCCGCCCTGGGGCAGCGCATGCACGGCTGCCTCCGCTTCCGGGCCGACGGTGGCCGCGCTGAAGTGCACGGGCACGCCGAGCTGCTGCGACAGTTCCGGGGCGATGGGCGCGAGCGAGAACTTCGGGTCCGGTCCGCCCTTGGGCCGGCCAAGATGCGACATGAGGATGACGGCACGGGGATGCTGCGCCAGGATCGCCTGGAGATTGGGCACTTCGGCGCGAATACGCGTGTCGTCGGTAATCGTGCTGCCCTCCAGCGGGACGTTGAAGTCCACGCGAACGAGCACGCGCTTGCCGCTCAGATCGATATCGCGAATGGTCTTCTTGTTCATGAGAGTGTGCTCCTCATCTGCGAGTGCAAGAAAAGAGGCGAGCAGACCATGCCCGCTCGCCTCCGACGAGAAAGCCGTGCGCGCGGGTTAGAGCTTGTCGCCCATCAGCTTGACGAGATCGGCAGTGCGGCAGGAATAGCCCCACTCGTTGTCGTACCACGTGACGACCTTGGCGAGCGTGCCGCCCATCACCTGGCTGGACTCTGCGTCGACGATGCTGGAACGGCTGTCGCCCTGGAAGTCCTTCGACACCAGCGGCTCATAGGAGATGCCGAGGATGCCCTTGAGGCGATCGCTCTTGCTGGCGGCATCGAGGACCTCGATCAGGCCTTCGGTGGTGGTTTCACGCTCGAGGACCGCGACGAAATCAACGATCGAGACGGTCGGCGTGGGCACGCGGAAGGCCAGACCGTCGAACTTGCCCTTGAGCTCCGGCACGACCAGCGCGACCGCTTTGGCGGCGCCGGTGGTGGTCGGGATGATGCTCTGCGCGGCACCACGCGCGCGGCGCAGGTCCTTGTGCGGCTGATCCTGCAGCACCTGATCGTTGGTGTAGGCGTGGATGGTGGTCATCAGGGCGCGCGTGATGCCGAAGGCGTCGTTGACGACCTTGGCGGCGGGCGCGAGGCAGTTGGTGGTGCACGAGGCGTTGGAGACCACGTGATGGCGCGCGGGGTCGTACTTGTCCTCGTTGACGCCCATCACGACGGTGATGTCCTCGCCCTTGGCC
>CAZZJW010000069.1:0-20567 GCA_964654755.1 uncultured Pleurocapsa sp. | reverse complement strand
CATGCTTGACGAACAGATTAGCGGTGTCGATGGGGCGATGGCCCATGCCGCCGGCGGCCCAAGTGCGGACGCTCGGTGTTGTAGTAGACCAGCCAGGCATAGAGGTCGGTTTGCAGCGCGCCGACGGTGTCGTAGAAGGTGGTGCGCAGCGTGGCCAGCACCGGCACACCGCAGACGCCAACAGCCTGCCCGCACGTTTCCGGTGAATATTCGGATCACTGTGTCGCCGTGATCCCGCCATCCAGATACAGCACCTGGCCGGTGATGAAGTCTGACGCGCGCGACGCCATGAACAGGACCGCGTGCATCACCTCCTCCGGTTCTGCCACACGACCGAGCGGGATGCGTGCTGTTAGCGAGGCGTAAAACTGCACATCGCTCAGCATAGCGGAGACCTGCTCGGTGCGCACGAACGTCGGCGCGACCACGTTGACGTTGATGCGATGCGGCGCAAGCTCTGCGGCGAGCTGCTTGCACATCGTCCCCAGACCGCCCTTTGCCGCGCAGTAAGCGGCATAGCCGCGACCGCGTAGACCCAGGAGCGTCCGCACCGACCCCAGATGCACATGCTTGCCGCCGCCGCCCTGCGCGATCATATGCCGCGCCGCTGCCTGTGACAGGAACAGCGCGGACTTGAGGTTGGCGGAATAGACGAAGTCGAAATTCTCTTCGGTGATATCCAGCAGCTTCTCCTCGCGATTCAGCCCAACGCAGTTGACGAGGATATCCAGCCGCCCGTAGTGTGCAGCCGCATCATCGACCATGCGCCGGATGTCCGCAACCTTGTGCGCATCGAACGGCGCGGCGTAGGCATCGCTGCCTTCATCGCGCAGCGCCTGCGCCAACACCTCTGTGCGTTCCGCCCGCTGCCCGGCGACGATGACTTTTGCACCCGCGGCAGCCAGTCCCCGACACACCGCCTCGCCGATGCCGCCGTATCCCCCCGGCACCAGTGCCACCTTGCCATCCAGACGAAAGAGCTGCACCAACTCACCCCATTCCATCATTGACGCTCCCACGTCACACAGATTCCTGTGCCTGCACGATGTTCAACGCGAAGCCGCACACCGAAGCCAAGGTGCGCTGAGCACGTTGTCTGCTCCCCTCATGCTCCGCTGTCCGCGTCTTGTCTGCGCATTCGACAGCCGGAGTACCATTCGTGTCTGCGCGCCTTGGCAGCGCAATCCATGCTACGCCCGGAATCGTGGCGCGACGTGATCCATGAACCGCCGCATTCCTGTCGTCTCCGGCGCATCCATGAACCACAGCATGAAATGCGACACGCCCAGCGCCCGATAGCTGTCGATCTGCGCGCTCACCTCGTCGGGCGTGCCAACCAGCCACGCGTCCGTCAGGTAGGCCGGATACGCATCGCTGCGCCCCGACATGAAGTCAGCGAAGTCCGCGCCGCCCGGCAGCGCCGCATCCGGCGTCAGTGCAAGCATCGCATGCAGCTGCTCGCGAATGCCGTCACGCGTCGGCGCGATCACGATCTGCGTCTCGTAGCTGATCTCCAGTTCCGCAAAGCTGCGCCCGACGTTCGCACATGCTGCACGCAGCGCATCGAGCCGCCGCGTCATCTCCGCAATCCCGACGGGCACGCTGTTCCAGCCATGGCCCAGGCGCGCGGCAGCATCCAGCGTCAGCGGGTGCGCCTCGCCAAACCAGATCGGTGGGTGCGGAGTTTGAAGCGGCGGCGGCATGCACACGGCTTCGCGCGTCGAGTAGTGCGCGCCCTGGAACGTCAGCGGCGCATCCTCACGAGTCTCCCACAGACGCAGCGTCAGCTCCAGGCCTTCCAGAAAGTCCGCCATCCGCGCCTCAACCGGGTCAGGATAGTTCAGTCCGTATGCATGATGCTCGCTGGCCCGCGTGCCCGTGTCCGCGAAGAAGATGAAGCGTCCGCCGGAGAGCTGATCCAGCGTGGCGATCATCTTGGCGGCGACGGCAGGTTGCCGGAAGAAGTGCCCCTGATGGATGATCCCCAGCTTCGCCCGCTGCGTTCCCCCTGCGATTGCGGAGAGCGTCGTCCAGCCTTCGAGGATCGCCTGCTCATGGCCCAGCATCAGATGATCGGCCACCCAGATCGAGTCGTAGCCAAGCGCATCGGCAAGACGAGCGCTCGCCAGCACCGCTGCGGGCTGCAGGCGCGGCAGGTTGGGCACGCGGAACAGGCCGCCACCCGGCATGGCGAAGATCGGCACACAATAGCCGAAGCGGGTCGGGAAACTCATGGAGCGCCTCCATCGACGCGGTGCTCGATCGGCTCGCCACGCAGGCTGCGCAGCACGTTGTCCCAGATGCCGAGCGAGTCGCGCACCCACGTCCACGGCCCCTGCCAGGCAGAATGTGACGTGATCGTCACATTGTAGCTCAGGTCCTCGTGCAGAGCGTGGAGGGGGTCGTCGACGGCCAGCGGCTCGTCATAGAAAACATCCAGCCCCGCTCCGCCAATGCGCCGTTCGCGCAGCGCCTCGGTCAGCGCGATCTGATCCATCAGCTTGCCGCGCGCCGTGCTGATGAACAGCGCATTCGGCTTCATCATGCCGATCTCTCGCGCGCCAACGATGCCTGTCGTCTCCGGCGTCAGCGGGAGCTGCACGCTCAGGATGTCGCTGCGGCGGAACAGATCGTCGAAAGCACAGTACTCGATTCCCCACCGTGCTTCCAGATCAGGGAAGCGCACGCGATCCCAGTACAGCGCCTTCATGCCAAACGCCTGGGCATAGCGCGCCATCGGGCGGGCGATCTCGCCAAAGCCGCACAGGCCGAGCGTCAGATCGCCCAGGAAGCCGATCTTCAGGCTGGCAGGCGCGCCCCAGCCTTCCGTCGTGTAGCCGCGCGCCTGCATGTACGCCCGCTGCTGCGGCATACGCTTGACATGATTGAGGACGAACGCCCAGTTGTGCTCGGCGACGGTGATGTAGTTGATCAGCGGCGGCGCAGCAGCGGCGATCCTGAGCTGATGCACGGCGCGCAGCGGTATTCCGCGGTAGTCCTGCCCCAGATGCTGGATGAGGCGCAGCTTCTTCGCCCTGAGCAGCACGTCTTCCGGTACGATGACCTTGTGAATGTTGAGGAAGTCGGCATCTGCGATGTGCGCTTCGACTTCCTCCAGCGAGCTGCATTCGATCAGCTCGTGGGGGATCTCCGCGAACAGCTCCTCGAACGTCGGCGCATGCGCAATCGCGACCGGATCATCGGGATGCAGCTTTGAGCGCCAGTCTGCGCCAAGTGTGCGTTCCAGCCGCACACCCCACATGATGTTGCCTACCGAGTCCCAGTTGACGATCCTGATCATGCCTGGCGCTCCTGTATCACGCGATGCCAGGCGCGGATGAAGGTGCGCTTGCCATTGGCAAGGATGGCCTCGCTCTCCTCCTCACCGGGGATGGTGCGCAGCTCCATCGACAGGATCGGGGCTGTCCCCAGGCGGGCGCGTGCCCTGGCGAAATAGTCGACATGGAATAGCTGATGGATGAACTCGACGACTTCCGGCAGGTCGTTGCGCCCGAGCGGGTGCCCGAAGCGAGGGTGGAAATCGCCATAGAGCGGCGTATCACGATGGTCGATGACGCAGTTGCCGATATGCGCGTGCAGCAAATGCGGCGCGGCCAGCGTGAGCGCCTCAGCGGCGCTTTCGCCCAGCAGCGGCAGATGGCTGAGGTCAATCGTCAATCCGAAGTTCCCCCGCGCGACTGCATCCGCCAGCGCGGCCGCTTCGCGCGTCGGTCCGATCAGGCGCTTCTTCTCGATGTCGCGGTCGAAGTTCTCCAGTACGATGTGCAGCCGCCGCGTTTCCGAGCGTGCATCCGCGTAGTCGCACAGGTACTGCAGATCCTCGACCAACCGCGCAGTCGCCGCCGCTCGCTGCGTCTCGCCGGGGTCCAGCGGGCCCTGCACCATCGCCAGCGTACTACCAAATGCGATCGCCTCGTCAATCAGCGTCTTCACCCGGGCCAGGGCGGTCGCTCGCGCGGCCACATCGGCGCTTCCGAGCTCAAGCCGTTCGAGCAGGATTGGCAGAATGGGCAGATAGACGACCTGAAGCTGCGTCGTGCGCAGCAGCGCCTGCGCCTGTGCCCGCACGTCAGGATGACGCACCGGCGCGATCTCGACGGCGCCGAAGTCCGAGTCGCTGGCGATGCGTCGCAGCGTCTCCACAACCGGCCCTTCGCCGCCGCGGCACTCCAGGTAGATGAGTGGATGCACCACGCCAAAATCGAGATAGCTGGACCAGTGCGTCATGAGGCAGCTCCGATGCTGTCTTCGTAGCCGCGCAGATTGCCGCTGAGGATCTCGTCCACCCCGACCATGCGTTTCAGGCCGCCGCTTTCGAGCATGGCGAACACCAGCGCCAGCGAACGCAGTCCCTGTTCGCCATCGACTTCAGGGGCACGATCCTCGACCACTGAAGCGACAAAATCCGCCTGCTCAATCGCCAGCAGATTGGCATCGATCGTCGCCCACTCCAGCGCGTACTGCGTCAGGCGTTCGCCCCCAAACAGCGCGGCTGTCACCGTGTCGAGATGATAGTCTGGCACAAATCCCAGCAGATCACCGCTCTCGATCGCGCGATCCTTCCCCGCCTCGCGCAGCGTCAGCCGCAGCGGATCGCCCGTGCGGTCGGCAGGGATGGCGAGCGTGCCACCCGGACCATAGACCATGCGCGTGAAATGGTTCTCGCCACGCCCGGCCATGTTGAGCAGCCAGTTGCCGATCGCGCCGCTGCGAAACTGCGTCACGCCGACGGAGAGGTCTTCGGCATCGGCGGGATGCAGTGCTCCGCTGGCATCCTTCCGCTGGGTGTCAATCACCCGATTCAAGGCGAACACGCTGTCCATCGGCCCCAGCAGGTACTCAAGAATGTCGGTGTAATGTACCCCCATATCCACGACGATTCCGCCGCGGTTCCTGAGATGCCGCCAGGGGGTGATGATGACGTGTTCGCCCGCACTGGAGGAAGACTGCGTTGCCAGGTGCGGGGTGCCGAACACGCCCGCGTCGATCAGCGCACGGGCCAGCCGGTTGATGGGATCGCGGCGGTAGTTTTCGGCAACCGCCAGCTTTCTGCCCGCCTGGTGCGCGGCGTGCACAAGCCGCAGCCCTTCTGCGACCGTCAGCGTGATTGGTTTCTCGACCATCACGTGCACGCCGGAACGGAGCGCCAGCTCGCCAACCGGAATGTGCATTTCCGGCGTCGTGGTGATCAGCAGCCCGTCCAGTTGTGTCTCGCGCAGCATGCGCTCAATATCGTGATACTGTGCAGGCGCTCCCCCGAACAGGTCACCTGCCAGATCCGCCGCCTGCTGCGCGCTGGCGGGCATCACGTCGCAGACCGCCGCCAGCTCAAATGTCAGCCTGCCGACCTTGTGCAGCCGCTCCATTCCGCGCAGATGCCGCCGCCCCATCCCGCCGCATCCGACAAGCCCGAGTGCGAAGCTCATGCCTGTGCCCCCTGCGTGGGAAGCGACAGGCTGTAGCCCAGTCCGCGCACATATGCCGCGTTGACACGCGCACTTTCTGCGGGTGAGATATCGCTGCGACTGTTCTCGACCACGACCCAGCCTGTATATCGCATCTCCTCAAGCGCGGCGAAGAACGCCGCATGATCGAGGATCGGCAGACGCCCACGCCCCAGTTCGACGAACTTGCCGTATGCCCACTCCTTGACGTGGATGTAGCTCAGGCGCCCGGCGAAGTGACGGATCGTCGTCACAGGATCCTCCTCGACGAGGGCGATGTGCGAGGAGTCCAGGCACAGCCGGGTGAGGCGCGTCTGATTGAGCAGTCGCTCGATCTCCTCGCTCGTTTCGATGGTGCAGCCCGTGTGCGGGTGATAACCGATCTCGATCCCGCGCTCTGCCGCATAGACGGCCAGCTCCTCGCACGCACCTGCGAGCGCCGCGTACTCCGCGCTGGTGGGTGGGCGCATGCGCAGACGCGTGCCGCCCACCAGCCCATAGCAGCTGCCGCCGAAAAGCGCGAGATGGTCGATCCGCTGCTTCTGGATGGTGATGGCCACCGGGTCAATCGGGAGTTCCAGCCCGCTCATGGCCGTGGCCACGCGCAGCCCGCCGAGATGCCCCCGAAGCGAGTCCGGCGTGCCGAGCCAGTCCAGGCTGTGATCGAACAGCTCGACGGCCTGCCAGCCTGCCGCGCGGATATCCGCGAACATGCTCTGCAGATCAGGCCGCGTGCTCCAGTTGATGGTGCTGTAGGCGAACTTCAGTGGGAATGAGGGCATGAGGATGACAACACCTTTTTTTCGCGCTGCGTAATGTCGGGCGATGACACAACACCGCCCGCGAAGATACTCCGGCTTGCAGGGAGAGACAGTTGCGCCCTCCCGGTTCTATCCTGCGCCACCCTTGCAGCTCCACACCGAGCCTGTCGTGTAGGTGTTGCGCTCGGAACACAGAAACTCGACCACCTCCGCCACCTCTTCAGCGTCGGAGTATCGCCCGATAGGCGTATTGGGCGGATTCGCGAGGAAGTCGGCGCTGAAGCGCGGCACGACCATCTCTGTCAGCGCGCGCCCCGGCTCCACTCCATTCACGAACACGCCCTGCTTTGGATAGGCGTTGCCCAGCGCTGAGACCATCGCATGGACCGCACCTTTGGACGTCGAATAGGGTACCAGCTGCGGTGCACCGAAGCGCGCGCCCGATGTGATCGTCACGCAGCGCCCCCAGCCGCGCGCCAGCATGTGCGGGATCGCCGCCTGATGCGCGTAGTACACGCCGAAGACGTTGATCCGCATGACGCGATCGAACTCCGCCGCGCTCTGATCGCGGAAGTCCTGCTCCACACCCAGAACCCCGGCACAGCAGACGAGGATATCCAGCCGTCCCCAGCGCGCTGCGACCTCGGCTACCGCCGCATGCATCGCCGCCTCGTCGCGAACGTCAACCGTGAGCGCAAGCGCGCGCTGCCCCACCGCTTCGATCTCACGGCAAACTTCTGCAGCGCCCGCGCCCACATCCAGCACGGCAACATCGCGCCCAGCCTGCGCCAGCCGCAGCGCACATGCGCGACCGATGCCACGCGCCCCGCCTGTCACCAGCGCAGCCCGACGTTCGACGGGGGCGGCAAATCGCAGCATCACGACGAAATCCTGTGCTGCGCATCGAGAATCGGGATGTTTGCCTGCGCCGCGATGCCGTGGAAGAGCGCGCTCACGCCTTCGAGTTCCTCGGATACTGCACCTTCGACGATGATGGGGATATCCGGCGAGATCGCCTCTGCGAGCATGAACAGCGTGCGAAAGTCCATCAGCCCCTTTCCGGGACAGCCATCCTGCAGATGCAGCGCCAGCCGATTCTCAATCCAGATATCTTTGGCATGACAGCTCACAATATGCCGTCCCAGAACCGCAAAGTCGTCGTGCAGTGCATGGGTCGTATTGTAGACCGTTTCGCGCGTGACCCAGTTGGCGGAGTCGTAGTCGCTTCTCACCCAGGGGGAGCCGACCGCATCAAGGATTTCCGCCGTCACTGCAGCCGATTCGACCGTCACCAGCTGGTGACCCTCGATGCTGAGAAAGACACCGTAGTCCTCTGCCGCGCTGCTCGCCTCGCGCAGGCTTCTGATGAGCTGGTTCCGCGCTTGCGCCGTCCAGTTGTCAGGATGCGGAAACCATGGGCCATCGGGGTTCATCGAGCCCGGGCCGGTATCGATTCCGCGCGCACCCAGCCAGCTTGCGAGGCGCAGGGCAGCGATCAGCGTTTCGACCGCCTGCCGCCGCGCCGCTTCATTTGGCGTGATGAGGTTCTGCCAGTAGCCCGTCACCTGGAACAGGTGCACGCCCTCATCCGCCATCAGTGCGCGCACGCGCTCCGCCGTCTCGCGGACCGTGGTGTGCGGATCGTTTGCGCGGAAACGGCAGAAGACGCCGGAGTAGCCCAGCGCACGCACGCGCTGCAGCATGTGCGGCGTGAGATCGTTCATATCGTCGGGCAGAAATGCCCCGCAGAAGCCCAGACGCACGGTCTCGCTATCCCTTCAGCCCACTGGTGACGAAACCCTGCACGATGTAGCGCTGCGCGAAGATGAACATCAGGATCATCGGCAGCACCATCAGCGTCGAAATCGCCATGATGTAGTCGGTGCGTGTGGTGAACAGACCGCGGAACATGTTCAGCCCCAGCGCAAGCGTATAGTTGTCTGGCGAGGTCAGGTAGATCAGCGGGCCGAAGAAGTCGTTCCAGATCGTCAGCACCGTCAGCAGCGTGACCGACACCAGCGCAGGGCGCGACAGCGGCAGGTAGATACGCCACCAGATCTGCAGATGAGTCGCGCCGTCGATGGTTGCCGCCTCGTCCAGCTCCTTCGGTATCTGCATGTAGAACTGGCGCAGCAGGAAGATATTGAGCGCGCCGCCGCCGAACCATGCCGGGACGATCAGCGGCAGGAAGGTGTTGAGCCAGCCGAGGTTGTAGAACAGTATGTACAGCGGGATCAGCGTCACCTGCGGCGGCAGCATGATCGACGCCAGCACCAGCCCGAACCAGAACCTGCGCCCGGGGAACTTCAGCCGCGCGAAGCCGTATGCGCACAGAGACGACGTCAGCACGACGCCAGGCAGCGTGCCCGCCAGGATGATGAGCGTGTTCATCGTCCAGCGCGGGAAGTTCGTGTTCTGGTAATTCCACGCCTCCGGGTAGTTGCCCGGCAGCCACACATTCGGGAAGAACGTCGGCGGGTAGCTGTTGATCTCGTTGAAGCCCTTGAACGACGTCGCGACCATGAAGATCAGCGGCAGCATGAAGATCAGCGAGCCGAGGATGAGCAGCACGTACACGCTCCCCATGCCGAGCTGCTTCCGGCGATGCGCCGCCTGGTTGTGTTGATTGTGATGCCGAAGCGAAATATCGGATTTGCTGATGGCGCTCATGACTGATTGGCGCTTTCGTAGTAGACCCAGCGATTGGAGATGCGGAACAGCACAATCGTGATCGCCATGATGACGACGAAGATCACCCACGCCATCGCAGAGGCGTAGCCCATCTCCAGCCACTTGAAGGCTTTCTCGTACAGGTTCAGGTTGTAGAAATAAGTCGTGTTTGCCGGCCCGCCGTCAGTCATGAGGAAGGCGGGGACGAAGAACTGGAACGCGCCGATGAAGCCCGTGACGACGTTGAAGAAGATCGTCGGCGAGAGCATCGGGATCGTCACGTAGAAGAAACGCTGAACGCTGTTGCCTCCGTCGATCTTGGCGGCATCGTGCAGTTCTGCAGGGATCTGCTGCAGGCCGGCCACGTAGATGATCGTTGTGACAGCGCCCGTCCACACGCTCATGATGACGAGCGAGAACAGCGCTGAATGTGGCGACCCCAGCCAGTTGATCTCTGGCAGCCCGATCCCGGTCAGAAAGCCGTTGATGGGCCCGTAATCCTTGTTGAAGAGATAGCGCCAGAGCAGCGATGAAGCCACCAGCGGCACGATCAGCGGCAGGTAGAAGAAGGTGCGGAAGATCGACATGCCGGGCAGCTTCTGCGAGAGCAGCACAGCGATCGCCAGGCTGACAATCTGCCCCAGGATCATCACCATGATGGCGTAGCGCACCGTCACGCTCAGCGACTGGATGAACAGGCGGTCGCGCGTGAACAGTTCGATGTAATTCTGAAAACCGACGAAGACCGGTGGATCGACGATGCGGTAATCCGTCAGGCTGTAGTAGGCGGAGGCGATCATCGGACCGAACGTCCAGATGAGCAATCCCAGCACGACGGGCATGATGAAGAGGTAGCCTTCAATCGTGTTGCGCCAGAAGTGAGGGTTGCGCCTGCGTTTCGCCGATGGGGCTGTCACTGTAGTCATGATGGGGTTCCCGGTGTGCAGGGGCAACCGAACGGTCACCCCTGCACGCCAACCGTCTGTTACCCGCCCAGGCAGGCGTTGATGTTGTCGTTTGCGATGGTGAACGCTTCTTCGACGGACATCATACCCAGGATTGAGGCTTCCAGCGCGTCTTTGACTTCCTGATTGATCTGGCCGGCATACAGGCTGCCGCATTCACCGGGGAAGAACGTCGGCAGAATGCCGTTGGCGCCATTCTCGATGAAGGCGGTGATGTTTTCCGGCGGAGCAGGCAGATCGACGACGCCGGGGTCTTCACGCAGCGACTGCAGCAGGGGCGTGCCGGCATAGTTGGAGGCGATGGACAGCTGCGCATCCGCCGAAGCGAGATGCTTGACGAAGTCCCACGCCAGCGCCGGGTCCTGCGCATTCGCCGATACGGCGAAGCCGTAGGTCCCCATGCCGGTGAACTTCCCTTCCGGATGGCTGGGAATGACCTGGAGGTCCCATTCAAACGGCTGCGGTTCGAGCGCACGCAGCGCCGACATGAAGCCGGGGATGAAGAACGCCGTCGCGCATTCACCGACGAGGAAGCAGTTGCCACCGACGTCGAAGTCCAGCGGCTGCGCGATGTCGTGCGTCGTCCACAGATCGACGTACGCCTGGAAGCCCGCCAGCGTCTCAGGGCTGGTCAGCGTCGCCAGGCCGTCTTCACCGACGAGAGAACCGCCATAGCCCTGGACGAACGGCACAACCCACGCCCACCACTCGAAGGTGGGAAGCCCGCCGCCATTCGCAAAGCAGTACTTGCCGAGTGCATCCTTGATGGTCTGACAGGCGGCGATGTAATCCGCCCAGGTCCACTCCGCCGCCGGGAGCGGTGCGCCGGCTTCTTCAAACATCGTCTTGTTGTAGTACATGGTCACGACATCGTAGGACGACGGGATCATGTACAGGCCCTCGCCATTGACGCGGCTCAGACCAAGCAGGTTGTCATAGATGTCACTGAGGTCGAAGTTCTCATCTGCTTCGGCCAGCGGCTGCATGTCGAATACAATCCCGCCCTGTGCGAACGGCACAACGAAGAGGTCGGCCAGGAAGACGACATCTGGCAGCGTGCCCGCCGCCGCCTGCGTGGTGTAGGTCGACACCAGGTCAGCGCCGGGGATGTACTCGACCACCACCTCGACGCCCGGGTGCGCTGCCTCGAAGTTCTCGACCAGCAGCTGATTGACGCGGTCCACCGCCGGGTCATTGACTGTGCCAAAGCGGATCTGTGTAACTTCCTGCGCGCTCAGGCTGCCAACGCCGACGACAAGCAGGAGAGCGACAAGAGCGAGAAGCCATTTCTGTGCAGTCATTTCCAATCTCCAGGAAGTAATTTGCTCGCAATGATGGTCTGTGTCAGTCGCGTTTGGGTCTTTCGATTCGATGGCCTCCTTTGACGCTCGAAGGGCGTGACGAACCTGTTCGCAGGTCTGTGCGGAGGGGAGAGTAAAATCTTGAGCAATTCACCGTGCAAAACGTTATGATGAGACACTGGCAGAGACGGTTGATTTTCGATTTTCGAAAATGTAACATCGAATCAGATCGCTGTCAAGGAAACCCCACCTGTGAGGACGATCCATGAGCGCACGCACGTTCAGCCCAATTGAAGAACACCGCCTGACGCTGGCCGCGCAGGTGCAGGCGCGCATCCGCGAAGCCATCCTTAAACAGGCGCTGAAACCGGGCGCGCACATCGATCAGGACAAGCTGCGCGAGGAACTGCACGTCAGTATGTCACCCATCCGCGAGGCGCTGAAAGGCCTTGAGGCTGAAGGGCTGGTGGTCATTCAGCCGCGGCGTGGCGCGTTCGTCGTGGAAGTCTCGGTCGACGACATGGACGAGCTGTATTTCACCCGCCGGCTGATCGAAGGAGAGGCGATCGCGCATGCCGTCCCTTTTCTGACCGAGCAGGACTTCGCCACCCTTGACGAGCTGATCACGCACATGCGCAGCGCGACCGATCGGGGTGACATCAAGCACTTCATCGAGCTCAACCGCCAGTTCCACCTGCACATCTACAGCGCGCTCGGCAATCAGCACCTGCTTCAGGTGATCAGGATGTTGTGGGAGCGCAGTGAGCTGTATCGCTATCGATTGATGTTCACAACGCACAATTCGGAGCGCGTTCACAGGGAGCACGCCGGAATTCTGGAGGCATGCCGGCTGCGCGATCCGGCACTGGCGAAGGAACGCGCGATGGAGCACATCCTCATCACTCAGAATGAACTGGACTCCACATTGAGGGGAAATGCGTCATGAATGACCCGGGAAGCCCGCTGCTGCGGATGACGCAGACGACACCAACAGATTTCTGGAATGACTCGTGCGCCGTCGAGGAACTGACCTACGCGCTTGACCACGGCGCAGTCGGCGCGACCAGCAATCCGACCATCATCCTTGCCGCGCTCAGAAAGGACATGCGCCTCTGGGATGCGCGCATCCGCGAGATCATCGCACAACACCCCACTGCCTCTGAAGTGGAGGTCGCCTGGAAGATCTACGAGGAAGTCGCTGTGCACGGCTCGAAACTGCTGCTGCCCGTCCACGCGCGTACGGGTGGAAGCAAAGGACGCCTGTCGATCCAGACCAACCCCGCCAGCTATCGCGATGCGGAGGCGATCCTGGCACAGGCACGCCGCTTTCACGCGCTTGCGCCGAACCTGCATGTGAAGATCCCGGCGACGGCGGCGGGCATTGCCGCGATCGAGCAGGCGACCTATGAGGGGATCAGCATCACGGCAACCGTCTCATTCACCGTCGCGCAGGCGGTCGCCATCGCCGAAGCCGTCGAGCGCGGGCTGAGCCGGCGCACTGCAGAAGGACAGGACAACAGCGCGCTCCATCCCATCTGCGTGATCATGGTCGGGCGCGTCGACGACTGGATGCAGGCTGTCGTGGCGCGCGACAATCTGACGCTTCATCCCTCGTCACTGCCCTGGGCGGGCGTGGCGGTGCTGAAGAAAGCCTATGCGATCTTTCAGGCGCGCCGCTATCGTGCGCGGCTGCTGGTCGCCGCTTATCGCCACCATCTGCACTGGTCGGAGTTCATCGGTGGCGATCTGATCGTCAGCATCCCGCCGGACTGGCAGCGCCGTTTCAACGCATCGGACGTGGCAGTGACATCGCGCATCGAGACTGAAGTTGCGCCGCAGATCATCGACGATTTGTGCAGTCATCTGCCGGAGTTCTGCAAGGCGTATGACGAAGACGGTCTGCGCGTTGAGGCGTTTGATGGGTACGGCGCGACCGTGCGCACGCTGCGCACCTTCATCGCGTCGTATCATGAACTACTGGCGCTTATCCGCGAGAGCTTCATGCTGCCCAACCCGGATGTACGCTGAAACGCCGATGGCCAGACGGTCGTGCAGTTGTCACTGCGCCGCCGCTGGCCTTGTGCACCCCCGCGTTGGGCTGTGGTCAGCCGTGCGCGGCAACTGGCGTGATGCTGCCCGCCACGCGCAGGCGGATCTGCTTGCGCAGGCGCGGGATCAGCATGAATGTGGCGAACAGCAGGCCGATGCCGAAGCCCATCCAGATGCCCGGCGCGCCCAGCCCAAGCGGGAACGCCAGCACGTAGCTCGCCGGCAGCCCCATCAGCCAGTAGCCCACCAGTGAGACCACCATCGGCCAGCGATTGTCCAGCAGCCCGCGCAGCGCGCCCAGGCTGACCGACTGCGTGCCGTCGAACACCTGCATCAGGCCGGTCACACCGAACATGGCCGCGGCCAGGGTGATGATCGCCGGATCGTTGACGAACGCCCCCGCGATGCTGCGGCCCGCAAGCAGCAGAACGCCGGTGAAGAGCAGCGCCCAGCTGGCCACCACTACCAGCGCCACGGTGCTCACCGGGCCAATCCGGCGGTACTCGGTGGCCCCTTCCACCTGCGCGATGCGGATACTGACGGCGCCGGCCATGCCCATCGGCAGCATATACAGCACGCCGCCAACGCTGAACACGATCTGGTTGGCCGCCAGCGCCGTCGCGCCCAGCCAGCCGATCATCACACCCGCCACGGTCAGCGAGCCGCCCTCCAGTAGATACTGCACGCCCATCGGCACGCCCTCGCGCAGATACTGCCGGAAGGTCGCCCACTGGTAGCGCGGCTGTGCGGTATCCGCTTCACGAAAGCGGCGGGTCATCGGCGAGAAACGATAGAACAGGATGATGAAGATCAGCGCGATCACCTGCGCGGTCAGGCTGGCGACGCCCGCCCCGAGCAGTCCGAGCGCCGGGAAGCCGAGGTTGCCGCCGATCAGCAGCCAGTTGAGCGGGACATTGAGCAGCACAGCGATCAGGCTGAAGCCGAAGCCGATCCACGGCCGGTTAATGGCGTCAAATTTCTGCTTGTAGACCAGCTGCACGCTGTAGGGGATGAGCGCGGCGGACATCGCCAGCCAGTACGGGCCGATGATCGCCATGACGGGAGCAGGCTGGCCGGTCGCAGGAAGCACGGCCAGCGCTCCCTGCATGATCACGAAGCCGCCGACGCCGCTCATCAGGCCGAGCAGCCTGCCGTGACGCAGCAGGGCGCCGATGCGCGCCAGATCGCCCGCACCGTAGGCCTGCCCGATCAGGATGCCGGTCGGGCCGAGAAAGCCGTACAGTGCGGCGTACATGATCAGCATCACCGATGCGGTCAGCGAGGCTGCGCCCAGCGCCGCTTCGCCCACCGGGCCGAGCATGTATGTGTCGACCAGCCCGAGCATGGTGGAAGTGGTCAGGCCCGCGATCAGCGGCACCGCCAGCGTGAGCAGCGGCCAGAGCTCGCTCGTGAAGCGGCGCAGACCGCTCGGCGCATGCAGGGCAGGCGTGAGCGGCGCGGCGGGAACGGATGGGGTCAGGCTGTCGATCTGCATGCGGGTACTCCAGGCGTACTGAGGCGAAAAGCTCGGACGTATGGGTGAATCAGGGAAGCAGTTCGGGCATATCGATGGCGATGCCGATCATGACCAGCAGCGAGTCGGCTTGCCAGCGGCGCAGCTCATCGTCGCTCAGGCCGATCGCGCGCAGCTCGGCCATGTAGGCGCGTTCGCGTTCGCGGATGGCTGCGCGAATGTCATCGTCTGCCGCCGCGCTGTAGCCCTGCAGCAGCATGAGCATCACATCGCGGTCGCCGCGCAGGCTGGCGATCGCCGCGCCAATGACGTCGAGTGGGCGGCCGGGATGCTCATCGGCGGCGCGCATGAGCACCGCATCGATGTGGGCGCACGCCCGGTCGTATGCGGCCAGAAACAGCGCCTTCTTCGAGCCGAACAGCTTGAACAGGTACGGGTGGGAAATCCCCGCCTCGCGGCTGATCGCCTCCGTGGCGGTGCCGACAACCCCACCGCGCGCGAAGTGGCGGATGGCGATATCGAGCACAGCATTCCGGCGCTGCTCGGCGGTCTGGCGAGTGGGAGAAGTCATCTCAGTCATCATGATAGTGAGTATACACTCACTTCGCGTTGTGAACATGAGCGCCCGGTGAGCAAATGGTGGACGACCTGCTGCTGTCCCGCGCCACCCCCGCCCGGCCCCAACCCGACAGTTTCGACACTCCTCCCGCGTGTGGATACAATCATCGGCCATAGCGGAGCATACTGCTCGCAGTGGCGGTCTCCCTGTTTTTCGCAGCCACTCGCAGAACGCTCCTGGATGCTTCCTCCAGAAAGGCCATCCTCGTGACATGGCAGATTGAAACCGAGCGTCTTGCTGACCGCATCCGCAGGCGGGTGCTGGATCAGGCGATCCGGTCCAACGGCGGTTATCTCAGCCAGGCCTGCTCCTGCGCGGAGATGCTGGCCATCCTGTACACCCAGCTGATGAAGCTGGGGCCGAGCGAAGGACCGATGATCCCGGTCCCATTCACCCCCGGCGCGGCCAGAAGCCACGAACGTACCGGCGGCGTCTACAATGGCCCGAAAGCGCCAGATCTGGACCGTTTCATCGTCTCACCCACCCATTACGCCATGGCCATCTATGCCGCACTGGTGGAAACCGGGCGCATGGCAGCAGAAGGATTGGAACAGTTCAATCAGGACGGCAGCAGCGTGGAGATGATCGGTGAGGAGTTCTCCCCCGGCCACGAAGTGACGGGAGGTTCATTCGGTCAGGCCATCAGTCAGGCCGCAGGAATCGCGCTGGCGCGGCGGCTGCGCGGCGATTCCGGACGGGTGTGGGTGTTCATGTCCGATGGCGAGTTTCAGGAGGGACAGGTCTGGGAAGCGTTCTCGATCATGGCCTTCCACCGGATCGACAACGTGGCCGTCTTCGTCGATGTGAACGGTCAGCAGGTGGACGGCCGGATGAAGGACGTGATGGACATCGGCAGCATGGCGGCCAAACTGACAGCCTTCGGCGCCGAAGTGATCGAAGCGGACGGACATGATGTGGCCGCGTTGAAGCAGGCGGGCAGCATCCGCACCCCCGGAAAACCGCTGGTTGTGCTGTGCTACACCGAGCCATACCGCGGCATCAGCCTGCTGCAATCCCGCTACCCCAATCTGCACTACGTGCGCTTCAGCAGCGAAACCGAACGCGATCACTACCGTGAAGCCCTGAGCCGGTGGCAGGAGAAGTAGCCATGCAGATGCTGAAGCGAGTCCACGCGCACAATCTGGTCGAATGGGCCAGGAACCGGCCGGAAGTCGTGGTGTTCTCCGGCGACCTCACAACGTCCTGCGAAATTGACACCTTCCGCGATGTGTATCCCGACCGCTTCTTCTCGATGGGGCTGACGGAACAGAACATGATGAGTTTTGCGGGCGGAATGGCGCGCGAGGGATTCACCCCCTTTGTGCACACATTCGCCGTGTTCATGTACCGCCGTGCGCTCGATCAGATCGAAATGTCGATCGCCTATCCCAACCTGCGTGTTCGCCTGTTCGGTTTCCTGCCGGGGGTGACCACCCCGGGCGGCGCGACCCATCAGGCCATCGATGATATCGGCGTGCTGCGGGTGCTGCCCAACATGACGATCCTCGAAACCGGGGATGCGACTGATGTCGAAAGTGCGCTCGATGTCACCGAAACGATTGACGGGCCAGTGTACGTGCGGATGATCCGCGGCGAGATTCCCCGGCTGTTCCCGGCTTCGCAACCGATGCGGCTGAACACCGCCCGGGTGCTCAGCCAGGGGGAGGATATCGCGCTCTTCACCTCAGGCATCTGCACCGAGGAAGCCCTGCGGGTGTGCCACCTGCTTCGCGATCGTGGCGTAGGCATTCAGCATCTGCATGTCTCCACGCTCAAGCCGTTCAGCGATCCTGTGGTGCGCGAGGCGCTGACGAAAGCGCGCAAGGGCGTGATCACGATGGAGAATCACACCATTCTGGGCGGGCTGGGGACAGCCGTGGCGGAGACCATGGCCGAGATCGGCTGCGGCGTCCCGCTGCGGCGCGTCGGCATTCCGGACAGCTACATGCAGGGATCGAGCAAACCATTCCTCATGCGCCGCTACGGGCTGGATGCGCTGGCGCTGGTTGCCCAGTTCGAAACGCTGCTCGGCGAACGCTTCCCCATTTCCGAACACGATCTGGCCGAAGTCCGGTTGGGGACGTATTACAGCGAGAAGCAGCAGGAGGCGCTGTAGCACGATGCCCCAAATCCTTGTGCTGGGTGAAGCGCTGATGGATCTGTTTGCCGGAACAGGGATGTCGCTGCAGACAGCCCGCGCCTTCCAGCCCTCACCCGGCGGCGCGCCCGCCAACGTGGCCGTGGCGCTGGGCAAACTGGGCGCGGACGTCAGCTTCATCGGCAAAGTGGGGCATGATGCATTCGGACTCGAGCTGCGCGAGTTCATGGCCAGCCAGGGCGTGGATGTCGCGTATCTTGACGCCGATCCCCGCGCCCCGACCATGCTGGCGGTGGTCGCGCTCCCCACGCCAGACAACCCGCAGTTCATCCTCTACAACGGCGCGAACGCGCTGCTGACGCCGGATGCCCTTCCCGTGCAGGCCATCACAGCGGCGTCCGTGTTCATCTATGGTTCGGTCACGCTGTCCACGCGCAGTGGCGATGCCGCCCTCACCGCTGCCGCCATCGCCCATCAGGCTGGCGCGCAGGTCATCTTCGATGTCAACCTGCGTCCCAATCTGTGGCCTGATCTGGAAACAGCGCGGCAGAAGATTACGCTCAGTCTGGAAACCGCCTCGATCATCAAAGCCAATGAAACTGAACTGGCGTTCCTGACCGGGACGGACGATCTGGAACGCGGCAGCAGCCTGCTGCTGGAGCGCGGCGCACAGCTGTGCTGCGTGTCGCTGGGCGCCAGGGGCGCCGCTTTTCGCGCCGCTGCGGCTGGCGGGCTGGTGCCCGGCTTCGCGGTGGATGCGATCGACGCAACCGGCAGCGGTGATGCGTTCGTGGCCGGTCTGGCGCTGCAGCTCTCCCACATCCGCAGACCGCTGCACACGCTCTCGTCTGACGAATGGTACGCCATGATTCGATTCGCAAATGCCTGCGGCGCGCTGACCACCACCGCCCTCGGCGGGATGACTGCATCGCCAACGCTGGCAGCCGTTCAGGAACTCATGAGGAGGCAATAGACCCACGATGACTGTTGAAACCACTATTCAGCTGCGGCATGAATGCTTTACCGAAAAAGAACAGGTGCTGGTCCGGCATCACGGGCTGACCGCATCAACATTTCTGTTCAGCACCGGGGTAGAGGGGCTGCGCGTCAGCAACGGCGTGGGAGAGATGGTCATGCTGCCCTATCAGGGACAGCAAATCTGGGATCTGCGCTTCCGCGACCGCGTGCTGACGATGAAGTCGATGTTCACCGACCCGTTCCCCACGCAGGACTACCTGAACACCTATGGCGGGTTCTTTCTGCACTGCGGCGCGACCGCCATGGGCGTCCCCGCAGAACATGATCGCCATCCGGTGCACGGCGAGCTGCCCAACGCGCGCTACCAGAACGCTCAGCTGGTGATCGGCAGCGATGAACGCGGCAGATACTTCGGCGTCACCGGCACGTTCCAGTACACGGTGGGTTTCAACCACAACTACGTGGCCCAGCCGCTCGTGCGCATGTACGAAAACGCCACCGAGATCAGCGTGGCCATTCAGGTCCACAACCTCAAGCGTACCCCGATGGAATTCATGTATCTGGCCCACGCCAATTTCCGGCCGGTGGATCACGGTGAGCTGATGTACTGCGCCCATCCCACCAGCGAGCATGTCCGCGTTCGAACCAGCATCCCCAGCCATATTCGCCCGCCGCAGGGGTACCGTGAATTCATCGACACGCTCTCCCATGCGCCGGAACAACACCATGTCCTCAGGCCGGGCCTGGCCTTTGACCCGGAAGTGGTGTTTTTCGTCAACTGTCTGCCGGATGATGCCGGCTGGTCGCACAGCCTGCAAATCCACCCGGATGGCACTGCCGATGTCATCCGTCACCGGCCGGCAGAGCTCGATCATGGCGTTCGCTGGATTTCCCGCACGCCGGATCAGGACTGTCTGGGGATCATGCTGCCGGCGACCGCCGAGCCAGAAGGCTATACCGCAGAGAAGGCCAAAGGCAATCTGAAGATCATTGCAGCGAGCGGCACCTTTCACACCGAAATGTGGATGGGGATGCTGACGGCGGACGAGGCAGCCAACGCGGCAGAACATGTCCGCAGGGTGGTGCAGCAGCACGCGGGGCGCTGACCGCCGGCCCCAACCCCGGCAGAATGCGTCGGGGCATGGCGAGCCACGCCCGCCCGCCGGACGGGTGCTGATGCCCTTTCCGTCAGCCCTCCGGGGCGATGTTGCCGTACACCTCCTCGAACGCACGCTCGAGATCGCGCAGGTCAAAATGCATCCGAAGCGCCGCCCGTCGCAGCGGTTCCAGGTCATCCAGGGCGCGCAGGGCCGCCTCGCGCTGCTGCAGCTTCTCCGGCAGCGCCCGCTGCGCCTCGTCCAGTTCGCTGAACAGCGCGGCATAGCGGCGCTCGGCTGTCTCGGTGCGCGCCTTCAGCAGATCGAGCAGCTCGCGATAACGCATGATTGCCTGCCGCACCTTCTCCACCTGCTCAGGGTCGTGCATCAGCCGCCTCCGCTCCCTCGACCTGGCCGATCACCAGCGTGGGCGCAGGCCATCCGCCACACCTGACGCTTCACATGCCCGCACGGTCCGTTGTGCACGCCTGTCGCTGCAGGCGCTGGCGCACACACCGCCCGCGACAGTCTGCCGCGTCACGCTGTCCGCGCCGTCCGCGTGGACGTGCTGGTCACCGTCGGCGCGGCGGTTGCGGCTGGGCTCGACGTCGGAGTATGCGTTGGTTCGCCCATCGCAAAGTTGTAGGCCCACCGTGGCATCCCGACGATTTCTGGGGACCTATACAGCAATAACAGTTCGTTCGCAACTGAGTTATATCTCGCAATGCTATATTCGTCGGGATCACGTGAACGCAAGCCGAGTATGATTTCGCCCTGTGTCGACACGTCGAAACTTCGGATGCCGGTGTCTGGCATTTGCTGCCGAAAGTTTGTCAGCTGCTGAATTGCTTGATCCTGTATGCTATATCTGCAAATTTCCCTCAGACCATCGCAAACATAGTAGATATAGCTCCCGGTATCATTCCATGCTGGCATCGTTCCAGTCATACCTGCAGGCAATATGTTATTTATCGTGTCTCCACTTGCACTAACTATATATAGTGAAGAAAATGCCCCAGGGCCAGTTATCTGAATACTGACGACCAGTTCTTCACCAGATGGTGACCAGTCAAAGCCTGTCACGTACCCG
>CAZZJW010000068.1:0-21236 GCA_964654755.1 uncultured Pleurocapsa sp. | reverse complement strand
TGGTTTCTGATCGCTGGGTTCTGGATTCTGGGCCCTGGTCTTCTGGGGGGGTGCAGGGGGGCTGTGCCCCCCGCCCTCCCTCCGCGAAGCGGAGTCGATTTTGGGAGAAACGCCGGGGTTGTGGCGCGGGCACGGCAGGGGCATGGCGCGCCATGCCCGTACGCATTCTGCCGGATTGTGGGGCATGCGCCCCCCTGCGCCGCGTCAGCCGGCGGCGATCTGGCCGGGATCGAGCAGCAGCAGCACCCGGTCGTCGTGGCGCAGCACATCGCAGATGGCGGGGTGCTGGCCGGCATTCACCGGGCGGCCCGGCCCACGGCGCACTTCCACCACCCGGTCCGCCTCGTCCACCAGCAGCGCACAGGCGCCGCCCCCGGCCCGCACCGCGATCAGCGGCGTGTCCAGCCGCACCGCCGCCTGCGCCGCGCCGAACACCCGCCGCAGGTCGATCAGCGGCATCACTTCATCGCGCACGATCACCAGCCCCAGCACCTCGTGGCGGCTGGAGTGCGCTTCGCTGCAGGCCAGCATCGGCAGCACCTCGATGATCGCGTCCACCGCCAGCGCGACCCACTGCTCACCCACGCGCGCGGTCAGCACCTGCAGCGGCTGCGTCATCGGCGCTGCTCCTGTGGCATCATCCGCAGCAGCAGGTCGGCGATTTCGGGCGGCCTGAGCGCCTGCTGCGCCCCGCCCAGCCGGAGCGCCTCCTGCGGCATACCGAACACCACGCAGGACGATGCCTCCTGCGCGATGCAGTGCGCGCCCGCCCGGCGCATCGCCAGCAGCCCAGCAGCGCCATCCCGCCCCATCCCTGTCAGCACCATGCCCAGCGCATGCCTGCCGCAGCACTCCGCCACCGACTCCAGCAGCACATCGCCCGAGGGGGTGTGCGGTACGTCGTGCGGCTGCGCGCTCAGCGCGAAATGCCGGCTGCCATCCAGCCGCAGGTGCGCGCCACCCGGGGCGATGTAGACCACGCCCGGCTGCGGCGTCCCCTCCTGCCGCGCCACCTCCACCGGCAGTTGGATGACCGTACGCAGCCAGTCGGCCAGCGGCTGCACGAACTCCGCCGTGATGTGCTGGACGATGACGATCGGCGCGGCGAAGCCCGGCGGCAGCGGCCGCAGGATCTCGGCCAGCGTCTGCGGCCCGCCGGTGGAGGCGACGATCGCGACCACGTCCAGCCGGCGCTGTCCGCCCTCCGCCGCTGGCCCCGGCGCCAGCCCGCGCGCCCGCAGCAGTGCGGTGGCATGCTTGCGCAGCGTGTGCCGGATGACGCGCACGCCTGCCATGGCGCGCACCGCCGCCAGCAGCTCGCGCTGTGCGCCCGGTGAGCCCGGCTGGGGCAGCACGCTCAGCGCGCCGGCCCGCAGCGCCTGGAACACCAGCCCGCTCTCCGCGCCTGCGCCGTCGCTCAGCAGGATGATCGGCGTCGGCCGTTCGTGCATGATCTCGCGCGTGGCCTCCAGCCCGCCTATGCGCGGCATCGTCATCTCCATCAGCACCACATCCGGCTGCAGCGCGTTCACCATCTCCACCGCCTGCACGCCGTCCTGCGCCTCGCCGGCGAGCGCCAGTCCGGGATCGCTGGCGATCAGCCCGGCCAGCGCGCGGCGCACACTCTGGCTGCTGCTGGCCAGCAGCACGCGGATCGCCACGGCTTATCTCCCCTCGATGAACACGAGCTTCTCCACCGTGCGCAGCAGTTCCGCCTGGTCGAAGCCGCGCTTGACGATGTAGGCGTTGGCCCCGGCCAGCATGCCGCGCTCGCGGTCCTCGCGCGTTTCGAGCGCCGTCACCAGGATGAGTGGCAGATCGCGCGTGGCCTCCTGCGCCCGCAGCGCCCGCGTCAGCGCGATGCCGTCCATGTTCGGCATCTCGACATCGGAAACCACCAGGTCGATCGGCGCTTCCTTCAGCCGCAGCAGCGCCTGTTCGCCATCCGCCGCCGTGCTGACGGTGTAGCCCGCCGATTCGAGGATGCTCTTCTCCAGCGTGCGCGTGGTGATCGAGTCGTCGACCACCAGCAGGTGGGCGCTGCGGCGCCCGGTCTGCGCGGGCCTGGGGGCCGCCGGCTGGGCGCTGCGGCGGGCGGCGCGGGCAGCGCGCAGCAGGTCCGCGGCGTTGAGCACGATCACCGGCGTGCCATCGGCCAGCAGCGCCGCCCCGGCCACATTGCGCACGCGCAGCAGCGGCCACCCCAGCGGCTTGACCGCCATCTCCTGTTCGGTCAGCACGTCGTCCACCTGCAGGGCGATGCGCTGCTCGGCCACCGCCATGATGACGGCCAGCCCGGCGCCGGCGTGTTCGGGGGCGGCGGGGCGCTCCAGCAGGCCGGCCAGCGGCAGCAGCGGCAGTGTGCGCTCGTCGAGGCGCAGCATCTCCTGCCCCTGCACGGTGAAGCGCTCCTGCACCCGCACGATCTTCTCGACCGACAGCAGCGGCAGCATGTAGCGTTCCGCGCCGGCCTGCACCAGCAGCGCCCGCGTGATGGTCAGCGACACCGGCACGAGCAGATCGATGGTCGTGCCTTCGCCCGGGGTGCTCTCCACTTCGATGCGCCCCTGCAGCGACTCCACGCGCTGGCGCACGATGTCCAGGCCGATGCCGCGCCCGGAGAGCGAGGTCACATTCCCGGCGGTGCTCACGCCCGGCTGAAAGGCGATCTCGATGATCTCGCTGGTACTGGCGTACTCATCCAGCGCGAAGCCCGCGTGCTGCGCGCTCGCCTGGCGCAGCCTGTGCAGGTCGAAGCCGCCGCCGTCATCGCGCACGCTGATGCGCACTTCCGCCCCGCGCTGCTGCAGCACCAGCGCGATGCGGCCCTCCGGCGGCTTGCCCGTGACAGCGCGCACCTCCGGCGTCTCGATGCCGTGGCTGACGGCGTTGCCCACCAGATGGATGAGGGGGTCCTTGATCGTCTCCAGCACCTTCTTGTCCAGCTCGATCGCGCCGCCCTCCACCACCAGTGCCGCCTGCTTGTACTCGCGGTGGGCGGCATCGCGCACGGTACGCTGCAGCAGCGGGACGAGTGTCTCGAACGGGACCATGCGCACATGGCGCACGCTCTCCTGAAGCTGCGAGGCGATCACCCCCAGGCGCAGCGTGTCGTGATGCAGGCGCTGGTCGAACCGCGCGATGTCGCTGTTGGCGCTGGCGAACTGCTGCTGATAGCGGCTGAGCCTGTCGGCCAGCTGCTGGCCGGCGCTGCCCTCCAGCAGCGGCAGCAGCATGCTGATCTCGCGCCACAGCCGCGGCCATGCCTCGAGGTGCCCGCGCAGCGCCTGGATCTCCGCGCTGCGCTGTTCGGCGTTCATGCGCGAGACCAGCAGCTCACCCACCTGCGCCATCAGCGCGTCCAGCTTGGAGATGGTGACGCGGATGCTCTCTTCGCCGCTGGCGCGTGCGCTGACGGCCGCCTCCTCCAGCGTCATGGTGGCGGTGCGCGGGGCTGGCGTGCTGCTCTCGGCCGCCACCGCCGCCACTTCGACCGACGAGATCACCACGCGCGCGGTCTGCGTGAGTGTGCGCGGCGCGGGCTGCACCGCCATGCTGGGGCCAGCGGGCGGCGCCAGCCGCGGCGCTTCCGGCAGCTCGCTCACCCCCTGCAGGCGCTCCAGCAGCGCCTCCATCGCCGGCGTCTGCCCGTCCAGAATGTGCTGGACCGCATCCAGCGCCTCGTAGAGCATATCGCAGGCGGCGGGCTCCAGATACTGCTGCGCATCGCGCGCGTGCTGCAGCACGTTCTCCATGCCGTGCGCCAGCTTCTCCACCTGGTCAAAGCCGACGGCGCGCGCCGCCCCCTTCAGGCTGTGCGCCACACGAAAGGCCTCCTTGACCAGCCGCTGCCGCTGCGTCTCCTCCGGGCGCACCTCCAGCGCCAGCAGCGCCATGTTGAGCGACTGCAGGTGCTCTGCGGCCTCCGCCCGGAAGGTGTGGATCAGTTCGCGTAACAGCTCATCCGGGCTGGTCATGCCCTCTCCCCGGTCTCGTGTGGCCGCGTGCTATTCCGCGCCGGCGAGCTGATAGCGCGCCGCCGCATCCTGCATCAGCCGCGACAGCGCGTTGAGCGCACGCGCGCTCTGCTCGGCCTGGCGCGTGCTGGCCGCCGTCTGCATCGTGCCCTGCTTGATCGAGGTCATGGCATAGGCGAGCTGGTTCATGCCGTTGGTCTGCTGGGCGGCACTGGCGGCGATCTGCGCGGCGGCCTGCGCCGACTCCTCGATGATGCCGGAAAGCTGGCGGATGGCTTCGCCGGCGCGTTCCACCAGCGCCATGCCCTGTTCCGCGCCCTTGCTGCCCTGCTCGGTCACCATCACCGCCGCGTTGGTCGCCTGCTGGATCTCGCTCAGGATGCTGCGCACGCGCGCGGTGGCATCGCGCGACTGCTCGGCAAGCTGGCGCACTTCCATCGCCACCACCGCGAAGCCGCGCCCGTCCTCGCCAGCGCGCGCCGCTTCGATGCTGGCGTTGAGCGCCAGCAGCCGCGACTGATCGGCGATCTCGCTGACTGTGCTGATGATTTCGCCGATCTGCTGCGTGCGCTCGGAAAGCGCCAGGATGGTTTGGGCGATGCCCTCCACGCGCTGGCGGATGCTCACCATGCCCTGCACCGTGTCATCGACCGCCTGCTGGCCGCTGCGTGTGACCTCCACCGAGCGCCGCGCGGTGTGCGCCACCGCCTGCGCGCGCTCCGACGACTGGCTGACCGTGACGCGAATCTGTTCGACGGTGGCGACGGTCTGCGCGACCGCGGCATCCTGCTCGGCAGTGCTGGCGTTCTGCTGCGTGGTGGTGGCCACGATCTCGGCGGCGGCCTGCGCGACGGACGAGGCGGTCTCGCGGATCTGCGCGGTGATGGCGGCCAGGCTGCCGGCCATTTCGTTCAGATCGCGCCCAAGCTGGAGGATATCCCCCGCGCTGGCCGTATCGCCCTGCGCCGTCTCCAGCGCGCTCAGATCGAGCCGCTCGCGCAGATCGCCCGCCGCCACCCGCCGGACGAAGCGCAGATACTGGCTGATGGCCGCCTGCAGTGCGGCGTGCTGCTGCGCCTCGTCTTCCATGCGCTGCTGCAGCCGGTCGATCATGCGATTGAAGCAGGTCGCCACGACGCCGATCTCATCCAGCGCGAAGATACGCGCGCGCTGCGCCAGATCGCCTTCGCTCACGCGCTGGGTGACGCGCCGCAGATCGTTCAGCGGGCGGGTGATCGTGCGGATCAGCCACAGGTTCATCACCAGCACCGTCACGAACAGCACCGCGACGATCGCGCCGATCAGGACAGGGGCCGTCTGCGAGAGCAGCGCCACTGTGCCGGCTTCCGAATTGGCGATGGCGGCGAAGTGCTGCTGGCGCACCGCCTCATAGGCGCTGTGCAGCGTGACGTAGCGGTCGGTCACCGCGCCGGCCAGCAGCAGCCGGGCGGATGTCTCGTCCTCGCGGCGGATGTAGGTGACCGCGCGGTCGAGGATGTCCCCGAAGGCGTTGACCTGACTGACGAACTCGCTGTAGGCGCTGGCGATCGGGCTGGACGCCAGCTGCGGCGGGATGCTGCTGATGAGCTGCTGCAGCATCGGCTGCTGCGCCTCATACTGCGCGAGATACTCGTCCCGCGCTGCCGCCTCGCTGCTGGATGATGCCGCGCCGGCCAGCAGGCGCATCTCCAGCAGCGTCTGGTAGCTGTCGTCGATGCGGTTCAGCTCCGGAATATCCACCTCGGTCAGGCGCTGCAGCGCCCCGGCGCCAACGCTGAACTGGCTCAGCGCCAGCACCGCGATCACGACCAGGCTGGCCTGGTAGAGCAGCAGCATGCCGATCAGCCGTGCGCGGATGGAAAAACGCTTGTATTGATTCACGCAAACCCTCTCCCGGTGTGGCCGCCATCTGCGGCGCACACTGCCCCGTTCACAGGCCGCCGCGGTCGCTGACCAGCAGCCGTCCATCCCCCAGAATCGCCTGCACGCTCAGCAGGCCCACCCCCTCGGCGAATATGCCCTCGAGGCACTCGCCAGCGGCGCTGCCGGCGGCGGGATTGAGCGTACGGCGGTCGAATTCGGCGATCTCGCCGATGGCATCGACGCGCAGGCCGACGCTGACGTCGCCAGCCTGCGCCACCACCAGCGCCGGCTGTGCAGGTGCGCTGCTGGCGCGCAGCCCGAGGATGGCCGCCACGCACAGCACGCTGACGATATGCCCGCGCACGTTGGCGATTCCAGCGATGACCGGTGGCGCGCACGGCACAGGCACGATGGCCGGGCTCTCGACCACGCCGCTGATCGCTGCGATGGGCAGGGCGTAGCGCTCGCCGCACACCGTCACCAGCAGCGCGGCCAGCCGGCTTTCGGCGGCGGGCGGCTGAAGGGGCGCGGCCACGCGTGCGGCGCGGGCCTGCAGCACGCGCAGTTCGGCGCTGGTGAAGTGTTCGTGCAGGCGCATCGCTTCTCTCCCCATCCGCTCAGCGGGCCTGGCCGCCCAGCCGGTACTGCACCAGCCGCATCAGCATCTCCACCGTGAGATCGCCTCCCGCTGGCACGGGTGCTGCCGGGTCCTGGCTGGCCAGCATCTGCCGCGCTTGCTGCCAGTGCACTGCTGCGCGCCGGTCGTCTCCCTGCTGCGCGTATACCTCGCCCAGCGTGAAGTAGGCCAGCACAAACGTGACATCGCAGGTGATGGCGCGGCGCAGCGCCTCAATCGCCAGATCGCCCTGCTGCTGATGCATGGCGACCATGCCGCGCAGGTAGTGCAGTTCCGGGCGCAGGCGGGCGCTGGTGCGCTCGGCGCGGTTGAGCCAGTCGAGCGCCTCGTGCCAGTGCTCCCGGCCGGCAGCCTGCTCAGCGCAGCGCAGCGCATCGACTTCGGGCGCGCTGGCTGCCGGCTGCACAGGCCGGGCGGGCGGCGGGGCTGCCTGCGGCGCTGGCCGTGCACTGGCCGGCGGCGGATCGGCGGGGCGGCGGTGGAGCACGGTGTTCCCGAATGCGCAAGCTTCCAACGGAGGCTGGATCAGGCTGCCCGCTTCCGCGTGGCCCAGCATCAGCCAGCCCTGCGGGGCCAGCGCGTCGCTCAGCCGCCCGACGGCACGGGCAGCGCCGGGCGCATCGAAGTAGATCAGCACGTTGCGGCACAGGATCAGGTCCATCCCGGCGGCGTTCAGCAGCGCCGGATCATCGTCGCTGGCCAGATTGAGTGGAGCGAACGTCACCATGCGGCGCAGCGCCGGATCGATGCGCAGGCCATCGGCGCTGTCGCGGAACCAGCGCGTGCGCACATCCGCCGGCGTCTCTGCGCGAAACGACCATGGGCGATACACGCCATTCGCCGCGCGGTCCAGGCTGCGCGTGTTCAGATCGGTCGCCAGCAGCGTGATGTGCCACTGCGCCAGATCGGGCAGCAGCTCGTGCAGCAGCATGGCGAGCGTGTACGGCTCCTCACCCGTGCTGCAGCCGGCGCTCCACAGCCGAAGGGAGGGCCGCTGCTGTGCGCGCCGCTGCGCGATCAGCTCTGGCAGCACATGCAGGCGCAGCGCATCGATCTGCGCGCGATCGCGAAAGAAGTAGGTCTCGCCGATGGCTGCCGCGCCGATGATGCGCTGCCACAGCGGCGAGCGGATGTCCTCGCCCTCAAGCTGGCGCAGCGCCGCCGTCGGCGTGCCCGCTTCGCCGCTGGCCAGCCCCTCACGCAGTGCCCGCTCCACATCGGCGCGGCGGTGCTCGTCCAGCACGATCGCCAGGCGCTGCTGAACCAGCGTGAACAGCGCATTCAGCACAGGCGACTCAGCAGACATCTCATCCCGCCGATCTGAATCCTTCGGTCTTCATTCACTGTACGCGCAAAACAATTCAGGAAGGATAAAGAGCGCTGGCTTTTCAGGCGTCTTCACACGTTTTTGACACGGAACGACGCGCTGGCGGGGTTACGGCTGCCAGTCGATGACGCCGAATGCGCACAGCGTGCGCCACAGGTCCTCGGCGGCGTTCGGGCCCTTGGGGATGTAGTGATCGGCGCCGTGATTGAGACCCTTGACCAGGTCGATGGTGCCATCCATCACGGTGAGCATGATGAGCGGAATATCCTGCGTGGCGGGGTTGCGGCGGATCTGGCGGGCGGTGCGATAGCCGTCCATGGTGGGCAGATTGACATCGAGGATGACGGCGGCGGGGCGCAGCGCCTGCGTGGCCGCGATGCCGGGCGGGCCATCGCCGCACACCACCACCTCGATGTTGAACTGTTCGAGGTAGCCGGCGATCGCCCGCGCCTGGGTTGGGCTGTCTTCCACCAGCACTACCGTCGCTTTGGCTGTCATGCGCATTCTCCTGCCGGGCCCGGCGCGATGCGCGCCTGCTGGCTGATAGCCTGATCGTAATGCAGGGCCGCGCGAGCTGTGCATTGATGTTTCCCACTGGCCGGCTGCCGAATCAAAAACGGGATGCCGGCTGTCAGCATCCCGTCGTGTGCGGTGTGTGCGGGTCTCGCTACAAGCCGCGGTTACGCAGCAGCAGCGCGCGGCCACCTTCGGTCATCGCCGCCGCAATCAGCGCCTTGGCCATGTCAGGCAGCAGGAACGGCAGCGCGCCCGTGCCGATGGCCAGATCCAGCGGCATCGCCCGCGCCAGCGCCAGCCACGGCACGCCCACCGCGTAGATCACCGCGATCCCAGCCACGCCAGCCAGCCAGCGCTGCCATACGCGGTTCGCGCCGTGCTCGACCAGCCAGCCCGCGACGAAGGCCGCCGCCACGAAACCGACGAGGTAGCCACCTGTCGGGCCGAAGAACGCTGCCTGCCCGCGCATGTTCGCGTCGATCGGCAGGCCGATGGCGATCAGCGCCACGTAGGCCAGCTGCGACAGCGCGCCGTCGCGCGCGCCCAGGATCATGCCAGCCATCAGCACGGCCAGCGGCTGCAGCGTGAAGGGCACCGGATCCATCGGGATGGTGAGCCGCGCGGCCACCACCGTGATCAGCGTGAACAGGCCGATCCCCAGCAGGCGCTGGGTCAGGCTGGCAGATTGTGTCTGTGGAAGCGTACGAAGCATGAGGGTTTTCCTTTCCACCAGCCACGCCGCATCGCCCGATCTTCCACCGATCGTGGCGGCGGTGCGCTGGACGACTCGCTGTGCTGCAATGCGCTGTGGGGCCGCCTACGTGCGGTTCTCCGCCGTCGGCTCGACGATCACCTCGACGAACTGGTACTCCGAGCGAAGCTGCGCCGGGCCGCCGTGCGCGGGCTTCTCCTTCAGCCGCTCGATCAGGAAGACGCGCGTGCCCATCCCTTCGAGGTTGAAGCACGTGACCAGCTCGCCAGTCTGCTGGGCGTTGCGGTAGTAGGCCATGCGGCCCTTCGGGTCCATGCGGCGCAGTTTGCCCTTGGCCCGATTGAACTTCATCGTCTTCAGCTTGTCGAGAAGCTGCGCCCGTTCCTGACTGTTGAGGTATGCCATGTGTGCGCCCCTGCGGCTCATCGCGAATTGCACAGGCAATTGTATAATCCCCGTGGTGAATTGCCACAAGTTTGTGCGATTTTACGCAATCCGGGGGCGGCGCAGGCGAAGATGTTCGATCAGCCACAGGTACACACGGTCTCCGAGGTCAGCAGCATGATCAGCGAAGCGCTGCAGAACGACGAGCGCCTGCAGAGCGTGCTGGTGGAAGGCGAGCTTTCCAACGTCAACTACTACTCCAGCGGGCATCTGTACTTCTCGCTCAAGGACAGCGGCGCGGTGCTGCGCGGGGTGATGTGGCGTCCGAACGTGCAGCGTATGCGCATCCGGCTGCGCGACGGCGAGCGCGTGCTGGTGCTGGGCAGCATCGCGCTGTACGGCGCGCGCGGCGAAGTGCAGATCGTGGCCGAAAGCATGCGCCCGCTGGGCATCGGCGATCTGTACGCCCGATTCGAGGAAATGCGCGCCCAGCTGGAGCAGGAGGGGCTGTTCGCGCCCGAACGCAAACGGCCGCTGCCGGCGATGCCGCTGCGCATCGGCATCGTCACCTCGCGCGAAGGGGCGGTGTTCCACGATGTGCAGATGGTGCTGCGCCGGCGCTTTCCGATGGCGACGCTGGTGCTTTCGCCCACGCCGGTGCAGGGCGAGGCGGCCCCGCCGCAGATCGTCCGCGCCATCGAGCGTCTCAACCAGCGGGACGATATCGCGCTGATCCTGATCTGTCGTGGCGGGGGCAGCATCGAGGATCTGTGGGCCTTCAACGATGAGCGCGTGGTGCGCGCGGTCGCGGCCAGCCGCATCCCGGTGATCAGCGGCGTCGGCCATGAGACTGATGTCACGCTGGTGGACTTCGCCGCCGATGCGCGCGCGGCCACGCCCAGCAACGCTGCCGAGCTGGCCACGCCCGAAATTGACGTGCTGCGCGAGGCCGCCAGCGCCGCCTACAACCGCCTGGTGGGCGCGATGGTGCAGCGGCTGGAGGCGGAACGCGCCGCCGTCAGCAGGCTGGAGCGCCGCCTGGCCCGCGAAAGCCCGATGCGCATGCTTAACGAGCAGCGCCAGCGCGTCGATGACAGCAGCCAGCGCCTGCACGTGCGCGTGCGGGAGCGCCTGCACCTGATGCGCGCCGAGCTGAACACGCTCGATGCGCGCCTGGCCGCCTGCAATCCGCGCCTGCCGCTGGAACGCGGCTACGCCATGGTGTCGCGGCGGGATGGCGTGCCGGTGTCGCAGGCGCATGCGCTGCAGCCCGGCGAGACAATTACTCTTGAATTCAACGATGGCCGGGTGGCCGCCTGGGTGCTGGGCGAAGCCACATGACGGAGACAGCCATGGACGACTTTTCCACCACTACCTACGAGCAGGCGTTCAGCGAGCTCTCCGGCATCCTCGAACAGCTCGAAAGCGATGGCCTGACGCTGGCCGAGTGCGTCACGCTGTTCGAGCGTGGTCGGCGCCTGGCCGCGTTCTGCCAGCGCCAGATCGACGCGGCGGAACTGCGCGTGTCGCAGCTCGGCGAGGATGGCAGCGAGCAGCCGCTGTAATCCTCTGATCGCTCTGAGCATTGCGGCGGGGTGCGCCCTCAACGATTGCGAATCGCATATCCGTCGGAATATCCCAAATTTTGGATAAACCTGGGATATATCGTCAATGATCGCCAGTTTGGCGGGTTGTTTTGGGCTGCAGAACGCGCAGGTGCGGCGGATGCGCGCGGCCGCTTGGGATAACGGGGCGGCTAGAGCAGCGCCTTCAGTGCCCCCGGCGCGACGCTGAAGCGGGCGTGCTGCCCGCGCGCGCTTTCGCCATCCAGCTCCAGGCCGAAGCTGGCTGCGCACTCCACATCGACGGTGGCTGCGCGAGCGTGCATCACCGCCGGGTGCGACAGGTGGCTGCCATCGTACACCCGCCGCAGCGTGCGCAGCACTTCCAGCCGGGGCACCGCCCGCACCACCAGCACATCGAACAGGCCGTCATCAGGGCGCGCGTTCGGCGCGATGCGCATGCCGTGGCCGAAGGTCGTGCCGTTGGCGACGGCCACGATGAATGCCCGGCCATCGAACCACGGGGCTCCATCCAGCCGCACGGTCAGGTGCTGTGGCTGATAACTCAGGATGCCCTCCACCGTCGACTTGAGGAAGGTCCAGGGGCGGCGGCGCAGCACACGGTTGACGCGCTGCGAAACCTCTCCGCCCAGCCCGGCGCTGGCGATGTTGAGGAAGTACTCCGACGTATCCTCCATCTGCAGCATGCCGAGATCCAGCGACTGCGGCGTGGCCCGGGCGATCCAGCGCGCCGCATCGTGCGGGTCTCGCGTGGGGATGCCGTTGCCGCGCGCCCAGTCCTGGCCCGTGCCGACGGGCAGCGCGCCGTAGGTCATCGGCTCGGCAGCCGGCGCGCTGGCATTCTGCGCCGCGAGTGCGTTCACCAGCGCATGGTTGGTGCCGTCTCCGCCGATCGAGATCACGCGGCGCACCCCGACGGCATAAGCCTTGTCGAGATGCTCGGCCACATCTGCCGCGCGTTCGGTCACGGCCACCAGCAGCTCGCCAAGCTCCTGCCACAGCAGCGGTTCGAGGTCTTTCCACACCCGGCCCGCGCGGCCGCTGCCCGCATGCGGATTGAGGATGATCAGGGTAGGCGTGGTGGCAGAAGCAGTCATCTGGGTTGGCTTCCGGTGAGGAGTGCGACGAGCGTTTCGATCGAGAAGGGCTTGGGATAATACACGTTCGCGCCCGCCGCCAGCGCTGCCTCAGCATCGGAGGCCTGGCCGCTGGTGGAGACGATAGTGATGCCTTGCCAGCGGGGTTCGGCGCGCAGCGCGCGGATGAAGGCGATGCCATCCATCGGGCGCATGCGCACATCGGCCATCACCAGCCGTGGTGGCGGATCGAGCCAGCGCAGCAGCGCCAGCGCCTCTTCGCCATCATGCGCGATGATCGCCTTGCAGCCGACGATGTGCGCGGTCTCGGCCAGCAGCGTCGCCAGCGATCGGTCATCCTCCACGAACAGCACGTCTGTCATCTCGTCTGCAGTCCGCTACTGACGCACCTGGCCATGCCCGCTGACCACCCACTTGTACGTGGTCAGTTCCTCCAGCGCCATCGGCCCGCGCGCATGCAGCTTCTGCGTGCTGATAGCGATCTCTGCGCCCAGCCCCAGCGCGCCGCCGTCGTTGAAGCGCGTGCTGCAGTTGACGAACACCGCCGCCGAGTCGACTTCCTGCACGAAGCGCTCGGCGTGGGCCGGCGTCTCCGTCAGGATCGCTTCGCTGTGGAAGGTGCTGTGGCGCTGGATATGATCCATCGCTTCGTCCAGCCCGGAGACCACCTTCAGGCCGAGCGTGAGCGCCATCCATTCGGTGTCGAAGTCGTCTGGCCCGGCAGGCTGTACGCCGTCCAGCCCGCCCACCAGCGCCAGCGCGCGCGGCTCGGCGCGAAAGCCCACGCCCATCGCGCCCAGATGCTGCACCACGCGCGGCAGGAAGTCGCCGGCGATGGCCTCGTGCACCAGCAGCGTATCCACGGCGTTGCACACGCTCGGCCGCTGCGTCTTGGCGTTGGTGACGATCGCCAGCGCGTCATCTATCTTCGCGCTGTCGTCGGCGAAGATGTGCACCACGCCCAGCCCGCCGGTGATCACCGGGATGGTGGCGTGTTCGCGGCAGAACTGATGCAGCGAAGCGCCGCCGCGCGGGATGATCAGATCGATGTGCTCGCTCAGGCGCAGCATGGCCTCGACATAGGCCCGGTCCGTGCTGTCGATGAACTGCACGCAGTCGGCGGGGATGGTGGGGATGGCCGCCGCTTCCAGCGCGCCCCGGATGGCGGCGATCAGCGCGCTGTTGCTGTGGAAGACCTCGCTGCCGCCGCGCAGCACGGAGGCGTTGCCGGTCTTCAGCGCCAGCGCCGCGCAGTCCACCGTGACATTGGGCCGCGCCTCATAGATGATGCCGATCACGCCGATCGGCGTGCGGCGCTTCTCGGTGTGCAGGCCGTTGGGCAGCGTGCTGTGCTGGATGACCGCGCCGACCGGGTCGGGCAGGGTCGCCACCTTGCGCACATCGGCGATGATGCCCTCCATACGCCGCGCCAGATCGAAGCGGTCGCGGATGAGCGTCTCGGTCAGCCCGCGCGCGCGCGCCGCATCGAGATCGCGCGCGTTGGCCGCCAGGATGTGGGCGGATTGCGCCTCCAGCGCGTCGGCGATCGCCAGCAGCGCGTGGTTCTTCTCGTCGGTGGTGGCCCGCAGGAGCGCGCGTGCTGCGGTTCGGGCGCGCGCACCAATCTGCGCCAGGTCAGGCATTATCCTCTCCCCGTCCATCGCTTAGCCCATTATCACCATATTGTTACGGTGAATCAGGGCATCTCCGTAAGTATAGCCCAGGATATCTTGAATGTGCGTTGAGCGTGCGCCGACGATCCGGCGCGCATCTTCGCTGCTGTAGCTGCACAGCCCGTGCGCGATCTCGGCGCCATCCGGTCCGACCACCGCGACGGTCATGCCGCGCCGGAACTCGTCGTCGATGTGCGTGACGCCGACGGGCAGCAGGCTGGCGCCGCCCTCGCGCAGCTTGCGCGCAGCGCCGGCATCGACATGCACGCGGCCCCGCGGGCGCTCGATCAGCAGGCGGCGCTTGCGGCGCTCGACATGGCCGGCAGCCGCCTCAAAGCGTGTGCCGACCGCTTCGCCCGCCACGATCCGCGCCAGCGCATCCGGCAGCGAGCCGCTGGCGATGATCGTGGCCACGCCGCCGCGTGTGGCCAGCCGGGCGGCCTGCAGCTTGGTGACCATGCCGCCGGTGCCCAGGCGCGTGCCCGCCCCACCCGCCAGCGCGAAGGTGTCTTCGCTGATGCGCTCGACGCGCTCGATCAGCCGGGCATCGGCATGCGTGCGCGGGTCTGCGGTGAACAGGCCGGGCTGATCGGTCAGCAGGATGAGCAGATCGGCCTCGATCACCGTGGCCACCAGCGCCGACAGGTTGTCGTTGTCGCCCACGCGGATTTCGTCGGTGGCGATGGTGTCATTCTCGTTGATGATGGGGATGATGCGCTGATCGATGAGCGTGAGCAGGGTGTCGCGCGCGTTGAGGAAGCGCGTGCGGTTGCCCAGATCCTCGCGGGTGAGCAGCACCTGCGCCACCACCAGATCGAAGATGTCGAACAGCGCGCTGTATCGGCCCATCAGGCGGCTTTGCCCGACAGCGCTCAGCATCTGCTTGACGGGCAGCGCCGGCGCCAGCTCCGGAAAGCCGAGGCGCTCGCGGCCGGCGGCCACCGCGCCGCTGGTGACCAGCACTACCTCGTGCCCGGCGGAATGCAGCGCGGCCATCTGCTGGACGATCTGCAGCATGCGCGGCGGGCTGAGGCGCGGCGTGCCGCCGGTCAGCACACTGGTGCCTACCTTGACGACGATGCGGCAGCGGGAGGGTTCACTCATCAGCGGAGATCACAGACGCAGGCGGAGCATGCCGGTATTGTGCCGGATGCCGCGCGAAATGCAAGACGGGGGCTGGCGACGCTGCTTCATCCGCCGGCGCGCAGGATGTCGATGGTGATCTCGCTCTCGGCGCGGTTGCCCACGGCATCGAACACCACCGCACGGAAGCGTTCTGTGCCCGGCGCGGAAATCCGCCAGTTCAGCTGATACGGCCAGCTCTCATCCGCGCCCAGCAGCTCGTCGTTGTGGTAGAACTCCACCCGGCTGATGGCGATGTTGTCGGTGGCGCGCGCATCCAGCTGCACCTGCGCGTCTCCCGGGAAGCGGTAGACCTTGCCCGGCTCGACCGAATCCAGCGCCACCGCCGGCGCGATGTTGTCGATGGTCACCTGCACGGCGTCGCTCTCGAAGGTGTTGTCCTCCCGCGTGACCACCAGGCGCAGGCTGTACAGTCCGTCCAGGCCGGCGGTGTCCCACTCAGCCAGCGCCTCGCCCGGGCTGTAGCCGGTGCGCTGGCCGCCCACGTCGATCCAGCTGGACGGGTTGAGGCCCTGGCCGTAGGAGAGCTGGTAATACTGCAGCGCGTCCGCCTGCATCTGGCCGAAGACCGGCACCACGCCGCCGACGTAGCTGAAGGCCTCCGGCGCGAGGATACGCGTGGAGGACAGCACCTCCGGCACGCTGACGGTGTCGTAGTCGACGGGCGGCAGCGGCAGATTGGCATCCCGCCACCACTCCAGCGCCTCGTCTGGCGGGACGAAGTACGTGCGCTGCTGCACCAGCTCGGCGGGCGTGTTGATGGTGGCGAGCTGGCCGGTGCGGCTGTTGACATCCTTGACCTGCCAGTAGCTGTCGATCTGGCGCGGCTGCATGCCGTCGCGGAAGACTTCGAGATACGTCGGACACACGCCGTTGGGGATCAGCCCGCTGCGTTCGCATACCTGCATCTCCGTCACCAGCGGCGGGCGCTCCCAGGTGGCTGCGGGCAGGCCATCGCGCAGGTGGGCGTAGTCCATCACGGCGCGCCAGATCACCCCGGCGCCATCCACCCCCCACGGATCGAGCGAGAGCGCCTCGCCATCTGTGCGGCCCACATGCACCGCCGCGACGATCTGCGGCGTGTAGCCGATGGTCCAGCTCTCTGTGCCGTCGCCGCCGCGCCCGCTGACCACCGCCGCTGGCCGGTCCATCTCCAGCGCGTTGCCCTGGCCGAGAGTCTGCCAGCGCGGCGTGCGGTCGGCGTACACGTCGTTGACCAGATAGGCCAGCGCGTCCTCCAGCAGCGGGGTACAGGTATCGAGCGTGGCGCAGGTGGTGGCGCTGGCGGAGTCGTACGTCCACAGCAGCTGGCCGTCGCGGTCGCGGATTTCGCGCACCGCCACCGGATCGCGCCCGCGGAAGCCGCGCGCCTGCGGCTCGACCGTCACGCCGCGCATGTCGCCCAGCGTGGCGAACACGGAGTAGGCGTAGGCCAGATCGAGCGCGGATACGCGCCCGCCGCGTTCGAGCAGCATGATGTCGTAGGTGTCATCGGCCAGCGTGTTGATGCCGATCTGGTGGGCAGTGCGCAGGATGCTGCCCATGCCCTGGCGGAAGGCCATCTCGGCGGCGGGGGGCAGCAGCGCGGCGCTCATGGCGGAGCGCAGATTCATCACGCCGTAGAAGCGCCCGTCGGGATTGGCCGGATTGTAGATCAGCCCTTCCTCGGCACCGGGGAAGGAGCGTGGGATGTCGAGCGCCATGCTCGCCGGGCTGGTGAGCTGGCGCGGGTTGACGAAGGCATCGAGGTAGACGAAGGGCAGCAGCGCCGCGCCGGGCTGATAGAGCGCGCTGTCTGCCGCGCCCACCAGCGCACGGATTTCGCCGCTGGCGGCATCCAGCAGCACCAGCGCGCCGGTGTCCGGGGGCTGCGCGCCGCCCAGGCTGCCCGTCTCCGGCAGGAAGCCCACGCCGATGCACGGCGTGCCATCCAGCGCCTCGGTCACGGGGGGCGCGCCGTTCAGCCTGGCGAGCTGGCCGCGCAGGGCGCATTCCGCCTGCAGGAACAGGTCGCTGTCGAGCGTGGTGGTGATCTCCAGCCCGCCGCGCGCCACCATCTGCCGGCCATCATAGCCGAGATCGGTGAGGATGTGCTCGGCCTGCCGGCGGGCATAGGTCATGAAGTCCGGCGCGAGCTGCGCGATGTAGTTCTCGGTGCGAAAGCGGATGTTCTCCGCCGCCGCCGCTTCGAACTCCGCGTCGGTGATCTGGCCGGCGGTGCGCAGCATGCGCAGCGCATCGATGCCGCGCGCGCGGGCGGCGATCTCATCCTCAAACGGGTTGTACTGCGGGGCGTTGGGGATGGCCGCCAGCAGCGCCGCCTCGCCCAGCGTCAGCGCGGAAGCTGGCTTGCCCAGGTAGATCTGCGCCGCCGCCTCGATGCCATAGGCCTCGTTGCCGTAGTACTCGGTGTTGAGATGCCACTCCAGCACCTGCGGCGGGGAGTACAGGCGGTTGATCTCGGCCACCAGCGCGATCTCGCGCTGCCGCGCCAGGTTGACGGCCACGGCGCCGCTGGGCGTGGGGTTAAGCAGATTGCGCACCAGCCGGCCGGTGATGCTGGCATCGGGCGGGCGCGTCTCGATCAGCGCGTTGTCCAGCAGGGCGCTGGCGGCGCTGAACGGGTTGAAGCCGGGCGTCTGCAGAAAGTCGGGGTCTTCCAGCACCAGCATGGCGGTGGGCACGTAGGCAGGCAGCACCTGGAGCGGCACCCATGCGCGGCCATCGCCCAGCGGATCCTCCAGACTGTAGAGCAGCCGCGTGCCCGCGCGATCGTAGAAGCGCGTCACCCCCTGCGCGGTGAGCGTGCTGATGCTCTGCTGCGGCTGTGGCAGGCCGCGGATGGAGTCGTTGTACACGATCGCCGCGCCTGCCGCCGCCCCGCCCAGCGGCAGCACGAACAGCACGCTGAAGGCTGCGGCGAACAGGCCCCACCAGAAGGCGCTGCGCCGCCGCGCCGCCGTCTTGCGCGCTTTGCGGGCGCGCCGCCGAATGATGAGCTGGGTGGACGAGACCATGACGATCCGGTGCTGCACTGAGGATGCCGATGGTCTGATTATACCGGAAGTGCCGCGCGCGCGATCGTTGCGGCGGGGCGGCTTCAGCCGGCGCGGTACAGGCAGACGGAGGTGCCGAAGGCGATCACATCGCCATCGCGCAGCGCGCGCCCTTTCTCCGTGACCTGCGTGCCGTTGACGAACGTGCCGTTGGCGCTGCCCAGGTCCGTCAGCAGCCAGGTGCTGTCCTGCAGCGTGAGGCGGGCGTGTGGCCGCGAGACCGAGGCATCCTGCAGGCGGATCTCCCAGTCCGCGCGCGAGCTGGCGCGGCCGATCGTCATGCTGGCCTTGAGCAGCGGGATGGACGTGCCCTCCTGCGGGCCAGTGGTGATGATGAGCTCGCCCCGCCCGCTGCTGGCGATCGGCGTGATCACCGTGCCGCCATGCGCGCTGATCTGGCGCGCATCGAGGTTGACGGCGACCGCGGCGAAGAACAGCGTGGGCACGTACAGCCGGATGGTGTCGCCAGCCAGCAGCGGCATGGGCTCGGTCACGCGGGCGTCGTTGAGGAAGACGCCGTTGGCGCTGCCCAGATCGCGCAGCACGAACACGCCATCCTGATAGCTGATGACGGCATGCTGGCGCGAGACATGCTGCTCGGAGATGAAGATGTCGCTGCTCTCCTGGCGGCCGATGCTGACGGTGGCCCCTTCAGACAGGAAGAACTCCCGCGCCTCATCGGTCGTGGGATCCGTCCACAGCAGGCGGGCGAGCAGCTGCGGAGACTCGGTCAGCGCGGTCATGGCAGGCGCATCAGGCGCGCTTCCAGGTGAGGATGCGCTGCGTCTGGCCGGGCAGGGTGGCCTCGGCGGCCAGGATCAGCCGGTCGCCATCGTCCTCGAAGCGGTAGAAGCGCACCTGCTGGGTGTTGATGTAGCCCGGAAATGAGGCGCCGATAACGAAGTGCGTGACGGTTTCGCTGGCGGGATTGACGACATACGTGCCGAAGTAGCCGAGATACTCGCTCATGGCGGTGTGGATGGCGTTGAGCGAAAGCCCGCTGCGCCGTTCGCGCCGCATGAGCTGCACGCTCATCCAGCCGTTGGGCTGGTAGATCAGCAGGCCGACGGGGTGCGGACCGCGCGCGTCCGTCTGCTGGCCGTCGGCATCGAGCGCCACCTGCGAGAGCAGCTGCCACGCGCCGATGAAGGGGTCATGTGCGGCCATCGGTCACCTCCCCGGCGCTCAGGCGCGCGGATCCATCAGGTCGAACAGGCGTGGGGCAATCATCCAGACCAGCGTGCCACGGTCTGCTGCGCCAGCCAGCAGATCGATGCGCGCCATGCCGCCGCGCTTGAAGTCGACCTCCGCGCCGGTGAGATCGCGCACGACGGCGCTGAAAGTCGGCTCGTGGCCCACCAGCAGCACATCGGCATCGGCGGGCAGGTCGCGCAGCAGCTCGCGCAGCGCGGCGGCGCTGAAGTCGTATCCCAGCAGGCTGCTGATCTCGACGGGCGTGCGCAGCGCCTCGCTCAGGACGGCGGCCGTCTGGCGCGCGCGCAGCAGCGGGCTGCTGAGCAGGCGGGCGGGCGCAAGCTGCAGCTCGGCGAGCGCGCGGGCGGCCCGGCGGGTGCGCTCTGTGCCGGCGGGCGTCAGCGCGCGCTCGAAATCCGGCGCACTGCCCTGCGGCTGCGCTTCGGCATGGCGGAAGAGAAATACGCGCATGAGCACCTCCCTCAACCGGCGCGGGGTTGCGCGCGCGGGATCAGAGCGCCTTCTCGTAGTAGCGGTAGACCTTGTAGACCTCGCCGCCGACGTTCTTCGCGATGCCCGTCATCGGCTGATTGGTGGAGAGGATCCAGCCGGAGTCCGAGTGCTTGTAGCCATTCTCGATCATCGAGCGCAGCAGCGCGGCGTACATCACGACGTCCACGCCTTTGCCACGGAACTTCTCCTTCACGCCCAGCAGCGGCACGCGGCCCCAGTCGATGATCCGGGCGACCTTCCAGTAGTACACCGCCTTGAGCAGCGTCCACAGTTCCGGCGTGCCTGGCCGCGGCTGCGCCTTCTGCAGCACCTGGTTGAAGTCGGGCAGGCCCATCACCATGCCGGCGGGCTCGTCATCGACATAGCCGAAGAATGACAGGTGATAGTCGAAGAACTGCCCGAGCGACTTGACCATCACGTCCAGTTCGCGCGGGGTCATCGGCACGAAGCTCCAGTTCTTCTCCCAGGCCGCGTTGTACAGCTCCTTGAAAAGCTGGAACTCCTGCTTGAGATTTTTGGGATCGGCCATGCGCACACGGATCTTGTTGCGCTTCTCGATGGCGGTGCTCAGGCGGTTGAGCCGGTCAAGCGTGCCGATCTCGACGGCCTTTGCCGCGCTGAGGTAGTAGCCATAGGTGTCCATCACGCCGGTGAAGCCCTCGGCCTCGACCAGCCGCTGATAGTACGGCTTGTTGTAGGAGTAGAGGATGACGGGGCGGGTGAAGCCCTCGACCAGCAGCCCGGTCTCCTCGTGCGTGGTGAAGGTCTGCGGGCCGCGCAGCGCGGTCAGCCCGCGGCCACGGGCCCAGGCGAGCGCCGCCTCGAACAGGGCGTGCGCGGCCTCCTGATCGTCGAAGACATCGAACGCGCCGAACCAGGCGATGTGCTCGTCGTGGAATTCGTTGTGGCGGCGGTTCTCGACCACGCCGATCGTGCCGACGATCTGGTCGCCACGCCAGGCGGTGAACAGGTCGCCATCCATATACTCCCAGGCGGCGCCCTTCTGCCGGTCGAACAGCTCGCGGCGCATGGACAGCAGCGGCGGCACCCAGTTGGGGTCTCCGCGATAGATGGTCCAGGGGAATTCGAAGAAGGCTTTGAAGTCGGCTTTGCTGGAGACTTTGCGAACATCGACGGTCATCGGCGTGCCCTCCCTATGAGGTGATGTTACCGCGCAGCACGGGAAAAAACACCTTGACATTGGCGGGGGGCCGGTGCTACCCTATCGCGTGCATATCATTCCACAGTAGCTCAACGGCAGAGCAATCGGCTGTTAACCGATCGGTTCCTGGTTCGAATCCAGGCTGTGGAGACTGACTGGAGCCAGTCCGAACATCCGGCGCTTTCATTGGCGGCGGATGTTTGCTTTTCTGGGGGGGATTCCGCTGCCCCGCTTCGCCTTGTGCGGCCATCCCCAGTATCTCACGCTTGAACCCGTCGCTGTACTTCCTGTATCCCATCGCTCGCTCCTTACATGCAGTCTATCGGACAATTTGGGCGTCCGCCAAACTGGGGTAAGGCCAGGCTCGGGTGCACTGCAGGTTACCTCGTACATCCCCCC
>CAZZJW010000067.1:0-21646 GCA_964654755.1 uncultured Pleurocapsa sp. | reverse complement strand
GGCCTGCGCGGTTCTCCGCCAGGTCCTCCGCGGTGAAGTCGAATTGCTGCATCAGATCTGCCAGCGTACTGAACACCTGCCCCCTCCCAGATCGCAGTCAGCGAGAGCGTAATGCGCCGCTATGCCTCCATGAGCGCAGACACACGCGCATCCATCGCTGCCTGGCTGAACAACTGTGCCGTCTGCGCAGCAGCCTGCTGCGAAAGCGCCGCCCGCCGCTGCGGCTCGCGCAGGCTGAGCAGATGCGCGGCATAGCCGGCGGCATCCTCGGCGGTCAGCACGTGTACGCCGGGCTCAAAGGCGTAGCCGGCCAGCGCGCGCGCATGCGTCACCGTTGGGAACGCACGGCAGAGCGGCTCAAAGACCTTCTGCTGCATGCCGACGCCGGCCAGAGAAGGCGCCAGCGCGATATCCATCGTCTCCAGGCTGGCATCCAGGTCCGGCACGTAGCCATCGAAGCGCACATCGTCCGCCGCGCGCTCGGCCAGGTCCGCCGGGACCTTGCTGCCGAAGATGTGGAAGACGAACTCCCCGGGCGCCTGAGCACGTGTCAGCGGGACGAGATCATCGAGGATGAAGCGCAGCGCCCGGCGGTTGTGCGCGACGTTGTAGCTCGCGCCCATGAAGAACACCCGCAGCGGACTGCGCGCAGGCTGCGGGCGCGGGGAACGCAGCACGTCCGGCAGAGTCTGCAGCGGAAGCAGCACCACATTGGCCGTCGGCGCGATCTGGCGGTAGATGTCTACCTCCGCCGGAGTGATCGCCGCCAGCACCGTCGCGCTGGCCGCGTGCCGTTCGCCGGCGGCCTTGCCGAGATAGCGCATCATGTCGCGGGGCGAGCGCCGGTTCTCATGCAGAAGCTGCATCGGCTCGTAGTTGACGGAACGCACCACGGCAGGCACGCCGCTGCGCAGCGCCGCCAGCGCGGGCGCCCACAGATAGCTTCCGTGGCACCACACGCGGTCCGGCTGGAAGGCGGCCAGCGCGCGCCGCACGGCGTCGAGAAAGGCCGGTGAGGCGTACTCCCAGGCCATGCCATCCCATTGCGCCAGCTTCAGCCAGCGGCCGGGGCCGTGCCCGCCGCCGATCGGGCTGAGCGTGCTGTCGATCTGGCGCTGTGCGTAGAAGCGCTGCACCTCGTCGACAGACTGATAGGGCATCCATCCCGTCAGCACATGGACGGTATGCCCCAGGCGCCGCAGGGTGTCGATGTTGCGCAGCCGGTCCTGCTCGCAGGCACCGAGGCTGTGCAGGCGCACCAGCGCCGGATTGATGACCAGTACGCGCATCAGATATTCCCTATCTCGACCAGATGCCGCCCCCGCACTGCGCCGGGTGTGCCGCCTAGCGGTTCTCCACCAGCGCGTTGTGCAGCCACAGCATGTCCCCGGGGCGATCCGGGTCGTACAGCACGATCTTCACGCGATTGCTGAAGTCTGCGCCCAGGTCGTTTTCAGTGATGAACGTCTGCAGCATCACCACAAAGCGCTCAATCTCCTGCGCCTCAAACTCGCGGAACTCCGGCTCATCATACGAGATGAACTGACCGCGCAGGCGGCGCTTGACCGCATCCTCCATACCGCGAATCGTCGTCGGAATGTCCACCAGCGCGAATGCCGTTTCGCCGTCGTAGGCGCGCATGAAGCAGCCGAACGGACGCCCGCTGCTGCCGACGAATGTCGAGTACAGATCAGGCTGGCCCTTCAGCTTGTCGACGTAGTTGTGCTTCGCCAGCGGGATGCGCACCGGCACGATCACGTGCAGCTGCAGCTTGCGCCGCTTCTCAGGCGGAAGCACCTCGCACTCCTCCGGCCGCTGCGGATTGGGCACGGCCTTCGTGCCCGTGACGATGTTGTACTGATAGTTCGCGCCGTCGCGCCGGATGATCGCTTCAACCACCGGCTTGACGAAGTTGTGATAGTAGTTGTGCGCCAGCGCAAATGCCGGAGAAATGAACGTGAGCGGCGCGCGATAGAAGTCGATCACGGGGTTTTCCAGCTTACGCCAGTCAGACTCCCGATGCGCCTTCTCCAGGTATGGACGCAGCAGCGCTTGCGCCTGCAGGTATTCGTCCTTGTCGAGGTTGATGTAATGCGCCCGGTAGGCCTTCACATCGAACGGCAGATCCTGCCGTTTGGTCCTGCCATTCTTCAGCAGGATCATGCGCTCTTCGATCACCGCGATGCACGGCCTCCCCAGCGCATGCACGATCCCCAGTTCGTAGAACACATTCGGATTGCTGTCCGTCAGATCGGCGATCACGATGTGCGCGCGGTCGATCGCGTTGATGACATCATTGACGATATGGCTGCCGATCTGGTCATAGGGCGTGGTCACGGTGTAGGTGACGCCATCGCGCCTGCCGATATCGCTGAGGACCGGCCCAATCACGTGCTGCGCCAGCTTGATCAGGCGTGCGCGCTCCTTCAGGTGCGCATCCTTCATCGGCCCGATGATGAAACACGAGCGCTGCGTCGAACGCGTGAACATCCGCATCCTCCCGTCACTATCTCATCGCGATGTCTCGGTTCGCAGAACGCCTACGCCCGCTGCTGCGCCTGGCCCTGCGCCCGCGCCACGCCTTCCGCCAGCACGCGCAGCGCCGCATCCGCTTCGCCCGCGCCGATCACCAGCGGCGGGATCAGGCGGATGGTGTTCTCGTAGCTGCCACAGGTCAGCAACAGCATACGCTGCTCCAGCGCCGCCTTCTGCACCGCCTTGGCGGCGTCCTTGTCCGGGTGGCCCTCGCGCGTGAACTCCACGCCGATCATCAGGCCGCGCCCGCGCACATCGCCGATGATGGGGAACTCGGCCTGCATCGCGCGCAGTCCTTCCATCAGGTGCGTGCCCATGCGGGCAGCGTTGCCCGGCAGGTCCTCCTCGCGCATCACCTCCAGCGTAGCCAGCGCCGCCGCTGCCGCCAGCGCGTTGCCGCCATAGGTGCCGCCGTGGCTGCCGGTCGTCCAGCGGCGCATCAGCTCGGCAGGCGCGCCCACTGAGGAGATCGGCACGCCGCTGCCCAGCCCCTTGGCCATCACCAGGATGTCCGGCGCAACGCCGGCCTGCTCGATGCAGAACAGCGTGCCCGTGCGCCCAAAGCCGCTCTGCACCTCGTCGATCACCAGCATGATCCCGTAGTGCGTGCACAGCTCGCGCAGTTCCGCCAGGAAGCGGGCGGGCGCGGGCACATAGCCGCCTTCGCCCAGCACCGGCTCGATGATGATGGCGGCGGTCTCCTCCGGCGCGGTCTGGCTCTTGAGCAGCAGATGAAGCTGATCCAGGCACCAGTCAATCGTGGTCTGCTCGTCCCAGCCGTACTGATAGGCGTAGGGGAATGGCGCGACGAAGATGCCGCCCGGCAGCGGCTGATATCCTGCACGGTAGACCGTCTTGGAGGTGGTCATCGCCATGGTCTGGGCGGTGCGCCCGTGGAAGCTGCCCTGAAAGACGATCAGGTTGGTGCGCTTCGTCGCCTGCCGCGCCAGCTTGACGGCCGCTTCGGTCGCCTCTGCGCCGCTGTTGGAGAAGAAGAAGCTGTCGATGCCCGGCGGCGCCACCTCGGCCAGCGCATGGCTGAGCGCGACCACGCTGGGCGGCAGCACGACGTTGATCTGCCCGTGCAGCAGCTTCGCCGCCTGCTCCTGGATCGCGCGGACCACGCGCGGGTGGCTGTGGCCGGTGTTGGTCACGCCGATGCCACTGGTGAAATCGAGATAGCGCGCGCCTTCAGCGTCGTAGAGATACGCGCCCTCTCCGCGCACGGGCTGAAAGGTGGTCAGGTGTGACCAGACGGGCGAAAGGTGGGCAAGCGCATCAAGCGTCATGATGGATCCTGCGACTGAATGCGAATCATATTCAGGATGAACTGTAGCGTCATTTGGCCCGATTGGCGAATGGCAACGCGCTCGGGATCGACCGCCGCGATCTGCATCAGGCCGTCCAGCGCGGCGATCAGCAGCGTGGCGATGGCGTCGGCGTCGATGGCGCGGAAGTCGCCTGCCGCCACGCCGTCGCGCAGCACGCGCACCAGCGCCGCATGATAGTCGCGCAGGTAGCCGGCCATGAGCGCGCGGGCGCTGTCGTGACGGGTTGCCATCGCGTACGCATCGAAGACCAGCGCGCTCAGCGGCTGCATGTCGCTGAAGATCTGCAGCACCACGTCGACATAGCGGGTGAGACGAGCGGAAGCTGGCCCCTCCCCATCCAGCACGAGCAGTGCCGCGCTCAGCGGGGCGTACAGCGCATGCAGCAGCGCCTCGACCAGCGCGTCCTTGCTGCGAAAGTACAGATACAGCGTGCCCTTGCTCAGCCCGGCGGCGGCGGCCACATCATCCATGCGCGCGCGCTCCAGCCCAAGCCGGGCGAAGGTGGCTGCTGCTGCCTGCAGAATCTCTGCCTTGCGCTGGTCACTGACGTTCGGTCTTGGCATGGCCGCAGGATAAATGACCGGCCAGTCATTGACAAGCGGCAGTTGACCCGCTATCCTGATGAATAACTGACCAGTCGGTCATTTATTGAGGGTGGCAGAAGTGTGCCGCGCACAACCGGGAGGACGTATGAGATCTGCAGGGCGCATCTGGTTTGCCTGGCTGATGGCAGCAACCATCGGCACGGGCCTGTTCGGGCTGGCGTTTCTGGTGCTGCCGGAAGCGATGGTGAGGTTTTTCGACGTCATCGTGCTGTCGGGCACCGGCATCGACGCGCGCTTCGGGGCGGAGGCCGGCGCCTACCTGCGCTTCACGAATGGCGTGCTGGGCGCGGTGATGGTGGGCTGGGCGATTTCGCTGGCGGGGTGGCTGCTCGGGCCGTTTCGCCGGGGCGAGCGCCTCGGCTGGGTGGCGGTCACTGCATCGATCGTGGTGTGGTACGCGCTCGACACGCCCTTCTCGCTGCTGAGCGGTTATGCGGGCAACGCCGTGCTGAACACTGCGTTTCTCATCGCCTTCGCGGTGCCGCTGGCCGCGACAGCCAGGCAATTCCTGACGCGGGCGAAGTAGGCACTGGCAAGGGGCGGCCCGTCGTCAGGCCGCCCCGCGCCCTGCTCGCGCTATGCCGGCTGGCGCGGCATCCCTCAAGCGCAGTAGAGCGTGTTCTCTGAAATCCGTCGATTTCATTTATCAGAAGTACGCAATTGGAGTGTAGAAGAAAACGATACAGAGGTAAACCAGAATAGTCACAAGGACAGCCCCTGCGATCGCCCCTATATAGGTGGGGCCTCGCTTGACCGAACGGGCCATTTCCTCAACATGCCTCAGATCGGTAATCGGAAATTCACCGTTCTTCTTCGTCATCACCAACGACCCGTCCGCAAGTTCAGTGAATGACACGGTGACAAACCGTGACGTTGCGATTGAAAGGCAGACCAGCGCGCATCCAATCAAACCGAATAGCACAACCACTATTCCAGCTACAAGGCTATTCGGGCCTTTCCGCTTCTTGAAATACGCCACATTATGCGCGAAAGTCACCACTTCCCAATCGTGGCTGGTCATGATGCCGACTGCGCTCTGAAACAGCGATGGCCCGCGCTGCTGAGGAAGCGCTGGAACTGTGCTCTGAAACGGATCTCCCAAAAGAATCTGATCGATCTTGAACACCCAGTCTCGCGCAAGGGAATTATCCAGCTCTGTCAGGATGTCTCGTGCTTCTGTGTAGCGTTTCTGCTCAATCAGAGTGCGTGCAAGATTCATCTGATCCTGTTCGGAGCGGGTGGACACGATCTTCCTCCAAAAAGCGCATTCCTACTGACACGTAAATACAACGATCAAATTCTATCTCAACATGAATCTGTTTTCTAAGCGACTCGTGTGAGCCTCTCAGAACCCGCATCTGAAACGAAGAGAACTGAGTTGATCAGGATGGCAGAAGAGCGTGCGACGCGATGCGCAGAGGGGGACGGGGACGATGAACTGACAAGCAGATTTGCACGGCAACGACCAGGGAATTCAGAACTGCAGTCCGCACGCTTAGTGGGAATCGGGGGCGGCCCGTCGTCAGGCCGCCCCCCACCCCGCTCGCGCTATGCCGGCTGGCGCGGCGCTTCCAGCGTCATGCCCGGCTGGCGGATCACCAGCCGCGTGATCTGGCCGCCTTCGCGCACGAAGTCGAAGCGCACCCGCTTCGCTTCCAGCCCCACCACCGCCTCATCCAGCCGGTACGGTCGAAGCTCCTCCGCCGTGCCGCCCTGCGGCGTGATGTACAGCCGGCCCTCGCGCCGCGTCACCGTCATCAGCATGCCCTCAATCGGCGGCGCATACGCCCCCAGCAGCGCCGCCTGCACCTCCTCCGGCAGCTCCAGCGGCTTGCGCGCGAACACCACATTCTCCACGTCCGGCTCAATCGGCACCGAGATCGCGCTGACCTCGCCCGCATCGTTCACCACATAACTCACCTTCATCCACTGGTTGAAGTCCGGCCAGTGCCACTCGAAGATGTTGTAGTGGTAATGGCGCAGCGCAGACCAGTCCAGGCTGCCGACGGTTGACATCTGCAGGCCGCCGTCTTCCGTCTGGCGCACCGCGATATCGGGGTAGCCCTCGGCAGCGAACAGGCCGGCGTAGCTTTCCAGCGGGTGTGTGGCCGGCGCGCCCTCGATGCGCGCGCTGGCGGAGACGCGCTTGTCTCGCGCCATGCCCTCGATCATCGGGTCGTACAGGCCGTGATAGCGCGTGTTCCAGTCGCGGTCGGGCAGATCGAGCGCACGGTCGATCGCCTCGTACAGCACGACATCGCGCAGTGGCAGCATGCCGACGTTGGTCAGGCAGATGATGCCGAGCTTCTCTTCCGGCACGAAGCCGATCATCAAACTGCAGCCTTCGACGTTGCCGCCGTGGTGCACCAGCGTGCGGCCCTGGTACGGCTCGGCGAACCAGCCCAGGCCGTAGGTGAAAATACTGTTCCCGTGCAGCGCCTCGCTCACGCCGCCGCCGGGGATCACCATCTGCGGCAGATGCATCTGCCTGAGGTTGTCGGGCGAGACGAGATGCACATCGCCCGCGCGCCCGCCATTGACCTGCACGCGCAGCCACTGCCGCAGATCGGCCAGCGTGGAGAACAGCGCCCCCGCTGCCCCCGGCGAAAGCGTGGTGTGCTTGCCGTGCTCGGTGCGCGTCAGCCCGGCTGGCCGGCCATCGTCATCGCGTTCCACACGATAGCCCCAGGCGGTGATCTGGCCGGGCAGCGGCGCTTCCGGGTGGAAGTTCGAGGCCGTCATGCCCAGCGGCGTGAAGATGCGTTCGTGCACGAACTGCTCCCACGGCAGCCCTGACACGCGCTCGACCAGATAGCCGGTGGCGTAGTACATCAGGTTGTTGTACTGAAACTTCTCGCGAAAGGATGCGCTGAACCTGAAGTGCCGCATGCGCCTGATGAACTCCGCCAGCGGCAGGTCCAGCCGCCACGCGGCGAAGTCGTGGCGCGGCAGGCCGGTGCGATGGCACAGCATGTCGCGCACGGTGACATGCTGCGTGACGTACTCATCCGCCAGCACGAACTCCGGCATGTACTCTCGCACTGGCTTGTCCCACTCCAGCTTGCCCTCATCTACAAGCAGCGCCACGCTCATCGCGGCGAACGACTTGGTGCACGACGCCATGGCGAAGCGTGTGTCCGGCGTGACCGGCAGCCCGGCCTCGACATCGCGCAGGCCGAACACGTGCTCGTAGATCACCTCCTCGCCCCGGATCACGGCCACGGCGGCGCCGGGACAGCTCCAGGACTGGCGGGCAGACTCGATATACTCGGTGAACGATTCCAGACGGCTCATGGGCGGGTTGCACTCCTGTGTGAATGGGGACGGTAGTGCCAGTCGTCCGCGCTGCTTCAGCCGGCGGCGTGCGGACGCTGGCGGATCATGTCGATCAGGATCGCCAGGATGACCTTGATCATATAATACGCAGAGCGCAGCGGGGTGATGCTGGACTTGCCCCCGTAGCGCGGGTTCATCGTCACCGGGATTTCGCCCAGGCGCAGCCCGGCACGGCGCAGCAGCACGATCGATTCCGGTTCGGGATAGTCGAAGGGGTAGGTGTGCGCGCACAGCGCGATCGCCCGCGCGCCCGATGCGCGAAAACCGGACGTCGGATCGCTGAAGCGCTGGCGCATCAGCAGCGAGATGATGCCCGACAGGATGACGATGCCGATGCGCCGCTGCCACGGCGTGACGTAGCCGCGATCCTCGATGTAGCGCGAGCCGATCATCACGTCGGCGCCGCGCTCGTGCAGCGCCTCGATCAGCAGCGGGATCTCCGCAGGATTGTGCTGGCCGTCTCCATCGTTCTGCACCGTCACCTGATAGCCGTGGCGCGCGGCGTACATGAAGCCGGTCTGCACCGCGCTGCCGATGCCGACGTTGTACGGCTGGTTGAGCACGATCGCCCCGTGCGCCCGCGCGATGGCGGCGGTGTCGTCGGTCGAGCCGTCGTTGATCACCACCACATCGGCCCAGGGGACATGCGTGTGAATGCGTTCCAGCACATGCGCGATGCTGTCGGCCTCGTTCAGGGCCGGGATCATGATCAGGGTGCGGGGGTGAGCGCTGGTCATCATGCGCTGATGGTAACGGATCTGTACAGGCTTTGGTAGGCTTCTGCCACGACCGCCCAGGAGTAGCGCGTTTCGATCAGCGCACGCGCCTGCGCCGCCAGCCGCTGGCGCAGCGCCGCATCCTGCAGCAGCAGCACAGCCGCCTGCACCAGCCCGGCCAGCGGGCGGACGAGCGCCGCTTCACCATCCGGCGCGGCGATGCCATCCAGGCTGATCGGCGTCCCGGCCACCGGGCAGCCCGCCGCCATCGCCTCCAGCACCTTGTTCTTGATGCCCGCGCCCAGCCGCAGCGGCGCGATGTACACCTCCGCCTGCAGCAGTTCGGCGCGCATCTCCGGCACCTCCCCGGCGACACTCACGCCGGGCAGCGCGGCCAGGTCCGCCAGCGCCCGTGCGGCGGCCACGCCGGCCAGACGCACATGCGCATGCGGGCAGGCGGCGCGGATGTGCGGCAGCAGCTCGGTCACCAGCACGCGGGCGGCGTCGACGTTCGGCCCGTACTCGAAGTTGCCGGTAAACAGCAGGCGCCCCGGCACGCGCGGCGCCGCCGGATCCGGCGGCGGCCAGCGGGCGAGATCAATGCCGTTGGGGATGACCTCGACCGGCAGCGCCGGATTGAGCCGCAGCAGCGCGTCGCGGTCCGGCCCGGCGACCACCACCACCCGGCGGAAGGGTGTGTACATGAACGCCTCGCAGGCGCGCGCAGCCTGTCGTTCCAGCCACAGGCGCGGCCCGGGCGCGGCGGTGTACTGCCGCTCCAGCAGCAGGCTGAAGCTCTCGTACGGCGTGATCAGCGCGGGCAGCCCGTCCAGCGCGCGGGCGAACTCGTACACCTGCACGCCGCCGAAGAAATGCGCGAGATCGTAGCGGACGGCGGTCATCCGTGCGCGGATCGCCTGCCACATCGCGGGAGACCAGGCGGCCTGCGCGCTGGCCGGAAAGCGCGCGCGCCGGTCGGCGATGCGCCGCAGCAGCCCGGCGGGCGTGCGCGTGGGCGCGGGCAGCACGCTGACGTGCGCGAACAGGCCGGCGTATTCGGCCTGCGCGTCCGGCAGGTCCGGGCGGTCGTCGAACGCCAGCAGATCGAGCGTGTGCCCGCGCTGGTGCAGCTCCCGCGCCAGATGATGGAGGATCAGCCGGTCTCCCAGAAAGAGCGGCGCCGGTGGGCAGCGCGAGACGAACAGCACGCGCATGTCAGCGGCCCGCCACCGCAGCGCGCGCGCGCAGTGCCTCGTCCAGCGCGTCCATGAAGCCATCAGCGCAGGCGCGCGCGGAGAAATGCTCCAGCACCCGCGCGCGGCCCGCGGCGCCCATCGTCGCGCGCAGCGCCGGATCACGCAGCAGCCGCAGCACCTGTTCGGCCAGCGCCTGCGGATCGTGCGGGTCGGCCAGCAGGCCGGTCACGCCGTCCAGCACGGTCTCTGAGGGGCCGCCGCGCCGCGTGCTGACGATCGGGCGGCCGCTGGACATGGTCTCCAGGTGCACCATGCCCAGGCTCTCGAAGTGCGAGCTGCACACCACGACATCGGCGGCAGCGATCACGCGCTCGCTGTCCTCGCGGAAGCCGATGTAGCGCATGGACTGCTTCAGCAGCGGGTCCGCCTGCCAGCGGGCGAGGATGCGCGCCTTGTAAGCTGCGTCGGCGTTCACCCCGTGCACATTCTCCCCGGCGACGATGAAGCGCGCCTCCGGCAGGTGCACCAGCAGCGCGCGCGCCATGTCCTGAAACACGTCGTGCCCCTTGACATCCTGAAAGCGGGCGATCAGCGCCACCAGCGGCGCATCCGCAGCGATACCGAACTCCGCGCGCAGGGCGCCGCCATCGACGCCGGGGCGGAAGCGGTCGGTATCCACGCCGGGCGGCAGCACGGGCAGGCGGTCGGGCGGCATGAAGGGCGGGCTGCCGAGGAAGCCATCGCGCACCGCCCAGGAGGCCGCGAAGCTGACCTCCGGCTGGCGAAAGAAGCGGCGCTGCCACGGGCGCGGGCGGAACCACCAGCCCCAGCATATCCACGAGGCCAGCGCCCCCGTGCGGCGGGCGGCGGGCAGCGCGAAAGGCAGGCTGTGGTAGTCGCTGTACACCGCCGCAGCATCGCTGGCGCGCAGCACCGCCTCGAAGCGCCGGACGGCGGGGAAGCGCGCGTAGAGGGCCGGCACGAACCAGGCACTCGCGCCGCGAAAGGGCACGATGCTCAGCGGCCAGCCCTGCGCCCGCCAGCGCACGCTGAGCTGATCTTCGCGCGGGACGAGCAGATGCGGACGCCAGCGCGCCGGGTCAAGCTGGCCGGCCAGCGCCAGCAGCGCGGTTTCGCCGCCGCCCAGCCCGGTGTACCACGTGGAAAACACGATCGTTTTGTGCATGGGCACGAGTGTAGCACAGGCCAGGGCGTGCCGGGACGGATGAGGCGGCCTCACCCTGAATTCCTCTCCTGTGGCTATGTATAGCCATCGGAGAGGGGCTAAAGAAACACCGCGTCCTGCTCCCCTTCTCCCCACGGAGAAGGGGCCGGGGGATGAGGTTGCACACCCGGCGCGCGCTGCACCCCATTCGCGCGAAATCAGAAGCGCGCTATGCTAGAAGTGTTGCCCGGCCTACGGAAGAGCCGCCCATGACCACTCCCTACGACGAGATCAACTACCCGGATGCTGCATTCGCCCAGTCGCATCCGGACCGGCTGGCGATGCTCGCCCACCTGATGGGCATGACGCCGGCGCCAGTGCCGCAGGCGCGCGTGCTGGAGCTGGGCTGCGCTGCCGGGGCAAACCTCATCCCGATGGCCTGCCAGTACCCGGACGCGACGTTCGTCGGCATCGACTACGCCGAGACGCAGATCGCGCAGGCCCGCGACACCGCCGCCGCGCTGCGGCTGGAGAACATGCGCTTCGAGGCGCTCAACTTCCTCGATGTCAATCACGACACGCTCGGCGAATTTGACTACATCATCGCGCACGGCATCTACTCGTGGGTGCCGCAGGCCGTGCAGCAGGCCATGCTGACGATCTTCAAGCGCCACCTTGCGCCACAGGGCGTCGGCTACATCAGCTACAACGTGCTGCCGGGCTGGCGCATGTACGGCATTGGCCGCGAGGCGATGATGTACCGCGTGCGTGGGCTGACCGACCTGAACGAGCGCGCGCGCGTGGCCCGCGAATATCTGTCCGGCATCGCCCGCATCGAGCGCGATATCCAGTCCACCAACGCCTGGGCGCGCTTCCAGAAGGCTTATGACATCCTGCTCAAGGCGCAGATGGATTACCTCGACGCCAAGCCCAACAACGTCTTCGTGCACGACGAACTGGAGTTCAACAACGAGGCGCTGTACTTCTGGCAGTTCATGGAGCGCTTCGAGGCGGCCGGGCTGCAGTTCCTCAGCGAGTCGGTGCTGCCCGTCAGCCTGCCCAGCAATCTGGGCGATGGCATCCAGGACTTTCTCGGCAAGCACTGCACCAACATCATCGAGCTGGAGCAGACGCTCGACTTCCTGCGCAATCGCACCTTCCGGCAAACGCTGCTGGTGCACGATGACGTGGCGGTCGACCGCCGGCTGAAGCTCGACCGGCTGCCCGCGCTCTACCTGACCTCGAAGATGCAGCGCACGCCGGCAGAAGGCACGGACGGCGGCAGCGTGACCTACATCGTCGTGGACGAGGAACTGAAGTTCACCACCGGCGATCCGCTCACCATCCACGTCTTCGATCAGCTCATCCGCACCTATCCGCGCGAGCAGCGCCTGGCAGAACTGGTGCTCTCCGCCCGCGAGGCGAACTACGCACTGCAGATTCCGCCGCGCAGCGCCGAGGAGGACGCCGCCAGCATCGCCGCCACGCTGCTGCAGGCCTTCGGGCGCAGCTACAGCATGCTGGAGATGCGCGCTTCGCCAGCGCCGATGGTCACCGAGGTCAGCGAGCGCCCGATCGCCAGCGCCTATGCGCGTTTTCAGGCGATCGGCGGCTTCGACGTCACCAACCAGCGCCACGAGGTGGTCACGCTGGACCGGGTGACGCGCTTCGTGATCTCGCGGCTGGATGGCACGCACGACGTCGCAATGCTGGCGCGCGCGCTGGGGCAGGAAGTGGTCATCCCGCGCAAGATGAACGACAGCGGGCCGGAACTACGACATGAGGTGGAGGCGGTGCTGAAGTATCTGGCGCGCACGGCGCTGCTGGTGGGCTAGCCGGGCTGTGCATCCGATGAATCTTGCGTGCGCCCGGCGCGAACGCGCATACAATCATGTGTGGTGATGTAAAGTGAGGCGGCACATGAAACGGCGACTGCTGGGGATGCTTGTTTTCGGGATGCTGGCGCTGCCCGGCGTGCTGCAGGCGCAGGACGCCACGCCTGCGCCCGCGCCCAGTGCGCTGAGTGCGCCGGGCGCTGTGCTGCCTGCGCTGTTCGAACGCGCTTCCGGGCGGCTGAACAGCGGCGATATCGCCGGGGCGCATCTCGACTTCAACCTGTTTCTGCTGTTCAACCCCAGCTACTCGCAGGGCTACTTTGGCCGCGCGCTGACGGCGATTGCCGAGAATGATGAGCAGGCCGCCATCGACGATCTGACGAAGGCGCTGGGTTTTGCCCCACAGACCAGCGCCGCCTATCTGGGCAGCCTGTACGCGCTGCGCGGGCAGGTGTACCAGCAGTCCGGCGCGCTGGACTCTGCGCTTGCAGACTTCGATCAGGCCATCGCCAACGCGCCCAGCGGCAGCAACTATGCCAATCGCGGCTTCGTATATTCGGCGCTCGGCCAGTATGCGCAGGCGCTGCCAGACCTGACCGAGGCGATCCGTCAGCTCCCCGACCAGGCGCTGCTGCCGCTGGCGCGCTATGGGGTGTACGAACAGCTTGGCGAAACTGCGCTGGCCGCTGCGGACGCACTGCGCTACGCGGCGATTAGCGGCGAGCGCCAGCTCGACGGCGGCACCCTGAGCGATGGCCAGCCGGTCGTCGCCTCGCTGCAGCCGGCCGACCTCTACGTGTTCACCTTCAGCGGCCAGCGGGGCCAGCGCGTGACGATCGCGGCGCAGGCCCGCCCGGGCGATGCCATCGACCCGCTGATCGTGCTGCTGGACCCCGACAATCAGCCGATCGCCGCCAGCGACGACACCGGCGGATCGCTCGATGCCGGCATCGTCAGCTTTGCCCTGCCTGTGGACGGCATCTACGGGCTGGTGCTGACGCACGCGCTGGGCGGAGATACCGGCCAGGTGGCTGTCGGCATCGAGTTCGCGCCGGGTTCGTAGGCGCCGCGCTCACGCCTGCAGTAGGCTGGCCGCCAGCTCCAGCGCGCAATCAGCGCTGGCGTTCTTGACATCGAGGCGGCCGCCCGGCCAAACGTGATGCTCGATGCGGATTCCGCCGTTGCGCAGCGCTGCCGCGATGAACGTCGTCCCGACAGGCTTGCCCGGCGTGGCGCCGCCCGGCCCGGCGATTCCCGTCACGCTGATGGCCAGGTCCGCGCCGAACAGCGCCAGCGCCCCGCGCGCCATCTCCTCTGCCGTCTGCGCGCTGACCGCCCCATGCGCCTCCAGCGTTTCGGCGCGCACGCCCAGCAGGCTGCGCTTGATGGCGTTGGCATAGGCCACCACACCGCCCAGCACGTAATCGCTGCACCCGGGGATGTTGGTCATCCGGTGCAGGATCAGCCCGCCTGTGCAGCTTTCCGCCGCGCACATCCGCCAGCCGCCCGCCCGCAGCAGCTCGCCCAGCCGCCGCGCCCGCCCGTCGTCGTCCATCGTTTCGCTCCTGCTGCCCGCCTATACCGCACTGAATCTAGCCTGAAAATCCTGTTTCTGCCGAGGGTTTGCTGCTGCGCCGCGTGCCGAGATCGGCTATACTGATGTGGGATACAGCGCAGGCGATTGGGAAACTGAGGGATAATCGCCAGGATGGGTCACTGGGGATGGCGGCCGCTGCTCGTCACGGCGTTCTGCAGTGTGTGGGTCGCTGGCTGCAACCTGATCGGCGACTCTGCGGCATCCACCGCGCCGGGTTCGCGTTATCCGGCGGTGACGCTTACAGCAGGCCGCTCTGCTGACCGCGCCAGCCCTGCTGCGCCGCCCGGCGTGATCACGCTGGCGGCGGTCACCCCGCTGGCATTCACCTCCCAGGCGGTGCTCGCCACCGGCGACCAAGCCGGCTTCCGTGATGCGACCCCCACGCCCGCCCCGCTGCAGCTCGATGCGCCGCAGTGCACAGAACTGCCCGGCGGCGGCATCATCTGCCTGGGCCGTGTGCAGAACAGCCTGCCTTCAGACGTCGAGCGCGTGATGGTGCAGGTGACGCTGCTGCGCGGCGAAGGCCAGATTCCGCTGATCGAGAACGTGGCGATCGAGCAGAACCTGATCCCGGCGGGCGGGTTCGCCCCTTACCGCGCCATGTTCAGCGCCACCGGGTCCAGCTTCCTGGGCGCGACGGCGCACCTGCTCAGCGCTGATCTGGCGCAGGGCTCGCCCTGGCGCTCGCTGCCCGTCAGCGGGCTGAGCGTGGAGCTGTCGGGCCGGCTGGCGACGGTCACGGGCGTAATCTCCAATCCGTATCCCGAGGCGCTGGCGCTGCAGCGGGCCATCGTCACCTTCATCGATCCCAGCGGCGCGGTCTCGGTATTCCGCGTCATCCCGCTGGACGATGCGCCGCTGGCAGCAGGCGCAGCCGCCAATCTGCAGGCGGAGGTGCTGCTGCCCGCCACGCCTGATGATGCCCTGCCACGCGCATCGATGGCCGTTGAGGCGGTGCTGCGCTAGCGAACACACGTAAAAGATACGTAAGAAAGCCCGCGCGTGGTTGACTTGGCTGGCGCTGCTGCCTTACGATTCATGCAGATCAGGGGAAGGTGCGCATGGCCAGAGACTACTACGCGGTGCTGGGCGTCAAACGCGATGCGTCTGACAAGGAGATCAAGAGCGCCTTCCGCAAGCTGGCCAAGCAGTATCACCCGGATACCAACCAGAACGATCCGACTGCCGAAGCACGCTTCAAGGAGCTCAACGAAGCCTATGAGGTGCTGAGCGACAAGAAGAAGCGCGAGACGTACGATCGCTTCGGCAGCGTCAATCCGCAGGCCTCCGGTATGCCGGGCGCGGGCGGCGCCTACACCACCAACGTCAACATGGACGATCTGGGCGACTTCGGCTCGATCTTCGATCAGCTTTTCGGCAGCGCCAGCCGTGGCCGGCGTTCCGGCGGCACGCGGGTGCAGGATGTGCCCTTCGGCGGGTTCGGCGGGCGCAGCAACATCCCGGCGGATGGCAGCGATATCACCCAGGGCGTGCCGATCACGCTCAAGGAAGCCTACTCCGGCACCACCCGCCTGGTCACCCGCAACGAGCGCACCATCCGCGCCAAAATCCCGCCCGGCGCGGCCACCGGGACGCGCGTGCGGCTGGCGGGCGAGGGTGAACCGGGGGTCAACGGCGGCAGCCCGGGCGATCTCTACCTCGTCGTCGAGGTTGAGCCGGACCCGGCGTTTGAGCGCAGCGGCGACGACCTGACCACAGAGGTCCGCGTGGACATGTTCACCGCGCTGCTCGGTGGCGATGTCGAAGTGAACACGCTCGGGCGGGCCGTCAAGATGAAAATCCCGCCCGGCACGCAAAGCGGGCGCAAGTTCCGGCTGGCCGGCAAAGGCATGCCGCACCTGCGCGACCCCGAGACGCATGGCGATCTGTTCGCCCGCGTGCTCATCAGCGTGCCAGAGCACCTCACCGACGAGCAGCGCCAGGCCGTGCTGCGCCTGCGCGATCTGCTGGCGTAGACCAAACTTCAACACTCGCGCGCGAAAAACAATCGATAATGATTGAAGGAATTGCTGTCCTCTCCTTCCGGGGTCGATCCAGGATGGTAAGGAAAAATGGAAAAAGCGCGAGTTCTGATCGTCGAAGACGATATCAATCTGCTGGAAGGCGTGCGCACCGTCCTCGAAATTGAGGGCTACAGCGTCATGACTGCCGAGAACGGCCATGAGGCGCTGCGCGTGCTGCATGGCGGCAGCAGCGGCCAGCCTCTCATGCCAGACCTGATCGTCTCGGACATCATGATGCCGCAGATGGACGGCATCGAGCTGCTGCAGGCCGTGCGCAAGGAAGAAGCGTGGGTCAACATCCCGTTCATCTTCCTGACGGCGCGTGGTGAGCGCGGTGACGTGCAGCGCGGCAAGCAGCTCGGCGTCGATGACTACCTGGTCAAGCCGTTCGATCCGCAGGACCTGCTGATCGCCGTGGAAGCCCGCCTCAACCGCCAGCGCGCCCTCAACCGCGCGCGCAGCAACGAGGTGAGCGACGTCAAGCGGCGCATCCTCACCATCCTCAACCACGAATTCCGCACCCCGCTCACCTTCGTCGTGGCCTATGCCGACATGCTCAACGAGCACGAAAACAGCCGCCTGAGCGACGAGGATATGCTGATGTTTCTGCGCGGGGTGAGCACCGGGGCGGTGCGTCTGCGCCGGCTGATCGAGAATTTCATCACGCTGGTCGAGTTCGAAATGGGCGAGGCGCAGCGCAACTACGCTCTGCGGCGCTCGCCCATGCGCGATGTGACCGGCATCCTGCGCGCAGTGCAGGGCAACATCAATGAAGAGCTTGGACCGCGCAACATCCGCACCGAGGTGACGCCGGATCTGCCGGTGTTCTGGGCGGATGCCATCTACCTGCAGATGGCACTGGGGCAGCTCCTCGACAACGCCGTCAAGTTTTCTGAGGAGAACAGCACGATCACCATCGGCGTGCGCGGCGAGCCAGAGGAAGTGATCTTCACCGTGCGCGACGAGGGGCGCGGCATCCCCAAAGATGAGATGGAACGCATCTGGGACACGTTCTACCAGATCAACCGCGCCGAGTATGAGGACCAGGGGTCTGGCTCAGGGCTGGCGATCGTCAATCAGGTGGTGCGCCTGCACGGCGGCCGGCTGCTGGTCGAGAGCGAGCACGGCAAGGGCAGCACCTTCGGCATTGCGCTGCCCATCAGCCCCACCCCGCAGCAGAGCGACTAGCGCGGCAGCACGCGCAGCAGCTCTGCCACGATCGCTTCGGTCTGCACGCCTTCTGCCACGCCTTCGAAGTTGAGCAGCAGGCGGTGGCGCAGCGCATCCGCAGCGACGGCGGCCACGTCCTCAAACGCGACGTTGAAGCGGCCCTCCAGCAGCGCGTGGATCTTCGCCCCGAGGATGATCGACTGCGCGCCGCGCGGGCTGGCCCCGTAGCGCACGAAGCGCCGCACCATCTCGATCGCGTCCGGCGTGTCCGGATGCGTGGCGACCACCAGCCTCGCGACGTACTCCGTCACATGCGTGGCGATCGGCGTGCTCAGCGCAAGCTGGCCCATCCCGATCACCTGGCGGCCGCTGGCCACCTTGCGCGCCGATGCGCTGTCGGTGCCGGTGGTGCGGTCGAGGATGCCGACCAGATCCTCCACCCCCGGGAAAGTCACATTCACCTTGAACATGAAGCGGTCCAGCTGGGCCTCCGGCAGCGGATACGTGCCCTCCATCTCCAGCGGGTTCTGCGTCGCCAGCACGAAGAATGGCGGGTCCAGCCGGTAGGTGCGGTTGGAGACCGTGACGGTCTTCTCGGCCATCGCCTCCAGCAGCGCCGACTGCGTCTTGGGCGTGCCGCGGTTGATCTCGTCGGCCAGCACCAGATTGGCGAAGATCGGCCCTGGCTGGAAGCGGCGCACCTTGCTGCGCCCGTCCTCCGAGTCCTCCAGGATATCGGTGCCGGTGATGTCTGCCGGCTGCATATCCGGCGTGAACTGGATGCGGGCAAAGCGCAGATCGAGCGCGTCGGCGATCGTGCGGATCAGCATGGTCTTGCCCAGGCCGGGCACGCCTTCCAGCAGCGCATGGCGGCCTGCGAGGATGCAGATCAGCACGCTGCGCACCACGTTCTCCTGCCCGACGATCACGCGGCGGACTTCACTTTCGATCTGGCGGGCAAGCTGACTGAACTGCTCGGTGGTGAGTTCGGCGGTCGACATGCGGTATCCTCTGCGTGCACGGACGAATGAAGCGCGGCGTCTCAGTTGGAAGGTTCGAGCGCCGAGAAATACTGCCGGACGACATCGCGCAGGCCCAGCGGAATGTAGCCGTTGTCGAGCGCGCGGCTGACGGCGTTGGCGTAGTTCGAGAACACACGGTTGTAGGGCACGGTCGAGTTGCCTTCAGGATTGCGCGCGAACTCGCCTTCGACGCTGGGCGCGCTCTGATCCTCGGCCTGCAGGAAGATCTCGTCCGCGCCGAGCGGGCCGCCGATGCGCTGCGGCGCATAGACCGCCTCGTAGTCGCGCTGGCCACTGCCATCCGGATTGTTGGAGGCATCGGTGAGCGGATTGCCCTGCATCACCTGGCCGCTGTCCCCCGCCAGGTCGCCCGCGCCGGCGCTCTGCGACTGCGCGGAAGGTGAGCTGACGCCGCCGCTGCCTTCGGACTCCTGTGCGCCCTGGGAGGGCTGCTGCGAGTCCTGCGGCTGCGTCGACTGGCCCTGCGCGCCGCTGGCGGTGCTGCTTCCCGACGTATCGCTGCTGGAGCCGGAGTTCTCCTGGCTGGTGCCGGAGACGTCTTCACTGCCGCTGTCGTTCTGCTGGCCGCCCTGCGGCGAGTCGAGCTGCTGTTCGCCCTGCCCACCCTGGGTGTCCTGCGTCCCCTGCTGATCGAACATCGACTCCTGCTGTCCCTGCGGGCTCTCGCCGCCAGCGGAGTCCTGCGCGTTCTGATCGCTCTGCGACGCCTGCGGGTCCTGCTGGTCGCGCAGCTGCTCGCCAGCTTGCTGCGCCTGCTGGGCCTGCTGGGTAGCGCCCTGCGCGGCCTGCTGGCGCCGCTCGTTCTGCTGCTGCGCTTCGCGAAGCTGCTCGGCAGCCTGCTGGATCTGCTCCTGCGCCGCCGGGGGGTCACCTTCACGCGCATCGGCGGCTGCCTGCTGCAGATTGTCGGCGGCCTGCTGCATCGCCTCGTCCGGCGAGTTCTGCAGCGCAGAGGCGGCCTGTTCGAGCGCTGCCGGGTCGATCGTCTCCGCGCCGGGGTCGCCCGGCGGGGCGGCAAGCTGCGCGAGCTGTTCTCCCAGCTCGGCAAACGGATCGATGCGCGGCTCCTCGCCCAGCGAGCGCAGCGACTGCGCCGCTTCGGCGGCAGCCTGCCGACTGCTGCGCTGTTCCTGGCTCATGCGGTCGGCCAGCGACTGCAGCGACTGCTCGGCATCACTGACAGCAGCCAGCGCCTCCTCGCGCGAGACATCGGGCTGCGCCAGCGCCAGCAGGCTTTCCTCAATCGACTGCAGCAGCGCCTGCCGGTCCTCGATCTCCAGGTTGGGGTCGGTCATGGTATCCGCGGCGATCTGGCGCAGCGTCTGCCCGGCTGCTTCGATCGACGAGGCCGTGCGGGCATCGTCCGCCGCCTGGCTGCTGTTGGGATTGACGAGCAGCAGCAGCACAGCCAGGATGAGCAGCAGCACCAGCACGAGGATGAGCGCGCGCCGGCTGATGCGTGTTTGCTGGCGCATCTTGTCGGGCGCTGCGCCCGCGTCCGAGGGCTGGCGTTTGGCGCGTGGGCTGTAGACGGCGCTGGCATGGTCGAAGGCATCGCGGATCTGCAGCTCGGCCATCTGGGCCGAGGCCTGGATGCGCCCTTCGAGCAGCTCAAAGGCCGTCGACACGCGCTCCTGCATCTCCAGCATGCGGTCGAAGCGGCGGGCGGCCAGCATGAGCGAGCGCCCGCGCCCAAATACCCACAGCGCCGCGATCAGCACGCCCAGCAGCACTACCGCCGCCGCGATCAGCGCAATCGTCAGCTCGGGGATGTACGGGCCGATGCGCGCCACGATCGCCAGCACCAGCCCGACGACTACCCCGGGCAGCGCCACTTTGGGCAGCGCGGCCACGAAGCGGCGGGTGCGCCACTGGCGATCCCAGCCACGCACGATAGCCGACAACGCGACGAACGGTTCAGCAGCAGACTGCGAAGCCATTGCTCTTCTCCGGAACCCGCGGTGGATGCGCTGCGTCAGCAGGCTGCAGGGCCGGCGGCAGCCCGCAGGCACGCGCCCGGCTCACCGCCGCCTTCGCGGCGCAGCACGCACCGTCCGCTTTCAGCGTACCACGAAAACGACCGCGCCAGCCTGAACGATCAGCGCGGCGTCCTCCCACCCGGCGGTGTTGGCCGGCGCTGGCGGCGCGCGATCACGATGGCGATGACGGCCAGCACCAGCGCCAGCCCGACGCAGGCCGCCGCGATCAGTCCGCCGGTGGCATCCGCCGCCTGCGCCTCAATCTCGACGGGGACCAGCGTCGGCTGCACCGTCGGCGTCAGTTCTGCGGTCGGCGCGGCGGTCGCGCTCGACAGCGCGGTTGCCTCGGCAGTCGTCGTACCGATCGCCGCCAGACGTGTGTCGATGGTCTGCTGCGCTTCCGCCGTGGATGTGCCAGAGCCGAAGGCGGCCAGCGTGCTGCGGGCATCGGCCGTGGCCTGAGCAGCGGCGGTCGCGCTGGCCTGCGCCTGCGCGGTGGCGGTTTCGCCGGCGCTGCGCGTGCGCTGCTGCTGCGCCTCCTGGGTCTGCTGGCGCTCGCGCTCGCTGGTCGCTGCGGCCTGGGCGGTGGTGGTGGCGAGGCTGCCAGCCAGCGCAGTCCCGGTGGCGTTGGAGAGCGCCAGCGCCGTCTCGCGGGCCTGGGCTGTCGAGGCCTGCTGCACAGCCTGGGTGGCCGCCAGGCGCGCATCGCGCGTGCCCTGCGCGCTCTCGGTCTGCTGGGCCTGCACACGCGCCTCGGCGTTGCTGGTCGCCAACGCATCGCGCGTCGCCAGCAGAAGCTGCTGACGGGTGGCCGCCAGCACCGTTTCGAGCGCCTGGGCGGTGGCCGTGGCGGCCTGCGCCGTCTGAACGATCGCGGTCGATTCGCTGTTCACAGCGGCCTGCGCCACAGCGGCCTGTGTGCTGGCGGCGGCCTGTGTGCTGGCGGCGGCCTGTGTGCTGGCAGCGGCCTGCGCCACAGCGGCCTGCGTGCTGGCGGCAGCCTGTGTGCTGGCGGCAGCCTGCGTGCTGGCGGCAGCCTGCGTGCTGGCGGCGGCCTGTGTGCTGGCGGCGGCCTGTGTGCTGGCGGCGGCCTGTGTGCTGGCGGCGGCCTGTG
>CAZZJW010000066.1:0-21903 GCA_964654755.1 uncultured Pleurocapsa sp. | reverse complement strand
GCAGAGCAACCGAAATAGTTTCCCACTGTTGGTACAAGATCCATTTCCGCAGGAATTGTCGGATTGAACTCGCAGACAATGACTCTTGGACGCAATGAGGCAAGACTGGCGAGAATATGATAATCATCACCATCGATATCAATAGACAGCAAATCGATCTGCTCTGTGACGCCTTCACGGTGCAGGATTGCCTCGATTGTGTTGTCTCCTGATGGTGAAACACGACCGAGAATGCAATGGCAGTCGTAGGAGGCTGTCTTTGCGACCAATTCTCGATATTTTGCCGGGTCAGATTCGATGAGGATTCCGTGCCATCCGTTGGTCCATAAGTTAGCAGTGTTAGACAGGTAGAATCCATCCCATGCGCCAAATTCCACACACACACGTGATTTCGTTCCAAGTATACTGAATATCTTCTCAATGATTCCATCCTCGCCAAACTGCGAGTATTTGTTATATGCGTAATCACTGAGTTTCACGGCGTGTTATTCCTCTGTCTTCTGCTGTGGAGTGTAATGACCATTCAAGGATGGGTGCCAGAAGCGTGGGGCGACGCGTCATGTAATATGGTGACTCACTCAATCCACCCTGCACGTTGATATGAATTGCAGGCGCCCTCACACTGGGCTCAAACAGCCACTGTCGAAAATGCAGTCCGCCGATAAGTTCAATTCGGTAACGCCCTTCGTTCAGAAAGTGCTTTGGAAGATGACCGCGAAGCACGCACGGACCTTTTCTCAGTGCTGGCCATTTCGACTCAGCACCATCTGTCTGATACGACCAGAACAGGACCTGCTCATTCTCAGTGAAGACGGCGTAACCGATCGTCAGAGATGGATCCAGGACCTCGACAAAGCCTTCAAGCTGAACAAAGGCATCCTGATTCGCCTGCAGCGGCATATCAAGTTTTGTGCCGTCCGAAGCGACGACTGTGAATCGCGTTGGGGTAAAGTAATCGTTCAGGAAGTCATGACCGGAGTTTGTCCACTCACTGTCATCACTTGCACCAGTTTTCAGATAATTTGTCACCACTGAACGCACGTTTGTGCTGCTGCTTTCAATTTTGCCGTGAGAGAGAAGAATAGCATTGCTGCACAGTGCTTCCACCGCGCCCATATTATGGCTCACAAACAGCACGGTGCGGCCGCTGCGCGCCACCTCGCCCATCTTGCCCAGGCATTTCTTCTGGAACTCGGCATCTCCCACCGCCAGCACCTCGTCCACGATCAGGATTTCCGGCTCCAGATGCGCCGCCACCGCGAACGCCAGCCGCATGTACATGCCGCTGCTGTAGCGCTTCACCGGCGTGTCGAGGAACTGCTCCACTTCCGCAAACGCGACGATCGAGTCGAACTGCCGCTGGATGTCCCGCCGGCTCATCCCCAGGATCGCCCCGTTCAGGAAGACGTTCTCCCGCCCGGTCAGCTCCGGGTGAAAGCCCGTGCCCACCTCCAGCAGCGAGCCCACGCGCCCGTGGATCTCTGCGATGCCGGTGCTCGGCCGGGTGATGCGCGAGAGGATCTTCAGCAGCGTGCTCTTGCCCGCGCCGTTGCGCCCGATGATGCCCAGCACTTCCCCCTGCCGCACCTCGAACGATACATCCTTCAGCGCCCAGAACTCCTCACTGCCCGAGGTTTCGCGGCGCCGCCGCCGCAGCAGCGCCATCACGTCTTCCTGCAGCGTGCGATAGCCGCCGCGCGCTCTCTGATGCTGAATCCGGTAGGCCTTGCCCATGCCTTCGACGCGAACAGCGATATCGCTCATCAGATCACATCCGCGAACGTGCGCTCAACGCGCTGGAAGATCAGCGCGCCCACCACGAACAGCGCCACCGCCGCGATCGTCGAAAGCAGCAGCGGCAGCGCCGGGAATTCGCCCACGCCCAGCAGCGCCCAGCGGAAACCTTCGATCACGCCGACCATCGGATTGAGCGCATACAGCCAGCGCCAGGCCTGCGGCACGATGTCCGCTGTGTAGACCAGCGGCGAGGCGTACATCCACACCTGGATGGCGAAGGGCAGCGCATACGAGAAGTCGCGGTAGTACACGTTGAGCGACGAGATGATGAAGCTGATGCCGATGGCGACCACCAGGGTGAGCACGGTCAGCAGCGGCAGCGCCAGCAGGTTGAGCGTGAGCGGTGCGCGGAAGAGCGCGATCAGCACGAACATCACCGCCAGCGTGACCAGAAAGTCCACCACCACCGCGGCGGAGCTGCCGATCGGGATGACCATGCGCGGGAAGTAGATCTTGGTGATCAGCCGCGCATCGCCAATCAGGCTGTTGCCCGCCCGCTGCAGCGCGCCGGCGAACAGATTCCATGGCAGCAGCCCGGCGAAGACGAACAGCAGATATGGCGTCTCGCCCGAGGGCAGGCCGGCGAGCTGGCCGAAGATGATGGCGAAGATCAGGGCAGCAACCAGCGGCTGCATGATCACCCAGATCACCCCCAGCGCGGTCTGCTTGTAGCGCAGGCGCACATCGCGCAGCGCGAGGATGAGCAGCAGATCGCGGTACTTCCACAGTTCGCCGAAGGCCAGCGCGCTCCAGCCGCGGGCAGGGCGAATGATCAGGGTTCCGGAGTCTGGTCGAAATTCCGAGGTGGCCAAGGGCGCGGGTTTCCTGCACAACACACAACGACGTCAGTGTACACCCGTCATTGTACTCCAGTCGCTTAACTTTTTCCTGACAGGTCGCTCGCCCCGCCTAGCCCCGGCGTGCTTCCAGCGCTTTCGCCAGCAGCTCGCGCACCACGGCCGGGTTACCCTGGCCCTTGAGGATGCCCATCACCTTGCCCATCATCGGGCCGAACAGCTTGTCCTTGCCGTCGAGGTACTCCTGCGCCCAGCCGGCGTTCTCGGCCAGCATCTGCGCGATGGCGGCATCGACCGCGCGGGTGTCGCTGATCTGCGCCAGCCCCTTCGCCTCGACGATGGCCTGCGCGTCCTGGCCGGTCTCGAACATCTCGGTCAGCACGGCCACGCCGGTGGCCTTGTTGAGCGTGCCGCCATCCACCAGCCGGACCAGCGCCGCCAGCCGCGCCGGCGTGACGGAGATGGTGTCGATCGCCTCGCGGTCGATGTTCTGCGCGTTGAGCAGGCTGAACAGCTGCCCGATCATCCAGTTGGCGGTCGACTTGGGCGCTGCGCCCTGCGCGACGGCAGCCTCGAAGTAGGCGGCCACCTTCTGCTCTGCCACCAGCACTGAGGCGTCGTAGCGGCTGAGGCCGAGCGCGTTCATGAAGCGGTCGCGCCGGGCAGAAGGCAGCTCGGGCAGGCGGGCGCGCACGTCCGCCACCCATTCGCGGCTGACCTCGACGATCGGCAGGTCGGGTTCCGGGAAGTAGCGATACTCCTCGGCGCTCTCCTTGTACCGCTGCACGATGGTGCGCTGGCGGGCCTCGTCCCAGCCCAGCGTCGCCTGGCGCACGCCTTCGCCACTCTCCCACGCCTTGATCTGCCGCGCCACCTCATACTCGATGCTGCGGAACAGGCTGCGGATGCTGTTGAGGTTCTTGACCTCGGTGCGCGTGCGATAGCCAGTGTCGTCCTTGTGCATGACGCTGATGTTGGGCTCGATGCGCATCACGCCCTTGCTCATATCGCCGTCGTTCACGCCCAGATAGCGCAGGATCGAGCGCAGCAGCCGGGCATACACCTCGGCAGACTCGGCGCTGTGGATATCCGGCTCGGTGACGATCTCCAGCAACGGCACGCCCGCGCGATTGTAGTCAATCAGGCTGCCATCCATGGTGTGCATGCTCTTGCCGGTGTCCTCTTCGAGGTGCGCGCGGCGGATGCGAATGCGCTGCGTGCTGCCGTCGGAAAGGTCAATGTCGATATGCCCGTTGACGCACAGCGGCCGGTCGTACTGGCTGATCTGGTAGCCCTTGGGCAGATCGGGATAGAAGTAGCTTTTGCGCGCGAACTGGTTGATCGGCGGGATCTCGCAGTTGAGCGCCAGCCCGACCATCATCGCCATCTCCAGCGCGCGCCGGTTGATGACGGGCAGCGTGCCCGGCAGGCCCAGCGACACCGGATCGACGGCGGTGTTGGGCGCGGCGGTCACACTGTCCACCACCGGGCAGGCGCTGAACATCTTGCTTTCGGTGAGAAGCTCGGCGTGGATCTCCAGGCCGACGATCGGGGTCCAGTCTGAATTGGCCATAGTCCGTCACTTGCAGCGCACACAAACTCCAGGCCGCGATTGTAGCACAGTTCAGCCGCGGCTGGCCTGCACATCCGCCGGGACGATCTGATACTGGCGCGCCAGAAAGTTCATCAGATAGGCGTTGATATACCACGGCTGCCCGTCGCGCACGGTCAGCGTGGTCGCGCCGTCCTGCGTCAGCGCGCGCCCCACCCGCCGCGCCGATGCCCAGCCGTCGTCGCTCACCAGCGCGTCGATGCTCTGCTCACCTGCGTTGTTGACGATGTACAGCGTGCCGTCTTCCGCCAGCGCCATGCCGTCAATGCCGACGGCGACATCGGTCGTGACGGGCTGCACCTGTTCGGGCGCATCGAGCGGGACCCGAAGCAGGCTGCGCGTCCCGCTGTTGGCCACCAGCAGGAAGCCATCCGGGTGAAAGGCGATGCCGTTCAGGCCGAGAAAGCCCGCGCCCAGCGCCGGATCGCGCAGGAAGATCGACGCTTCGCCCTGCGGCGTGACGCGGTAGAGGATCGGGCTGAACGAGTCGGTGACGTAGGCGTTCCCTTCGGCGTCGACGGCCACATCGTTGGCGAAGTGCCGGCCTTCGCTGCTCAGCCCGCCCAGATCGACCACGAACAGGCGCTCCATGCTGTCGAGATCGTAGGCCGCCAGCCCTGCGCCGCCGCGCCCGAACGGATTGAAGAAGGCGGTCGCTTCGCTGCTGGTCACCAGCAGGCGGTTGCTTGCTGCGTCAATCTCCAGACCGACGCTGACGTTGATCTGCGGGTCGTCAATCAGCGTGCTCGTCACGCCTTCCGGCGAGACCGCGCGCAGCGTGCCGTCGGCCAGCGAGCCGATGATGAAGCGCTGGCGTGCGGCATCCCACTCCACACCTTCCGGGCGGATGCCGGCGATATCGACGACGATCTCGCCCGGGACGGGCGTGTGCTGCTGCAGCGCCATCGGCACGATCACTCCCATCGAGCATGCCAGCGCCGCCAGCCCCAGTCCTGTCGCCACCCAGCGTCGTTTGATGCGCATCGCAATGTCCCCGTCCTGCCTGATCGAACGCCACCGGGTTGTATCATGCCTGCATGAGCGCCGCATGATCGCCGGTGCGCTAACCGGACCGCTTCCCGCGCTGCCCGGCTGTGGCATAATGCAGGCTGTTCGCGAGTTGCAGGCCGACGATGCATCTGCCGATTGACCAGCACATCACCTTTCTGCGCGTGCGCGATCTGGCTGCCAGCGCCGCCTTCTACGAGGGTGCGCTTGGGCTGGCGCTGGCGCTGGACCAGGGCGCATGCCGGATCTACCGGCTGACGGACAGCGCCTTCCTCGGCATCTGCCAGCGCGACGGCGCCGCCGCTGCCAGCGCAGACGGCGTGATCGTCACGCTGGTGACCGCCGATGTCGAGGCGTGGGTTGCGCGGCTGCAGGCGGCTGGCGTGACGGCGGATGCGCCGCCCGCCTTTCACCCGGTCTACCGCATCACGCACTTCTTCGTGCGCGATCCTGATGGATATGCTGTGGAGATTCAGCGCTTTGAACACCCGTTTCCGTGACTGGCGCCGCCCGTCCAAAGGAGCGCGCGCCCGATGAGCGAAGCGCATGTCCCCGCCGTGCCGCCGCTCGACCGCGCCGCGCTGCGCGAGGTGAACGAGCTGGCGTTATGGGCCGGCGCGCTGATGCTGGGCAGCGGCGCGGAGACCGACCGCATCGAGGAGACGGTGCATCGGCTGGGCACGGCACTGGGCGCGAGCTGGATGGACATCCTGGTGTCGCCCAATGCGATCATCGTCACGTCGATCAGCGGTGAGGAATTTCGCACCCGCGTGCGCCGCGTGCCTGTGCTGGGTGTGAACATGCGCGTGCTGGATGAGGTCAACGCGCTCAGCCGGCGCATCGCGCTGGGCGAGCTGGACCGACACGGCGCGCGCGAGGAGCTGGTGCGCATCAGCCGGCTGGCCCCCTACAACCGCTGGCTGGTGGCGCTGATGACCGGCCTGGCGTGCGCGGCCTTCGCCCGGCTGTTCGGCGGCGGCCCGCTGGAGATGCTGGTGGCCTTCGTCGCGGCGGGGTTGGCGATGACCGTGCGCCAGGAGCTGGCGCGGCACTACTTCAATCCGTACATGGTGACGATCGCCACGGCGTTCGTCAGCAGCGGGGTGGCGCTGGTGCTGCAGCGCACGCTGCAAACGGGCAGCAACGCGGCGCTGCTGTCGGCAGTGCTGCTGCTGGTCCCGGGCGTGCACCTGATCAACGCGGCGGAGGACATGCTCAAGGGCCACATGGTCACCGGGCTGACGCGCGGCGTGATTGGCGCGCTGATCTCCGCCTGCATCGCCTTCGGCATCTTCCTGGCGATGTGGCTGCTGCAGATGCCGGTGTTATAGGAGGGGGGCGATGGGGACGGCCATCACGCCGCTGTATCTGATCGAGGATGTGTTCTGGGCCGGGCTGGCCACGCTCGGCTTCGCCTTCCTGTTCAACGTGCCGCGCCGGCTGCTGCTGGCCTGCGTGCTGTGCGGGGCTGCCGGGCATGTGCTGCGGCAGGTGGCGGTGGTCGGCTTCGGTCTGCCGATCGAGACGGCGACGCTGCTGGGGGCGATGGCGGTGGGCTTTCTCGGCTACCTGCTGGCCTACCGGCTGCATGCGCCGGCGATCATCTTTCAGGTGGCCTCGTCGATCCCGCTGGTACCCGGCGCGTTCGCCTACCAGACCATGCTCGCGCTGATCCGCGTGCCCGCCGGGGCGAGCGCCGATCTGGCCGCACCGCTGGAGACGGCGGCGCTGTTCTTCATCCGCACTGCGCTGATCCTCGCGGCGATCGGCGCGGGCATTGCGGCGCCGACGCTGCTCTTCCGCCGCCGCGCGCCCATCACGGACTGAACCCATGACGATTTCGGTGATCGCCACTGTACTGAACGAACGCGGCTCGGTGCGCCGCCTGCTCGAGTCGCTTGCGGCGCAGACGCTGCTGCCGGACGAGATCGTGATCGTGGACGGCGGCAGCACGGATGGCACGCTCGATGTGCTGCGCGCGTGGCCCGGGCGGCTGCCGCTGCGCGTGATCAGCGCGCCGGGGGCGAATATCAGCGCCGGGCGCAACCGCGCCATCGCCGAGGCCTCTGGTGAGCTGATCGCCGCCACCGATGCCGGCGTGGTGCTGTCGCCGGGCTGGCTGGAGGCGGTCACCGCCCCGCTGCGCGAAAACCCGGCGCTGACGGTGTGCGGCGGGTTCTTTCAGGCGGATGCGCACACGGTGTTTGAGGCGGCGCTGGGTGCGTCCACACTGCCGCGGGCCGATGAAGTGCGGCCGGCGGCGTTTCTGCCCAGCAGCCGCAGCATCGCCTTCCGCAAGGCCGCCTGGCAGGCGGTGGGCGGCTATCCTGAATGGCTGGACTACTGCGAAGATCTGATCTTCGACCTGAGGCTGAAGGCCAGCGGTCCGCCGTTCGCCTTTGCGCCGCGCGCCGTGGTGTACTTCCGGCCCCGTTCGACGCTGCGCCGGTTCTTCACGCAGTACTATCGTTATGCGCGCGGCGATGGCAAAGCGGACCTGTGGCGCAAGCGGCATGCCATCCGCTACGCCACCTATCTGCTGGCCGGGCCGCTGGGCCTGCTGCTGATGCTGCGCGTGCATCTCGGCTTCGCGCTGCTGCTGGTGCTGGGCGGGCTGCTGTATCTGCGCCGGCCATATCAGCGCCTGCGGCAGGTGCTGAGCGATGCAGCGCGGACGAACGGTGTGCGCGTGACGCTGGCGAGCAATCTCGCGGCTGTCGCGTGGATCCCGGTCATCCGCCTGACGGGCGATATCGCCAAGATGCTCGGCTATCCGGTGGGCTGGCTGTGGCGCCTGCGCCAGCGCCCGCCTGACTGGCGACAGAGTTAGCGACGAAGCGGCCAGCCTGCCGTACAATGATGCATAGTGTCGGCGCTCAGTCGCAGGGGGTGTCATGAAGTCCGCCCATATCAATGCCAACCTCAAGGTGCTGTTGCTGGATACCGACTATTACGCGCTGCAGGCCATCAACAGCTATCTGGCATGGGACCGGCGCACGCGGGTGACGTTTCTGGCGGACTCGCTGCCGGAGATGTGGCGGCATCTGCAGCGCGTGTCGCAGGCAGAGCTGCCCGACGTGGTGCTGCTGGACTGCGATCACCTGGGTGGGCCGGAGGCGCTTGAGTCGCAGATCCGGCGGCTGCAGGCGCAAGTTCCCGGCGTGATGATCATCTGCCTGGCGCAGACCAGCGATCCGCTGCTGATCGAAGCGGCGGCGGGGGCGGGCGTGCGCGGCTACCTGCTCAAGAACGAGGTGCGCCTGCACATCGCCTGGGCGATCATCTTCGCGCTGGATCATCCACTGATCGTCACGCGCAGCATCGCCCGCGCCGGCGAGCGCGCCTTCGCCCGCCTGCGCCTGGCGGTGACGCCGCTGCCGCCGCGCCGGCAGTATCCGGAGCTGACCGAGCGCATCCGCCAGGCGGTGGAGCTGTGCGTGGTGAAGGGGATGCCGGCGCAGCTCGCGGCGGACGAGATGGGCATCAGCCTGCACACCATCCGCTCGTACATCAAGGAGGGCTACCGAATCCTTGAGTCGTATGACGAGACCGAGTATCCGGAAGAGATGTCTCCGCAGGAACGCGCCTTCATGCGCCTGACCGGGTTCGAGGACCCGGAAGCACCTGCCGCCACTCCGTAGGGGCATGGCACGCCATGCCCACGCGGTGCATCATGCCGCCCTGCGCGGTGATCGGGTGTTCGCGACAGCGTGGGGGTGTGTTGGGGCCATGGCACGCCATGCCCCCACGACGTGTCGTGCTAGCCGCGGCTGAGACGCAGCGTGTAGGCGCCGGTGCTGCCGGGGAATGAGGCTGCCTGGATGGTGTACGTCCCGTCGAGCTGCAGCGTGAAGGTCAGCCGCGCGCTGTAGCCGCCGCCGCTGTCGTCATCCAGTGCCAGCATCAGGCGATCGGGGCCGTACAGGCGCACCATCGAGTCCAGGCTGCTGTCCGCCGCAGACATCTCGATCACCACCACCTGACCGGCGCTGCCGCTGAACGTCCAGCCCTCTCCGCTGACATTACTGATCGTGCCCGTCACTTCCTGGCCGTACTCCATCGCGCCGCGCATGGTGACATCCGGCGGCAGCGGTGAACCGATCACGATGGAAGCGCCCATCGCCGTGCTGAGGGCGGCGTTGAGCGTGGCCTGTGCGCCGGGCATGTTCATGTCCATCGCGTTGACCAGGCCGGTCAGCCCGCCGACGGTCGCCATCATTTCGACGAGCGCCTGGCGGCCCTCCTGCCCAAGCGCCTGGCCGATCATCGAGTTCGGGTCGAGCGTGGCAGAACCGCTGACGACATTGTTGATGTTCTGCAGGCCGCCGATCGCCTGATTGAGCAGGAAGGCGCTGCCGCCGCACACAAGGAGCGAGACGAGCAGCATGCCCACCAGCGTGAGCAGACAGCAGTTGCAGCCGCAGCCGCTGCGCCGGCGGGGCGGGGGGGCGGTTTCGACCGCATAGGGGGCTGGCCCGGTGCCATAACTGCCGGCGCCGTACACAGGCGGCGGCGCCTTGGCGCGTCCGCTGCCGGCAGAGCGCGCAGGCTGGGCGAACGGGTCTTCGGTGGGCGGGGGGGATGCAAACGGGTCCTCGGTGATGGGCGGCGTGCTGCGGAAAGCATCTGCGGACTGGCGCAGTTCCGCTGTGGGCAGCGAGATCGTCGGGGCGACGGAGTCCGGCGGCGGGGGCGGAGGTGCGCCGGTGATCTGCGACAGCTTGCGCTGCGCGCGCTCGTCGTCAGGGCGAATGCTCAGCACTTTCTCCAGCGCGCGCCGCTGCTGATCTGTATTGGTGATGGCATTGGCCAGCAGCCACCAGGCGTCGGCGTTGTTCGGCTCGCTGCGCACCAGCGGCACGAGCATCGCAGCGGCTTCCTGCCGCCGCCCCTCGCGGATGAGCTGATAGGCCTGCTGAAGCTGATCAGATGTCGACATACCGCGTGTCCCTCCGTCAGAGGTTGGGGCCAAGTCCATATATAGTAATCTGTTCGAACCGCGATTCCAAAACAATATACGCGATTGGGTCTGGTACAATCACGCACGTTGAGGATTGTACATGATGCCGACTTCGCATTCCCCGCAGGCCTGGCGCGAGCGCGCGGCGTTCGCCGGGCTGGTGCTGCTGTTCGTGGCGTTGGCCAGCGGCTACGCGCTGCGCACCGCGCCGTGGCAGGCCCCAGACGAGCCCGCACACTACAACTATATCGCGCAACTGGCCGCAGGGGGGTGCTGCCCGGTGATCAGCGCGGGCGACTGGGACAGCGCATATCTGTCTGAGTTGACGACGGCGCGCTTCGCCCCCGAAACGCTGGACCGGTTGTCCTCCGTGCAGTACGAGGATCATCAGCCGCCGCTGTACTATCTGCTGCTCACGCCAGTGTACACGCTCAGCGGCGGATCGCTGCTGGCGCTGCGGCTGGCCTCGGTGGGGATCGCTGCGCTGGCGCTGGTGCTGACCTGCCTGTCACTGCGTATGCTGCTGGGGGCGGCGCGCTGGCCGGTGGCGTGGGGGGCGGCGGCGGTGATCGCCTTTATCCCGCAGCATCTGGCGATCGCCGGCGCGGTCAACAATGACGGGCTGGCGGAGCTGGTCGTGGCGGCGGCGCTGCTGCTGGCGCTGCGTCACCTGCGCGATGGCCGCGTGCCTGCGTGGGTGCTGGGCGTGCTGCTGGGGGCCGGGCTGCTCACCAAGGCCAGCACTGTCCTGCTGGCCGGCCTGCTGCCTCTGGCGCTGCTGCTGCGCGCCTGGCTGGAGCGGGAGGCGCAGCCGCGCTGGGCCGCGCAGTTCGTGCGCCGCGCTGCGCTGCTGGCCGTGCCGGCACTGGTGCTGGGCGGGCTGTGGTGGGCGCGCAACCTCAGCGTGTACGGGCCGCCGGATGTGCTGGGCCTGCGCGCACACGATGCCGTCGTGGTGGACCAGCTGCGCACGCGCACGGTGATCGCAGACATCGGCGTGGCGGCGTATCTGGAGCGCGGCGCGCGCACGACCTTCAACAGCTTCTGGGGTCAGTTCGGCTGGATGGCGCTGCCGCTGCCGGAGTGGACCTACAGTGCGATTGCGCTGTTCACCGGCGTATGCCTGCTCGGCTGGCTGGCGCGCGCGCGGGCAGGAGGCCGTGTCGCCCTGGCGGACGAACGCTGGCAGCGCGCGGGGCTGCTGCTGGTGGCGGCGCTGGGGAGCGCGGCGCTGGCGCAGTTCGTCTACTACAATTTTGAGTTCTACCAGATGCAGGGGCGCTATCTGTTTCCCGGCCTGATCGCGTTTGGGCTGCTGCTCGCGCTTGGGCTGGATGGCTGGGGGCTGCTGCTGGCGAAACGGTATCCGGGCTTGCGTTTCCGCGTGCAGTCCCTCGTGCTGCTGCTTATGCCGCTCAACCTGTGGCTGCTGTGGCGCATCATCCCGCTTCTGGCGCCCTGACTGTGAGCGGAGGGAAACGGGCCGGAAGATAGGTCAATTCGCCCACTTGCGTGATTGAAATATTGAGTAATATTAGAGAGCAGGGCGGTGTGCGCTGCGGGCGGTGTCTCGCGCGGGCCGCTGCACTGGCGCGCAGGGCGGCGCGGCCAGCGTGATCGGGTACAGTCGCGGGCAGTCAGGCTTCGATGTCAACACAGAGCGCACAATCTGCCAGAGGATCCGATCCGTATCTGAATCGCCAGATCCGGGATTTTGTGATCGAGGAGTGCATCGGTCGCGGCGGGATGGCGCTGGTGTATCGGGCGCGCCAGCTTTCCGTGCGGCGCGATGTCGCCGTCAAGATCGTGTCGCTGGCGGGCAGCGCCAATGGGGACGACACCTTCCGCCAGCGCTTCGCGCAGGAAGCGAAGATCATCGCCTCGCTCGAGCACATCCACATTCTGCCGATCTATGATTACGGGATCGTCGGTGATGAGCTGGCATTCATCGTCATGCGCCTGCTGCGTGGCGGCAGCCTGTCCGAAAAGCTGACCAGCGGGCCGCTGGCGCTGGATCACGCGGTGGAGCTGTTCACGCAGGTGGCCCGGGGCCTGGCCTACGCCCACGGCAAGGGCGTGATCCATCGCGATCTCAAGCCGGGTAACATCCTGCTGGATGATGGCGGCAACGCCTTTCTGACCGACTTCGGCCTGGCCAAGCTGCTGGAGGACCCGCTCGATCTCACCCGGTCCGGCCAGATCGTGGGGACGCCAGTGTACATGTCTCCGGAGCAGCTTCGCGGCGAAGTGCTGGATGTGCGCTCTGACATCTACAGCCTGGGCTGTATCCTCTATGCGATGCTGGTGGGCCGCCCGCCGATTGACCCATCGCGCTTCAACGTGGTCTCGGTGATCTTCCATCAGCTGGAGACAGAACCGCCTGCGCCGCGCACGCTCAATCCGGCGATACCGGCGGCGGTGGATGCAGTCATCATGAAGGCGCTGTCCAAGGAGCCGGATGACCGTTTCGATCAGGTGGAGGCGCTGGTGAATGCGCTGCACCAGGCGACGGGCCGGCGGTCGTCTGTGCCGCCGCCTGCTGCGACTGCAGCGCAGGCCGCCGCGCCGCTGCCGACCGCGGTCACGGTGGTAGCGCAGGCCGCCGAGCGCGTGCTGTCCAGCTCGTCCGTATCCACCCCTGTCACGGTCACTGCGCCGCGCACAATGTCACGGCGCGTCGTGCTGGCCGGGCTGGCGATGGCGGCGGCCGTGGTGCTGGGCCTGATCGGCGTACTGGCCGCGCTGGGCTCACGGCCTGAGGTGCAGACTGTGCCGGTGGTCCTCCTGGGACAGCAGGGTAGCTTCGATGACACCGCGCCCGGTGCGGCGGAGATCGCTGCGGCTCAGCGGCGGTTGGGCGATGGCGGGATGATCGCCTACGTCAACTGCAGCATGTCAACCGAGTATCACGCGGCGCAGGCCCGCGAAATGCGCGATTTCGCTGCGGAACATGGTCTGGAGCTACGGATTTATGATTCCGGCGAAGACTCCTACGAGCAGATCACGCAGATTGAGCGCGCGCGCGTCGATGGCGCACAGGCGCTGATCGTGTGCCCGCTCGATCCGGTTGTGCTGCAGGACTCGCTGAAGTCCATCCAGCAGATGGGCCTGCCGCTGGTGCTGATGTCGGGCGGGTTCAGCGATACGTATGGCGGCGTGCAGATTGCCGGCGATGACTACGCCATGGGATATGCGGCGGGCCTGGCCGGCGCGGACCTGATCAATCAGTCGTTCGATGGTCAGGGCCGGGTGGTGATCCTGGATTACCCGGACATGCCGATCCTGGTGACGCGTGCTCAGGGGCTGGAGGATGGCCTGCTTGAGCGCGCACCTGAGGCCGAAGTGGTGGCGCACCGGCCGGGTGGTACGCCCGAAAATGGCGAGGCCGGCGTCGGCGCGCTGCTGGAGCAGGGCGTGGCGTTCAACGCCATCCTCAGCATCAACGATGCCGGGGCGATCGGCGCGGTTCGCGCGCTGGAGGCGGCGGGTGTTTCGCCTGAGTCGGTGGTCATCAGCAGCGTTGACGCGGAAGCGGTTGTGCGGGAGTACATACGGCAAGGGTACTACTTCGGCGCTTCTGTGGAGATTGACCGCGCATTGTTCTCGCGCGCAGCGGTCGATGCTATCGTCCGGCTGCTGGGCGGTGGCGCGGTGCCACAGACTATTCTGGTGGCGCCGCAGAGCGTCGTCGTCCGCACCACTGCACAGTCCACTGCCGAGGCGCACGCAGACTGACGTCGCGTTGCAGCCCAGTTCAGAAGTGAACGCAGCCGTGATCAGCCCTACGCTCAACAGCCTCATCGTCGGCAACTACGAGCTTCACGAACGCATTGGCCGCGGCGGCATGGCGGTGGTGTATCGTGCTGTGCAGCGCTCGGGAAGCCGCGTGGTCGCGCTCAAGCTGCTCGATCTCGAACTGCTGGAGGAGGAGCGCGAGGAGTTCAGCCAGCGCTTCGCACGAGAGGCGGCGCTGATCGCCCAACTGGAGCATCTGCACATTGTGCCGGTGTACGCATACGGCGTGGAGGACGAGCGCTGCGCGTATCTGGCGCAGCGGCTGATGACGGGCGGAACCGCCGCTGATCTGCTGCGTGCGCGCCCGCTGCCGCTGGCGTACGGCAGCCAGATCTTCGTGCAGAGCGCGCGCGGGCTGGGATATGCCCACGCGCAGGGCGTGATCCATCGCGACATCAAGCCCAGCAATGTGCTGCTGGATGATGCTGGCAATGCCTGCCTGAGCGACTTTGGCCTGGCGACATTCACGGAGAGGGCGCCGCGCCTGACGCGCACCAATGCCCTGGTGGGCACGCCCACCTATCTGGCGCCGGAATGTGTGCAGGGGCAGACCGCTTCCGTGCGCTCGGATGTGTATGCGATGGGCGTGCTGCTGTTTCACCTGCTCAGCGGCGCACCGCCCTTCTCGCAGGGCGATTCGGGCGTGATCGGGCTGCTGCAGAAACATGTGCAGGAGCCGCCGCCGCCGCTGCGCGAGCGCGTGCCGGAAGCGCCGGCGGCGCTGGAGGAGGCGGTGCAGCGCGCCCTGCACAAGGATCCCGGCCAGCGCTTCGCAGATGCCAACGAACTGGCCGATGCGGTGGAGGCGGCCCTGGAGCGCATGGCGCGCAGCTTCCCGGTCAGCCAGCCGCGTCGTCTGAACCTGCCGGACGTGGGCCGCCCGGCCTTCCTTGCGCGGCTGCGCCTGCGACGGCGCATGCTGGCAGGGATCGGCGCGGTGATGCTGGCGCTGTTGCTCGTGCTTGGATATGGGGAATTGTTCAGCGGGCCGCGTATCGTGCTGGGGGCCAGCGGAACGATCGATCAGGTCACCCTGAATGGTTCAGAGCTGGTGCGCGCGCGCGTGCGCCTGGGCCTCAGCCGAGGATTCATCGCCTACATCATGTGCAATGGTGGCGAGCTTTCCCAGCTGATGCGCATGCGCGAGATCAGCGACATGGCGGCGCAGGATGGACTTCCGCTGCGCTATTATGACGGCGAAAGCAGTGTGGAGATCCAGTATCAGGAATTCGAGCGCGCGCTGGACGAGGGCGCTGGCGCGGTGATCCTGTGCCCGCTGGACACGCCGGCGCTGCGCCCGCTGATCGACCGGGTGGCGCTGGCCAACATGCCGCTGGCATATGTCACTGCCTCGCCCGTGCGCTACGGCACCAAGCTGGAGCCGCAGAACTACGAGATCGGCTATGCGCTGGGGCAGACGGCCGCCGAGTATCTCAATCGCGAGCGCAGTGGCACGGGCAGTGTGCTGGCGCTGGCTCCGGCGGCCTTCACCAGCGCAGTGCGCCGTATCGAAGCGATGCGCACTGCGGTGGCGCGCATCGCCCCGGGCGCGATCTGGCTGGGATCGCAGGATGTGTTCGACAGCGAACAGGCGCGTTCGGTGGTCGCTGAACTGCTGGCTGGCGGTATGCAGCCGGAAGTCATCATCGCCAATTCCGATGCGATCGCCTATGGAGCCATCGATGCGCTGCAGGCGGCGGCTGTGCCGACGGATGCGGTGATCGTGCTGGGCGTGAACGGCGAACCGCGCGCGCTGGATGAGATCCGCAACGGGCACTATATGTACGCCACGATCGGGGTGAGCCGCGAGGAAGGCTCTGTGCTGATCTATCGCTCGATCGTCCGGCAGCTTGCCGGCTCGGCGGTGCCGGAAGTGATGCAGGTGCGCCCGAGCGGCCTCATCACACGCGAGCAGCTCGATAGTGCTGCGCCCGCCACGTGAAACCGTTGATACGGAATATTGATCTGCGGTTCAACCAGCCTTAATCCGTCTGCTGCGCGGTTGTGTTACACTGAACACATGGATACGTTCATCGAACCCGTCAATTTTCCGCGCAGCGCCTGGGCGCGCCTGGTGTCGGATATCCTCAGCCCGCCGGTGATCTGGGGCGCGCTGGCGTTTCCCGTCACCTTCCGCGCTGCGGAGTCGCTCAGTCAGGCGCTGATCTGGGCGGCCACGTATACGGCGCTGGTGTGCGTCATGCCTGCGGTCTACATCGGCCTGATGGTGTGGCGCGGCCACATCACGGATATCCACATTCGCGTGCGCTCGCAGCGCGTCCGACCATTTATGGTGTCGCTGGTGGGGACCGGGCTGGCCTGGGCGGTGCTCACGTGGATGGGTGCGCCGGACCTGGTGCCGCTGTTCGCGCTGTTCAGCCTGGTGCAGATTGCGGTGATGCTGGTGATCACGCTGTGGTGGCAGATCAGCATGCACTCGATGAGCATCACCGGCGCGGTGATGGTGACGGGCATCCTGTACGGCCTGCTGCCCGCGCTGATCCTGTCGCCGCTTATCCCGGTGGTGGGGGCGGCGCGCATTCAACTGCACCGGCACACGTTGGCGCAGGTCGTCGCCGGGATCGCCGTCGGCGCCAGCATCACGCTGCTGATGTCGGCGGCCAGCCTGCCGGTGCTCAACGCCCTGCGCTGAGGCGGCTAGCGCGGCGCTTTGACCTGCACGCGCAGCCCGGTCTTGATCTCCACCTCGCCGCGAGCGTCTCCCTGCAGATCCCAGTCGCTGGCGTCGATGCGCGCCAGCCAGAAATCTGCGCGCGGGCGCAGGCCGGCCAGTCCGTTCGCTGCGGCCAGCGCATACAGCCGGTCGCGGCGGATCTGCGCGGCGTGGCGCAGCAGCTGCTGCTCACTCAGCCCGTTCTGGCCGAGCACGGAGCGGATGCTGGCCCCCAGCGTTTGCTCGGCGGGCCGCAGGTAGTCGCGCTCCAGCCCCCAGTTGCCATGATGGATCGCCATGTCGAAGATCATCGCCAGCCCCAGCGGCGTGCGCATGCCGCGCGGGAGCGCGCTCTGGCGAAAGGCGGCGTTCCAGTAGGCCTGCGTGACGTAGGCGTTCTGCGCTTCCTGCATCAGCGGGTCTCGCGCCAGCCGCTGCAGCAGTGTGCGCAGCCCGGCATCCGCCCGCAGCTCCGGATCCCTGCTGCGGATGCGTGGCATGTAGTTCAGCCGTAGCTGATCGGCGCTGCTGCCCGTGGCGCGAGTGAGATACTGCTCCAGCAGCTTCTCCAGCCCGCCGGAAGCGAGCGTGCACTGGAAGCGCCCGTAGGAGACGATGCCGGAGTCGTACGTCTGGTAGGTGTCGTAGCCGCCCCCTTCAAAGGCTGCAGTGATGCTGAAGGCCGCCAGGCGGATGCGCGTTTGCGCCGCCTCATCGAGCGGTGTGGCACCCCCGGGAGGGGTGGCCGGTCTGGGATCGCGCGCCAGCGTGGATGCACGCTGCGGCAGCGCCAGATCGCCATAGCCGAACGCCGCGCATGCGCCCTCGATCTCGATCAGATCGTCGCGCACCCAGCCCTCGCTGCCGTCCGGGAGCGCCAGGCGAAACCACTGATACACCCGCCCGTTCACGCTGCTGCCGCGTTCGTCCGGGCGCACCTCGCGCACAGCCAGCTGCGCCGTCCCCACCGCGATCTCCCGCGTGACCGGGTAGTGCGTGCCCGGCCCCTGTCGAATGTTGATGCGCGCGAAATCGGACACTGGCCGAACCGCGGCGACACACACTCTCGTCATGCTGCCTCCTGCCCGCTCGACGACACGCTATGGCATGGGAGTATAGCGCAGAGTATGATTGTGCACCTGGCAATGATACACAGGCTCAATTAGGGGTGGCATGGAACTGGGAACCTGGCTGCAGCATGCGCTGCTCGATCCGCTTGCGCCGGCGTTCATGCAGCGGGCGCTGCTGGGCGTGATCATCATCGGGGTGGCGTGCGGCGTGGTGGGGGCCTATGTGGTCACCCGCGGGATGGCGTTTCTGGGCGATGCGCTGGCGCATACGGTGCTGCCTGGTGTGGCGATCGCCTACCTGACGGCGGGTGGCGCGCGCGAATGGGTGTTCGTGGGCGGGCTGGTGGCCGGGCTGCTGTCCGCGCTGGGCATCGGCTTCCTCACGCGCGGCGGCCGGCTGCGCGAAGACACCGCCATCGGCGTGGTGTTCGCCGGCGCGCTGGCGTTGGGCATCGCGATCATCTCGCTGGCGCGGGATTACAGCGCAGACCTCGGCCACCTGCTGATCGGGAATGTGCTGGGCATCACCACCGGCGATCTCGGGCTGATCGCGCTGGTCGGCCTGGTGGTGCTGGTGCTGGTGGCGCTGTTCTACAAGGAATTTCTCATCATCAGCTTCGATCTCACGCTGGCGCGCTCGCTGCGCCTGCCCGCTGAGGGGCTGCGCCTGCTGCTGCTGGTGGCGCTGGCGCTCACGGTCGTCATCAGCCTGGAGGCGGTGGGCGTGGTGCTGGTGGCGGCGCTGCTGGTGACGCCAGCGGCCACCGCGCGACTGCTGGCGCGGCAGCTTCACGTGATGATGGCGCTCGGGGCGTTTCTGGCCGCGCTGGGCGGGGTGATCGGGATGCTGCTGGCGTGGCATCTGCGCATCGCGCCGAGCGCCAGCATCGTGCTCACGCTGACGGCCTTCTTCCTGCTGGCGTTCTTCCTCGCGCCCGGTCGCGGCCTGCTGTGGTCTTGGCTGCGCCGCTCCAGCGAGCTGGCCTAGGCGCAGGCTGCGTAAGAAGCGCCGGCCCGCGCTCGTCTGCACCTCAGCATTTGAGTGCGGCGAAGCATCCGTCAGACTTCGAGCGGAGACATCCCATGAAGCGTGTATGGCTGGGCGTGGCGGCACTGGTTCTTGCGGCAGGCGGCGCAGTGCTGGCGGATGCGCCGGTCGATGGCCGTGCCGGGCGGGCGGAAGTGCGCTTCCTCGAAGGCATGATCGATCATCACCAGATGGCGCTCGACATGGCGAACGACTGTCTGGCGCATGCCGCGACGGACCCCGTGCTGGCGATCTGCCAGAACGTCATCGGCGCGCAGACGCCGGAGATCGAGCAGATGCAGGGTTGGCTGCTGGCGTGGTATCAGATCCAGTATGCGCCGGTGGCGATGGTCGAGCCCGACGCGATGGCGGGCATGGATCACAGCATGCACAGCAGCAGCGGCCCGTTCACCGATCCGCCGATGATGATGGGCATGATGGCCGGGCTCAGCCGGCTGCAGGGCGTGGACTACGATATCGCGTGGCTGGAGGCGATGATCGATCATCACGACGACGCCCTCCACATGGCGGAGCGCATCCTCACGCGGGCGCAGCACGACGCGCTGATCGGGTTGGCGGAGGCGATCCTTCGCGATCAGTCCGCTGAGATCGCACAGATGGAGACGCTGCTGACCGGGCTGGCCGGCTGAGCCCGCACAGCTGGCGAAGAACAGGAAACTCACGTGGCAACCCAGACTCATTCCCCGGCGACGGATGCTGATTCGCTGATGCGGGTGGACCTGCCGATCACCGGCATGACGTGCGCGAGCTGCGTGCGCACGGTGGAGCGCGCGCTGAGCCGGACGGACGGCGTGACAGAGGCCAGCGTCAATCTGGCGACCGAGCGCGCGACGGTGCGCTATGCGCCCGGCCAGGCGGATGTGCCGCGCCTGATCGAGCGCGTGCGCGCGGCGGGCTACGGCGTGGCGGAGGCCGCGCTGGACCTGCCGATCACCGGCATGACGTGCGCGAGCTGCGTGCGCACGGTCGAACGCGCGCTGCGCCGGCCAGAGGGCGTGCTGGACGTGAGCGTGAACCTGGCCACGGAACGCGCGCATGTGCGCTACGTGCCGGGGCTGGCCCGCCGGGGCGATCTGGTGCGCGCGGTCGAGGCGGCTGGCTATGGCGTGATCGACACCAGCGCGGCGCAGGCCCCGGAAGATGCCGAGCGTGCCGCTCGCGCGGCGGAGACCGCTCGCCAGCGCCGGCTGGTGCGCATCGGCCTGGCATTCACGCTGCCGCTGTTCGTGCTGAGCATGTCGCGCGATCTGTACATGGCCAGCTTCGCCGGGGTGGAGATGGCTGAGATGATGCGCGCCGGGACGATGGATGGCCCCGTGCCGGCGCTGAACTGGCTGCTGTGGCCGGGCTGGCCGTTCGTGTTCGGCCTGCTGGCGCTGCCGGTGCAGGTGCTGCTGGGGCGGCAGTACGTCGTTGGCGCGTGGAAGGCGGCGCGCAATCGCAGCGCCAACATGGACACGCTGATCGCGCTCGGCTCGACGGCGGCATTCGCCTACAGCGTGGTGGTGCTGGCGGGCATGCTGCTGGGCGCGAGCGGGGCTGTCGGCGATCATGTGTATTTTGAGACGGCGGCGGTCATCCTGGTGCTGATCACCCTGGGCAAGCTGCTGGAGGCGCGCGCGCGAAGCCACACCAGCGATGCCATCCGCAAGCTGATCGGCCTGTCGCCGCGAACGGCCACGCTGCTGCGCGGGGATGATGAGCGCGAGATCGCGGTGGACGACATCGTGCCGGGCGACTGGCTGCTGGTGCGCCCCGGAGAGCGTGTGCCGACGGACGGCGTGGTGATCGACGGGCGCTCGTCGGTGGACGAGTCCATGCTGACGGGCGAAAGCCTGCCGGTGAGCAAGGCCGCAGGCAGCCCGGTCATTGGCGCGACGGTCAACCGGCAGGGCCGGCTGGTGATCGAGGCGCAGCGGGTGGGCGCGGAGACCGCGCTGGCGCAGATCATCCGGCTGGTGGAGCAGGCGCAGGGGTCGAAGGCGCCGATCCAGCGCATCGCCGATCAGGTGAGCGGGGTGTTCGTGCCGGTGGTGCTGGCGCTGGCGGCGCTGACGTTCGCCGGCTGGCTGGCGCTGGGCGGGGCGAGCTTCCCTGAGGCGATGGTGCATGCGGTGGCCGTGCTGGTGATCGCCTGCCCGTGCGCGCTGGGGCTGGCCACGCCGACGGCGATCATGGTGGGGACCGGGCGCGGCGCGGAGATGGGCGTGCTGTTTCGCAACAGCGAGGCGCTGGAGAACGCGCGGCGGGTGCGGGTGATCGCGCTGGACAAGACCGGCACGATCACGCAGGGCGCGCCGGCCGTCACCGATGTGCTGGTGCTGGGCGGGCTGTCGGAGGCGGATGTGCTGCGCCTGGCGGCCAGCGCCGAGCGCGCGAGCGAACACCCGCTGGCGCAGGCCGTGGTGGCTGCGGCGCAGTCGCGCGGCCTGGTGCTGGCCCAGCCGCAGGCCTTCGAGAACGAAGCGGGGATGGGCGTGCGCGCACAGATCGAGGGGCGGCAGGTGCGGGTGGGCAGCCTGCGCTTTCTGCGCGAAGCCGGCATCGCGGCGGCGGATGCGCTGGCGGAAGGGCTGCAGGCGCAGGCGCGCACGGTGGCCGGCGTGGCGGTCGATGGCGCGCTGGCCGGCCTGATCGGGATCGCTGACACCGTCAAGCCGGGCTCGGCGGAGGCGGTCGCGGCGCTGCGGGCGCTGGGCCTGGAGGTGGTGATGATCACGGGCGACAACGCGCGCACCGCCGGCCAGATCGCCGCAGAGGTGGGGATCACGCGGGTGCTGGCGGATGTGCTGCCCGATCAGAAGGCGGCGGCGGTGCGCAGCCTGCAGGCGGAAGGCCAGCGCGTGGCGATGGTGGGGGATGGCATCAACGATGCCCCGGCGCTGGCGCAGGCGGACGTGGGGATTGCGATCGGCACGGGCACGGATATCGCGATGGAGGCGTCTGATGTGACGCTGGTGAGCGGAGACCTGCGGGCGGCGGTGCGGGCGGTGGAGCTGAGCCGGGCCACGTTGCGCACCATCCACCAGAATCTGTTCTGGGCGTTCATCTACAACATCCTGCTCATCCCGGTGGCGATGGCCGGCGCGCTGGTGCCGATGCTGGCGGCGGGAGCGATGGCCTTTTCCAGCGTGTTCGTCGT
>CAZZJW010000065.1:0-22557 GCA_964654755.1 uncultured Pleurocapsa sp. | reverse complement strand
CGCACGGGTCACGCGGGCCGCCATTGAATGTGCCGCCGCCGCCATCCACGCTGTTGGGAATACGTGGAAGCAGCAAACCGGTGAAGTTCCCCGTCGGGCTGGCCATTGAGGGCACACTCAGGATCGCCTGCCAGTAGTCGTTGTCGATGCGGTTGTTGTCACCGACATCGGCAATGTAGCGCAGCATCTCCTCACCGAGGTAGTTGTCAGGATTGGATACTCGTGCGTTGCAGTCTAGCCGCTCCGTAGCATCAACAATCGTCGCGCACTGCGTACTGGTACCGGGGGTGATGGCATAGCCGAGGCCAAAGGCAATCGTGAAAATGGTTGGCAGGCGCTGGTCACCAAGCTGACCGCCGCCGCTTGCATTCAATCCGGCCAGGCCGATGAAGTCAGCCCAGTCGCGAGCGTAGTCCTCGACGTCGTAAACGCGCTCGCAGGGTAGCTGCACATTGTTAAGCGCCGCACTCTGCACCGCATCCGAACGATTGATCGCCATCTGCCGCGGGTTGATCACGCTTGGGCTGCAGAAATGCCTTGACTGCGGCTGAAGATCTCCGCAGAACGGGAAGTTGAGATCCCTAAGCAGCTCCGCATTCGTATTGTTGAAGAGATTGCCAACACCGGCGGTATTGGGCTGCGCCAACATCTGCGCTCGCGTGATATCTGATCCATACGGGCACAGCCCGAACGCGCCATAGTCACCGAGCACACCATACGTTGCATATCCACTTGCTGGAAGGCCGTTGACATCCTGAGTCACCGCGCTGAAACCAAAATACGGGTCTGGCTGGCGTGCTGTGCGCTCATCCGGCAGGTTGTCAGCGTCCGGTGGCGAGAACGTATTGTCCGGATACTGACGCAGGATCGGGTCGGTTGTGCCCGCAGCGCCGTCGCTCAGCAGCACCATGATCCACACCGAACCTTCGCGCCTGCCATACCGATAGAAGGTAGCCCCGGCAGTCTCTATACCCGCTGCCATATTGGTGCCGCCGCAGCCTGCTCTGAGCTCATAAGATCGATTCCGCACCGTCGGCAAGCGTCGTGCTGTCCCGCCATTTGGCGGTAGTCGACCGGCCCCAAACAGCCATCCATCATCGCTGGTGAGATCCTGATAAGGCACATACGGGTTGTCGACCGTTCCATTCCTGGGCGAGACAACATCGTCAAGTGGCGACTCATTGCCAGCGTCAATCGTCTGATTGCGGAACCGGCCGACACCCGGCGTACCAGTCGTGTAGAAGTCGATAAGGGAATAAGTATTGTGCCCAAATGCGCCATCCAGAAAGCAGCTTTCACGCACAGGATGGTCAAACATGCGACCCACAATAGTATTTGCGTAGAAGTTGCTGGCAGTGGTGAACGAAATATAACCCATTTGCGTTGGGACAGAGTTCAGCGTGATCGTCACGCGCGGTGCATCCGGGCTGGCCGTACGGAATCCATCCCACTGCCCATCAGCATTGCTGTCGACGTAGAAGTTCGGCTCCGCGCGCACGCCGATGCGCTGATCAAGGACAACTGCAGCGCCGACGCGATCGTCCTCGTTGCGAGGGGCGTCGATGTTGTTGAGCGTTTCAATGAACGGGTTTTGGATGCCGCTCAGCGATAGCCCCTGGAAAGAGCTGCTCGCAGTGCCGTCCGGATCGACCAAATACGCGGAACGATCAAAGGTGACAAACGCCACGCGATCACCGCGCACAAAATCAAGGCGCTGAAGAAAGGTGGCCGCCGAGTCGCGCGCAACGCGGAAGGGATCACAGACAAGATCAGTGAAGTTGCCATCCCCGTTCGGATCGTTGCAGCAACCGTAGTAGTCCACGCTTGGGACGAAACCTGTTGAGATGCGATAGTTACTGTTCGCCGGATTGGTGACTGGCGGCCTGCCAGTGTTATACCCCCGCGCAGTGTACTCTGCATACACGCCAGTTGATACCCTGTAGGCATTGAAGGCAGAACGCGGCCAATAACGTACGCGACACTCTGCCCGTATTTCGCTTGTTGCGGTCTGTCCAGTCGGCACCCACTGAGGAATATCGTCTCCCCCCAGCGCGACCTGTCCATCCGCGTTAGTCATCAGGGCATTGATCTGCGCCTGTGTCCTCGGCAGATTATCGTTCCACTGTGCCCAGTCAGCACCCACGTTCGTAACTCGGAACTGAGGCGGGAAGTACCGCCAGTTGTAGGTCGGCTCGTAGCTAGCATATGTGGTGTCGTACGCCATCGACTCGGACACGTCCAGGATGAGCACGACATCGATTACCGCCGTCTGCGAGATTGCAGAGGACTGCACGGTGATGCTGCCAAATCCGAGCAGGCGCAGGAACACCGTGGGCGACTGCAGCTGCGCCGTCACACGCACAAGCTTGAGTTCATCGCGCGTGCACAGTTCCTCGTAGCGGAAGCGGTCGTCAGCATTGGCCAGCGCGTTGTCGCCCGTGCGTGTGCCGCCAGCATCATAGGTATACAACGGCACGCCGTTCCGATCCGCCGGGCGATCGCGATTCGGGCCGGTCGTCTCGCCGTTCGGGCCGAGCAGCAGCACATTCTGGGCGTAGCACGTTTCCACCAGCACGTTGGAGGGATCGAGGTTGTACATCTCGATGAATGACCGCGCCGCCAGGTTCAGGTTCGCCAGGCTGTCACCCTGGATCTGGTTCTCGGTCATCCCTGGTGCGATCTCACGGCGGATCTGGCCGGCGGCAGCGATCGCCGCCGCGTCCACCGCCCGCCGCAGCGTGCTGTAGCGCACGAACAGCAGCGACACATCGGTGACGATGCCGACGAAGCCCAGCAGCGCGATAAAGCCGATCGCGAGAATCAGGATCGACTGGCCGGATTGGCCACGCCCTGCAAACTTCCTGAAACTACGAACGCCAGCGTTCATCATCACCACAGCCTACTGGAATACGATCGACGGACGCGCCGCCGTCATCGGGAAGGCGGCCCACACGTTCACCTGGGCCTGATCCTCGAGGATCGAGAAGAACGGCAGGTTGAGCAGCAGCTTGTGCTGCCAGTACATCTCCACCAGCACGAGCCCCTGCGAGGGCAGCAGCGAGCGCTCACCGCTGATCTGGATGAAGTTGTTGAGATTGAACATTTGCTCAATCTCCTGCGTGCGCCACTCCGAGCCGATACAGTAGGTGCCCTCGATGCGGTGATTGCCCGTCCAGGTGAAACCGACCTGCTTCTCGCGCGTCTCAAGCGTCAGCCCCGCCGGATCGTAACCCCACACCGCGTTCGTGCCATCCAGCACGTTGCCCCACACTTCGGTGAAGTCGTCGTTGACGATTGTGCTCAGGCCACCGCCTGGCACACCGCCGATGTAGTTCGTCGTGTAATCGACCTGGTTGTTCTGGTTGAAGTCGAAGGGATCGCGCGGCTCAAGCGGGGTGAGCACCGGATTGTCTGTACCGTCTGCGATCACATCACACTCGTTGTTGCCGGAGGGGAAGCGCGAGACCACCACTACCTGCGGCACATCGCCTGGGATCGGCCGGTCGCTACCCAGCCACGGCGGCGTTGTCGCCGGATCGGTGTTCTGAGAAGGATCGACCACCTGCAACCCGAACCCGCTGATGATGATGTCATCCACACCGTTCGTCGCATCAAAGATCAGTGGAGCAAAGCTGGTCAGCATCAGGCAGGCGATTTCATTGTAGAACGCGCGCTCGCCGCCATCGTTGCACTGGCGAAATCGAGAACGTGCTGCCTGCTGCGCGGTGACCGAATACGGGAACGTCGGCTCTGTGTTGTATGGAGTGGTACCAATCTGCCGCGTCTGGAAATCAGCCGGCAGCGCGGTCGTCAGCATCGGCGTGGAGAGGCGATAGGACGCCGCGAAGTTGATCACCGACAGGTCACCCTGCAGGGTCGCGCCGCGTCGGGCGCCGGCGCGCGTGATATCCATCAGCGTCAGATAGTTGTTGGCGAACCAACCCACCTCCACCAGGCCCGCCAGCAGGACAATCAGAATCGGCGTGATGAGCGCCAGCTCAACCACGCTCTGGCCGGCGCTCAGTCGTCCTTCGACGACCGGCGTGCCGTCCAGCACATTGACGATTCTGCCCAACCAGCGGCGCATGGCTACCGTCCTGCTCACGATGACTCAATGCAGCGGCAGAAAAGGAATCCTTTTCCGACACCATCATCATAGCATGCGTGCGGCAGGCCATTCAGCAAGGAGTGTAAAGATGTTGATAGAGATTTGTTCAGGAGTGGGCCGCCCACACCTCACGGCATACGGGCGATTCGCTCATCTTCAATCTGTACACGCGCCTTGACCATATAGCCTCGGCCATGACGAGACTGCAGGATGAGGGGCCGTTCGGGGTCGGCCTCAATCTTGCGGCGCACATTGCGCACATGATTGCGCACCAGCGCCGAGTCGCCCACGCCCTGCGGATAGCGCCACACGCGCATGAGCAGGTCCTCGGCACTGAACGCCTGAAACGGCGCGCGCGCGAGAAAGCGCAGCAGGTCGAATTCCACACGCGTCAGCGTTACTTCGCGCTCACCAACGTACACCCGGCAGCTGCTGGGCACCAGGCGCAGCTGCGGCGCATCCACTTCAGCCAGCTGCGCCGTGCGGCGAATCAGCGCACGGATGCGCGCGGCCAGCTCGCGCGGGGCGAACGGTTTGCGCACATAGTCATCGGCGCCCGCCGCCAGCACATCCACGACCCCGTACTGTCCAGGCGCACCCGTCAGCACGATGATCGGCGTACGGGCAGTATTCGATGTGCGCCGCAGGGTACGGCACAGCGACATGCCGTCCACTTCCGGCATCATGATGTCAATCACGAAGAGATCTGGCGCCTGATCCGCGATCAGTTCCAGCACCCGATGTGCAGACGAAGCACGCTGAACCTGGTATCCCTCACGTTTCAGCACAAATTCCAGCATATCGAGCATCGGCGTATCGTCGTCCACAATCAGGATGTCGTACATGGCGTCTCGGCTGCCCAGTGTGAGTTTTCCCTGAACCCACTATACCGGAGATGCGCCGATATTCGGTTTGCAGAGCGAATGAAACTTTCGTGAAATCTTTCGCTAGCCCGAAATCATGTAGCCCACACCGTGAATTGTGCGAATGAAGCGGCGGTTGCCGACATGGTCCACTTTCGCCCGCAGGTTGCGCATGTGCGCACGCACAAGATCGGGGTCTCCCGTGTTCGGCGGATACTCCCACACCGCCTGCAGCAGATGTGATGGCGACAGCGCCTGATCGGGATGCTCCATCATGTAGCGCAGCAGCCGGTGCTCCGTCGACGTCAGCTGGATCTCCTGATCGGCCACCGTCACCCGATACGTGTCCGAGTCCAGTCGCAGGTCACTGAGCTGGATCACATTGGCCGCCTTGCTGTCCCGCTGACTGCGGCGCAGCACTGCGGCGATGCGTGCGCGCAGTTCCAGCAGTTCGAACGGCTTGACCACATAGTCATCCGCCCCGGCATCCAGCCCGACCACGATATCATCCGTCGAGCCGCGCGCGGTGAGAAACACGATCGGCATCGCGATATAGCGCGGGTCCTTGCGAAGCTGATTACAGATGGTCACGCCGTCCACTTCCGGCATCATGATGTCGAGCAGCAGCAGCGCCGGGGTGCGCTTCTCCAGCGCCTTCATCAGCGCCGGCCCGGAAGGCAGCAACTGCACTTCGTAGCCCTCCTGGCGCAGCACCCGCCCGACGGTTTCCAGCACCTCTGTATCGTCGTCTACCACAAACAGCAGTGTGGCCATGAATCACCCTTTCCCCACAGTTGGCAGCTCAATGATAAATCGCGCCCCGCGGTCAGGAGCGCTCTCCACGCGCAGGGTTCCCCCTGCATGTTCCACAGCCTGGCGAGCAATATGCAGCCCCAGGCCAGTCCCTTCTCCGGGCGCCTTGGTGGTGAAGAACGGCTTGAAGATACTCTCAAGATACTCCGGAGGGATGCCAATCCCGTTGTCCCACACAGAGATCTCCAGCATACGGCGTTCCGGGTGCGCCTCCAGCGCGATCCCCATCTCTGCGCCGCGCCTGCCCGCCAGTGCGTCGTGCGCGTTCAGCAGCAGGTTCAGCCACACATCGTCCAGCTCTCCAGGCACCGCGCGCACCGCTTCGACCGGCCCCTCAGGCAGCACCACCGACAGGCGAATGCCCGCTTTGGCGATGTGCGAACGCAGCAGCGCCACCGTCTCGTCGATCGTCCCAGGCACATCGATCAGCTCCAGCGCGGTCGTGTCGCTCGTTCGCACTGCGCCCAGCAGCCGGCGCACCACACCCTTGGCGCGCTTGCCCGCCCGCACGATCGCCGCCAGCGACTCCGCTTCAGGCGAGGCTTCCGGCGTGCGCTCGAGCAGCAGTTGACCGTCCGAAAGGATCGTCGTCAGCGGATTGTTGATCTGATGCGCCACCGCCGCCGCTAATTCGCCCATCGCCGAGAGACGTTCTGTCTGAATCAAACGATTCTGGGTGGCGCGAAGCTCCGCCAGGCTTTCCTGCAGCTCATAATACAGGCGCGCATTGTCCACTGCAGCGGCAGCCTGCCCCGCAATCGCTCGCGCCAGATCAATCTCACGAGGGCTGAAGTAGTGGTCGTGCTCCGAGTCGCCGAACATGATCATCCCGATCGGGCTTCCGCGCTGCATCAGCGGCAGGCCAAGGAGCATGTTCGTCCCCGCAAAATCGAGCAGCGCGCGCGCGCTGGGCGGCGCGTGATCATCCCCCCGGTGCACATTCATCACCGCCTGCATCTGCAGCGTATTCTGCAGATCGGGAAATGACTCCAGCGCCAGCGTCAGCGGAGGGGTATCCATCCACACCGAAACTCCCACCGAAGCCTGCAGTGCAATCAGGCCGCCCTCCTGCATCAGACCGAGCTCTACCCAATCAGCGTCCAGTTCGGCGTTGATGTCCTCAGCTGCACGAGCGATCTGATGCGCCGAGCGCTCTCTGCCGCGCGCCAGCTCACCGACCACCTCGTGCACGATCTGCAGTACATGACGAAGCCGATCAGGGCCGGTCATCTGCGCCGAGAAACGCGCATGCGTGGCGTAGGCCAGCAGCACACCCAATTCGCGTTCCCCGCTGCGAATCGGGATGATCATCATCTCCGCAGCGCCCTGGGCGGCCAGCAGCGCGCCTTCCTCACCGCTGGAGGCCGAGAGCACACGTACGCTTCCGCTGCGCAGCGCAGCACGCAGCAGCGGCCGCGATTCCGGATCGATCATCGGGCAGCGAGTGCTGCGCCACATCAGCCGGCGGCAGCGCGCACGCAGACTGATGGTCGCACCGCCGTCGTCGAGCTCAAACAGCATGGCATCATTCACGTTCACCAGCCGCACCATCTGCTGCACCGTCGCCAGCAGCGCGTGGTCCAGTTCCAGCGACTGATTGAGCTGCTCACCGGCATCCACCAGCGCCTTCATTTCCCGCGCGCGTTTGATGCTTTGCCCGTGGATGCGCGCATTCTCGATCGCGATCGCCGCGTAGGCCGCCAGACTCATCAGCAGGTCCTGCTGGCGGCTCTGGAATGTATCGTCACGCGTCTTGTTATTGACGCCCAGCACGCCGATCGGCTTGCCCTTCAGCAGAATGGGAACGTACAGCAGCGACTTGACGAAGTACTCCGTCTTCACCTTCTGCGGCCCACTGCGCCCGATCAGCGACGGCTGGCCGCTGCTGAACACCCAGCCCGCCAGCGTGTCCTGCGTGCGCACGCGAAAATTGCGCGCCGTTTCCGAGTCGATGCCGACGCGCGCACGCAGGTACAACTGGTCACTGTCGCCATCCGGCAGCAGGATCATGCCCTCTTCCGCGCCCGTCAGGTCGCGCGCGGCGGTCACCACGCGATTGAGCACCTCGGTCAGGTCCAGCACTTCCGTCAGCGAACGGCTGAGCGTGAGGAATGCGTGCACCTCCTCTGCCGTCCAGCTTTCCCCCGCCGGGGCATCGTACGCATCCTGCAGCAGGCTGGTTTCGCCGCCCTCGACTGCGCTGTCCGGCGCGAAGAGTTGGCGATAAGCGCGGCGCAGCGCCCGATCATCGAGCGAAGACAGCAGCACCTGATGATCGGTCACTTCAGTATTCTCGATCGAAGCGCCGTTGGCCGGCGCATAGACGATGCAGCGCAGTTCCGGCGCCATGCGGCCCAGCACCGCGAACGTCGCCTCATCGGTGCGCCGGTCGCGCACACTGGCATCGATGAATGCGCCGTCAAATGTCTGCATGTTGAGCAGATACAGCGCGTCCAGGTGAGAGTACCCGGGCTGCACCGACACACCATCCTCCTGCAGGATGGCGCGCACCCGCTGCAGGATGTCGTAGTCGCCCGTGACGACCAGCAAAGTCGGTGCTGCGGAGTCAGTCATCGCTTGCTCAGGCGCTGGATGCGCGTCTCAAGATCATCGTCCTTCTCAGGCGCACGCGGCACGTCCACCTTGCCCGCACCCGGCGCAGGCCCGGTCAGCTTCTCGCGGGCGCTGCGCAGCTGTTCACCGAGTTCATCCAGAGACTCTGAAGCCCGCGGTGCCGGGGCGCCACCCTGCACGCGCTGGCGAAGCTGCTGACGCGTCTCTTCCAGCGCTGTCTCAAGCTGATGCACCTGCCACGCCAGTTCAGCAGACGCACGCTGATGCTCGCGCAGATCAGACTCCGTCATCGTCAGCCGCTGGCGGGCGCGATTCGCCTGCTCCTGCAGATAGCGCGCATGCTCCGCCTGCCCCCGCCGCAGCGCCTCGTCGATCTCACCATCCAGCCGCGACAGCTCCTGCTGCAGCGATGCGGATCGCGACTGCAGCTCGTGCTGAAAGCGCTCGGTGTCATCCACCCGTGAATACAGCGTGCGCAGATCGCGATCGAGCTGCTGGGTCAGGCGCGGACGCTCATCCTTTGCAGTGGGCGGGCTGCCCAGGTCATTGATACTGGCACGAATCAGCGTATTGAGCTTCTTGAACAGGTCTGCCATCAGTCCGGCTCACACTCGCCTGCTATCGGTATATGGGTGATTTTACCGTGATCGGATCGTTTACGGCGTTGGGATTTCACTTCCCGCAGGGCAGCGTCCGTCCCATGCCAGCCGATAAATCGTCATCTTCTCGCCACCTGCCTGAAAAGTACTCAATCCCTCCGACTGAAACACCGGACACAGCCGCGAGTCGCTGGGATCACCGCCGGGGACCTGATCGGGCAGCGCCATCAGAAACTGCGCGCCGCCCTCCTCCATCAGCTGCCACATCAGCGCCGGCTGCCGGACTGCCGGGATGAATTCTGGTGACACCAGCCCGGCGATGTCGAGAATTGGCCGGGGCGCGAAGTAGCCAACGGCGCCGATATCATGCACCGCCAGCAATTCCGCCGGGTCCAGATTGTCGCGTATCCACCGCGCCGGAGCGACCATCTCCTCCTCGATCACCCGCACATCCTGCCGGTACGCCGCCAACCCCATGACCAGCGCGAACAGCACAAACAGCACCGCAGCCGACAGCGCCAGCGCGCGCGCCAGCAGCCGTGCCGCCAGCGAACGCCGGGACCAGCGCAGCAGTTGCGCGGTGCCGAGCACGCCAGCCAGCAGCAGCGCGGGCAGCGCCGGGATCACATAGCGCCCATGCTGGAACGGCAGCGGCAACCACCAGCTGTACAGCAGCACCAGCCCAGCCCCCCACAGCAGCGGCAGCAGATAGAACCCCCTGCGCCGATCCTGCCACGACTGCCTGAGGACCACCACACCCCAGGCGATCATTCCCGGAACCAGCAGCAGCTGCGCGCCAGCGCTGAGCGGCTCGCTCATCAGCCGCAGACCCCACAGCACTCCGATCGCACGAATGGGCGCGGCATAGGCCTGCTTGGCGGCGGCAGTATCCGGCAGCAGCCCGCCCGTCTGCTGCAGGTTGAACAGCAGATACGGCATGACCACCGCCAGCGCCATCGCAGCAGCGACCAGCCCCCACAGCATGACCGCCACCAGCGAGCGCCCGGGGCGCACCGCCAGCAGCAGCACGCCGATCATGCCGACGAGGAGCAGCGATTCCGGGCGCGTCAGCCAGGCCAGCCCGCTGACCGCGCCGAACAGCAGCGCCTGCGCCAGCCTGCGCCCGCCCGGCTGCGCCTGCGCTTCGTTCCAGGCCAGCGCCAGCAGCGCCATGCTCAGAAACGAGAACAGCGCGGTCTCCATGCCCGAAGCCGCCGCCCACAGCAGATGCCAGCTCCACACCATCGCCAGCCCCGCCGCCAGGCCGATGCCTCGCACTTTGGGCGCCGCCTGCAAGGCCATCCGCCGTGCCAGCACCGCCGTGCCGGCCAGCGCCGCCGCGCCGAGCGCATGCGTCCACAGCATGGTGGGCAAGCCAGCCACGTAGCCCGCCGCCAGCAGCAGCGTGTACAGCGGCGAGGTGGAGCCCGCGCTGGGGACGCCGGGCACGAATGACCACAGGCCGGTCTGCGCCAGATTGCGTGCGTAGGTCTGGTGAATCCACGAATCATCCAGCGGAAAACCGCCCGCCCCCGCCGCCGCATACACCGCGACCAGCACGAAGGCGAGCGCGATCAGCAGCGCATCAGGAGGCAGGCGGCGGATTGACGATGGCATAGACGCGCACTCCAGGCAGATCGAACGGGATCGGTTGCAGCCACTCCGGCGGTGACTCCCAGGCCGGGATCATCGCAGCCGGCAGACCAGCCGCCTCCAGCACGACATACGCCAGCTGATAGCGCGCCGCTACCTCCGGAATCACTGCGGGTGCGCTGGCCGGCACCGCCGCGCCGCCGCGCCCCGTGTAGGTGTACAGCGCAGCGGGGTCATTGATCATCACGCGCGCGCCCGGCGGCAGCGCCGCATCCAGCGCCGCGTACAGCGGCGGCAGACCCCCGCCCGCCACCGCCCCGCGCCAGGCGATCCACGCGCTGAGCAGCAGCACGTAGGCCACCAGCGCCACGCCGAACACGTGCTGCGCGCTGCGCGTGCGCCAGCGCCGCCGCCGCGCCGCCCAGCCGACCAGCCCGTCGCAGCCGGCCACGGCCAACGCCGCCCACCACGGAGCGAGCGCCACAGCGCCATGCAGCAGACCCCCACGCAGGCCCGGAAACGGAAAGACCAGTGTCATCGCCACATGCAGGCCGAGGGCGACCAGACAGAACGGCGCCAGAAACGCCTCGCGCCGCCGCGCCCACAGCCCGGCCAGCATCAGCGGGGTGAGCACTACCATGCCCTCCACCACGATGAAGGTACCTGCGTTGCCGGCCAGCGCCTCCCAGCGCGTGCGCAGCAGCAGCGGCAGCCCGCCCGCCGCCCAGAACTCCGCGGCGCTCGCTCCCGGCGGATAGCGGAACAGATCATCGTACGAGGCGAACCACGCGCTTGCCGTCCCGCCCAACGGCTGCGGCGTTCCGATCTCCGCCAGATTGCGCACCATCCACGGCAGCATCACCAGCGCATAGCTCCCCAGCAGCAGGCCGCCTGCCGCCAGCGCCATCCTGCGCGATCCTGCGCGGCTCAGCGCCGCCCAGCCGACCAGCACGCCGCCAGCGAGCACGAGCAGCAGGCCATCCGGGCGGGTGAGGTGAGCCAGACCGGCACACAGGCCGGCGATCGCCCACCAGCCGGCGTGCAGCCGCCCGTGCAGGCGCAGCGCCTCCCAGGCCAACGCCAGCGCCAGCAGCCCGCCCCCGCCAAACAGCGCATAGGCCGCGAACGTATCCGTCGTGCCCCAGTAGCGCGCGTAGAAGCCCCCGCCCAGCGTGATCAGCCCCGCTGACCATGCCGCGCGCGTCGTGCCGCCGAAGCGCCTGCCCAGCCCGTACCCAACGCCCGCCGCGCCGGCCACGCAGGCGGCGTACACCCACTGCATGCTGGCGAACGCATCCGCCGCGCCGAACACGCGTACGCCCAGCCCGCCCAGCACCGATGTGAGCGGCATCCAGTACAGATGTGAAGGGAAAACGCCATCCGGGGGCAGCGCTTCGGGCGCACCGACGTACGTCCACAGGTAGGTGTCCGTCAGGCCCTGCCCGCTGGCAAAGCGCAGCGCGGCGTTGTAGTGGTAGTAGGCGTCCGTGTAGGCCGGCGCGCGCACCGGCCGCATCAGCAGCAGCGCCCCTGCGATCGCGATCAGCCCGAACCACAGGCCGGGCGTCCGCCACACGCTGCGCCAGCTCACAGCGCGACTGCCTGCTGGCGCAGCCGGCGATACAGCGCCACAGCATAAGCCACAAGCACTGCGGTGCGCGCCAGCACCAGCGCGGCGTATGGCAGCATGAGCGCGTCCGTGATCACACCGCCGCTGTCGCCCGTTCGCATCCACAGGAAGGGGTACTCCGCGTAGACCACGATCTGCAGCACGATCAGCGCCAGCACGCCATCCCGCGTCGGAAAGCACAGCAGCAGCAGCGGCACGAGCTGCGTCAGCCACTGCGGGCTCCAACCCTGCGCCTGCAGGAAGAACAGCAGCAGCGCGATCGCCGTGAAGGCGACCATTCCGCGCTCGTCCATCCGGCGCGTGCGCACAAACACCAGCAGCCCGATCGCAGCGGCGGCCAGCAGGCGCAGCGCGCCCGGGATCACCGCCGGATTGCCCTGCGCGCGAGCAGCATTGGCGGGGTCCAGCCGCTCCTCAATCGGGCCGAAGTTGCCGGTGCGATAGTTGCCATCCAGCAGCGCCCAAATCGTCTGATAGGACGCCTTGCCCGCCTGCGCAGTCAGCGAAGGCGTGGTCATCGCGCTGTTCTGCACAAGCAGCAGCACGTACACGCCGGCGAACATGCCCAACGCGATCGCGGCATAGCGCGCGCTCCAGCGCGCCGGGCGGAAGCGCAGCGCCGCTGCCACCGTCACCGCCGGCGTAAACTTGACCAGCGCGCCGATGCCCGCCGCCAGCGCCGAGCGCCCCAGCCGCCCTTCCAGCAGCCACGCCAGCGCCAGCAGCAGCGTGAAGGCCACCAGCGGCTCGAACGTCCACCACAGCATGACCGCCGGCGTGATCAGCAGCGCATAGATCCAGGCCAGCGCCATGCCCGTGGCTGCGCCGTGCAGCCGTGCGCCGATGCGCCGCACCAGCGCCAGCGTGCCGGCCTCGCAGGCCAGCATCAGCAGCGCATATACCGTCGCAAAGCCGGTGTAGCTGGCGCGCCCGGCCATCTGATACAGCGTGACATTCAGCAGTGAGGGGACCGGCGGAAACTCGCTCCACCAGTCGCGGAACGGCAGCAGACCGCGCTCACTCAACGCGCCAAGCTGATAATACGTCAGGAAGTCACCGCCAGCCGTCGCACCACGTTCGCCGCCATCGGTCAGCACGGGCGGATAGATCAGCAGCATGCACAGCCGGAAGCTGACGAACAGCATCAGCAGCAGCCGGAAATCCCCCATCAGCCCAGGCAGCGACAGCCCACCCTGCTCACGACTGTCCCGCGTCATCCGCACCCTCCTGTGGGGCCAGCGGGCTGCGCCGCACGAACGCACTCGACTGCGCATCGCTGTACAACGCCTGCCACGCCTCGTCCAGGCTGAGCATGCGCGCCAGCCCGCTCTCCGGCTCCACCAGCACTGTATTCACGCCGTAGCGCTGCAGCGTCTCCTCGTAGCCGGGAGCGCCCAGCGCTGTCGGCAGGTACACCTTGCTCAGAAAGGCGTCGCCATACAGATCGGTGCGCCCGTCGACGAACACCGGATACTCGTGCGCCGCGTAGATCAGCCACCCGCCCCAGTTGTAGCTGTTGAACAGCGGGCCGGGCGCGCCCGCTGCGCGCATCGCCTGCAGCGCCTCCACCGGATTGGCCGCCCGCACCGCGACATCTACCACGCTGGCAAGCGACACCGAGGAGAACTTGAGCGCAGCGCCGGCCAGCACTATCAGCACGATCAGCGCGTTGGCCGCCGCCATCACCGGGCTAACACGCCGGACAGGGCGAATCTGCCAGCCACGCGCCGCCAGCGCATCAGAAGCGAAACCGGCGAAGACCGGCGTAGCCACCACCGCGAACACCGCGATATTGCGCCCAGCGGTGAATGCCAGATAGCCCGTGCCCGCCACCAGTGCAAACTCCGTCCAAGACAGCCGCCGGCGCGCCGCGCCCACCGCACCGAACGTCAGGAACAGCAGCGCCAGAAAGGGCAGCGTCTGCGCCTCATGGAAGTTGGGCGGGTTCCACTCCTGAATGAAGGCGCGCAGCGCGCCGATGCCCAGCGTCTGGAACGGCACGAGCAGCATGCTCACCCCGAATGGATTGACGCACACCGCCGCCGCAGACAGCAGCGCGAACAGCACCAGCCGCGCAATCTGGCGCCAGCGCAGGCCGTCGGTGCGCCGGGGCGTCGTCAGATTACCCAGCGCCTCCCCCGCGATCACCAGCGCCATGAAGATGAAGCCGATCGAGAAGCCGGCATGCAGGTTGCCCCACACGCCCATTACCACCGGCAGCGGCCACAGCCGCGTGCTCTCCCCGCGCTGGTAGCGCAGCAGCAGCCACAGCACCAGGGCGCTGAAGAAGAAGCTCAGCATCTGCGGACGCGGAGACCAGAACACCGCCGCCGCCGCCGCGCCGATGATCAGCGCAAACGCGCTGACATACGGATTGCCGCGCGCCATCAGCCAGACGAAGACCATGCCTCCGGTCGCCAGCGCCGCCATGTAGAACGCCAGGCCGGCGCTGCCCGCCGCCTGCCACAGCACCGTCATGATCACCTGCGCGCCCCAGCTGTGGTTCACCCACGGCGCGCCGGTCATGGTGTGCGAGAACGAGTCCTCGCGGATGAAGCTGCCACCGAGGATCGCCTCACCGCTGCGCAGATGCCACCACATGTCGCTGTCCACCGGCACGCGCGCCGCCATCGCGAAGATCAGCGCGAACAGCACCAGCACCAGCGTCCGCTGGATCGTCAGGCCGCGCATCACACCCCGCTCATGCTGATGACTTTGCCCACTGTGCGCAGCAGGATGTTGATATCGAGCAGAAATGACACGTGGCGCACGTAGTACAGATCGTACTGCAGCTTCACCAAGGCATCTTCATCGTTGGAGCCGTAGCCATAGTTCACCTGCGCCCAGCCGGTCAGGCCCGGGCGCACAATCAGCCGCGTGCGGTAAAACGGGATCTTCTCCGTCAGACGCGCTACGTGTTCCGGGCGCTCCGGGCGCGGGCCCACCAGGCTCATGTCGCCGCGCAGCACATTCAGAAGCTGCGGCACCTCATCCAGCCGGGTACGGCGCAGCACTCGCCCGACGCGCGTCACGCGTGGATCGCCCTTCTGCGCGAATACCGCCCCGGTCGCTGCTTCCGCATCCGGGATCATCGAGCGCAGCTTGTAGATCGGGAACACCGTGCCGTTCTTGCCCAGGCGCTCCTGCCGGTAGAAGATCGGCCCACGCGAGTTCAGGCGGATCGCCAGCGCCAGCGGGGGCAGCAGCAGCGCGAACAGCGCCAGTCCGGCCAGCGCCAGCGTGAAATCCATCCCGCGCTTGATCAGCGGATAGAAGTCAAACCGGCCTTCAACACTCTGCGGCAGAAACACCACCGCCCAGTCATCGTTGACATGCTCGACCGGCACGCGCCCGGTGATCTCCTCGTACAGCAGCGTCATCGGCACGATGCGCACCCCGCGCTCGTACGCTTCGATCACGCCCTGGAAGAGCGCTCCGTTCAGCCCGCTGGCCGAAGACACCACGATCTCGCTGATCTGATCGCGCAGAACGAAGTTCATCAGGTCCTCGCCAGACCCCAGCACCGGCACGCCAGCGAGCATGCTGCCCACCTGCGCAGACTCGGCGATCACGCCGCGCACGTCGTATTCCCCGCTGGCGTACTCGCGCATCGCCTCAACCACCGACTGCGCCGCCCAGTCTGCGCCGACCACCAGCGTACGGCGCGGATGGCTCACCCAGCCCAGCAGTGCTGGCCGGGCATAACGCCACATGCCAATCAGCGCAAACGATGCGATGCCATAGTACAGGATGAACAGGCGTGGCAGCGCATCGCGCGGGGAGATGAAGAATACGATCATGTACAGCACGACCAGCTGCGATTCGATGATCAGCAGCCGGTTCAGCGTGCGCATCCGGCTGGAGGCCACGCGCAGGTCGTAGAAGTCGTTGGCGCGCGCCAGCAGCACCCACAGCCCCGCCAGCAGCGGAAACCACAATGCCTGTGACAGCACCAGCTCCATCGTGAACGGCCGCTGCGCCACAAGCGACCATACCTTGAGTGCGATCAGCACCGCCGCCAGCACCGCCGCCACATCCCCGAAAGCGATGAGCAGCTTGCGCTCAGAAAACTGAAGCTGACGCCGGGACCGGCGCGAACCCGGATTGTAGTACATGGGCGTGTGATGCCCTCTCATCCCCACATATCCTTCGTATTGTACGCGGGTCTGCGACATGTCCACAGCGTCAGCATCAGCCATGCCAGCAAACCAGCCGTGCTCAGCACCACGCCGGGAACTGCCCACGACGGGCGATACATTAGCCGCACCTCGGACTCGCCGGCTGGAACCCGCACAGCCATGAACATCCCATTTGCGCGCTCGATCGGCGCAGGCTGGCCGTTCACCTCCGCCTGCCAGCCGGGATACAGGCTCTGCGCGAGCACCAGCCAGCCGCCTCCGGCGCTGCGCACGAGGTAGCGGCCGCCGTCGGAGTCCGGCGCCGTCACGTCTGCGGTAGCAGGGCTGTCCGGCGCAGAGTCGCACGGCCCGGCCCCGGCCAGCTCGACGCGACGTTCTGGCGCAAAGTCAGCGCTCAGCAGGACCGCATCCAGCGCAGCATCGTCCGCATGCCAGCACGCCGCGCGCACTATCCAGGCGTCTGGCGCGGACGCGAGCGCCTGCGGAGCCGCCTCCGTCATCAGCACATCGACGCCTGCTGCGCGCAGCAGCCGCGCCTGCGCAGGCGCATCGGCCCGCGCCAGCCGGCGCATCGCCGAGTCGAACGCCTCCGGCAACAGCGGATCGAAATTGTTGAGCAGCGCCTGATGATCGAGCACGCCGATATTCGGCAGGCCGCTGCCCCGCAGCCCCTCCAGATCAGCGCCTGCCAGGCGATAGTCGTCAAAGCTGAAGTATCGCCCAAACTGGACAGCCTTCAGCGCATCTTCAGGCCAGTAGGCCCGATCAGCCGTTGCCGGGCGTGGCGCGTAAAATCCCGCTGGCGCTGTCGGGTTCAGCCCCCAATGCGCGATCACCAGATCGACCGCCACCAGCAGCAGTACCAGCCACGACCAGCGCGCAGAACCCGGCGCATGCTCCGGCGGTCGCGTCAGGCTCAGCCAGCCCGCCGCCAGCCCAATCACGCCGGCCAGCACCGCCGCCTTGCCGATCACGCGCGCACTCTCCGGCATCCCCGCGGCAAGACCAGCCGCCATGCCCGCCAGCACCGCCGCCGCACACGCCGCCATCAGCCGCCGCGTCCAGCGGCGCGCCCGCGCGGACTGGCTCCACCATGTCACGCCGACCGCGGCCAGCACACACCCGCCGGTGACCGTCCACAGCAGCCAACGCACAGGCGCCTGAAACAGATCAAACATCGGTACGTAGCGATACAGCAGCGGAAACAGCGGTGTGTTCACCCCCAGCGCCAGCGCCAGCCCAATCAGCGCCAGCAGCGCGAACAGCAGCGCCGGGCGCGCCAGCGCATCGCCCACCCGCCAGCGCCCTCGCAGACCGGCCAGCGCGCTCAGCGCAGCCACCAGTGGCAGCAGGCCGATATAGGCGGCATCCTCAAAGTACGCTCCGCCCGTCAGAAACGAGCCATCCGCAGGCGTGCCAAATACGTTCGGCGCGAACAGCGTCAGCAGGCGCAGCGGGCTGAGGCTGAAGTTCATCGCGAACACTTCGCTCACCCCGCCGCTGCGCTGCGAGGCCAGCAGCAGCTCACCCGTCGCGGCAAGCTGCAGCGCGGGGATGAGCGTCCCCAGCGCCAGCACCGCCAGCGCCAGCAGCAGCCGGCGGAATGCGCGCTGCCAGGCCGCCAGCGCCAGCAGCAGCGCGCCCAGCAGCAGGCCGCTGTACCATGCCGTCTGCGCGTGACCCGCCAGCAGCGCCAGCGCCCAGCAGGCCGCCAGCGCGGGCAGCATGCGCCGGTCGCCAGTCCGCATCCAGCCGAGCGCTGCCCACAGCAACCAGGGCAGCCACGCCGCGGCGCTCACCATCGGATAGGTGCCGGCGCGCGCCACCAGATAACCGCACATGCCGAACGCCAACCCAGCCACGCCCGCGCCCAGCGGCGCAGCACCCAGCCGACGGGTGAACGCCGCCATGCCCGCGCCCGCCAGCAGCAGATGCGCCACCGTCAGCACGCTCAGGCCCCAGCCCGCCCCCAACAGCAGCGTGATCCAGCCGGGCGGATACAGCAGCGCCGACTGGTAATTCGCGAACAACGGCGCGCCCGCCCCGCTGTACGGATTCCACAGCGGCAGCACCCCCCGTGCGAGCTGCTCCATCGCCAGTGTACGCCACGGCACGAACTGCAGCGAAGGCAGCCCCCAGTACAGCACCTCACCCAACAGCACGCGATGGAAGAGCACGGCCAGCGCGCCCGCCAGCACCAGCAGACCCGCCGAGAACGTGGTCACCCGCCGCATGCTATCTGCGCCTCCGCGCCAGTGCTGCCAGCCCGCCCGCGCCCGCCAGCAGCGCCAGCATCCCGCCGGCCTGCGCCGCCGCCGTCAGGTCGTTCAGCTGCGCCACCGTCGATGCATCCGGCAGGCCGGGCCAGTCCTGCGGCCAGTCCGGCTCGCTCCAGCGCCGCGGCTGTCCGTCCGCGCACATATTCTGATAGATGCGCACGTCTCCCACTTTGTCCAGCAGCGCCAGTCCCGGTGCACCGATGTCGTACGGCGCGATCACATGCGTCACACCCCAGACCGCCAGCAGGCCGGCATCCGGCGTGAACCCGGCGTTGGCGTTTGACAGATCATCGCTGGCGGCGTCCGTCAGCGGCGGCATCACCACGCTGTAGCCGCTCTCCGGCAGCCCTCCCGCCGCCTCGATCGCGCGCGACACCGCCGCGATCTGGAACGGATCGACGCCGCCGAACAGATCCACGCCAGCGGCCTCCGCCGCCTGCTGCGGCAGGCTGTAGGCCGGCGCATACACGCGCCCTGCGTCCAGCGCCTTCAGCCGCTCCGCCAGCGGCAGATAGGGCGCCAGCCACGCGTCGGCGGTCCGCCACTCGATCCACGCGCGGCCCTGAATCAGCAGGTCACCAGCCGTCAGCGCGAAGATCAGCGCCAGCAGCGGGCGGCGGGGCAGGCGGCCAGCCGCCAGCAGCAGGGCCAGCACGCCGCCCCCGGCCAGGCACAGGCTGAGGCCGGCGCGGGCCGGAAGCGGCAGCGCCAGCAGCGCGAAGGCCCCCGCGCACAGCGCCGCGGCCAGTGCCGCCACGACGAGCAGCCGTGCAGCCCGGCGCAGGACCGGCCGCAGCAGCATTTCATCGAGGCCCATGCCCGCCAGCAGCGGCAGCAGCGCCGCCACGATCAGCCAGGCGCGGGCAGGCACACGGAACACGCGCAGCGCTGGAACGGAGTCCACCAGCGCCGTCCACAGTGGGGTGTTCACGCCCAGCGCCCAGATCAGCGCGATCGCCAGCAGCAGCGCATAGCCCCACAGCCTGCGCCAACGCGGTGCCAGCGCCAGCAGCGCCAGCACGAGCACCGGCAGGCCAGCGTACACCAGCAGCTCCGGATTGCCCGACTGTCCCGGCAGGGCCAGCCCGATCAACGCGCCAGCAGGCAGTGAGAACACGCCGGCCTCCGCTGTCGTCAGCGCGCCACGGCTCAGGTACGGCCACCAGCCCGCCAGCGGCAGCCACACCCCGCAGCTGGCAACCGCGGCCAGCGCCAGCGCCATGCCACCGCGCCGCCACGCCCTGCCCGCCGGCCGCTGCGCCGCGAACAACGCCAGCGCGGTCGCCATCCCGAACAGGCTCACGCGCACGTCGCTCAGCACGAGCAGCGCCGCGGCCAGCCCGCACGTCAGCATCCAACGCAGATCGCCCGTGCGGCCCAGCCGGACCGCTGCGCCAAACAGCCAGGGCAGCCACGCCAACGCGTACACGATATCGACATGCCCCGCTCCACCATGCGCGATCATGCGCGGGGCCAGCGCGTAGGCCAGCGCTGCCAGCGCCGCGCCCGCACGGCTGACCCCCACGCCCCGCGCCCACCACGCCATGCCCGCCGCGGCCAGCACCACGTGCCCCAGCAGCAGCACGTTCACATGTACGACCGGCGGCAGCAGCAGCGCCAGCCACTGCGGCGGATAGCCGGTCTTGTTCAGCGGGTTGGCGGCGAACGGCGCGCCCGCCATGATCGTCTCGCGCCACAGCGGGATCTCGCGCTGTGTCAGCACGGTGTCGCGCAGAAACAGCGCCGCCGGATAATGCGACGTCGCCGAGTCCGAATACTGACTGCCGGGGATAAAGGGCAGTCCATCCACGCGAAATCCGAAAATGAGCAGCGCGGCCAGTCCCAGCGCCGCGCCCCCCAGGACCGCCCTAGCGTACATAAACCTGCACAGCGCCGAATTCCGCCGCCAGGTTCAGGGTCTCCGCGCACCCCGCCGGCCCCAGCGCGCGCTCCTGCGGCCCGACCATCACCAGCGCGATCGCGTAACGATCGAGCAGTTCACTGCACTGCGGGCCGGCGGGCAGCGCATACCACGCCTGCACTTCAGCGCGGCGCGTGTCCGCCTGCAGCGTCTCGTATGGATGCCCGTATACCACCCGATGCCCGGTGTAGCCCGGGATCCACGCGCTGGGCGCGGGCGCAGCCAGCACCACCGTCTCGCCGGTATCGCTGGCTTCGATCCACGCGAACGCATCCAGATAGCCCTGCTGCAGCATCACGCCAGAGGATTGTTCCGGCGCCGTGCGCGCGCCTGCCGCAGGCAGAATCAGGTACAGCACCGGACTGATGCCCATCAGCAGCAGCCCAACCAGCACGGCTGGACGGCGCAGCGGTGCGCCCACACGGGGCAGCCAGAAGTCCACCAGCGCGCGCGCCGCAAAGAACGCGATCGGCAGCATGATGCCGGCGGCAAAGCGCCGCTGAATGTTGGTCGGCAGCGCCACGCACAGCACGATCGCTGCCAGCCAGAACAGCATCATCTGATCGCTGTCGCTGCCCAGCCGGCGCAACGCCCGCACGATCGCGGGCAGTGCCAGCAGCAGCGGCAGGCCGAATCCCAGCGCAAACGTCAGCGGGTCCGGCGCCGCAGTGACGTTCTGCGCATTCCACGCGCTCAGCCCCGGGCTTTCGCTGACCGTCACCACGACGATCAGCCCCAGCGGCCCCAGCGCTAACACCAGCGCCAGCAGCGCCAGCACCTGCACCCTGCGCAGGCGACGCCGCAGCACGCGCAGACCCAGTGTGCCCGCCGCCGCCAGCCCGAACGGCACCATCGCCTGCGGATAGAGTACGCCGGCCAGAAAGCTCAGGCAGAACACAGACAGCGTGGTCGAGCGCGTCAGCGCCGGGCCATCGCCGCCCGGACGCAGCAGCAGCACCCACTGTGCGCACAACAGCGCCAGCACAGCGATCGCCATCGGGAAATGCACATTCATCAGCGTGCTGGTGAACGGAAACGCCTCAGGCAGCAGCGTGAAATCAGGATAATCCACCCGGCCCTGCAGCGGTCCCAGCAGCCAGCCGACGCCTGATCCGATCACCGCGATCGCGAAGAACAGCCGGCGTGTGCTCACACGCGTCCAGATCACGGCGCCCAGTGCGTAGATCGCCGCGTACATCGCCGCCGACGCCAGCGCGCGCATCACATGGAACAGATCCTGCATCGGCAGACCGGTCAGGCGCGCAACATGGCCCAGCGCCGGATACAGCGTCTGAATGAAGGCGCTGTCGATCGGCTGCGGATTGTGCAGAAAAGTCACCAGCCAGCCGCCCTCGAAGCCCAGGCGCATCTTTGACAGATACGAGCCGCCGTCCAGGAAGTTATACAGCACGCCCGTGAACTGCCAGCCCTGCGGCGGCTGCGCAGCCAGCACGATCATCGGCGCGAAAGCCGCCACCAGCAGCACCGCGCTGACGATCGTCAGCCAGCGCCACTCCGCCGGGGTGATGAAGATCTCCTCACCGGGCGGCGCCTGCATGGCGGGCCGCGCAGCACTGGGAATTTGAGGCGTCACAGACATCAGCACTTCCATCGGAAGAACATCGCGCAGTTTTCCTCAATTGTACGCAACTCCGGGGCAGCATACGATGAGGTTATCACACGCAACACTTCAGCGAACGGGAACACGCTGCAGCCAGCATCTCGTCCATCTGTGTGATATCGCAGAGAATCTGGGCGAGCATGGCGGGAGAACAACACATGAGCACGAATACCGGGGGCTCCGGGAAAAAGCGGACGGCCAGCACCAGCGCAGGCCGCTACGCCAGCGATCTGCAGCGCTACGCCGAAAGCCTGCATCAGCTTGGCCACATGCTGCCGCTCTCCCGCGTCGTCATCGAGCCGCGCTTTCTCCCACCACCAGCCATAGCCCTCCCCGGCTCCGAGGATGAGCAGTTCGATCACTACCGCGTCGTGCCGATCATCCACGATCATCCGTTTCTGCACGCCGATTGCGCGC
>CAZZJW010000064.1:0-22598 GCA_964654755.1 uncultured Pleurocapsa sp. | reverse complement strand
TGGTTGCGCTGGCTGCAGCTCACCATCTCCTGACGCCTCCTCCCTTCAGCGCGCTTCGGCGTGGCGGGCGCGCCGCCCCCCGGCCATCTGCCGCAGGACAACGCGCCCGTCTCACCCCTACACCGCCAGATTGAACAGCGCCGCCGCCACCTCGTTGTCGTAGTTCGCCAACGCCAGGCGCACCGTCGCCGTCACCTGATAGCTGTCGGTGTACGGCAGATAGTCCACGCTCACCGCGATGCGGCGGCGGTAGCCCACCACCCAGCCCGGACGGTACACGCACACCGCTGTGCCGCGGTCGTTCGGCCCCGCCCCCACCTTGCCATCCGCCTCCGTCAGCGGCATCTCCGCCGAGACCACCACCGGCGCGCCGTCCATCATCCCGATCTGCCCGCTCAGCACCGTCGCCTGCGCGCCCACCTTGTCCATCGTCATGAACTCCGGCATCGCCAGCAGGCGGGCATATGTCGCCGCATCGCAGATCCACACCAGGTCCGCCGGGCGCACCGCGTAACGCGCATCCAGCTTGAAGCGCGTCTGCCGCAGCAGCGCCAGCGTCGGCGTCACGTTCGCCGCATCCACCTTGTTCGCCGTGTTGGTGGTGATCGCCAGCTTGCGCAGCCCGTCAAACGCCAGATAGCGGTCCGTGGCCGCCGGCGCCGCATGATCCTTGTTGACGTTGCCCGTCGCCGTCGTCGTCGTGTCGCCGTTCAGCAGCACATGATCGATCGCATCCGCGATCGCGCGCACCGCCTGCTCGCGGTACAGCGCCAGCACCGGCACGATCGCATCCTCCACCAGCTCGGCGCTGAAGCCCGTGCGCAGTGCCAGCTTGCGCGCCGTCAGCTGCACCTTGCCCGAGCCGATGCGGCTGTCCGGGATCGGGTTGGCCGCCCCCAGCGTCAGCTGCGCCTCGTCCGCCGTCTCCGGCACGTAGTACACCAGCGGATCTGCGCCCTCCACCGGCACCTCATACGGATTGCTCTGCATCTCCACCTGTGGCAGCAGCGGCATGATCACGTTGTCCACGCGCGCCTTCTTCCAGATCTGCGCGCTCCACAGGTCCGGCACCCACTCATCGCCGAACGCCGTCAGCGTGCTGCGGCTCAGCTCGTCCGCCTTCACCGCGCTGTACCCCGCCTGGCGCAGGCGCAGCCCCAGCGCGTTGGCGTAGCGCTCGCTCACCCCGCTGAACGCCTTGCCCTGCCGCAGCAGCAGGTATCCGTGCAGCAGATCGAGCGCTTCCAGCCCGTCCAACGGGCTGCTCACGCTGATCTGCGGCGCGCGCTCCGCATCGCTGGCGCGGAACGGCAGCCGCCTGCGCGGCGCTTCGCTCACGGGCGTTGCATGTGGTTCGTTCACACCATCCTCCTTCAGAATCATCCCCAGTTCGTCATACGCTGCCTTGATCACCTGCACCTCCGTCTGTCGTGGCTCCGCCGGCGTCGGCGTCACGCTCCCCTCGATGATCGGCCAGCGGCGGATGTGCCCGTCTTCCGCCACCACCACCAGATGCGCCAGGCTGCCGGACGACCAGCCCAACACCCCACGCTCGATCAGCCGCAGCACCTCGCGCGCATACTGCCGGCGCAGGTCAAGCTGCGCTTCCGCCCACACCCCCGTCTCGTCCGCTTCCAGCCGGTCGATCACGCCGATCATCGCCGCCTTCACCGCCGCATCCAGCCCGTGGTGATACAGCAGCGGCCTGCGCTCATACCAGTCCAGCCCCAGCTCGGTCTCGGCGGTGAAGTACTCCCCGTGCAGATCGCGCCGCTCCGGCGTCCCCCACGTCACCAGATACCCGCCGATGCGCCCGCCGCCCAGCGCCTTCACCCGCGGCGCCGCTGCGCTCTGTTCCGTCATGAATCCCTCCTGCCTGTGCAGGCGCCTTTCGCCTGCGCTGTCAGCATTTCTCTGCCTCCGCACATCCGCACGCGGTATCCCTTCGTGGTGCAGACGGGAGCAGCCATTCAGTTGGAAAGGTGCCTTGCCAGTTCCGCCATCCCCCACACAATAGGACACTTCACCGCCCCTGTGCAGAACGCATGTTCGTATTTGTGTTCTGCGCTTGCGCGCCGCACACTGCGCGCTACACTGATCGCCACATCCGCACGAGGTACCCGCCGCATGGGCACAATCCGCTATGAAACCATCTTCGCCAGCGCGACGTTCGTGCATGCCCTGCGCGAAAGCGGCCGCATGGCGCGCATGCTCCACAACGGCGTCGACATCGTGCTGTTCGAGACCAGCGACGGCCAGCCCATCAGCGCCCATTTCATCGACAGCGCCATCCCGCTCTACGAAATCCGCAATGTGCTGCACGACAACGCTGCCCGTGGCATCGCCACGCTCTACCTGCTCTGGGCAGACATGATGCTGCCCTCGCACGGCCAGACCTACGTCGCCGATGACTGGATGGAAGCCCTCTACACCCTCTATGGCGACAGCATCTACGCCTACGAGATCCTGCAGGATGAGGCCTATCTCTTCCCCGTGCATTTTCGCGGCGCCGGCCTGCGCCGGGTAGCCGAATTCGGCGGCACGGTGCGCTTCACCGCGCTCACCGCCCGCCGCGTCAGCACCTATCTCGCCGGCCTGCACGGCGAATGGTGGGTGGCCGATTTCGGCGGCCCCGCCGGCTTCGCCCACGATGAGTCACGCGCCGCCGCCCGCGTGCTCGCCCTCAGCGCCGATTTCGATCTGCTCGGCCTCACCCCCGCCGCCAGCCTCACCGACGTCAAAACTGCCTATCGCCACCTCGCCCGCCGCTTTCACCCCGATCTCAACGCCTCGCCAGAGGCCAACGACTTCATGCTGCGCCTCAACGCCGCCTACGACCGCCTCACCAGCGCGCTGGCCGCCAGCACCCGCCGCCCGTGATGTCGCCCGTCCAATTCTGATCATCTTTTTATGAGAAATTGCTTGCCTCAAACCGCTTTCGTGATACCATTTGCACATCGCTCAATGGCTGAAAGGAGGTGATCTGTGGGTAGTCGCAGTCTTATGGGAGGGTTCTCCCACTGATCCTTCCCGCAAGGGTGGTTCTTTCAGCGTGCCTCTACACGCGGGAGAGCCGCTCCCATAAGGACGCTTGAAAAGACCGCCGGGTGTCACAGCCCGGCGGTCTGTTTTCCCGGTCCATCGCGCACCGAATAAGAGTTTCGCTAACGTCACCCCGCACGCCCGGCATGCCAGCCCCGCCTCCGCTACAATATCCATCAGGCGCACGATCGCGCCGGGCCCACCCGCTGCGGCTGGCTGCAGGCACATCCGGATGTTCGGCATGAGCTCGATCACTCTCCCCCTCATCTTCTCCGTCGTCACCACAGTCGTCAGTGCCATCTTCGCCGGCCTCGTGCTGATACGCTGGCGTGCGGCGCACAGCCGCGGGCGTAAGGCGCCACACCTGCTCGCATGGGGCATCGGCCTCTCGCTCTACGCGCTGGGCGCCTTCAGCCAGATCGTGCTCGATTTCGTCTGGAGTCCGCTGTTCTTCAGCCTGTGGTACTGGGCCGGCGCCATCGCCGTCGCCCCCTGGCTCGGGCAGGGCACGGTCTATCTGCTCTGGCGGCGCGGCAGCATCGCCCGCAACATCCAGATGGCCCTGCTGCTGGTGTGCGTCATGACGCTGCCCTGGGCGCTCTTCCTCACGCCGCTCAACGCCGAGGCCTGGCGCCCCGGCACCGACATGACCGTGCTCATCAACGACATCATGCAGCGCGGCGGCGTGCGCGGCTTCTCCCCCGTCATGAACGTCTGGGGCACGCTCGCGCTCGTCGGCGGCGCGATCTACTCCGCTGTGCTCTTCCGCCGCAAGCAGATCATGCCCAATCGCATGGCCGGCAACTGGCTCATCGCCGCCGGTGGTCTGCTGCCCGCCCTCGGCGGTGCACTCATCCGCCTCGGCGTGCCCGAGCTCAAGTACGCGGGCGAGCTGCTCGGCGTCGTGCTCATCTTCGCCGGCTTCCTCCTGGCGACACACCTGCCAGAGGAGGTCCAGTCCGCGCATGAACAGCGCGCCGCCCGCCGCGCCGGCAGCTAGGCCCGCGCCTGCCGGTCAGGAGAAGGTCATGATCCTTCGCGTGTTTTCGCTCGTATTCGTGCTCCTGTCCGCCGCTGGCGGCGTGCTGGCGCAGCAGCAAACGCCCGCGCCCACCCCCCGCCGCGAGCTGTATGAGGTGCTCGCCGTAGGCGACCGCATCTTCGAGCCGGACATCTGGCTGGCTGGCGGCCAGGAGTACCGCGACCGCACCTTCGCCTTCTGGACAGCCGAGGAATTCGGCGGCATCAGCCAGGCCGAGCTCCTGCGTTCGGAAGCGCCCGTCACCCCGCAGGACATCCCCGCCGCCTTCAACAACGCCTGGTTCACCGAAGCCTTCCGCGCCTACGAGTCGTGGACGCTGACCGGCCAGTGCAGCGATGACAACGCCACCCTCTACGAGTTCGAGCTCGTGCTGGAGGACACCGCCTATCTCGTGCGCTACTGGGCGCAGGCCGTCTCCCCGCAGCGCGTGCTCACCTTCCAGCTGCTCTTCCCCGCACAGCAGCGCTCGCGGCTGGATGTCTATTCCGCCCGCTATCGCCCCAGCCTGCCCGCCTGTCTATGACGCGCACAGCTGCCGGCAGCGCGCCACCGGGATTGGAATTGTTCGCCTGAAGTCAGAGGGGTACTGCAAAGCGCGGGGGCAGCGCGCGGCCACCCCCGCGGTGTTCTGTGTGCGCTGGCCGGGCCTCTACAGCACCGGCGCGCCCGGCTCGCGATGGATGTACTGGCCCTGTCCGTTGCGGCCAAACCACTGATCGCCATCCACCAGCTTGTTCCCGCGCTGATACACCATGATCGGCTTGCCCGTCACCGTGCGCCCCTCGAACAGGCTGTAGTCGCAGCGCATGTGATGCGTGCTCGCGCTCAGCGTGTGCCGTGCGCCGGCATCCCACACCATGATGTCCGCATCGCTGCCCACGGCGATCGTGCCCTTCTTCGGATACATGCCGAAGATCTTGGCCGGGTTGGTGCAGTTGATCTCGACGAACCGCTGCGGCGTGATCCGCCCGCCGCCCACGCCCGTGTCCCACGTCACCATCAGCCGGTCCTCGATCGCAGGCAGGCCATTGGGGATGCGCGCGAAATTGCCCAGCCCCAGCTCCTTGCCCGGACGGCGGTAGCTCGGGTTCTGGCGCTCGTACTCCACCCAGTCCCCGCCATTGTGCGCCTTCGACCACTCCTGCCACGGCCCCTTGCCGCCGTCAAACCAGAAGTCGCAATGGTCGGTGCTCACCACCTGCAGCGTGCTGTCCTTGATCGCCCGCCACAGCACTTCCTGGTCATGCTGCGTGCGGATCGGCGGCGAGCACACATACTTCGCCCCGTGGAAGTTGGGCTGCGCCATGTGCTCATCCACCGTCAGGAAGAAGTACTGCACGCACGTCTCGCCCATCACCGGGTAGCCCAGCATGCGCCCGCGGCGCAGCGCTTCCACCGCCGGCTCGCACGTCATGTGCACCACGTACAGCGGACAGCCGCTCAGCCCGGACATCATCACCGCGCGGTTGGTCGCCTCGCCTTCGATTTCAGGCGGGCGCGACGCCGCGTGATACACCGGATCGGTCTTGCCCGCCGCCAGCAGCGCCGGCGTCAGCGTGTTCTCCACATCGCCGTTCTCGGCATGCACCATCACGATCATGCCGTTCTTCTCCGCCACCTGCATCGTGCGGAACAGCGTCTTGTCGTCCACCTGGAAGACATTCTTGTACGCCATGAACAGCTTCAGGCTGGTGATGCCTTCCTGCACCATCGTCGGGATTTCGTCCAGCACCGCTTCGTTCAGATCGGTCACCGCCATATGGAAGGCGTAGTCGATCTGCGCCGGCGCGGCCTTGCGGCGCCACGTCTCCAGGCCCTGATGCAGCGATCCGCCCTTCGGCTGGATCACGAAGTCGATATGCGATGTCGTGCCGCCGAAAGCCGCTGCCTTGTGCCCGACATCGAAGTCATCGTTGCTGTAGGTGCCGCCAAACGGCAGATCCAGATGCGTGTGCACGTCGATGCCCCCGGGCATCAGGAACTTGCCCGTGCAGTCGACCACCGTGTGTCCCGCCGGATTGAGATCGCGGCCGAGCTGCGTGATGATCTCACCTTCGACCAGCACGTCCGCGCGGGTCATGTCCGAGGCTGTAATGACAGTGCCGTTTTTGAATAGTGTGCCCATGATCTCTCCATTGCACCTCTCAATCGGTGATACGATGACCACCGCTCACAAAGCGCGCAGCAGGCTGTATGCAGCGGCGGTATGCTTCACTATATCCTGTGCGCGCGGGCTTTCACACTGATTTGTGCAAGTCGTTTTACGCACGACTGGCGCTCCGCGCTGCGCAGATATCTGAGCATCCTGTCAGGAGAGTCACCATGCCCGCCATCCCGCTGTCCGGCATCCACCATGTCGCCATCATCTGCGCCGACTATCCGCGCTCGCGCCGCTTCTACGCTGAAATCCTGGGTGGGGAGATCATCCGCGAGGTCTATCGGGCAGAGCGTCAGTCGCACAAGCTCGATCTGCGCTTCCCCGGCGGCATCCAGATCGAACTCTTCACCTTCCCCGGCGCTCCCGCCCGCCCGTCGCATCCTGAAGCGCAGGGTCTGCGCCATCTGTGCTTCGCCGTATCCGATCTCGACGCCGCGCTGGATGCCCTGGCGGATCACGGCGTCGCCTGCGAACCGGTGCGCGTGGACCCGTACACCGGGCAGCGCTTCACCTTCTTCCGCGATCCTGACGACCTGCCGCTGGAACTGATGGAGACGCCCGGCGATTCCACAGGCTGATGCGCGCGCTCACTGGCGCGCCTGCCACTCCTCGATGATCGCTTGCAGGTAAGCCCGCACTTCGCCGTCGTCCACCTCAGACACCGCCTCGTACGCGCGGCCATCCACCGTGATGTTCAGGCCGCCCCCCGGCGCTCCCAGCACGTGGATGCTGCGCCCGGCCAGCGGCGAGGTCGGCAGGCGGTACTGCAGGAAGGCCTCGATTGCTGCCGCGATGTTGATCTCCGGGATCGGCTCACTCGCATGGCGGCGCCGGCCCCTGCGCGGCGGTTCGATGGTGTCCGGCATGCGAAAGCGCGGCAGATCGCCCGGGATCGGCTCTGCCGGCAGCACAGCCGCAGCCGCAGCAGCCGCAGCGGGCGGCGGGGCAGATGGAGCAGGCGGTGTTGCGGGCGCGGGCAGCGAAACCTCCGCCGGCGCAGGCGGCGCGACAGCCGCCGTCTCCGGGTCGGGCAGGCCGCGGCCCAGCTCGCGCACGATCTTGCTCAGCCGGCGGCGGTACTCCACATCGGTCTGCGAGCTGGGATATCGGTAGCGCGCCTCGCCGATCTCGATCACCAGCCCGCCTTCTGTGATATCGCGGTAGATGCGCAGCGCCTCCACCACCTCGACATCCTCGCCGCTGTTCAGACGCAGCGTGCGCATGCTGCCAGACGGCGGCTCCGCAGCGGCAGCAGTGGGCGAGGGCACAGCAGCGGCGGAAGTGGCATCCACGGCCAGCACAGCCGATTCCGCGCCGGCAGCAGCTTCCTTCATCGGCGCAGACCTCTCCACGGCGGGCGCCGGCGTGGTCAGCACGTCCAGCTCGGGCAGGTCGTGATTGTGCACATCGGTGCGCGGCCCAGCGCCCGCCAGCGCCCGTGCGCGCTTCGCCCGCCGCCGCCGGTCAGCCGTCATCAGCCCCACAGCCAGCACCAGCAGCGCGCCGGATCCGCACAGCAGGAGGTACAACTGCGATGGGATCTGACCGATGAAGTCAGTCAGGCCGCTTTCCAACATGCCTCACCTCCGCGCGCAGCTCAACTTATGAGACTATAGCACAGGCTTATTCCTGCGGAGTGTTGGCCTATTGTTCAGATCACGTCGGCATTTGCGCCGCGCTCAAGCCAGCCGCGCCAGCAGCGCCTCCGCCTCACTGCGCAGCATCTGCCGCAGCCGTTCCGGCGCGATGATCTCGACGTGCCCGCCATAGCCCAGCAGCCAGCTCTGAATCTCCCGCAGATCATGCACGCGGTAGATCATCTCGCGGCCTTGCTCATGACTGAAGCTGTAGTGCTGGTGTTCCCGCACCGTCGGCACGATGCGCGGCTCGAAGCGCACACGCACCTCCACCTCCGGCTTCGCCAGCGGCGCCAGCACGCGCGGCACGAAGGTCTCCGCCTTCACCTGCAGGCTGCGGATTCGGCTCAGCCGGAAGCTGCGAAACTGCTGGCGCAGGCGGCAGTAACCGTTGACCACCCACTCCCCGCCCGCCGTGTAGTGCAGCATGTGCGGCTCCACATCGCGCGCGACCGTCTGCCCATCCGCCATACGCCAGTACACCAGATGCAGCACGCGGTGCGTCTCCAGCGCCTGCAGGATCGCCGGCAGATGCGAGTCGGATGCATCCACATGCAGTGTCGGCGGCAGAAACGCGATCAGGCGCACCAGCCGCTCCGCTGCCGCGCGCATCTCCGGCGGCAGCCCCGCCCCCACGCGCTCCAGGCCAGCCGCCAGGTCCGCGCCCAGCCTGCCGGATGCCTGCGCCTGAAACAGCAGCCCGCTCAGAACCAGCGCCAGCGCCTGGCCCGGCTCCAGCAGCACCGGCGGAAACGCCACTGGCGGCGCCAGCGCATATCCCACCCCCGGCCTGGCCGCGATCGGCACGCCCAGCCGGCTCAGCGCATGCAGATCGCGGTACACCGTGCGCTCGCTCACTGCGAAGGTCCGCGCCAGCTCGGCAGCGCGCACATCCGCCCGGCCATACAGCGCGACCATCGTCGCGAAAAGGCGTTCCGTCCGCTTCATCGCCGTTCCATTCCACTCGCGCGCGCCAGCCGGCAGATCGCCCGGCGTGTCGCTCTGCGTTCGAACATATATTCTATCATATCTGCCCCGTGGCGGCGATATCCACGCACAACTGTGCCGTGTCCCGAAGTCCCGTCCCGCCCGCGCGGGATTGCTGTGGCCGGGCGTTATCCGGACTCAGGGGAAGGCTGGCCACAGCTCCTGGCCGCTTCTCCACACGAAGCGTGGCAGCGAGGCAGCAGCCCGCGTCATCACAGCGTCCTAGCGCCGGCCGTTGTCGTTGGGATAATACAGATCGACGTTGTCCGCCGAGATGAAGGTGTGATCGATGTACACCGCCGGCGGAACTGGCTCGCCGTTCAGGATGCGCAGCGCGATCTCGATCAGCCGCTCGCCGTACAGCTCCGGGTGAAACGCTGTCGAGCCGACGATCGGCGAGTGCCCGCGCCGCAGTTCGTCGCGCAGCCGCCGGTCCGCGCCCTGCCCGACGATCAGCACATCCTGCGTGCGATAGGCCTTGCGCGCCGCGCCCAGGCTGCCACACGCGGCATCGTCGTTGAAGCAGATCACCGCAATGCGCTGCCCGCGGGGCACGCTCTCCAGGATGCGCTCCATCTGGTGTTCGCTCACCGTGCTGGTGTTGCCACAGTCCGCGCTGATGACTTTCTCCTGCGCCACCCCGCCAATGACCGACTCCACGCCGGCCCGCTGGCCCTGGATGCGCGTCGCCGTCAGCGAGCCGGCGCGCGGGTGCTCCAGCACCGCCAGCACATCGATCTGCCCGCCCCACTGCGCCCTGATCGCCTTGCCCAGCTCGGCACCCGCCAGAAAGCCCGTCTTGTAGTTGTCCACGCCGAAGAACGTCGCCCCGACGATCGGGATGTCGACCGCGATCAGCGGGATGCCACTCTGCGAGAACTTGTAGTTGAGCTGGCTGCCGACCGTCTCGTCGATCTGGAACTCGATCATCAGGTCCACGCCCTGCGCGATGAAATCATCGGCGTTCGCCAGCGCGGTCGCGCCATCCAGCCGGTTGTCGGCGATGATCAGCTCAAGCTGCTTGTGCCGCTGCGCCGCCTGCTCCAGCCCCCGGCGCACATCGCGGCCAAACGGGATGTCCTCCGACAGGTTGGCGAAGCCGATACGCCGGCGCTGCGCCGGCAGCGGTTCCGGCGTGTACGTGGTGGTGGTGTTGTCGCTGCACACCGTCACCGTCACGCCGGCATCCCGCACCTGGTCGATCAGCGCCATCGCGACATCGCTGTCGGTGAACAGGTGGTCGATCTGCGGCAGCGCCGCGAACGAGCGCAGCGCCACGCGCTCGAACTTGCTGTGATCCACCAGCGCCACCACGCGCTGTGCCGTGCGCACCATCGCGCCCTTCAGTTCCGCCTGCGCGGCATCCGCCTCCGTCAGCCCGGCGTCCATCGACAACCCGACGCACGAAATGAAGGCCGTGCGCACATGCAGATTCTCCAGCATGCCCGCGCCCAGCAGCCCGGTGATCGTCGTGCCATCGCGGCCCAGAATACCGCCCAGCATGATCACCGTGTTGCCCTGCATCTCCGCCAGCCGGCGTGCAGTCTCCAGCCCGTTGGTGATGATCGTCAGATTGCGCCGCGTGTGCAGGAAGTCGATCATGCGCAGCACCGTCGTGCTGGCGTCCATCATGATTGTATCGCCGTCCTCGACCATGTTGGCCGCCCACTGCACGATGCGCTCCTTCGCCGCCGCATTCTCGCGCACACGCTCCACGTAGAACTGCGCGCTGCTTGCGCGTGTGCTCCGTGCGATCGCGCCGCCCCGCACCCGCGTGATCTGGTTGTCTTCGCTCAGCGCCGCCAGATCGTTGCGCACCGTGCCCTCCGAAACACCCAGCGTCTCGGCCAGCTCGGTCACCTTGATCCCCGACTGCTCCTCCAGAATGCGAACAATCGTCTGCCGCCGCTCGTAAGTCGTCAGCGTCTTCAATGCGCAGTATCCCTTTCAGACAGCGTTATTGTCGCGTCAAACCCCAGACAGCGCAACGCGCCTGCGCAGAATTTGACAATTTCCATCATCCATGCTACGGTATTTGACGAAATTCAACAAATATCAACAATTTTCAACAGAATTACACAGGAGGTGTACCCCCGCCCGCAGTCATTTTCGAGGACCCCTACGCGTCAGTCATCAACACAGTGTTCTGAGGGAGCTTGGACAATGAACATTTCTCGCAAGTTGGTCGGTGTCTCGACTGCGGCCGCCGTGGTGGCGGGGATGGCCTTTCCGTTCGTCGCGCATGCGCAGGACGCCGCGTGTCCTTCGGCCAAGGACAGCTACACCATCGGTTTCGCCAACCTGACCGAAGATATCGTCTTCACCCAGCTCGTGCGCGAAGGCATCGAGCGCGCAGCGGGTGAAGCAGGCAACGTCGAGATCGTGCTGGCCGACAACCGGCTGGATGGCGCGACCGCGCTGGCCAACGCCGATAACTTCATCGCGCAGGGCGTCGACGGCGTGATCGAGTTCCAGACCGACGAGGCCTTCGGCAACGTCATCATGAGCCGCTTCCGCCGCGCCGATATCCCCGTCATCGCCATCGACATCCCCATGCCCGGCGCCACCTTCTTCGGCGCAGACAACTACTATGCCGGCCGCCTGGCGGGCGAAGCGCTCGCCGCCTGGGTCAACGAAAACTGGGACGGTGATGTCGATGCGCTGCTCGTGCTCGAGCTGCCCCAGTCCGGCCCCATCCCCGCTGCGCGCATGCAGGGCATGGAAGAAGGCCTGCAGGAGAATATCGCCACTCCCGTCGCCGATGACATGATCTTCCGCCTCGACAGCAAGAACACTCAGGAAGAGTCCTTCCAGGTCGTCAGCGACACCCTGCCCACCATCCCCGATGCCGAGCACATCGTCGCCATCACCATCAACGACGGCACCGCGCTGGGCGTGATCGCCGCTGCTGAAGCCGCAGGCCGCGCCGACCAGATCATGGTCGTCGGCCAGGGCGCAGACCCCTCCGGCCAGGAAGCCATGATCGCCGAGAACAGCCGCTACCTGGGCGCCACCGGCTACTTCCCGGAGAACTACGGGGACTATCTGATCGCCGCCATGCTCGACCTGCTCGAGTGCCGCCCGGTCCCGCCGGCCATCTACGTCGATCATGTGTTCATCAGCAAGGACAATCTCTGCGAGTACTACCCGGACAACTGGTCCGAGTTCTGCGCCGGCTAGCGCCTGCCACTGCCATCACCGCCGCCTCGCGCTGCACTCACCCGCCGCGCGAGGCGGCGCCCCCGCAGCCTGTCCGGCACGCACAGCGACCCGACTCCTTTTCAGCCCGGAAGGTCCTCAGATGCACACATCGGCTCCCGTTCCCCAGCCCAGGCGCCCCGCCTTCGATCTGCGCCGCCTGCTGCAGGGCGAACGACTGACCACCCTCAATCTGTTCGTCACCTTCGTCATCATCTGTCTGATCTTCGCATCGCAGGCACAGTACTTCCTCACGCTCGATAACTTCGTCAACATCGGTCGCACGCTCGGCGTGGTCGGCATCGTCTCGATCGGCATGACCGCCGTCATGATCACCGGCGGCGTCGACTTCTCGGTCGGCTCGGTCGCTGCGCTGTCCGGCGTGGTGACCAGCATCCTCTGGCTGCAGGCCGGCATCCCGCTGGGCATCGCCACGCTCATCGGGCTGGCCGCCTGCGTGCTGGTCGGCTTCATCAACGGCTATCTGGTCGCTGTCGTCCGCATCAACCCCCTCATCGCCACGCTCGCCTCCTTCTCGATCGTGCGCGGGCTGGCCTTCGTGCTCAGCAACGGCCAGACCAACCAGCTCGCCAATCCGGCCTTCCAGTTTCTCGGTCGCGGTGAAATCGCCGGCATCCCCGTCTCGCTGCTGCTGATGATCGCGCTGTTCGCTATCATGTTCACGCTGATGCACTTCACGCAGTTTGGGCGCAATCTGTACGCCATCGGCGGCAGTGCCGAAGCCAGCCGCCTGGCCGGCATCAGCGTGCGCCGTCACCTGCTCATCATCTATACCTTCTCCGGCTTCCTCGCAGGGCTGGCCGGCATCGTCATCGCCTCCCAGCTCGCCTCCAGCGCCCCGCGCGCGGCCACCGGGCTGGAATTCACCGTCATCGCAGCTGTCGTGCTCGGCGGAACCAGTCTCAGCGGCGGCAAGGGCACGCTCATCGGCACGCTGGTGGCCGTGTTCATCCTGCGCGTGCTCGATAACGGCCTGGTACAGACGCGCGTCTCGTCGTTCTACCAGGACGTGGTCAGCGGCGCAGTGCTGCTGCTGGCCGTCGGCTTCGATCAGATCCGCCAGAAACTCACTGCAACCGTGCGGGCCAGGCCATGACCACACCTCTGCTTTCCATGCAGCACATCACCAAGAGCTTCTACGGCGTCCGCGTGCTGGACGATGTCTCCGTCGAGCTCATGGCCGGCGAAACGCTCGCCCTGCTCGGCGAGAATGGCGCCGGCAAATCCACCCTCATCAAGATCCTCAACGGTGACTACCAGCGCGATAGCGGCGAAATCCTCATCCACGGCCAGCCCGTGCAGATCGCCGAGCCGCGCGATGCCGAAGACCTCGGCATCCGCATGATCTATCAGGAGCTGCACTACGCGCCGGAACTCTCCGTCGCCGAGAATCTGCTGCTCGGCCGCCTCCCCCGGCGCAAAGGCGCGCTGGGCTGGATGATCGACTGGGCCGAGACCCGCCGCCTGGCACAGCAGGCGCTCGCCCTGCTCAATGTCGACATCAACCCCGGCACGCGCATGCGCGATCTGAGCGTGGTCGAGCGCGAGATCATCGAGATCGTCAAGGCGCTCAGCCAGAATGCGCGCATCGTCGTCATGGACGAGCCCACCGCTGCGCTCACCCCGCCCGAGGTCAAGCGCCTGTTCGAGATCATCCGCACCCTGCGCGAGCGCGGCGTCGGCATCATCTACATCTCGCATCGCCTCGACGAGATCTTCGAGATCGCCGACAGCGTCACTGTGCTGCGCGATGGAAAGCACGTCGGCACCGCCCCGATCGCCGAGGTCACCCATCACTCGCTGGTGCAGATGATGGTCGGGCGCAGCATCGAAGACCGGGCCGAAGTGCGCGCGCGCGCCGAAGCGCCGGCGCTGGGTGCGGTCGCCCTCGACGTGCAGGGCCTCAGCAAGGCCGGCGCCTTCGAAGATATCCGCCTGCAGGTGCGCGCTGGCGAGATCGTCGGGCTGTTCGGGCTGCTGGGCGCCGGGCACACCGCGCTCACCCAGGCCATCTTCGGCGTGGATGCTGCGGACAGCGGCGAGATCGTGGTTGGCGGCGCCCCCGTCAGCATCCGCTCTCCCCAGCAGGCCCGGCAGGCCGGCATCGGCTTCGTGCCGCTCGATCGCAAGATCAACGGCCTGGTGCTCGACATGAGCGTGCGCAAGAACATCACGCTCTCCAACTGGCGCGCCCTCGCCCCCGCTGGCGTCTTCCGCCGCGCCGCCGAGCAGCAGCACAGCCGCCGCTGGGCCGAGCAGCTCGGCATTCGCATGGCCGGCGGCATCGAAACGCACACGCGCTACCTCAGCGGCGGCAATCAGCAGAAGGTCGTGCTCGCCCGCTGGCTGGAGGCGAACGTGCGCGTGCTGCTGCTCAACGAGCCCACCTGGGGCGTGGACGTCGGCGCGCGCTCCGATATCTACGACCAGCTCGAAGCGCTCGCCGCGCAGGGGCTGGCCATCCTGATGGTCTCTTCCGATATCGAGGAGGTCCTCTCGGTCAGCCACCGCATCCTCACCATCTACCGAGGCCGGCTGACCGGACAGTTTATGCAGGCGGAAGCCACGCGTGAAAAGCTGCTGCACGCCGCCGCAGGAGGCGTCTTGTGAACACCGTTCGCGCGCGCAGCATCCAGGAACTCGCCAGCCTGGTGCTCATGCTCATCGTCATCATCGTCGTCATGGCGGCCTCCTCGCCGGTGTTCTTCACCGTGCGCAACCTCGAAAACACCCTGCTCGACATCACCACCGTCGGCATCCTCGCCATCTTCAGCACCATGCTGATGATCAGCGGCGGCCTCGATCTCTCCATCGGCTCCACCCTGGCGCTGTGCGGCGTCATCATCGGCGTGCTGCAGGAGCCGTGGGGCATCCTGCCTGCTGCCGGCTTCGCCATCATCGTCGGCGGGCTGGTCGGGCTGCTCAACGGCTTTCTGGTGACGTTCGTCGGCATCAACCCGCTCATCACCACGCTGGGCATGTTCTCCGTGGCGCGCGGCCTCGCCTACGTGCTGGCAGACGGTCTCACCATTCCCGTGTTCGATCTGCAGGGCACACAAACGCAGGCCTACGACACCTTCACCCAGTTCGGCGAAGGCACCATCCTCGGCATCGCCACGCCGGTATTCGTCATGCTGCTGCTGCTGGTCATCGCGCTGCTGGTGATGCAGTACACCTCGTATGGCCGCGCCATGTATGCCGTCGGCGGCAACCCCCAGGCCAGCCGCCTGGCCGGCCTGTCCGTGCGCCGCTACCGCATGACCGCCTACCTGCTCTCCGGCCTCAGCGCCGGCCTCGCCGCCGTGCTGCTCACCTCGCGCCTCTACGCCGCCGATCCGCGCGCGGCCACCGGCATGGAGCTGACCGTCATCACCGCCATCGTGCTGGGCGGCGTCAGCCTCGCCGGCGGCAAAGGCTCGCTGATCGGCACCACGCTGGGCGTGCTCATCCTCACCGCGCTGCTCAACGGCATGAAGCTGCTCAGCACCTCCACCGATGCGCAGAACATCGCGCAGGGGCTGGTGCTGCTGCTGGCCGTCGGCCTCGATCAGATCCGCCAGCGCAACATCAACCTGCTTCGCTTCGTGCGCTCCAGCCGCGTCCTGCCCGCCGCGCCAGGCAAGGGCACCGGACCATGACTGCGCTCGCAGACACCACGCGCTTCCTGATCGACTTCAACGCGCACGATGTCGCCGTCGCGCTCGGCGTGCCCATTCCGCAGGCCGCCGCCGCGCTGATCTACGGCGTGCCGGAGGACGATATCGCCAGCTACCAGGCGGAGATCGACGCCGGGCTGGCGCGGGCAGTGACCGCCTGCAGCGAGCATCGCGGGCTGGCGGCGCTGAGGCACGCGCTGGCCCCTTCCGGCGGCCCGCTGCTGTGCATCGGCGACTCCATCACCACCTATCGTTACAGCTATGCCCATCTGCTGCGCCACGCGCTCGCGCCGGATGGCATCCCCGTGCTCAACCACGGCTACTCCGGCCACACCAGCACCCACGGGCTGGAGCTGACCTTCACCCGCTTTCTGCACCTGCAGCCGGCGCTGGTCACAATCAAGTACGGCGTCAACGACTGCAAGCAGTTCGGCGGGCCAGAGGCGCCGGAACTGGTCAGCCCCACCGACTACGCCCGCAATCTCCGCCAGATCGTGCGTGCCTTTCAGCAGCACACCTCCGCGCGCGTGGTCGTGCTCACGCCCACCCCGGTGTGCGAGGCCATCGTCAATCCGCTGCCCGACATCCGGAGCATGCGCCTGATCTGGCGGAACCAGCGCCTGCTGCACTACGCCGAACTCGCGCTGGAAACAGCCGCCGAGACCGGCGCACTGGCCGTCGATCTGCGCCAGGCGCTCGGCAGCCCGCCCGACTCTGCGCTGTACTGCCCCGACGGACTGCACCCCAACGCCGCCGGGCAATGGATGATCTTCGAACAGATGCTGGCGGCCTTCGCCAGCGAGTCTCCGACGGAGCGAACAGGACCATGACAACCCATATCAGGGCGAAAGTAGGCGTTTTTGGCATCGGCCTGGCGGCGTACTGGCCGCAGTTCGACGGGCTGAAGGAGCGACTGCAGGGCTATCAGCGCGATGTCGAAGCGCAGATCACCGCCATGGGCGCCGAAGTCGTCTCCGCCGGGCTGGTGGACGACGCGCCGGGCGCACAGGCGGCGGGTGATCTGTTCGCTGCGCACAATGTCGATCTGATCGTGTGCTACGTCGGCACATACTCCACCTCATCGCAGGTGCTGCCTGCCGTGCAGCGGCGGCGCGCACCGGTGCTGATCCTCAACCTGCAGCCCGTGCCCGCCCTCGACTATCCTGATACCGACACCGCCGAGTGGCTGGCCAACTGCTGCGCCTGCTGCGTCCCCGAAATTTCCAACGCCTTCGCCCGCAGCCGCATCCAGTTCAACGTCGTCTCCGGCCTGCTGCACCCGGCGCAGGGACATGCCGCGCAGTACTACACCCGCGCCTGGTCCGAAATCGCCGAGTGGGTCGACGCGGCCAGCGTCATGCGCGAGCTGTCCTACAGCCGCATTGGCTTCCTCGGCCACACCTACCCCGGCATGCTCGACATGTACTCCGATTTCACCATGCATCACGCGCAGCTCGGCGCGCACATCGAAGTGCTGGAGATGGACGACCTGCACAGCCGTGTCGCCAGCGCCACCCCTCAGGAGATCAGCGCCAAGATCGCCGAGATCAACAGCACCTTCACCATCGTCGGGCGCGGACGCGACCGCATCTCGCAGGATGTCACGCCGGAAGCGCTCGAGTGGACCGCCCGCGTGGCCGTCGGCCTCGACCGGCTGGCAGCGGACTTCCGCCTGAACGGGCTGACGTACTACTATCGCGGGCTGGGCGGCAACGCCAACGAGGAGCTCGGCGCCAGCCTCATCATCGGCAACTCGCTGCTCACCGCGCGCGGCATCCCCGCCTCTGGCGAGGGCGACCTCAAGACCTGCATCGCCATGCTCATCATGGACCGGCTGCGCGCCGGCGGCTCGTACACCGAGTTCTACGCGATGGACTTCAACGAGGATTTCATCCTCATGGGCCACGACGGCCCCGGCCACGTCGCCATCGCCGAAGGCAAGCCGGTGCTGCGCGGCCTCGGGCTGTATCACGGCAAGCGCGGCTACGGCCTGTCCGTCGAGATGAAGGTCCGCCTTGGCCCGATCACCATCCTCGGCGTCACGCAGACGGCCGAGGGTCAGCTCCGGCTGCTGGCCGCAGAAGGCGAGTCCATCCCCGGCGCGACCATGCAGATCGGCAACACCAACTCGCGCCTGAAGTTCAGTCTTGACCCCGCCGCGTTCATGGATCGCTGGTGCGCCTATGGCCCTACGCATCACGTCGCGCTGGGCGTCGGGCATCAGCTCGACAGGATCCGCAAGCTCGCCCGCCTGCTCAACCTCGAGCTGGCCGTGGTGGAATAGCGCGCTGGTATACTCGTTCGATCCGTTCACAGGCCAGGGAGAGGCGTAACATGCAGCGGGTGGGGTTTCTGCTTCAGGTGAAGAAAGACCGGATCGACGAATACAGGAAGCATCACGAGGCCGTCTGGCCAGAGATGCTGGCGGCGCTGCGCCGCACCGGCTGGCACAACTACTCGCTGTTCATGCGCGATGACGGCCTGCTGTTCGGCTACTTCGAGGCTGCCGAGAGCTTCCAGGCCTCGCTGGAGGGCATGGCCCGCGAGCAGATCAACCTGAAGTGGCAGGAGTTCATGGGGCCGTACTTCGAGTCGATCAGCGGCCGCCCCGATCAGAACATGATCACGCTTGAGGAGGTCTTCCACACCGACTGACGGCCCAACCCGCAGCATGGTTTGCCGCCTCGGCGCTGAAATGTTCTAATTACACTCCCTATCCGAAGGCGGGCCACCGCCGGCAAGCGTATTGTGAGGAGTGGCGACGATGGAATTTGCGATCACCTTCAAGGGCGATATTGACCCAAGGCGCACGGTCGCCCTGTGCCGTCAGGCGGAGCAGGCCGGCTTCAGCTACGCCTGGTTCTTCGATTCGCATGTGCTGTGGCGCGAATGCTACGCCACGATCGCCATGTGCATGGAGCACACCGAGCGCATGCGCTTCGGCCCGTGCGTCACCAACCCCGGCGTGCGCGAATGGTCCGTGGCCGGCAGCCTGTACGCCACCCTGCAGCTGCAAAGCGGCGGCCGCTTCGATGTCGGCATTGGCCGTGGCGACAGCTCGCGCCGAGTGCTGGGCCGCAAGCCGCTCACCGTCGAAACCATGACCGAATTCGGTGATGCGCTCAAAGCGATGGCGCTGGGCGAAGAAGTGCACTACCTGTGGGAGGGCGCCGAGACCTCCGTGCAGATCCCCTGGGTGGCGAAGCACACGCTGCCGGTGTGGTACGCCGCCTACGGCCCCAAGGCGCTGACCGCCGCCGGCACGCATGGCGATGGCCTCATCATCCAGCTCGCCGACCCCTGGCTGGTGAAGTGGTTCACCGATCAGGCGCTCGAAGCGGGCCGCGCCGCTGGCCGCGACATGTCCAACTTCCGCGTGATGTCGGCTGCGCCCGTCTGGGTGGGCGACATGACGACGGCCCGCGCGCAGACCCGCTGGTTCCCCGCCATGGTGGGCAATCACGTCGCCGATCTGGTCGAGCGCTATGGCCGCGAGGGCAACACCGTCCCGCAGCGCCTCACCGACTACATCGAGGGGCGCAAGGGCTACGACTACCGCCACCACGCCGACAAGAACGCCGATCACCTCGGCTTCATCTCCAACGACATCATCGACAGCTTCGGCATCCTGGGCGATGTCGACACGCATGTCGCCAAACTGCACGAGCTGGAAGCCAACGGCGTGACGCAGTTCAACGTCTACCTGATGTGCGGCGATGAGGAGCGCATGATCGAGGAGTACGGCAAGCACGTGCTGCCGCACTTCCAGCAGGTCAAGGCCTAGGGCGCAGCCAGCGCTACCACCCACAGCATCCCATCAGCGGGGGCGCGCACCGGGCGTGCTCCCGCTGCATTTCCCGCGTCAGCCCGCCAGCACCTGCTCGATCGCATCCGCCGCGGCCTCCGCGCCGCCCAGCGCCGCAAACGACTCTGCCAGCGCCCGCGCATTCTGCTGCACCCATTCGTCCGCCATCAGCGCCCGCGCTCCGCTCAGCAGCGCGCCCTGCCGCACATCATGCGCGGTCAGGTTGAAGCCCACCTTGGCCTGCGCCACCCGCCGCGCATTGCCGCGCTGGTCCGCCGCATGCGGCACCACGATCTGCATCACGCCGTGCACTACCGCGGCGTGCGTCGTCCCCATCCCCCCGTGGTGGAGCATCAGCCGCGCACGTGGCAGCACGTGTTCCAGCGGCGCGAAGTTGACCAGGCGCGCCCCCTTCGGCAGGGCGGCCAGCAGCTTCGCCTTCTCGTCCGGCGGGATCGGGTTCCAGCCCACAGCGATCACCGGCAGCAGCCCGGCCCGCGCCGCCGCCTGCGCCGCCCACGCGTAGAAGCCGTAATCCCCCGTGAACGTGGTCCCCAGCGTCACGAACGCCAGCGCCTGCGCCTCAGGAATGGCGCGCAGCCACTCCGGGGCAGGTGACTGTGCCGGCTCCGGCTGGCCGCCGACGAAGGTCGTCTGTTCAAGCACGGTAGGAAGCTCGGCCTGGTGCCACTCCTCGCTGAAATAGCACACATGCAGCAGCGGGCTGAGCACGGATGGCGTCGCCCCGCCAGCGAAGTTCTCGCCGCGCAGCCCGTAGTGCGCCAGCAGCCGCATCAGCCGCCCCTGCGACTCGTCGGCCAGCACGCGCTGCACCGGAAACAGCGAGTCTTCGGTCAGTTCGCGCTGTGCAGGCCAGCCGCACACGATCAGCGGCACGCCGAGCGCCTCCGCTGCCAGCGCCGCCGCCGTCAGAAACGGGTCGGTCAGGATGGCATCCGGTTTGCCCTGCGCGGCGGCCAGCGCCAGCAGATCATCCACCCCGGCCTGCACCAGCGCCTCCGTCATCCACGTGTCCAGCGCGCGCTGATAGCGCACCAGCACCGCCTGCTGCGGCGTCATGCTGGCGGGGTCTGGCGCGGGCGGCGGCGGCCAGCGCCAGCCGGTGTTCGCCACCTCCGCGAATGGCAGCCCAGCCCCCTGCACCGCCGCGCGAATGGCCGGCCCGCTCACCCAGATCACGCGGTGTCCGCGCGCCGCCAGCGCCCTGGCCGTCTTCAGATAGCCGCCCCAGTCGGTGTGGCTGTACAACGGCGCGGAAAGCGCCCAGATCGTCTTCGGCATGATGTCGGCCTCTGCTGCCAAACAAAAACGGGGGCGCGCCGGCCTGTGCTGGCACACCCCCGCAAGCGGCGAGTCATTCTGCTCAGGAAGCGGGCGTGGCTTCCGGCGTGGCCTCCGGCGTCGCTTCCGCCGGCTCGGCAGTCGGCGCCGTCGTGCGCGTGGGGATCACGGTCGGCGCGGGCGGCAGCGAGTCGCTGGAGTAGGCCAGCTGCGGCACCGGGCCGAAGCTGCGCATCACCGTGTCGAGCTGCTGATGATACAGCGTGTCGACGGAGACCACCGGCGCGGCCTCTGCGGTCGCTTCCGCCGTGGCCTCTGCCGCCGGCGCGGCAGCGCTGGAAGCCAGTGTGTTCAGGTCGACCGCTTCGCCGGGGAAGCGCAGGTTGGCCGTGTACAGCTGGCCCTCGGGGCCGCCCAGCAGCACTGCAAGGCCGCTCTGCAGGTCACCATCGGGGCCGGTGACTTGGTAGGCCACGCGGAAACCCGACAGCTCGCCTTCGACAGCCGACACGCTCAGGATGCTCGCGCCGGGGCGCGCCGCCTCCACCCACGCGCGGGCGGCAGCTTCATCCGCGATCGCACCCGTCTGCGTCTCCAGGCGCAGCACCTCGCCATCCGCGCCAGCAATGCTGACCGGGCGGCCAGGCGCGCCATCCGTCACCGTCCACGTCGCCGGATGGCGGATGCCCACGCTGCTAGTCGGATCGTAGTACAGCCCCCAGTCGAACGGCTGGCCGGCGTACTGCTTGAATGCGCGCAGCGTCGGGCGCACGCCGTCGAGGATCGAGACCAGGTAGTCGGTGGCGTTATCGGGCGCGAGCACACGCACCGCGTAGATCCACTCACCATCCGTCCATGCGCGCTGGCGTGCCACATAATTCTGCCGGTTGTAGCGTACCGAGAAGTCGATCAGCAGGTCCTCGCCATCACGGCGGCGGCTGTTCTCCGTCCACTGCTCGAAATTGGTCCAGGTCTGGTCCAGCACATCTGCGGTGAAGTAGGCGTCGAGCGTATCCGCGCTGACGGGCACGCCGGGGTCCTGCACGAACGAGTCGATCACCGCCAGCGACTCATTGTTGACCATGTTGATCTGCGCGATTCCCGGGCGGCTGGCCGGCTGGCTGGGCGTGAAGCCTGTCGGCTGGGCAATGGCGAAGATGCCGCTCGGATGCAGGTAGAAGCTGTCGAACGCCGTCCCGGCTGGGTCCAGCGGAGGCGGGAAGGTGGCATCGACGCGCTGCGTGGGCTGAACCTGATTGGCGGACTGGCGCGCTTCCCGGCTGAAGAGCTGGAGGAACGTGCTGCCGATCAGCACCACGGCCATGAACACGCCGAGAATGATGCTCGCTCGTTTGGCGCTGTTATTCATAGGAACTGGACTCCACAATGCGTGTTGGTCGTCATCCGGGAAGGTAGCGCCCCGATGATAGCGCAAAAGCCCGCCGATGTTAAGCGCGGGCGCCGCGCGTGCCGGTTCCGTGCACCGTGGGATGTCGCCACCGCGCGCCATGCCCGTGACGCAGCCGCCCGTCCCCGCTAGCGGCGCTGCAGCGGGAAGGCCGCCCGGCGCAGCATCGTGCATCCGATCGGGACGAGCGTCGCTACGAACGTCAGCCCGTATTGCGCCGCGCTGTCATCGACAGGCACAATCCGGTGGGCATCCGCCGGGTGCTTCGGCGTAAGCTCCATGTCATGCAGCGCCGGCTTGCTGCCGCTGCGGGCCGCCGCAACCAGGGACTGTATCGGCTCG
>CAZZJW010000063.1:11459-23127 GCA_964654755.1 uncultured Pleurocapsa sp. | reverse complement strand
TCATTCTGAGGGACCTGGATTCGAACCAGGATTAATGGATCCAGAGTCCACTGTTCTACCGTTGAACTATCCCTCAATGCGCGCGGCAGTATAGCAGAGCGCCCTCACCGCTTCAAGGCCGAACCTCGCTCAGGTCGGCTGCGTTTGCACCCACGCCCGCGCCCGCGCCAGCCGGTCCGCCACGCGCTGCGCGCCCAGCGTATGCAGGATTTCGTACAGGTCCGGCGTATTGGTCTTGGCCGCCAGCGCCACGCGCACCACCATCATCACGTCGCCGAAGTGCCCCTTGTAGCTGGCCGCATCCTTCTTGTACGTCTTCACGTCGCGCGCGAAGCCCAGCCCTTCGCCGAACTCGCGCATCCCGGCGATCCACGCCTCTTTCGCCTGCGCGAAGTCGAACGCGGTCATGCGCTCCAGGATAGCGTCAATCACGGCCGGGTCCAGCTTCGGGAACGGATAGCCAGCGGAGCATGCCTCGTCGAACAGCGGCTCGAAGAAGAATCCGCACGCCCGCTCGATGTCTGACCAGTTGACGATGTCCTTGCGCGGCGCCTCTCCTGTGCGCTCCACGTTGAACACGCGCAGGCTGTACGCCGGGTCCGCCGTCAGCGCCGCCGCGATCTTTGGGCTGTACTCCTGCGCCCAGCGCAGCCCGTAGGCGTATACCTGCTCCGCGGTGTATGTCGCCACCACGTCCTTACTGATGTCGTTCAGCTTGACCGGGTCGAACAGCGGGCTGGCGACGCCCATCTTCTCCAGACGCACCTCAAACGCGCTGTTCGGGTCCGCCGGGTGCGCCTTGCGCCAGTCGTAGAAGTCCGAATTCGCCAGGTTCAGCAGATACTCGGTCACCGCCTGCACCGGATAGCCCATCTCGTCGTAATAGGCCACATTGGCCTCCGGGTCCTTGCGCTTGCTCAGCTTGCGCTTGGACACGCCGTCCATCTTGGCGATCGGCGCCACATGCGCGAACGTCGGCAGCGGCTGACCGAGGTACTCGAACAACTGCAGGTGCAGCGGCGCGGAGGGCAGCCACTCATCGCCACGGATGATCAGGTTGACGCGCATCAGCGTGTCATCCACCACGTGGGCGAAATGGTAGGTCGGCAGGCGGTTTCCCGACTTGAGCAGCACCGCATCCTGATCGTTGACGGGCAGATCGAGCACACCCTTGACCGCGTCGTCCAGCCGCACGCGCCCCTCCGCCGGATACGGCGCGCGAATGCGGATGACCGGACGATCGCCGGCGTCCAGCCGCGCGCGCACCTCGTCCAGGCTGGCATTTCGCCAGCGCGCCCACGGGCCGTAGGTGCCGGGCCGCACGCGCTGCGCTTCCTGCAGCTTGCGCGTGTGCTCCAGCTCCTCCTCCGTGTCGAAGGCCGGATAGGCCAGCCCGCGCGCCACCAGGTCCCGGGCAAACGTCTCGTACTGCTCCAGGCGCTCGCTCTGCGTATACGGCGCGTAATCGCCCCGCTCCAGCTCCGGCTCGACCTGCACGATGCCTTCGTCCGGCTGCAGATCGAACTTAATCAGGTTGCGCACGATCGCCTCTACGCTGCCATCCTGCTCACGCTTCTTGTCGGTGTCCTCAATGCGCAGGATGAACACCCCGCCCGTCTGATGCGCGATGCGCCGAGACACCAGCGAGGTCATCACGCTGCCAATGTGCACAAAACCCGTCGGGCTGGGCGCGAAGCGCGTCACGCGCGCGCCTTCGGGCAGCGCCCGCGGCGGATAGTGCGCCAGCCAGTCCTGCGGCGTCCGGTGAATGTGCGGAAAGAGCAGGCGTGCCAGTTCGTGATGCGCGTCGGTCATCGTGGCAGATCCTTTAGCAGAACACGTCAGGTGAAGAAGCTACATTACACGGTCTCAGGCGGCGCGGCGGCTGCGCATGATCACGCTTTCCGCCAGGCCGATCCCGGCCAGGGTCGACAGCAGGCTGGTCCCCCCAGAGCTGAGAAATGGCAGAGTCAGCCCCGTGACGGGCATCAGACTGAGATTCATGCCGATCGAAACGAACGTCTGAAAGAAGATGAAGGCGGCCACGCCATAGCAGATCAGCGCGCCGAAGGCATCCGCCGCGATGCGCGCCCCGCGCAGGATGCGGAAGATGACCACGCCCAGCAGCGTCATCACCGTCACGCCGCCCACGAAGCCGAACTCCTCGCTGATCACGCTGAAGATGAAGTCGGTGTGCCGCACGCGCAGAAAGCGCCCGGTGTTCTGCGGGCCGTTGGCATAGCCCTTCCCCAGCAGCCCGCCCGAGCCAATGCTGATGCGCGCCTGCAGGATGTTGTAGTACGCGTCGCGGTCGCTTTCCGGGAAGACGAATGACGTGATGCGCGAGCGCTGATACGGCTCCATCTGCGACCACGCCAGCGGCACCGCGATCGGGGCCGCCAGCATCAGCACCAGCACGCCGATGCCGATGTGCTTCAGCCGCAGGCCGGCAGCCCACACCATCACCAGCCACAGCACGCCAAACACGATCGTCATGCCCAGGTCCGGCTGCACGAAGATCAGCGCGGCGGGGATGCCGATGTGCACCACCGTCTTCAGCAGCGTCGAAAGCTGGCCGATGCGCTCGTAGTTGCGCGCCAGCAGCATGCCCATCGTGATGATGATGAGCAGCTTTGCGATCTCAGACGGCTGGATGCGGATGCCGATGTTCAGCCAGCTTTGCGCGCCGCCGTCGCCTTCCACGCCGAAGCGCAGCACCAGCAGCAGCAGGATCACCATCACGGCGTACAGCCAGTAATGCAGCGCGCCCAGCAGCTTGTAGTCGATGGCCGCCAGCACCAGCAGCACGATGAAGCTGAGCACCGCAAAACGAATCTGATCCGGCACGCGGCTGATCAGCTCAGGATCGATCGCGCCGAGCGTCGCACTGCGGATCATCAGCACGCCGAACACGGTCAGAAGGATTGCTGCGCCGAGAAGGATGAAATCGAAATTGCGCCAGATCCCGCCGGAGGACTTCATTCAGAACACACCCGTCGCCATCAGATCGACACGGGCATTATAGCGGAGCGCAGAGGGTGGGTCTATTATCGCTTGCTGTCCGGCTTGCCCGGTCGCACTGTCGGCGGGTGTTCGTCGGGATCGTCGCCGTCGATCCCCTCCACCGGCTTGTGAAACGGGATCTCTGCGATGATCGCCGGGGTGCGTTCGCGATTCTGCAGGGCGATATCGACATTCTTGCTGTCGACGGACACATACTTGGAGATCACTTCGAGGATCTCCAGCTTCATCGCTTCCAGACGCTCCGGCGGCAGGTTGATCCGATCGTGAATCAGGATGAACTGCAGCCGTTCCTTGGCTTTCTGTCCGCTGCCCTGCTTGTCCGAGCGGCCGGTCATTCGGTCCCACAAACTCGGCATCGCAAACGCTCCCCGCTGGTCACTGACCGCCAAAAATACGCTGCAGGCGCTTCATCAGGCCGCTGTTGTCATCCAGCTGCATGAACGGAACCTGCTCACCCATCAGACGACGCGAGATATTGCGATAGGCCATCCCGGCACGCGAACCATCGATCATTGCCAGCGGCGTCCCGCTGTTGGACGAGGACACCACGCTCTCATCCTCCGGCACAATCCCGATCAGCTTGATGGCGAGGATGTCCGTCACATCCTCCGGAGAGAGCATCTCTCCCTTGCGAATCATCTCCGGCTTGGCGCGATTGAGGATGAGATGCGCCGGCCCCTTGCCCTCCGCCTCCAGCAGACCGATGATGCGGTCGGCATCGCGCACCGCCGAGACCTCGGGGTTGGTGACGATCAGCACTTCGTCCGCCGGCGCGACCGCATTACGGAAGCCGCGCTCAATGCCCGCCGGGCAGTCGATGATGACAAAGTCGAATTCCGGGCGCAGCTGATCGCAGATCTTCACCATATCCGCCGGACTGACCGCGGTCTTGTCGCGCGTCTGCGCCGCCGGGATCAGGTACAGCTCCGGGAGCTGCTTGTGCTTGATCATCGCCTGGCGCAGCTTGCAGCGGCCCTCCACCACATCGACCAGGTCATAGACGATGCGATTCTCCAGGCCCATCACGATATCCAGATTGCGCAGCCCGATATCGGCGTCGATCAGCACGACGCGCTGATCCAGCCGCGCCAGCGCCACGCCGATATTGGCGGTAGTCGTGGTCTTGCCGACGCCGCCCTTGCCGGAGGTGATGGTGACGACTTTCGCACCCGTCGCGGATTTCTTCGGCGGCGCACCGCCCTGCCCCGCATTTGCCCCCATGTCGTGTGTCTTCCTTCCCCTGCTCAGGCGTCCCAGCCATCCACCACGATCTGACCCTCGCGGACAGCCGCGAACTCCGGTTTTGGTTTGCGCCGCTTTTCCTTTGGCGACGTGACGATGTATCCGGCGATGCGGAGCTGCGTCGGCTGCATGTCCAGCGCGCAGATCACCGCATTCTCATCGCCATCGACGCCGGCATGCACCCGCCCACGCAGGCGGCCCCAGATCACCACATCGCCCGCCGCCACGATCTCCGCGCCCGGGTTGACATCACCGACCACCACCACATGCCCCGCGCTGGTGATCGTTCGACCAGAGCGCAGCGTACGCCGGATCATCACCCCTTCGGTGCCGTCTTCCTCTGACCGGAACGGCAGGGTATCGAGATCATCGCTCGCTGCTGCCGGTGCAGCCGGGCCGTTGACGCGCAGATCAAGCGCCAGCGCCGAGTCCAGCGCGGTGTTGCTGTCGCTGGTCAGCGCCTGCAGTGCCATACCGCGCCGTTCCAGCAGCGCCTTGACCGTGCCCAGCTCATCACGCCGCAGCGGCCGCGTGCCCACATCCAGCGTGACCAGCGCGCCCTGGAAGAAGTCACCCTTCTCATCAATGCGCGCGGCCAGCTCGGCAGTGACAGCCGAAAGCTCTTCCTCGGCGTTCAGCGTGATCAGCAGGCCGTCTTTCACGCCTTTGATCGTGACGATGGAATCCGACATGAAGCGGTGCGCCCTGACGTGTGCATCGGCCCGGGTAACTGCTTCAATGATACACAATATATGTAACGTGGCGCTACAGAATTCCAACAATTCTCAAAAGCAGCACCAGCGGCATCAGGCCGTACAGCACTGCCGCCACCCAGCCCGCCATATGCGCCCGCCCACCCGCCCAGCGGCGCAGCCACTGGCCCAGCGTGTGAAAGGCATAGCTGATCCAGAACACCTGAATCATCAGCAGCGGCAGCAGCAGCACCGAGGCATCCGCGCCGAAGTACACCAGACCGAACAGCGCGTAGCAACCGTACGCGACCATCGTCACCACGCCCACCGGCGCATACCAGCGCGACAGCCGCGCCAGCCCGGCCACGCCCAGCAGCACCCCCAGTGCAGTGAACTGTCCTGAGACCAGCGCGATCAGGTCCAGCCAGCGCGCGGGTTCGCGCCAGCCGTTGGCGATGATGTAGGGCACAGTGATGTTCTGCGCCTTCGCCGCAGCAGCGCTGTAGCCCCACCACGTCGTATCGGCATACAGCGTGATCACGCCATAGGTCCCATAGGCGATCAGCGCCAGAAGCGCCAGCCAATAAGCCACCGGCAGGCGTTTTCCGGTGAGAAACAGCCCCAGCAGCACTGCAGGAGCCATGAGCACCGCCAGCGGATCGTTGAGCACGCCCAGCGCCAGCAGCACGAACAGCCCCCAGGTGTGCTGCGGACCAAGCTGACCAGTGGGCGGGGAGTCTGGGCGCGGATTGGCGGTGAACATCGCATCCGTCAGCAGGAAGAGCAGCCAAGCGCTCAGCAGCGTCGTCAGGCGCAGGCTGCGCGGCGTGCCCACCAGCAGCAGAAAGAGCACGCCGAACACCAGCGCGCCCAGCAGAATCCCCGCGGAAAGACGCTGGCCAGCGCGCAGCACCACCGCCACCGCCAGCACAGCCGCGCCCAGGGCCAGCGCCACCTGCAGCACTTCCAGCCGCTGCGCCCCGCCCGTCTGCGCCCAGAAGGCCGGCGAAAACGCCAGCGCCAGCGCCCCGGGCAGCGCCAGTGCCGCGCCCATCGGCCGCAGAACCAGCGCCATCCCAGCGATCACCAGCGCCAGCCCGGAAGCGCGCAGCAGCGGCGTGCCGCCGATCAGCACGAACGCCAGCCACGACGCGCCGGCCGCCAGCACAACCGGCAGCCAGTAGCGCACGCGTTGATTCAGCTCAGGGGAGAGTGCGCGCGCCGTCATCATGGCCTCACCCGCCAGCCGCTGGCGTCTCCACCACAGACTCCAGCGCCGGCGCCGTAGCAGGCACCGAGACCGCCGGCGCATCGGTGCTGACCGGCACAGGCTGGATCTCGACGGGCTGCCCGGAGGCGGCCTGCCCGCGCTCATTCTGCAGGCGGAAGTAGGCCTCCATGGTGTTCACCACCACCGGCAGCGCCACGCTCGATCCTTCTCCGCCGTTGTAGACGAACGCGATCATGATGATTTCCGGGTCGTCGTAGGGCGCCCAGGCAGTGAACCACGCATGCGCCGGCCAGTTGCCCGGTCTGCACAGCCCCAGCGGGCGCGCGATCTCGTCGCAGTACTCGGCGGTCCCCGTCTTGCCGGCCACCGCCACAAACGGCAGGTTAGCCGCGCGCGCCGTACCGTTCGTCACCGCCAGCCGCGCGCCCTCATCGACGATGCGCAGATTCTCCGACGTCAGGAAGGGTGGCCGGTAATCGGGGTCAAAGCGGATCTCGGCGCAGTAGCTGTCGTTGAAGGTGTAGCCCTGCGGCGTCCACACCGAATAGGTGCGCATCTCCGGCACCCCGAATGCATCCGGATTGATGTTCACCTGATTGGTGTACGTCTGCGGGTTGCAGCGCGATGGGTTGTACCAGTCACTGTTGGGCTCGCAGATGCAGGCCAGGCTGCTCTGCCCCTGCATGATCATGTCTTCCAGCATCATCAGGCGCACCGGCTGGCCCGCGCGGATCTCATCGATATTGAGCGTGCGCAGGATCTGTGGCTCGAACGGACGAGTGACGTTGCCGTCAGCGTCCGTCGTGTCACGCACCACCGTCGGCTGATACAGCGTGCCGCCGTTGGCGATCGCGGCCGTGGAGGCGATGAGCTGCAGCGGCGTGACATTGACATAGCCCTGCCCGAACGCCGCGTTATAGGTATCTCCAGTAGACCATGTCTCGCCATACAGCCGACGCTTCCAGTCCGGGTCCGGCATGCGCCCGCCGTTCTCAAACGGCAGCTCGATGCCCAGCTGCGAGCCGATCCCGAAGGCGGTGGCATAGCGGAACAAGCCGATTGGGCCCAGGCCGCCCTCGCGCAGCACCGCTGTCGACACTTCCGGATTGCCGCCGCCCACCTGGTAGAAATATACGTCGCAGCTCTGGGCGATCGCGCCGCGAATATCCAGATTTCCATGCCCCTCGTCCAGCCAGCACACAAAACGCTGGCCGCGCGTTTCGTCATTCGGCGCATAGCGGTTCGGCAGGATAAGGTCACCAGGGTCATTCAGCAGCGAAAGCGGGTCGATCACATCCTCCTGCAGCACCGCCGCCGATGTCAGCAGCTTCCACACCGAGCCCGGCGGGTAGAGCGACTGCGTGGCGTGGTTGACCAGCGGCGTCAGCGGATCTGCTGCCAGATCGACATAGTACTCCACGTCGATCCCGCGGGCGAAACGCGCGTTGTCGTAGCTGGGATAGCTCACCATCGCCAGCACCTCGCCGGTGCGCGGATCGAGCGCGATCACCACGCCGGTCTCGCTGACGATGCGCCCCTGATCGGCGTTGAGCGTGTTGATACGGTTGCGCAGCGCTTCCTCCGCCGCGGTCTGCAGCTCCATATCAATGGTGAGCTGCACGTTCTGGCCGGGGACCGGGTCGATGCGTTCGATCTCCTGCAGCGGCTGCCCGGCGACGTCCACTTCGCGCACCACACGCCCACGCTGGCCAGAGAGGATGCTCTCCAGCGAAAGCTCCAGCCCGGCATAGCCGATGCGATCGTAGGCCGGGTTGTAGCCCAGTTCCAGAAGCTGAAGCTGCTGCTCTGGCGGGATTGGCCCCATGTAGCCGATCAGGGCAGAGGTGAGCGCGCCAGTCGGGTATTCGCGCACAGACGCCGCCTCCACATTGACGCCGGGCAGCGTGATGCGCTCCTCCAGAATCTGCATGGCGGAACGCTGCTCGATATCCTGGGCGATCACCACCGGGCGGTATGGCGCGATACCCTCGCCCTCGTCCACCAGTTCCTCAATGCTGCGCACGCGCTGCCCGGCCGCATCAGCGACGGCGCGCGTCGGCGGGACGCCCGTCAAGGCCGACAGGCGGTTGTAGATGCGCAGCGTCTCCTCCTGCGAATCTGGCAGCGCCGCCGGGATGACGGTGACATTGAAGGCGGGCACGTTGATCGCCAGCGGGCGGCCCAACCGATCGCTCATCACGCCGCGCGGGGCCGAAAGCGGCAGCTCGCTCAGGCGGTTCTCGTTGGCCGCCGCCTGAAAGATCTCAGTATCGACGATCTGCATCTGGAACATGCGCACGCCGAAAATCAGGAAAATGGCGAAGATCATTCCCTGCAGAAACGTCAGGCGCCACCCCTGAAACGGAAGCAGACGGCCCATACTGCACAGACTCCAGCTCAGCGAACAGACAACACAAGAAGCGCCAGCGGCTAGGCCACCGGCAGCGGCGGCGCACAGGCCCGGCGCATGAACCAGTACACCGGCCACACCAGCACAAGATTATACGCGATGGACGGCGCCACGGCGTATCGCAGCAGGTCGAACAGCCGGATGTTGTGCCCGCCCAGCACCGTCAGCACGAGAAGCACAAGCTCGAACGTCAGGCTGCCGAAGATCACCAGCCCGGTAATCATCAGGAAGCCGGCGCCGACGAACTGTGCGCGCAGCACATCGATCAGCAGCACCAGCAGCAGGAGACCCAGCACCGAGCCGCCCGTCGGCGCGCTGGTGAGCAGGTCCAGCAGGATGCCGCCGGCAAACGCCCAGGCCACGCCCTGCTCCAGCGGCGCACGCACCGCGTACACCAGCACCATCAGGAACACCAGGTTGGGCTCCCCGCCCAGGATGCGGATCTGCGGTACGAAGGTGACCTGCAGCACAGCCGCCAGCGCCATCAGCGGCAGTCCCAGCCAGTTGCCCATGCGCGGACCTACTGTCCGTCCTGCCCGAAGGTCGCCAGATCGACGGGCTGGAAGTTGGTCACGATCAGCACGATCTCCAGCGTGTCGAAGTCGATCAGGCTGCGCACCTGCGCCACCTGGTACAGGTCGAGGCCCTGCCGGCTGCTCGTCACCTGGCCGATGACGATATCCGGCGGCAGGTTGCCCCCAAGCCCGGACGTGATGACCAGATCACCGTTGGTGATCACTTCGCCCAGCGGGATGAACGACATTTCCAGATTGCCGGAGTCCTGCCCGGCGATCGAGCCTTCCGCCCGCGTGCTTTGCAGGCGCGCGCTCACCGCACTGGAGGGATCGGTCACCAGCAGCACGCGGCTGGCATTGGACTGCACCTCGATCACCCGCCCGACCAGCCCTTCGGCGGTCACCACCGGCATGCCCACCTGAATGCCATCGCGCGTGCCACGGTTGACCGTGATCGTGCGCAGCGGGGTCTGCTCGGTGCCGATCACATCTGCCGCGATGCTGGTCTGATTGCGCGCCGCGCTGGTGTAGTCGACCAGGTCGGCCAGGCGCTGGTAGTCACTGGCGACTTCGCGCAGGTCGGTCACTTCAGACTGCAGACGCGCCAGCGCTTCCTCAAGCTGGGCATTGCGCTCCTGCAGCGTCTGAATCTCGGCCAGATCGACCGCGCCACTGCTCAGGCGCAGCGCCATGCTGTTGAACGCACCGGACAGCGCATTCAGCGGAAGGGACAGCGCGCTTTCCAGCGGGGCAAGCACGCCGCTTTGGCTGGCGAAGATCAGGCCGAAGACCAGCAGAAACAGCACGCCGAAGTAGGCAGCGCGACTGGAACGGAGACCACGGCGGGTGGATGGGTTCATCGAGTCCTCCGCCGCTGATTATACATGAACACGAGGGGGTCAGTGCCGGGTGCTGCCGCGCTCCAGACCGACGAGCAGCCGACGCAGGTTGTTGTAATCCTCCAGCACACGGCCAGCGCCGCGCGCCACGCAGGTCATGGCGTCATCCGCCACCCAGGTGCGGATGTTGACCTCTTCAGCCAGCCGCTCATCCAGCCCCTTGAGCTGGCCACCGCCCCCTGCCAGGCAGATGCCGCTCTCCATCAGGTCACCCACCAGCTCCGGCGGCGTGGCATCGAGCGCATCCTTGACGGTGTCGATGATGATGTTCACCGAGCCGCTGATCGCCTCGCGGATCTCGATCGAGCTCACCTCCACCGACGCCGGCAGGCCGGTGACCAGATTGCGCCCCTTCACCTGCATGATGCGTTCCTGGGGCCGCGGATACGCCGAGCCGATCTCGATTTTGATGCGCTCGGCGGTCGGCTCACCGATCAGCAGGTTGTGCTTGGTGCGCATGTACTGAACGATGTCCTCGTCCATCTCGTCGCCCGCCACGCGGATGGAGCGGCTGATGACGATTCCGCCCAGCGAGAAGATCGCCACTTCCGTGGTGCCGCCGCCGATATCGATCACCATCGAGCCGCGCGTCTCCTGCACCGGCAGGCCCGCGCCGATCGCCGCCGCCACCGGCTCCTCGATCAGATACACCTCGCGCGCGCCGGCGCTGAGGGCGGCATCGTACACCGCGCGCTTCTCGACCTCGGTCACGCCGCTGGGGATGCCGACCACCACCCGCGGCCGTGGAATGGGCACCCAGCTCTGCTCGTGCGCCTTGTGGATCAGATGATTGAGCATCGCCTCGGTGACTTCAAACTCACTGATCACGCCATCGCGCAGCGGGCGCACGATCAGGATGTCTTTCGGGTTCTTGCTCCACATCTCCTTGGCGCGCGCGCCCACCTCAATCGGGCGGCGCGTCTTCTTTTCGAGCGCGACAAACGACGGCTCGTTGATGATTATGCCTTTGCCGCGTACACTCACAAGGGTGTTGGCTGTCCCAAGATCGATACCGATATCGAGGGAAAACAGGCCAAAGAAATAGTCAAGCGGACTGAGCACAACACCATCCTCGCGGGCGTTAACGAGCAGGGATTATAGCATGGCCCTTCCCTTGTCGAAACATGAAACCGGGCAGGCGTAGGCCAGTCATGGACGTGCAGGAAGCCATCCGGCGCGCCTGCAGGCGCTTCACGCTCCTGCCGCCGGGCAGCACGCTGATCGTCGCCGTCTCTGGCGGGCCGGACTCGGTGGCGCTGCTGCACGCCCTGCATGCCCTGCGCGCCCAGCACACGCTGCGCGTGGCGCTGCACGCCGCCACCTTCGATCACCGCCTGCGCGGCGCCGACAGCGCCGAGGATGCGCGCTTCACCGCCGCGCTGTGCGCCGCATGGGGCATCCCCTGCACCCGCGGCCAGGCGCAGTCTGTGCCCGCCAGCGAAGCCGATGCCCGGCGGATGCGCTACGCCTTTCTGGCCGAAACCATGCGCGCGATCGGAGCGCAGCGCGCGGCAACCGCCCACCATGCCGATGATCAGGCCGAGACCATCCTGATGCGCCTGCTGCGCGGGACCGGGCTGGACGGTCTGGCTGGGATGGGGCCGGAGGCGCCGCTGCCCGGCGCACCCGATCTGCGGCTGGTGCGGCCCATGCTG
>CAZZJW010000063.1:7099-11359 GCA_964654755.1 uncultured Pleurocapsa sp. | reverse complement strand
GCCGGAGGCGCCGCTGCCCGGCGCACCCGATCTGCGGCTGGTGCGGCCCATGCTGAGCGTGACGCGCGCGCAGATCGACGCATACCTGCAGGCGCATGACCTGCCTAGCCGGCAGGATGCCAGCAACGCCGATGACCGCCTGACGCGCAACTACGTGCGTCTACGCGTGCTTCCCGCTATCGACTCGCGCTTTCCCGGGGCACGCCGCGCGCTGGCGCAGCTTGGCGAACAGGCCGCCCTCGACCGCGATTTTCTGGAACAGGCGCTGCACAACACCCTGCTGCTGCACACCACTGTTTCGCCGGGCCGGATCGCCATCGCGCGGGACCGCTTCCTCAGCGCACACCCGGCGCTGCAGCGGCGCTGGCTGGTGTGGGGCGCGCGCCAGCTTGCGCAGGACAAGGAGCCCGGCTGGGAGCCGACCACCGCCGCACGGGAAGCGCTGCTGGGCCCCGGCGCGCGCGCCCAGCTTCCCGGCGGACTGATCGTGCGCGCACATGCGGGCAGCATTGAGATCCTCCACCCGTCATTTATACAGTCTTCCGGCTTCACTTAACAAGCATGCGCCAAAGTTGCGAAAGTGCAGTTTTCCGCTATACTTGCGCAATTCATTTCGAATTGTGTCCGAGGGTCAAGGGAAAGCATGAGCGCCGATATCGTTGACTCCGCTTCGGTCCTCGTCGTGGACGACGAGGCGGCCATCCGCTATTCCGTCAGCAAAACGCTTCAGCGCGTCGGTTACAGCGTGCGCGAAGCCGCCAGCGGTGATGACGCGCTGGAGGTGATGAAGACACAGCCTTTCGATGTCATCCTGACGGATATCCGCATGCCGCCCGGCCTGGATGGCGTTGAGCTGGTGCGCCGCATCAAGGATCACGATCCCGACACCGTCGTCATCCTGATGACGGCCTATCCCAGCCTGGGCACTGCCGTCGAGGCGCTGCGCCTGGGCGCGCATGACTACCTGATCAAGCCCAGTTCGAGCCAGGACATCCGCCACAGCGTCGCACAGGGGATCGAGCGCGCACGTGCGCTCAAGCGCCGCCGCCTGCTGCTGGATGCCATCCGCAGCAATGTGCAGGAGCTCAGCACGGCTCCCGAAGAAGTGGCGCTGCCCGGCCTCGCGCCCGCCCCGCCCGAGCCCGTGAGCGGCGATATCCGCATCACCATGACCTCCGAGATGCCCGCGGTCGATGCCAGCGCACCCGGCGTGATGGTGATCGGCCAGCTCTCGATCTTCCCCGGCCGCTATCAGATCGCCGTCGATGAGCACCCGATCGATCTCACGCCCACCGAGTTCGATCTGCTGCTTTACCTGGCGGCGCATCGCGGGCGCGTGGTGTCGTGTCACGAGCTGGTGCGCGAAGTGCGCGGGTACGGCGTCGACGAAGCGGAAGCGCGCGAGGTCATCCGCCCGCACGTCAGCAACCTGCGGCGCAAGCTCAAGCAGATGGGCCTCGACGAGGACATGATCGTCAATGTGCGCGGGATCGGCTATCGGCTGAACGAACAGCCCGAGTGAGATTGCCGGCGCATGCTTCTGCCACGACTGCGCGCGCTCGCGCTGGCTGCAATGTGCGCGCTGCTGTGCACCCTGCCCGCTCAGGCCGATGATCCGGCTGCCGCGCGGTTGGCGGCCATGTCGCTGCGCCAGAAGATCGCGCAGATGTTCATGGTCACGCTGCACGGCACCCCGCTCAACCAACCGGCGCGCGCTTTCCTCAGCGAGTGGCAGCCCGGCGCGATCAGTCTGTTCAGCGACAACGTCTCCGCCCCCGACAGCCTGACCGCGCTCACCAACGCCATGCAGCAGACCATCATCAGCGCAGGCGGGCCGCCGCTCCTCATCGCCATCGATCAGGAAGGCGGCGTGGTGGCGCGGCTGGCGCCGGAATACGGCTTCACCCAGTGGCCGACGCCGCTGGTGATGGGCGCGGCGGGAGCCGAAGCGGCGCGGCAGGTCGGGGCGGCTGTCGGCCAGGAACTGGCGGCCGTGGGCATCAACATGAACCTCGCCCCTGTCGCCGATCTGGAGACCACGCGCGACAACCCCATCCTCGCGCGCCGTGCCTTCGGCAGCGACCCGCACATGGTCGGCGAAGCGGTGGCCGGCTACATCAGCGGGCTGCAAAGCGCCGGCGTGCTGGCCACCGCCAAGCACTTCCCCGGCCACGGCGGCACCGCGCTCGACTCGCATGCCGAGCTGCCGCGCATCGACTTCTCGCTGGAGCGCATTGAGTCCACTGAGCTGGAACCCTTCCGCCGGGCGATCGAAGCGGGCAGCGCCGCCGTCATGGTCGGCCATCTGTGGTATCCCGCGCTGGACCCCGCGCCGAACACCCCCGCCTCGCTCTCACAGCCGGTGATCACCGGCCTGCTGCGCGATCAGCTCGGCTATGACGGCATCATCATGACCGATGCGCTGGACATGAACGCGATCGACCTGAGCTTCAGCTTCCTCGACGCTGTCGAGCGCGCGGTCGCCGCCGGAGTCGATCTGCTGGCGCTGGGCCCGGCCATCGGCCCGGACGTGGCCGCACAGGCGATGCAGCGCATCGAAGAGGCCGTCGCCAGCGGGCGCATCTCCGAAGCCGTTATCGACGCTGCCGCGGGCCGCATTCTGCGCGCCAAGGCCGCCTACGGCATCCTCGACTGGCAGCCGCTCGACCCGGCCAGCGCCGCCAGCCGGGTGGATGCCTCCGCGCACAGCGCCGTCGTCGAGGCGCTCTTCCGCGCCGGGGTGACCGCTGCGGTCGATCGCGGCGGCCTGCTGCCGGTCAGCACCAGCGGACGCATCGCCTTCATCTTCCTCGCCACGCGCTACCAGATCCGTGATGCCTGCCTGCCCTATCTGCCGGCAGACCGCACGCAGTTCGTCGCCGTGAGCGATGCGCCAGACGAGCAGCAGATCGCGTGGGCGCGCGCCGCTGCGCAGGCCGCCGATACCACCATCGTCTTCACACAGAATGCCGTCTCCAACCCGGCGCAGCAGGCGCTGGTGAACGCGCTTCCGCAAGCGCGCACCATCGCTGTTGCCATCTGGTCGCCCTACGACTGGGAGCATTTTCCGCAGGTGGGCGCCTACATCGCCACCTACAGCCCGGCGCGCGAGGCCGTGCCCGCCGCGTGTGCGCTGCTGTTCGGCGCCATCCCCGCGCAGGGCCGCCTGCCGATCGCGCTGGGCAGCGCGCTGCCCGCCGGCAGCCGCATCCCCTGAAGGCGCGCCTTTTACAGCCTTTTTGCACGCGCCACCTCGAAATTGTGCTTAAATGGAAGATAGATTGAAATTTGTGCTGTCCCAAAGGGGAAAGAGGCCAACATGCTGGCACGCCGTGTTCTGTTGTTTACCGCAACTGCAGTGTCCCTCGCGCTGGCCGCGCTGCCATTTGGCGCCGTTGCAGCGCAGGTGGATTTCCAGTGCCCCGATAACGGCCCAACGATCATCGGGGGCGTCGAGTTCAATACCAATGTCCGCCCGGGTGAGTACATCGTCTCGGTGATCGGCCTCAATGGCTTCGACCCGGTGCTGGCGGTGTATGCGCCCGCCGAGAACACCGCGCTGTGCAACGATGATGACGCCGTCGTCGGGACGTTCTTCGCCAGCCTGCCCAGCACGGGCGATGTCGCCGCCTCTCGGTTCAACGCTTCGGTCAGCTTCACCAACAACACCAACACGTTCATGGATATTCAGGTGATCGTCGGCGGATATGGCGGCACGACGGGTGAATTCATCGTGGCCTTCCAGGGCATGCAGGTCAGCCCGAACGATGGCGCTGGCGACCCGTTCAACATCGCGGTGCTGCCCAATATCATCGCCTCCGGGGTGCCCGTCAGCGCCTACGTGATCGGCACCGACGCCTCGCTCGACCCCAAGATCGCGGTCAACGGCGGAGACAATGCGCCGCTGGTGCTGGATGACGGCACCGAGGTCTCATGCGACGATGCCGGCAACGCGAACTTCTGCTACGGCCTGGGCGCGCAGACCGCCCTCACCGGCTTCGGCTTCAGCAACGGCACGATCAGCTACGTCGCCGACTCGCTCGACAGCTGGCTGGCGCTCGATGTCAGCGGCTTCGACCCGACGGTGCCCGCTTCCGAGTCCTACGTCAACTTCCTCGTCAACAGCTACCAGGGCGGCACGCAGGGCGCGTATCTGCTCGCTTTCCACGTCGGCACCGCGGACCCGTCCACGCTCGGTCAGTCGGGCGGCAGCACGGGCATGAGCGGCAGCACCGGCAGCACCGGTATGAGCGGCAGCAC
>CAZZJW010000063.1:0-6999 GCA_964654755.1 uncultured Pleurocapsa sp. | reverse complement strand
GCGGCAGCACGGGCATGAGCGGCAGCACCGGCAGCACCGGTATGAGCGGCAGCACGGGTTCGACCGGCTCGACCGGCAGCACCGGCAGCACGGGTTCGACCGGCAGCACCGGTTCAACCGGCTCGACCGGCAGCACGGAAAGCACCGTCAATATCTCCGGCCAGCCCATCCGCTACGGCGAGACGCTCAACGCCACGCTGCCGGACTCCGGTGCAGATGGCTTCCTGTTCACCGGCGCTGCGGGCGATGTGGTCACGATCGCGGTGGACAGCGCTGACTTCGACGCGCGTGCATCGCTGATCACCATGGACGGCACGGAACTGGCGCGCGATGACGACAGCGGCACCGGCACCAATGCGCTCATCCAGAACTTCCGCCTGCCCGCTGCCGGCCAGTACCTGATCTTCGTCGATGCGTTCACCGGCGCATCCGCGGCGGGCGGCAGCTATACCGTCTCGCTGAACACGCGCGGGACCGCCAGCACTGGCTCGACGGGATCCACCGGCAGCACCGGCTCGACGGGCAGCACCGTCAGCGCGGGCGTGCCGATCAGCTACGGGCAAACGCTCAACGGTGCGCTCACGGCGGCCACGCTGCCCACGTACACCTTCACGGGTGCGCGGGGCGATGCCATCACCGTGCTCGTCACCAGCAGCGCCTTCGCTCCCGCAGCCGTCGTGCTGGATCCCAGCGGTGAGGCGGTGGCCGAGAGTCAGAATGGCCCGGGCGTCGCCCTGCTGGTGACCACGCTTCCCGCTGCGGGCACCTACACCATTCACGTTGGCGACCCGAGCAACGACAGCGCGAGCGGCGCGTACAGCATCTCGCTGGTGAAGAACTGAGCGCGGCTCCCGTAATCCCGCTATAATCACAGGCCTGGGCCCATCCCGGGCCTGTGATCGTTTTTCCAGAAGAGGATGACAGCATGGCCTCCATCAATTGGGTCCGGCATCGTGTCGGCGAACATACCGTGGAGATCTACAACCTCGATCAGGCGCACTACTTCCGCCTCACCGAGAAGGGCAGCGAGTCGCAGGTGACGTTCGAGATCCAGAACGACAAGTTCCACATCATGCGCAGCATCGACAGAGAAGCCTACGAAGCGGTGCTCGCCTACATCGCCAACGTGACCGGCCATCAGTTTCAGCCCTAGCCCCGCCGCCGCCTGATGGACATTCTGCTCGCGCACGCCTACTACCTGTACGACGATCCGCACGAGCTGCAGGTGATGAAGCCCTATCCGCCTCTGGGCATCCTCTACCTGTCGTCCTATCTGCGCGCGCGGGGTTTCGCGGTCGGGGTGTTCGACAGCACCTTCTCGACCCTGCAGGCCTTCGAAGCACAGATCGCGCGCGAACGACCGGGCGTGGTCGGGCTGTACGTCAACCTGATGACCAAGTTCGCCGCGCTGCGCATGATCGCCATCGCCCGGGCGCACGGCGCGATCGTCGTGCTGGGCGGCCCGGAGCCCGCGTCGTACGCCGGCGAATACCTGCGGCGCGGCGCGCATATCGTCGTACGCGGTGAAGGCGAGACCGCACTCGAACGGCTGCTGCCGCATCTGGCGCGGCACGGCATGCAGGCGCTGGACACCCTGCCCGGCCTGAGCTTCATGGGCGATGAGGGCGTTATCACCACTCCCGACGCGCCATTCATCGCCGATCTGAGCGCCAACCCCTGGCCAGACCGCGAAGCGATCGACATTCCCGCCTATATGGAGACCTGGCGAACGCACCACGGCAGCAGCTCGGTCTCGGTCATTCACGCGCGCGGCTGCCCGTACACCTGCACCTGGTGCAGTCACTCGGTCTACGGCACGACGCACCGCCGGCGCACCCCGGAAGACGCGGCTAACGAGCTGCTGTGGATCCACGAGCGCTACAACCCCGACCGCATCTGGTATGCCGATGATGTCTTCGCCATCAACCATCGCTGGCTGTTCGAGTACAAGGCAGCGCTGGACAAGCGCGGCCTGCGCATCCCCTTCGAGTGCATCTCGCGGGCGGACCGTCTGAACGAGCCGGTGGTGGCGGCGCTGGCAGAGATGGGCTGCTTCCGGCTGTGGAACGGCTCGGAAAGCGGCTCGCAGCGCATCCTCGACGCGATGAAGCGCCGGGTGTCGGCGGACGATGTGCAGGCCCGGACGCACCTGCTGCAGCAGCACGGCATCGAGACCGGCATGTTCATCATGCTGGGCTACGAGGGTGAGGAGCTGCGCGATCTGGAGGAAACCGTCGCCCATCTGCGCAAGGCCAATCCCGATGTCTTCCTCACCACCGTCGCCTATCCGATCAAGGGCACGCCCTACTACCACGAGGTCGAAGACCGCCTGCTGGCCGACCGGCCATGGGAAGCGCGCAGCGACCGCGACCTGCTGATCCGCGGGCGGCGCACGCGGCGCTTCTACCGCTTCGCCACGCGCTGGATGGTGAGCGAGGTGGCGCTGCACCGCGCACGCACCCGCGCCCCGCAGCCGCTCATCCGCCGGGTGAAGCTGGCGGCCAGTGCCACGATCGGGCGTGCCGGCATGTGGCTGACGCAGCACCAGCGCGTGCGCCCGGGCAAAGGCCTGTATGCCGTCCGCGCCGAACCCTAGCCCGCCCGCCCCTTTCGACGCGCTGGCCGCGTCATATGATGCCGACTTCACCGCCTCCCCGCTGGCGCGCGCCCTGCGCCAGCGCGCGCACGCCCGCCTGCTGGCGCTCGTCCCGCCCGGCGGCGCTGCGCTCGATCTGGGCTGCGGCACCGGCGAAGATGCGCGCGCGCTGGCCGGGCGCGGCGTGCACGTGACCGCCGCAGACAGCAGCCCCGTCATGCGCGAGTGCGCCACGCGCAAGCTGAGCGCGTTCCCCGCCGCCAGCGTGCATGCGCTCGACCTGAACGCGCTGCCGGCCAGCGCGCTGCCGGGCCCATACGCGCTGGCATATGCCAATTTCGGCGTGCTCAACTGCGTCCACGATCTGCGCGACATGGCCACATGGCTGGCGGCGCGCGTCCTGCCCGGCGGATATCTGGCGTTCGCGGTGATGGGTCCGTTCTGCCTGTGGGAGACGCTCTGGCACGGCCTGCACGGCGCGCATGGCATCGCGCGGCGGCGCTGGCGCGGGCAGGCGCACTTCCGCACGCCGACCGGCCAGATCGAGCTGCGCTATCCCGCCCCGCGCGCGCTGACAGCGGCCTTTGCGCCGGCCTTCCGCCGAACGAGTCTGCGTCCATTCGGCGTGTTCATTCCGCCCAGCGACGTCTTCCCGGCCCTCGCGCGCCGCCCGCGCCTGGCGCGCATGCTGACGGCGCTGGATGCGCGCACTGCCGGATTGCAGCCACTGGCCGCGCTGGCCGACCACTACTGGATCGAGCTGGAGCGCGTGTGAGCGCCGCATCCGCCGGGCGCGCTGCGCGCATCTACCTGCTCAGCAATGTACTCGGCGCAGGGCTGCTGTTCGCGCTCTCCGCGTTGATCGCGCGCGCTGCCGGGGTCGGCGGGCTGGGCCTGTACGCGGCGGTGAACGCCTGGGTGCTGCCGCTGGCACTGCTGGCGGACGGCGGGCTGTCGACCCTGGTCGTGCGCGAGATGGCCGCGCAGCCGGCCCGCCGCCCGGCGCTGATGGCGCATGCGCTCGCGCTGCGCCTGTTCATCAGCGTGCCGCTGATGCTGCTGCTGGCCTGGGCCGCGCCGCAGCTGGCCGCCGATGCGCCGCTGGCAGACGGGCTGCGTATGTCCGCGCCGATGCTGCTCTTCCTGCCCCTGGCAAGCCTGTACAACGCGGCGTTCCGGGCGCATGGCCGCGCATGGCCAGTGCTGGCGCTCAACGTCGGCATGCTGGCCGCCCAGCTCGCGCTGACGGTGGCCGCGTTCGCCGCAGGGGCCGGCGTTGGAGCCGCGATCGCGCTCAACGTCGCCACCTCCGGCGGGCAGGCGCTGGCCAGCTGGGCGCTCTACCGGCTGACGTTTCGCGGTGCGCGCAGCGCTGCGCCGCCGCTTACGCCGGGCGGGCTGTGGAGTATGCTGCGCGCCGCCGCACCCTTCCTGATGGCGGGTGTGCTTGGGGCGCTGCAGCTTCGGCTGGCGGTGATGATGCTGGAAGCGCGCAGCACGCTGGGGGCCGTGGGCCTGTTCAGCGCGGCATCACGCCCGGTGGAGGCCGCGCGCATGGCGCCGAATGCGCTGTTCGGGGCGCTGCTGCCGGCGCTCTCCGCCGGGCCGGGCGCCGCCAACACAGACATGCGCCGCGCGCACTGGCAGCTGCTGGCGCTGGGGATCGCGCTGTGCGCCGGCGCGGCGGCGTTCGGGGAAGCGGTGCTGGCGCTGGTGTTCGGCGAGGCGTTTCGCGCCGCCGCACCCACGCTGCTGCTGCTGTGCATCGGCATGGCGTTCAGCATGCAGCGCGGCCTGCTGCTGCTGGCCTGCTATGCCCGTCACGAGGAGGCATTCGCCAACACCACGCTGGCGCTGGGCCTGCTGGCGCAGGGCGTGCTCAGCGTGCTGCTCATCCCCGCGTGGGGTGCAGCAGGCGCAGCCGCCAGCGCCGCCGCCAGCGAAGCCGTGGGGCTGGCGCTGATCTGGCGGCGCGGGCGCGCGGTGCGCTGAGGATCTACACCGGCTGGCTGAACGTCGCGATGTGGCCTTCCAGAATGCGCGTGTCCACTTCCGGGTACTGCCGCAGCAGCGCGAGAAAGCGCTGCATGATCTCCACCAGCTCCGGGCGCGTGTAGGCCTCGAAGCGCAGCGTCACTGCCGGCTGGGTGTTGCTGGCGCGCACCACCCCCCAGCCGCGCTCAAACTGCACGCGCGCGCCGTCCAGCGTGAACACCTCATGCGTTTGCTGCAGCGCCCGCGTGATATCCGCGATGATCTGGAACTTGAGCGCGTCCGGCGCCGGCAGGATGATCTCCGGCGTGGCCGGCAGCGTCGGCATCTGCGCGAAGATCGCCGAGACCGACTCGCGCGTTTGCGAGAAGATCTGCAGGGCGCGCAGCGCAATCAGCGGCGCATCGTCAAATCCGTAGTAGTCTTCGCCCGTGAACAGATGGCCGCTGATCTCTCCGCCCAGCGGCGAGCCCACCTCGGCGATCTTCTGCTTCATCAGGCTGTGGCCGGTCTTCCACATCAGCGGCACGCCGCCGTGCTGGCGGATGATGTCGGGCAGCACCTGCGAGCATTTGACGTCGTAGACGATCGTCGCGCCCGGTATGCGCGTCAGCAGATCACGCGCCAGCACCGCCAGCAGCCGATCCGCGGCGATGTGGTGACCATGCTCGTCGACGAAGCCGCACCGGTCGCTGTCGCCATCGAACGCCAGGCCGCAGTCCGCGCCGGTCTCGATCACCTTCGCCTCGAGGTCCTTCGTCGTTTCGGGGTCTTCCGGATTGGGCAGATGATTGGGATACGTGCCATCGCTCTCGGTGTACAGCTCGATCACGTCGCAGCCCAGCCCGCGCAGCACCGCCGGGAAGACCGGGCCGATCACGCCGTTGCCAGCGTCGATCACCACCTTCATCGGACGCGCGAGCTTCACCATGCCGCCGATGCGCGCCAGATGCCGCGCCATCATGCCGAAGTCCTGTGACAGCACGCCCTGCCCGCTGGCGAAGGCGTCGTCCTGGATGATCTTCAGCAGCGCCTGGATCTGCTGGTCATAGAGCGCCAGCGGCCCGTATGACATCTTGATGCCGTTGTAGCGCGTGTCGAGGTGGCTGCCGGTAATCTGCACACCTGCGCCCTTGCCCGCGAAGGCGGAGGCGGCGTAGTACACCGTCGGTGTGATCACCTCACCGATATCGGTCACTGCCATGCCGGTCGAAAGCAGGCCCGCGATCATCGCCGCGTGCAGCGGCGGAGAGCTGCGCCGGTTGTCCATGCCGACGAACACGCGCTCGGTGCCGAAGGTCATCGGCAGATACGTCCCCAGCGCGCGGCCTACCAGCAGCGCCACCTCCGGCGTGAGCTGCGGCGCATCGCCCGCCGCGGTGCCGCGAATATCGTACTTGCGAAAGATCGTCGCGTTGATGGCGGTCATCTTGCCTCATCCATACCATGCGGTCAGCGTGCGCCCTATGGTAGCGGCAGCACACCCGTTTTTACAGGCGCGGCGGCTACTGCGTGTTGACCGCCACTTCGCGGCCATCGATCAGCGCCGAGAAGCGCAGCGCGCCGCCATCCGGCGCATCGATGCGCACCAGCGTGCCCGCCGGCGGATTGGCGCGCAGCAGGAAATCGGCCAGCGGCTCGCGCACCGTGCGGCGGATGATGCGGCGCAGCGGACGCGCGCCGTACTCCGGCTCGTCGTTCTGGGCCAGCATCCAGGCGGTGGCCGCGTCGGTGAATTCCAGCTTCAGCCCGCGTTCCTCGCCCAGTTTCGCTTCCTTCTTCAGCATCAGCCGCAGGATATTCTCCATGTCCTCGGCTGAAAGCGCGTTGAACATGATGATCTCATCGAGACGGTTGAGGAATTCGGGCCGGAACCACGTCCGCACTTCCTCCATCGCCTGCTCGCGGGTGTCGTCGCTGATGACCGGCACCGCCAGCACCTCAGAGCCGAGGTTGCTGGTCAGGATGATCACCGTCTCGCTGAAGCTGGCGGCGTTGCCGCGCCCGTCGGTCAGGCGGCCCTCCTCGATCACCTGCAGCAGGATATCGAGGATGCGCGGGTGCGCCTTCTCCACCTCGTCGAAGAGCACGATCAGATACGGCTGCTGCTTGACGCGCTCGGTCAGCTGGCCGCCGGCTTCGCTGTCGACATAGCCACTGGGCGAGCCGATCAGCCGGTTGATGCTGGCCTCATCCTTGAACTCGCTCATGTCCAGCGGCAGCATCGCATCCTCGCTGCCGAACATGAACTCGGCAATGGCCTTCGAGAGCAAGGTCTTGCCCACGCCCGACGGGCCCAGGAACAGGAACGTGCCGATCGGACGGTTCGGATCCTTCAAACCCGAGCGCGCCCGGCGGATCGCCTTGGCCACGGTGTTCGCCATGTCGTGCGCGTTCTGCACCGATTCGAG
>CAZZJW010000062.1:16895-23275 GCA_964654755.1 uncultured Pleurocapsa sp. | reverse complement strand
AGCGCGTCTTCCACGCGGTCCTTCTTCTCTTGCATCTCGACTTCGGTGGCGGCGCCAACCTTCAGCACGGCCACGCCGCCGGCCAGCTTGGCAACGCGTTCCTGCAGCTTCTCGCGGTCATAGTCGCTGGTGCTCAGGTCGATCTCCTTGCGGATTTCGTCGATGCGGCCCTTGATCGAGCGCTCATCGCCGGCGCCATCCACGACCACGGTGTTATCCTTGGTCGAGACCACCTTACCCGCGCGGCCCAGGTCCTGCAGCGAAACCGACTCCAGCTTGCGGCCAGTCTCCTCGCTGATGACGGTGCCGCCGGTGAGGATGGCAATATCGCGCAGCATCGCCTTGCGGCGGTCACCGAAGCCGGGGGCCTTGACCGACAGCACGTTGAGCATGCCGCGCAGCTTGTTCAGCACCAGCGTCGCCAGCGCCTCGCCGTCGACATCCTCGGCGATGATGACGACATCGCGCTTGCCGATCTGCACCATCTTCTCCAGCAGCGGGACGATGTCCTGCGCGGCGCTGATCTTCTTCTCGTAGATCAGGATGTACGGCTCTTCGATCACCGCTTCCATCGACTCGGGATTGGTGATGAAGTACGGGCTGATGTAGCCGCGGTCGAACTGCATCCCCTCGACGTACTCAGTCTCGAACTCGAGGCCCTTGCTCTCCTCGACCGTGACCACGCCGTCCTTGCCGACCTTGTCCATCACCTCGGCGATCAGATTGCCGATTTCATCGTCCTGCGCCGAAACGCTGGCGACCTGGGCAATCTCTTCCTTGGTGCTGATCATCGTGGCCTGGCTCTTGATGCTCTCGGCGACGCGGTCGGCGGCGACCAGGATGCCACGCTTGAGCAGCATCGGGTTGGCGCCGGCGGCCACGTTCTTCAGGCCTTCGTTGACGATGGCCTGGGCCAGCACGGTGGCGGTGGTGGTGCCGTCACCGGCGATATCGTTGGTCTTGGTGGCGGCTTCCTTCAGCAGCTGCGCGCCCATATTCTCATACGGGTTCTCCAGCTCGATCTCCTTGGCCACCGTCACGCCGTCATGCGTGACCGTCGGGGCGCCGAACTTCTTGTCCAGCGCGACGTTGCGGCCCTTCGGGCCCAGCGTCGTGGCGACAGCTTCGGCGACCTTGTCCACACCGCGCTGCAGATCGCGGCGCGCTTCATCACGGAACAGTAGCTGCTTGGCAGGCATGTTTTCAGTTCTCCTCGTTCCAGAATTTCGGTAAGTCGCGCAGGGCGGGTTACTGCAGGATGCCGAGGATGTCGGCTTCCTTCATGATCAGGAGCTTCTTGCCGTCCACCTTCACTTCGGTGCCGGCGTACTTGGCGAACAGCACGCGGTCGCCAGCCTTGACGTCCATCGGGATGCGATCCCCTTCTTCGTCGCGGCGGCCTTCGCCAACCGCCAGGATCAGCCCTTCCTGAGGCTTTTCCTTGGCTGTTTCGGGAATGTAGATGCCGCTGGCCGTCTTCTCTTCCTGTTCGAGCGGCTCAACGATCACGCGGTCGCCGAGAGGGCGAATGTTCATGAGGGTTCCTCCACAATCGTGCAGCGTTCAGCAGAAATCTAGCACTCGTGTCGTGAGAGTGCTAACCTGTCAGGAAATATAGCATGGAGTGTTTCCGGGGGTCAAGATCATTTTAGCAGACTTTCATCGAGAGTGCTAAACCTCCATGGCGCAGGCCAGACACCCCGCCGCCCGCCCACCTGCACCCCTCCGCTGGCCCACATGCACAATTTATGCAGGTCTTTTGCGACTGCAAAACATGGGATTGCCCTTACAATACAGGAACTTGTCTGTCACCGGGAGCAATCCGCTGTGAACCGTATCCTCCGTGCGCTGATTCTGGCTACCCTGTTCAGCATCGGCATCACCACTATTTCCGCCCAGGCGAATTCGCAAACGTTCACGGGTTCGATCAGCAACAGCCGCATCTCCGAGTACTACCCGATCTCGCTCAATGCCGGTGAGGCCGTGCTGATCACCGCCGAGGCGACATCCGGCACACTGGACACCTACCTCATCCTGCGCGATCCGAATGGCGCAATTGTCGCAGAGAATGACGACCGCGAGACCGGCGTCATCACAGACTCGGCGCTGGGTGCCATCGCCGATATCAGCGGCGATTACGAGGTCGAGGTCACGCGCTATCCGGAAGGCGACAGCACTGGCGCGTACGATCTGACCATCGAGATCGGGACGCCGGACATCCTCAACCGGCTGACGGAGCTGATCGTGCGCGTCACGCTCAGCGGCCCTGAGCAAACGATCGACACCGCCAACTTCCGCATCCACTACACCACCTCCGGCGCAGACGCGGTGGACGCTGAATTCCTCAACGCCGTCGTACAGGCCGCCGAGGAGTTCTACGACATCCAGATCAATCAGCTCGGCTGGGCCGCACCCCCCCGCGATGGCTTCCTGGGCGGGGACGACCGCTACGACATTTACATCCAGGACCTGATCGGCTCTGGTGAAGGCGCGCTGGGTTATGCCAGCCCGGACACTGTCGTCGGCGACAACCCGAACACGCCCGAGACCGAACTGAACGCCGCCAGCAGCTATCTGGTGCTGGACAACGACTACAACGACTCGGACGCGGTCGACCTCATCGGGCTGATGCGCACCACCTTCACGCACGAGTTCAACCACGTGGTGCAGTTCGGCTACGATGGCGATGAGCCGCAGGGCTGGGTGTTTGAGGCCACGGCGTCCTGGATCGAGACTGTCAGCGCGGGCAAGGATGAAGACGCGACGGGGTACGTCGAGTACAACTACCAGTATCCGGAGCTGTGCTTCGGCACCACCACCGTCGACCCCGATGGCGGCATGCTGCAGTACGGCGACTGGATGTTCATCCAGATGCTGGCCGATGTCTATGGCCGCGACTCCGTGGTTGCGTACTGGCGGCACATCGCCCAGAAAGACAACTGGGCCTCGCTGGAGTCCTTCCTGAGCGAGCGCGGCAGCACCATCCCGGATGCGCTGGCCGCCTATCGCCTGAAGAACCTCGCTCGTGACTACCGCCTCGCGCCGGAGTTCAATGCCACCGTCTGGCTGGAGAACACGATCGACGATCTCGGTTCGTGGACGTTCACCGGCCAGGGCATCCAGAGCCTTGGCGCCAACTACTTCCGCTTTGATCTGCCGCCGGGAGCGTACAACGCCGAGATCTCCGGCGACCGGGGCGGGCTGCAGCTCTGGGCGGTGGGCATCCTTGGAGACGAAAAGGTGGAGGCGATCCCGCTGGGGCGCGGCGCCAGCTTCGACACCACGCCCTACAGCGAGGCTTACCTGATGGTGTTCGACCCGGCCTACAGCGATGATGTGGAGAACTGCACCTACCAGGACTACAACATCCAGGTTCAGGCGGGAAAAGGCTTTCCTGTGCTGCCCTATCTGATCTTCCCCGCGACGTATTTCCAGACACTGGGCTGAGCGCCGGCACGCGCGCGCGCTTCCGCGAGCGCAGGGGGTCGGCAGACGCACTACCGGCCCCCTGCTGCTTCAATCGGCTGCGCCCTGCCGCGTGAACTGCTGGAAGAACGCCCACATCAGCGCCGTGGCATCGACGGTATCGCTGGTACGTCCGGTGATCACCTCCGGCAGCGCGGGCCCACCCGGCCAGGTGTGCCCGCCCCCGTCGATGGTGTACAGTTCGACGGAAGCGTCCGCCTCACAGCCGGCGTACTGCACGGCGGTGGTGTCCGCCTCGCTGAAGATTACTGCCGGCTGCGCCTCACAGCCATTGCGCGCAGCCCAGCCCGCCGCCCACGTCTCAAGATCAGGCAGATAGCCATCCTGCCCGGTGTAGGGCACGATCGGGTCGGCAGTGCCGTGAAACACGATGAACGGCACCGGCGCGGTCGGCTCGCACGGACCGAAATCGGAGTATGCGCCGGCCACGCCGCCCGCCGCCGCGATCACATCCGCCGCTTCGCAGGCCATGCGGTTGCTCATGCCCCCGCCATTGGACAGCCCGTTGATGTACACACGACCGGGATCGACGCATGCGCGCGCCACCAGTTCATCGATCAGCGCACGCAGGAAGCCGGTGTCATCTGTGCGCGTGGGCGAGAGCGAGGCCATCGGCCCGGCCACCCCGGCATTCCAGCGCGGCGGAAAGCCCTCCCCCTGCGGAAACACCGCGACGAAGCCCTCTTCCAGTGCCAGCTCGCCCCAGCGCGAGAACTCCTCCTGCTGCAGCGCATTTGAAGCGAATCCATGCAGGCTGAGGACCAGCGGGCGGGCCGCGCCGTCCTGCAGCGGCGGGCTGACCAGGATATAGCTGCGCTCCATATCGTCATGCGAGAGCGTCTGCACGCTGCGCCCCTCCGGCAGCGAAGGCCGGCAGGCGGACTGCGCCCGCACACTGCCTGGCGTCAGCCCTGCCCCGGCCAGCGCCAGCGCCAGCCCTGCCGCGATACCCATCCATCTCCACATCGTCGCATCTCCTGCGCTATACACGGTTTGTGGCCCCCGCGCTTACGGGCGGCGCAGATAGGGCGCGCCGTCCGGCCCGAACGCCGCGGCAAACCCCGTGATCTGATCGCTCAGGCGTACAGGATACCAGCGAAAGCCTTCGCCCTCCAGCAGCGAGCCGGTGATGACCAGCGCCGTGCCCTGCGGCAGCAGCGCCGCCACCGGCGCGCCGATCGAGGGCTGCACGCGCACGTTCAGCCCGTCGATCGTGGTGACGACCGTCTCGCCCGGCGCAAACGCGACAGCGCCCAGCGGCAGCGCGACGCCGGCTGTCGGCGTGGGCGAAGCAGAGGGTGCTGCAGCAGGCGGCAGGCGGCCCGCCACCCACTCCACGGCCAGCGCGTCCGCCACCTGCGCGGTCAGCTCCTCCACCTGGCCGTTCACCTGCGCGACGAACGTGCGGCGCACGCCATCCTCCAGCATGACCAGCAGCACCGCATCGCGCGCCGGGCTCCACTGCACGCGCACCGGCGCCGACTGGCCGATCGGCTCGGTTAGCGGGCGTGCGCCGCCGGCCGCAATCTCGCTGAGCACGACGGGCGCCATCGCATCCGCCCCGGTCAGCGCAAACACCCGCCCGGCGCTGGTCTGCACCGCGCTGCGCACCATGCGCCCGTCGGCAGCTGCGCTGTACAGCACGGTCGTCTGTCCGCTATCCCGATCCAGCCGCGCCACCACCGGCAGCCCGTCCGGACCCGCGCCGCTCAGCACCACGCTGTTGCGATCCGGCACCCACGATGCGTACTCGTACAGCAGCGCGGGCTGCTGGCGGCTGGCGTAAGCGGGATCGGGCACTGCGTCCACCACCAGCACAGCACGCCGTCCCTGATCGACCAGCTCAACGCTGACCAGCAGCGCGCTGCTCTGAAAGTTCCACTCAAAGTATAAGCTGCGCCGACGCTGCGGCGGCTGATCGCCCGCCCCGAGGATCAGGCTGCACCCGGCTTCCGGCGGGCAGTCGCGGATGAGCTGATAGGACGGGTCGGTCGCCCGCGTGACCTCCGGGACGAGAAACCACACGCCATCATTGCTGGAGTCGTTGTCCGGGCTGGCGTCAGAGTCGGTGTCGATCAGGAACGCCAGCAGCCGGCCGTCAGGAGACCAGGCGGCCTGCGCCACGCGCGCGTTGTTGTGCTCCGGCGAGTCCGGCTCGAATGCCGAGAAGGGCGAAAACGACACGCGCTCACCCGGCTGATCCCAGCTGGCCGACAGGTAGAGCGCCCCCTGCACCCCGACGCGCGCGACGCGGCCATCGCTGCTCACGCTGAAGGTACTGGCCCCGCCCGGCAGCGCCACCCCCTGCGCGACCACCAGCCCGGCGGCGGTGCTGAGCGCGAACGAGCGCACGCCAGGCGCGATCGTGGTCGGAACGGGCGGCGGCGCATTCGGGATGAGCACGATGTCCGTCGCAGCGGGCGTGGCGGTTTGCGTGGGCACTGCCGTCCCGCCCTCCCCGCCCGCAGCAGGCGAAGGCAGCGCGCCGCCCGGCGTGGGGCTGAGCACCAGCGCGGCCTGATCTGTCGCCTGCACCGTGGCGACGAACAGCGTTGGCGAGGGCAGCACAGGCGGCACAAATGTCACACCGGGCGTCGGGGTGGGCGGGCGGCGGCTGGCGAGCGCGGTCATGGTGACGGCCATCGACTGCGCGGTGGCCTCAAACGACAGCGCGCTGGCGGTGAAGTCAAAGGTCGGCGTGCTGCTGGGCGGCGGCGGTGATGCCGTCCACGTGGCGGTCGGGCTGGCGGAGGCGGTCGCCGTCTGCGTGCGGGTGGCCGTCGCAGTCGGCGCCAGCGTCCGAGTGCGCGTCGGCGGCGCGAGGGTGGGCAGCGGCGTCGGGCTGGGCGGCAGTGTGGGCGTGGCGCTGGGTGTCACGCTGGGCGTCGGGCTGG
>CAZZJW010000062.1:15433-16795 GCA_964654755.1 uncultured Pleurocapsa sp. | reverse complement strand
GTCATGCTCGGTGTGCCACTGGGCGTGACGCTGGCAGTCACGCTGGGTGTGGCGCTGGCCGTCGGCAGCAGTACGACCAGTGTGCGGGTCGCAGCCGGCGTGCGAGTCCGGTCCACCCCGGGCGTCGCGCTGGCGGCCACTGTCGGCGTAACCAGAGGGACCGCGCCGCTGCACGCCGCCGCCAGCAGCATGAGCCCTGCCCACACGATCGTGCTTCGCCAGTGTCGCATCGCGCCTCCCCCTGCGCCTGTATCATAACCCGCCCTCAGCCTGCGCTGACCCACGGCTGGCTGACGCTAAGGCGCCGCCACAGCGCCGGGCTGCGGGCTGCGCACACGGCGGCCTACACGGGCACGCGCTCAGGATCGATGATGGACTCCCACCAGTTCCACGAAATACCGTTCGCCTCGCCCACGATGTGTGGAAAACGGCTCAGCCACCAGCGATGATGCTGGCGAATATCGCCGTGGCCCCAGTCGGCACAGGTCATCACGCGCGCCTCGCCTGACAAGTCGGGGAAGTTGAGCCAGGTATCGGCCCGGCTCTTCACCGGCGTCCGGTTGCCCCAGTCGTAGTCGCGCACGCTGTTGGGCGCGAAGTGCACGTTGCCACACTCCGCCCGGCCCAGCGCGGTCTTCTCGTGACGGATGAAGCGCTCCCACAGGTTGGCATCCCCGCGCACGCCCTCAAACTGCTTGTGCAGGATGGACTCGGCGCGATGCCCCAGGTCCTCGAGCATCTCGCCCACGCCGCGTTCAAAGTTGAAGCCCATGATGACGAAGCGCCGCCCGGCGGCCTCTGTGCCTTCCAGCGGCGGCGCATTGCACCAGAACGCGCCGGGCCCGCCCATGATCGACTCCCAGTAGCCGCAGTACGGGTGTCCGAACAGCCACACCTCGTCGATCCGCCCGCTGCGGACCTGCGCCAGCATATCGAACTCACGCACCAGCGCCAGGTAGTCCACGCCGTCCGGATCATGGAAACTGCGCTTCTGCCACGCCCGCAGGTAACTCTCTTCGCTGTAGCGGAAGCCATCGCGCTTGACGGGATAGCCATCCACCACCAGCCGCTCGACGATCTCGTAGCGCGCATAGCCGTAACTGCATTCGCGAATATCGTCGATGTAGCCCTGCGCCAGCGCATCGGGATCGTTCCAGCGAAAGTGCTCTTTCAGTGTGCGCCCGCCCTGAGACGGCAGGCGCGGGTTGTGCGTGATCATCAGCACACGGCGGGTGACGGGCGCAGGAAGCGCCGCAGCACCCGAATCACGCGGCACAGGCATCAGCGGAGGGGCATCCAGCGGGTGCGGGCCGCTGCTGCTCAGCAGACTGCCCAGCCATCGGCGCAGATCACGCATGGGCG
>CAZZJW010000062.1:0-15333 GCA_964654755.1 uncultured Pleurocapsa sp. | reverse complement strand
CAGGGCAGGCCGTTGCCGTTCGGATCGAGCGAGCGATTGCCGGCGGCAAGGCAGGCCTGCGCCTCCGCGCACGACAGCAGCTGCGCGCAGGTGAACGCCAGCGACGGGCATACCGCGCCGGTCTGTCCGCCGCCGAAGCCGGGCGGGAACTGCGTCACAGCCGCGTTCGGCGTGCCGACCGGGTTGATGACGACATTGCCGTTCGCGTCCAGCCCGATGCCCTGCCCGCTCACACCGCCCGCGGTGAGATCAGTCAGCATGAGCGCGAGATCGCCTTCCAGTCCGTCCGACGGATTGCTGATATCGCTGACGATCACCAGGTACTGGCCGGTCTCCGGGATGATGATGCCACTCAGCGCGGTGTACTGCGTATCCTGCGGCAGCTCCCCGGATGCGATGAAGGTGGTCGGATCGCGGAAGCTGCTCACCGACAGGCGCGGAGCGATGTTGCCGCGCACGCGCAGCGCCTCCAGCCGGAAACTCTGGCCGGCGGTGCCGTCGAAACAGAATCCCAGCACGCGCTCATTCGAGTCGAGCAGCGTGACGACCGCCGTCAGGTTGATCAGGCGCGGCAGAATCTGCGAGCGCCCGCCGAACGAGAACAGGCATTCGTTCGCGCCGACCGGGCGATCGGGCGGAAGCAGTGCGACGATGCGCGCGCGCAGATCGGGCACGATGGCATCAGCGTTGTTGAGCGCCTCCAGCGCGACCGAGGCCGCCGCCGTGGAGGGCTGGCCGGCGCTGCACGCTTCGATCAGCAGGCGGATGCCATCACGGATGTAGGCCATCACGCGGTTGAAATCCTCAGAGATCGTACCCAGCTCGCGGCTGTACGCAGCAAGCAGCGCGTTCGGGATGTTGTAGTCGCTGGGCTGCGGCGGATACGTGCCGCACTGGCCCGGCTGGCCGAGCGCGACATTCGTCCACAGCGCGCGGATATCATTCAGCGCGCCCGTGGCGATGTCCAGCCGCGCCAGCAGCAGGCGCAGCGTATCGGTGTAGCTGTCGAAGGTGTTATCGGAGAACGGCAGGCCATCCGCCACGATGCCATCGACAGGCGGGGCGGTGAAGACGTCCATACTGCTGAATTCGAGCGTATCGTTGGTCCGAATCCAGCCCAGCGTCCCCTCAAAGTTGACCTGGAACCAGCCGGAGTCGGCGGTGCGGCCCAGCACTGGCATGATGGTGTAACGCGGGGCATTGGCCAGCACCGGATACGCGATGCTGGGACCGCCGCGAATGCGCATACCGCTGTTGGCCAGGCGCACCGTCAGCGCGCTGCTTGCGCTGGTCAGGCCGGCGCGCGGGTTCTCAAAGCCGCCAAACGGGATGGTGCGCGGGTCAGCGATCGGCAGCGCGCCGATGTCGCCGGCCAGCACCGAGATCACTGGAATGCCGATCCAGCCCTGCTGACCGAGCAGATTGACGCGCAGCCATTCACCATCGCCAGAGCGCGCTTCGACATTGTCAAATCGCGTGCCCGCCGGGACCGTGCCCACCAGGTCGGCGCCGATGGCCGGAGACAGGCGCACATTGGCGTTGTCGATATTCACGACGACCTGCACCCCGCTGGGTGGGATCGGCACAGCCTGCCCGGCGTTGGCGGGGCGCGGCAGCGGCGTGCGCGTGGCCGGCGGCGGGATGAACGTCGGCGTCAGCGTCGGCGCGACCGTCGGCGGCAGCGTGAACGACGGCAGCGGTGTGAGCGTCGTGGTCGGCGTGACAGTGGTCGTCGGCGTGCCGGTGGGCGTCGACGTGCGGGTCGCTGTGGCCGAACTGGTCGGGCCGGTGATGCTGAAGCCGCCGCCCGCATCGGTGGAGAAGTTGTTTGCGGCGTTGGTATCCTGCGGATCGCTGGCCAGCGCTGTCAGCGCCGGGAAGGGGCCGCCGACTGCGCCCGCCGTGACCGAGATGGTCAGCGTCTCCGCGCCGGGGCTCGGGAAGGGGCCAGCACTGTTGCGGCAGAGCAGCGTGCCACCTGCCACCGAGCACGTGAACAGGCTGCCCGGGGCGCTGGTGACGCTGTTGTAGCTCAGATTGCGCGCGCCCAGATCGAGCGTGACGGTGACGAAGTTCTGATCACCCTGCGCGGTGCCAACATTCGCCAGCGCAACAAGGATGTTGAAGGTGGCGCCGGTATTGTACGTCGCGGTGCTCGGGCTGCGGGCGACGCTGGTCACGCTGATATCCACGCCAGCAGCGGCGGCAGGCCTGCGGGCGGGGTCAGCGCCGGGGCTGGCGACGGTGCCGAGCGCGACAGCCAGCAGCGCAGCGAGCACGAGCAGCAGCACGGGCAGTCGTTTCATGTCTCGGGCGAGGCGCAGCCTGTACCCCATGTCGCTCATCTCCCTCATGCGGAGCCCACGCGATGACCGTTCAGATGATACCGACATTTGCCCGCCGATGCCAACGCGCCCCGATCGCAGCGCGCGCTGGGCCGGTGCGACCGGCCAGCCTAGCTCTCGTCGTGCGGCGAGGTGTCGCGGATGACGAAGCTGTCGAAATCAGCTGTGGTACTCTCGCCCACGCCGAGCGCCGCCGTACCACCCAGCAATCTGGCGTCATTCTGCGCGTAGACCAGCACGCCGTTGACGAAGTATGCGATCTGGTTGTCCAGTGCCAGTATCTCCACCGGAATCCAGTTCGGCTGGGCAGATGCGCCCTCCAGCAGCGGAGCCGGCCCCTCGAACAGCACCTGCTGGCCGACCGGGGTGTGCTGGCGCACAACCACATCCGTCGTGCCGTCGGCATTGCGCCGCAGCACGAGGAAGTAGCCACCGACATCCGCGCCCGTGATCGTCGGCTCGTTGCGCACGCCCAACCAGGCAGCGCCCGGGCCCTCCGGGAAGCGGATCACCACCGTGGCGTAGATATCCGTCGAGCGCTGCAGGCTGCTGCCGCCCTCGAACACCTCCACGCCCATCACATCGCGCATCAGCCGCCACGTGGGCCGGCCGCTGTACGTCATGCGCAGGAACTGCCGGTGCTCGGCAGCGCCTGGGTCATTGGTGAAGGTTCCCGCCGCGCTTGTTCCCCCCACCCAGTAGTCATCGGTGCGGAAGGGCTCGTCGAAATTGTCGTCGAAATCGCTGCGGAGCAGGCGCCACGGGCGGCTGTTGGCCAGATCGCGCAGGGCATACAGCGGCCGTTCGAGCAGATTGCTGCTCAGCGCCGCCGGCGCAGTCACACAGTAGTCGATGCGCACGATGTCGGCGCTGCCGGGCGCGCTGAAGGTGACGTAGCCCGCAGCTGGTGGGCTGACCAGATCGCCCTCCCAGCGCGTCTCTCCGTCGCGGTCGATGCGCAGATGCCCGCCGACCAGCTCGATGTAGAGCAGCTCCCAGCGATTGCGGTTGTAGAAGTTGGGCACATCGTCGACCGCGGTCTGGCCGGCCGGCCCGTCCTGCTCGATGGTGAGGTTGCCGCCAGACGCGCCAAGCTGCACAGCGCCCTGCTCGCCATCGCGCAGGCGGATGCGATAGCCGCCGTTCTCGCTCCACACGCTGCACAGCATGGTGAAATCCTGCAGCGGCGTATCGCTCACCAGCGTCACCGAGCCGCCGTTCTGCAGGCGCAGATAGCTCTTGTCGCCATCGTTTTCGACGGACGCCAGCGACCCATCGGAGTTGACCCGCCAGTTGTCCGGGACGACGCCAGCATCGAAGTTGGTGGCGGTGTCCGAAGGCTGCTGCAGCAGGAAATCGTCGAAGCGGATCGGGCGCGTGGTGCTGGTCACCTGCAGCAGGATCTGGCCGGCGCTGATGGAAGGTGTGGCCGGATCGTCCAGCGAGATCAGCAGCGCATCATCCAGATAGACGTTGATGTGATCGCGCTGCTGCCAGATGGTGATGCTGGCCCAGCGGCTGGCGCTCAGCGGCGCGCCGGTCGAGCGAAGCACGCGCTCGCTCTGCGGGCTGAAGACATCGGGCGTGGGCGAGTTGCGCTTGAGGCTGACCAGCCCGGGATACATCTCCAGCACGCGGTACTCGCCGGTGGACGGATTGAAGTTGAAGACCAGGCGCGCCCCCACCTGCTGCGTATCGAGGAAGACGCGGAAGTTGATGAGGATGCCTTCCGAGCTGGTCCATGGCTGCTCGCCCGCGCCCATGATGACGGCTGGCGCGCGCAGCGACCCCTGCCCCTGCAGGTAATGTTCGCTGCCATCCGAGACCACCTGCCAAACCGTGCTGTCATAGTCCCAGTTCACCGCCGGGGTATCGCCTTCGAAGTCCTCCAGATAGGGGAAGCCGACGGGCGGCGGCACAGTGGGCGAAGGCGTGGGCGTGGCGCTGGGCTCCGCTTCGCCGCAGGTGACGGTGATGATGACGGCGCTGTCCTGCGCGAACAGCGTGTACTGGCCCGCGCCCTGCGCCATAAACGTGATCGGAGGCAGGCTTCCGCTTGGCGCAATCGGATCCAGAATGCCGGTACCCAGGCTGCCGTTCGGCCCGCTCACCAGGTAGCCGAGCGCCGGGGAAGCCGCCGTGCCGGTGTTGGCCACGCTGAACTGCAGGGTGCCTGCCTCGCACGTCCCCACACCGACGAGCTGCGGCGTCCCGGCAGGGGTCGCGGTCGCAGCCGGCGTGTCGGTCGGTGCAGGCGTCTCCGTCGGCAGCGGCGTCGGGGTGAGCGTGGGCAGCGGCGTGTCGGTCGGCGCTGGCGTATCGGTCGGCGCTGGCGTGTCTGTCGGAACAGGCGTGTTCGTCGGCGTATCGGTCGGCACCGGCGTTTCCGTCAGCGTCGGCGTGTCCGTCGGCACCGGCGTGTTCGTCAGCGTCGGCGTATCGGTCGGCGTGGCAGTGTCGGTCGGGGTGGCCGTCGGCACTGGCGTATCGGTCGGCGCCTCCGCGATCGGGACATCGCGCAGATTGCCGAACGTCGTCAGAAACTGCGTGTTGAAGCGCAGCCAGCCGACCTGCCCATCGGGCAACGTGACCTGCAGCCAGTCGGTATCTTCGCTGATGCCGAGCACCGCGACGACGTCATCCGCGTTGACCACGCCCAGCTCCGGATACTGCGGGCCGGGGCCGAGGCGGATGACGAGCTGGCGCCCTGCGACCGCGATCGGGGTGGCCGGCGTGGCCGTCAGCGTGGGCGGCGGCGTATCGCTCGGGCTGGGCGTGAAGGTGGCGGTATTCGTCGCTGTGGACGTGCTGCTGGGCGTGATCGTCGGCGTGAAGGATGCCGTGGGCGGGACGGTCGGCGGGACGGCGGTATTGCTGGGCAGCACAGCCGCTTCCGTGACGCCGGTCTGAGTCGGCACGGCGCTCGGCGGCTGGGCCGTCGCTGAGGGCGGCGCGAGCGCCGTCTGCGTGAAGCCCGCCATCGCCGTACTTTCGAGGTTGACGGCAGCGGCAGCGGTGGCCGCGGCGCTGGTGCGGGCGATCGCGGTGTTCTCGCCTGCGATGGCCGCCTGGCCAGTCGCCAGTGCGATATCCGTGCCGGCCTGGATGGTCGCCGTCAGCGTCTGCGGCGAAGCGCCGCCGCCCCCGCCAGACAGCGCCAGCACGGCCACAATCCCGACGACCACCAGCGCGGCCACTCCGCCAGCGATCAGCGGCAGGCGCGAACGGCCAGGCGGCGGCGAGGCCACCTCCGGCTGAGCGGGCGGCCCGCCGGGCGGCCCAGGCGGCGCTGCAAGCGTGCCACCGGTGGGCGTGCGCTGCGGGACGACACGCTGATCGCTGGGGGTGATGATGGTAGGCTGATTGTCGTCTTCAGCGCCGGACTGCGGCGTCTGCAGCGGCGTGGCCCCCGCGGGCGCAGGCTCAGCGACGCGCGCGCCCGGATCCGTGCGCGTCTGCCCGGTGTCGGGCTTGGCGCGGGTGAGGGGCGCACGGCTCTGCTCGAACTGCAGCATCGTCGCATCGATCTCGGCCTGGCGTGCGGTGCGGCGGCGCTGAATCTCGGCGACGGACTGGCGCGCAGCCGTGCGCAGCGCCTCCGGACGCAGGTTGGTCTGTGAAATCCGACCGACCGCGCGCGTGATCTCGTCGGACAGGTCGGTCGCGCTGGCGAAACGATCGTCCGGCTTCTTGGCCATCGCGCGCTGAACCGCGACATCCAGGCCTTCAGGCAGGTCAGGATCGAGCGCGCGCATGCTGGGGACCGGCTCGTTGATGTGCTTCATCACGATCGCCAACGGCGTCTCGGCAGTGTACGGCATCTGCCCGGTGAGCATCTGATAGACCAGCACGCCCAGTGAGTAGATGTCCGCGCGCTGGTCGATGTTCTCCAGCCCCATGCCCTGCTCCGGGGCCATGTAGCCGGGCGTGCCCACCGCGAAGCCGGTCTGCGTCAGCCCTTCTCCGCTGGCGGCGGCCAGCCGCGCGATGCCGAAGTCCATCAGGAAGGCGTTGCCGTCCTGATCGACCATGATGTTCGATGGCTTGATGTCACGATGGATGACGCCCTGACGGTGCGCGTAATCGAGGGCGGAGGCCACCTGTCGCATCAGGTAGCTGATGTCCACCAGCGGCAGACGGCCCTGATCGAGCACGTCCTTGACGGTGCCGCCTTCCAGGTAACGCATGACGATGTAGGGCGGCTCGTGCGTGCCGTCGTAGTCGTAGACCGGCAGCAGGTGCGGATGCTCCAGCCGGGCGATCAGGCGGGCTTCGCGCTGGAATCGCTCGAGCGCGCGCTGATCGCTGGCGATGGCGCGATGAATGACCTTGACCGCGACGAATCGACCGATGCTGGGCTGAAAGGCGCGGTAAACCGTCGCCATTCCGCCCTTGCCGATCTCCTCGATGATCTCGTAGGGTCCGAGTCGGGTTCCAATCATCACGATGCCAGTTTGTCGATCACGCAGCGCACCTGTCGCGAGAATGGATTGTAGCATGAAGGCCGCATGTGCGCGACAAGCGTCCACTGGCACAACACGCCGGCGTGTTGTCAGGAAGTGCACAAGAAACCGCAGCACTTTTGGCCACTTCAACCCGTTGGCGTTAAGGCTCAGCCATCGTTACAATAACGCACGATCATCTCTGCCGGATCTTCCGGTGAATGTGACCGTCACACGCACAGGTAGTCCATGACCGACTCGGTTTCGAGCCGTGACGCCCAACTTGCAGCACTTGCCCGGGCTGAACGTCCGCCTGCGGATCGCAGCGCTGCGCGCACCCTGCTCTCCACGCTGCTCATCCTCGCCGCCGTGCTGCTGGCGTGGGAGGGGCTGAAGGCATTTGCTGCGGCCAGCAACTATCAGCTCTCTCTGGCCGGGGCGCAGATCGACCTTTCGCTGTTCAACGACTCGCAGCTTCCGCACCTGGGCGATATCGGCGCATCGCTGTTTGAGCCGGCGCAGCGCAACGGCCCGCCGCTGTGGCAGATGCTGCTGGAGGCGACCGGCTTCACGCTGGCCGCTGCGGTGCAGGGCTTCCTGATCGGGGCGCTGATCGGCTTCCTGCTGGCGGTGCTGTTCGTGCATTTCGACTTTCTCTCGCGTGGGCTGATGCCGTTCGTCGTCGCCTCGCAGACCGTGCCGATCCTGGCCATCGCGCCGATGATCGTGGTGTGGTTTGGCCGCATCGATGCTTCCGGGCTGGCGATCCCGGTCATCGCCGCCTACCTCACCTTCTTCCCGGTCACGATCTACACCCTGCGCGGCCTGGCCAGCGTGCCCACGACCGCGCTCGAACTGATGCAGACCTACGCGGCGGGCCGCATGCAGATCCTCATCCGGCTGCGCCTGCCCAACGCCGTGCCGTCCATCTTCACCGCGCTCAAGATCGCCGCGACCGGCAGCGTGGTCGGCGCGATCATCGGCGAGCTGCCCAGCGGTTTTCAGAACGGGCTGGGCATCGCCATCCTCAACTTCGCCCGCTACTACAATCAGTCGCCGCCGCGCCTGTGGGCGACCATCGTCGTGGCCGGGCTGGTGGGCATTCTGTTCTTCGCCGTGATCGCGCTCATCGAGCGCCTCGTGGTGCGCTGGAAACCCGATGACAGTGAGTAGCGGCGGGCGCTGTGCCAGCTGTCCGGCTGCCGTCAGATGATGAGCAAGGGATCGATGAAGTGAGTGCTTCCGTCATCAGCATCAGCAACATTCAGAAGAGCTTCCGCACCGCGGATGGCGCGACCGTCAATGCGCTGGAGAATATCAACCTCGACATCGCGCAGGGGGAGTTCGTCTCGCTGATCGGCCCCAGCGGCGGCGGCAAATCCACGCTGCTGCGCGTCATCGCCGATCTGATCCAGCCGACAGGCGGCGCCGTCACCGTCAATGGCAAGCCCGCCGCGCAGGCCCGCCGTGATCGCGACTACGGCTTCGTCTTTCAGAACGCCACGCTGTACGAATGGCGCAGCGTGATCCGCAACGTCATGCTGCCGCTGGAGATCATGAACTTCCCGAAGGCCGAGCGCGAAAGCCGTGCGCGTGAAATGCTGCGCCTGGTCGAGCTGGGCGATTTCGCCGACAAGTTCCCGTATCAGCTTTCGGGCGGCATGCAGCAGCGCGTGTCGATCGCGCGCGCGCTCTCCTTCCAGCCCAAGATCCTGCTGATGGACGAGCCGTTCGGCGCACTCGACGAGATGACGCGCGAGCGCATGAACAACGAGCTGCTGCGCATCTGGGGCAGCCTGCAGGGCATGACCGTGATCTTCGTCACCCACAGCATCACCGAGGCGGTCTATCTCTCCTCGCGCGTGGTGGTGATGTCGCCCCGGCCGGGCCGCATCGCGCAGATCATCGATGTGCCGCTGCCCAGGCCGCGCGGGCCCGAAACACGTGATATGGACGACTACTTCCACCTCACCAGCGCGGTGCGTCATGCGCTGCGCGGCACACGCCCCGGCCAGAGCGCGCGCGCCGAATCCCGCGATGGAGCGATTGAGTAATGGCGGACGACGCGCTGAACCGCGACGCGCTGGAACGCGAGGCGACCGCAGCTGCGCCGAGCGCGCACAGCTTCACCGCCGGCCAGCAGAGCGACATGGAGGCTGCCGCCAGCCTGCAGATCGCCGCGATGGCCGACGAGGTGCTGCAGGAGGAGACGCGCACGCTGGGCCGCGATTTTCTCGCGCTCGGCCTGCTCTTCCTGATCATCGCCACCACTCACATCACCAATCCGCTGCTCACCTACGAAGTGACCTTTGGCCGCGCCTGGCGCAATCCCGGGCTGCAGGCGGTGCTCAGCGTGCTGCTGATCGTGTGCGCGCTGGCGATGGCCCGGCAGGTGCTCACCAGCCGCAAGCCAGAGGACCAGGCGCAGGGCGCGACGCGGGCGCTGCGCCGCGCGGCAGCCGTGGTGCTGGCCGTGTTCTGCGTGTACGCCGCGCTGGCCGGGCTGGCGCGCTGGAACCCCGCCGCGGCGCTGGCCGGCGTGCCGCCGGAGCTGATGCTTGAGGAAGTTGAGGATGAAACGCCGCCGCAGGTCGCCGCTGCGCTTCAGTCCATCGTGGGCGTCTCGACGGCGCTGGAGCTGGCGGCCATCGCCGCGGTGGTGGTGCTGTGGCGGCCGTGGGCCCGCCTGGCGATCTACCGCCGCGCGCTGCGCCAGCAGACCGCGCCGATCGTGGTGGGCGCGCTGGTGATCGTGCTGTGGGAAGTGCTGATCGTCGTGCTGCAGATTCAGCAATTCCTGCTGCCCCGCCCCAGCGTGATCGCGGCCACCTTCCTCGACACCTATCCGCGCCTGATCTCGGCGGCGTGGATCACCTTCCAGAATGCGTTCTGGGGCTTCGCGCTGGGCTGCGGGCTGGGCATCCTGACCGGCATCGTGGCGGCGCGCTTCACCTCCTTCAGCCGGGCGCTGCTGCCGCTGGCGATCGCCATCAACGCCGTGCCGATCATCGCGCTGGCGCCGATCTTCAACAACTGGTTTGGCGCGCTCAACGCCTTCTCCAAGATCGCCATCTGCGCGGTGCTGGTGTACTTCCCCGCCATGATCAGCACGGTGCGCGGCCTCACATCCGTCGATCCGCTCTCGCTGGAGCTGATGCGCTCGTATGCCGCCAGCCAGATGCAGCTTTTCCGCAAGGTGCGCCTGCCCAACTCGCTTCCGTTCATCTTCTCGGCGCTCAAGGTGGGAACGACGCTGGCGACCATCGGCGCGATCGTCAGCGAGTACTTCGGCGGCTCGACGGCCGGCCTGGGCTTCAAGATCCGCGATGATGCCGGCCTGTTCAAGTATCCCGATGCCTGGGCCTCGATTGTGATGGCCTCGCTGTTCGGCATCCTGTTCTACCTGGTGGTTTCTGCCGTGGAACGCGCGCTGCTGCACTGGCACGTGTCGTTCCGCGAGAAATAATGTGGTCGCGTGTAGAGTTCTGGAGGAGAAGGACAATGCGTAAACTCGGTATCGTGGTCGCAGCGGCTCTGGTTCTGATGCTCGTGCTCGGCGCCGCCGTCACAGCGCAGGATGCAACGCCGGTGACGGTCGTCATGAAGTGGGTTCCGCAGGCGCAGTTCGCCGGCTACTACGCCGCTGCCGCGCTCGGCTACTACGAGGAAGAGGGCCTGGACGTCACGATTGTGCCGGCAGGCGTCGACATCAACCCGCAGCAGCTGCTTGCTTCGGGCGAAGCGCAGTTCATCGTCGACTGGATGGGCAACGCGCTGGCGACCAAGGAAGCCGGCGGCGACCTGATCAACGTCGCGCAGATCTACCAGCGCTCCGGCATGCGCCAGATCACCTGGGGTGACAGCGGCCTGACCTCGTTCGAGGACCTCGGCGATGCGGTGGTGGGCGTGTGGTGCTGCGGCAACCAGTACCCGACGTTCGCCGCGCTGACCAAGGCCGGCTTCGATGTGCAGGACCTGCAGGACAACGGCCAGATCGCGCAGCAGGCCTTCGACATGAACGCCTTCCTCAACCGCGAGATCGATGCCGCCAGCGCCATGACCTACAACGAACTGGCGCAGGTGCTCGAAGTGGTGGGCGATGACGGCAGCTTCCCCGTCTACACCCTCGATGACCTGAACGTGCTCGACTTCAACGAATACGGCACCGCCATGCTCGAAGACGGCCTGTATGCCCGCACCGAGTGGCTGGCCGAAGAAGGCAGCGAAGCGACCACCATCAGCTTCCTGCGCGCCACCTTCCGCGGCTGGACGTACTGCCGCGACAACGCCGCCGATTGCGTCGGCTACGTGCTGGAAGCCGGCCCGACGCTGGGCGCCGGACACCAGGCGTGGATGATGAACGAAGTCAACAAGCTGGTGTGGCCTTCGGCAAGCGGCATCGGCATCCTGGATGCTGCCGCCTATGACACCACCGCCCAGATTGCGCTGGACAACGGCGTGATCCAGGAAGCCATCGCCGGTGATGTGATGTACCGCACCGACCTGGCGCAGGCCGCGCTCGATGGCCTGATGGCCGACTACGCGGATGTCGACTTCATGGGCACCGACTACACGCCGGCCACCGTCGAAGTGACCGCGAACGGCGAGTAAGCGCTGACGGCCTGCACAAGGCCGTAGTGAAACGCAAAACAGCAGGGGCGTCCGCAATGGGTGCCCCTGCTGCATTTCTGCGCTGCGTGCTGCAGCGTCAGGTTTTCGGGCGGGCGCCGGGCGAGCCTGCGCTTCGCTTGTCACGGCTCCACGGCGTGCCCAGCCAGTTGAGCAGGAAGTAGTCGGCGCCGATGAAGCCAGCCGTCTTCCACGCGGCGATCAGGATCAGCGCGGCGAAGAACAGCAGCGGGTTGCTGCTTGCCGATCCAGCCAGCATGAAATTGAAGTTCATGAAGGCGCCGAAGAAAGCCGCGATGCCCACAAACGCCCCGATGATCAGGGCCATGCCGACCAGCAGTTCGCCGTACGCGACCAGCCGGGCAAACCAGGTGTAGGCCTGCGCATCCAGCAGGCTCTGGATGAAGTCGCGGTACCAGCCGAAGGTGATCGGCGGGCGGCCCGCTTCGGGAATGGCGACCGCGTTCTGCCAGTAGCCCATCAGCGCCTCGCCCGTTTCCATCCAGGCCGCGCTGCCGAACTTGTGCGAAGCCGCATCGATCCACTGCAAGCCCAGCCACACACGAATCGCCATCCACAGCAGCGAGAAGCGGGAATCTGTCAGCAGCGCGCGTACCAACGGCGGATCCTCGATCACCCGGTCCTGCCTGTGCCTGAGAAAGTCCAGCATGATGATCCCCTCGTCCGAAGAAGACGGCGTGCCCATGTCCTAACGGTAGTTGAGAAGGGATCGCGCCAGTAGCAGGCAAAACCCGCAGATTTGTGCCCGGCAGCGTAGGGGTTTTCCTTACAGTGTGCGCCGGAAAGCGCGAGCCGTCATTCGAGGTAGCCGTGCTTCAGCGCCGAACGCACGAGCTGGGCGCGCGTCTCCATGCCCAGCTTCTCCATGCTGCGCGCGCGGTAGGTCTCTACAGTCTTGGTGCTGAGGAACAGCTCGGCAGCGATCTCCGCGTTGGTGTAGCCCTGCGCCACGCGGCGGATGACCTCCAGCTCGCGCTCGGAAAGCGCCAGCCACGGGTTGTCCTGCGGCGAGGACGGCGTCTCAGGCCGGCTGGCCGCCAGCAGCGCCTGCGTCAGCGGCGAATGTACGAACACCTCCCCGCGCATCACCGCCCGGATCGCCATCACCAGCTCGGTATCGACCGCGCGCTTGAGCACATAGCCCGCTGCGCCGGCGCTGAGTGCGGCCTGCAGATGGTGCGTCTCCTCGTGCATCGTCAGCACCAGCGCACGCGTGCCAGGCGAGACGACCGCCAGCTTCGCGAGCACGCTGTGCCCGTCCCCATCCGGCAGATTGAGATCGAGCAGCATCACATCCGGGCGCAGCGCGGCGGCCAGCTCCAGCGCCTGCGCCCCGCTGCCCGCTTCGCCGACGATGGCGAAATCTGGCTGCTGGCCGAGCAGCAGGCGCAGCCCGCTGCGCAGCAGGGTGTGATCATCGACGAGCAGAATTCGCACGACATCAGTCATCAGGCGGCCTCAGGGCGCAGGATCAGGATAGGGCATGGCGACGTACAGGCTGGCGCCCTCACCGGGCGCGGTCTCGATCTGCAGTGTTCCGCTGAACAGCCCGGCGCGCTCACGGATGCCGTGCAGGCCCAGGCTCTTGCTCGTGCGCGTCACGGCCTCCAGATCAAAGCCCACGCCGTTATCCTCGATGATGATGCGCAGCTGCCCGCTGCGGTAGGCCACGCACACGCTGGCGGCGCTGGCCCGGGCGTGCCGCGCGACGTTGGTCAGGCCCTCCTGCACCACGCGGTAGATCGTGGTCTGGATTTCGGGCGGCATCCCCTCCGGCAGTTCGGTCACCACCAGATCGACCGGGATGCTGTAGCGCGACTGATAGTCCGTCACGTAGCGCTCCAGCGCGCCGGTCAGGCCCAGTTCCTGCAGCTTGCTGGGCCGAAGCTGCCAGGCCAGCGCGCGCGTCTCGTCCAGCGTACCGGTGACCAGCCCGCGCAGCGCCTCAGACTGCCGGCTGAATTCATCGGCGCTGCTGGCGGCGCGCAGGTTCTGCAGCCCGACCAGCAGGCTGGTCAGCGACTGGCTGACGCTGTCGTGCAGCTCGCGGGCGATGCGCTGGCGCTCGTTCTCCTGGGCGAGGATGACGCCGCTGAGGTACTGCTCGCGCAGGCGTTCACGGTCCTCGCGCTCGCGGGCGGCCTGTTCCAGCGCGGCGGTCATGCTGTTGAACGCGTCGGCCAGCTCACCGATCTCATCGTTCGCCCAGCGTGGCACGCGCCCGGAGAAATCCCCCCGGGCGACGGCCTGGGTGGCGTTCACCAGGTCGGTCAGCGGCCGGGTGAGCACCCAGGTGAGAAAGATGGCCGCACCGAAGCCGACCGCCACCATCACCAGCGTCGTGCCGAAGAGCTGCAGCGTCACCGTCGTGGCAGTGGCGGTGATCGCCTCGGTGGAGATGCCCACGCGCAGCCACTCACTGCGGCCGCTGATGCTGGTGACATTCTCCACGACACCCGGCGCATCCCACAGGACCGGCCCGAATCGATCGGAGTCCCGCGGCACAACCGGGGGCAGCGCCTGCTCGCTGAAGTCGTCGCGGAAGCTGGCGACGAGCGACCCACCGCTGGCATCGGTGAGCACGACGTAAGCGACCGGGGTGTTGTGGCTGGGGCTGGAGAAATGCAGGCGGCGCTGCGCCATGAGCTGCACCGCGCCCTCGCGATCGTTCGCCTCCAGCAGCGGGGCCAGGTCTTCGGCCAGATTGTGCGCGATCACCAGCCCCTGGCTTCCCAGCTCCGCGCGAAGCTGCTCACCGAGCAGGCGGCTGTTCTGCAGCAGGACGAACAGCCCGAGCAGCACGATCACGCCCAGCACGATGCCGAGCACCTTGATCTGCACGCTCACGCTGCCGGCCAGCGCCCACAGCTTCTCCAGCACGCGGGCGAACATGCCATGCTCCGGAGCAGCGCCGCTGCGGCCGTCTGCCTGCATGGTCAGGGAGCGGCAGGCGCCGCCTGCTGAAAGCGCACGATGCTGATGTTCCAGTCGCAGCGGCTGCTGGTGGTGACAGTGTACACCGGCGAGACCGGCGTCCCCGCCGCATCGAGCAGCTGGATGGCGAACTGCGCATCGCGCGCTTCGTAGCCCAGCGGCAGTTCGAAGCCACCCGGCCCGAACCCGGCAGCCGAGCCGCTGATGAGCGTTTCGTCGATGCCATCCCCCAGCACGCGCACCTGATAGCCGTTCAGCGCCGCGCCATCCGCCCCGGCGACCGTCCCCGCCAGGCTGGACCAGCGGCAGCCACCGCGCGTCTCCGGGTTCGAGATGTACACCTGCTGGCTGCCCAGCGTCAGCGGCACCGTGAAGCCATACACCGGCGTCGGCGTGCCCGGCACGGGCGTGTCCGTGGGCGTGGGCGAAGGCGGCGGAGTGTCCGTCGGCGGCAGCGTCGGCGACGGCGTGGGCGTGGCCGAGGGGATCGGAGTCAGCGTCGGCGTGGGCGTCATCGACACCACGATCGGCACCGGCGTGAGCGGCGGCCTCGGATTGAGCGCGGAAAACGGGTTCTGCCAGATCACCGCAAAGACCGTGAGCAGGCCGCAGCCACCCACCGCGAAGACCGCCGTCAGCAGGTTGGCCAGCAGCGCGCGCCGGCGGCGGGCAGGCGGCACACGCACCGGCGGCGGGGTGGCTGGCGGCGGTGCGGGGCGGCGCGCACGCGCCTGGCGTGCGGCGGCCTCCTCGGCAGGCGTGATCGCCAGCAGCGCCGAGGTGTCCTCTTCGATCGCATCCAGCAGCGCGGCATCATCCGCCTCCAGCGGCTGGCTGTCGCGCGAGCGCCACTCCTGCGGGTACTCGAAGCTGAACGGCAGCACGGGCGCATCTGCAGAGTCCGGCGCATCCTGTGCGGGCGCTGGCTCCGGTGGGGGCTCCGGCACGTCCGGCGGCTGCGG
>CAZZJW010000061.1:0-23688 GCA_964654755.1 uncultured Pleurocapsa sp. | reverse complement strand
GATCCCCTGGAGTTCGGACCGTGGGGCAGCGCAGAACGCCATCGCGCGGTCACCAGCAGCATCGCCTGCCGCCCCTGCCGCATCCTCGACTGGCGCGGCGATGCGCTGGAGAATCACCCGTGTGTGCGCGACATCACGCCTACAGCCGTGCTCGATGCCGCGCGCCGCGCGATTGCAGCAGGGCGGGCCTGACGCCTCACGCGCTCTGTGGCCGCACGACGATCGTGCGCTCACCGCGGTAGGTCACCATTCCCGTGCCCGCGCCACGCATCCGGCGCACAAACCGGCGTTCGGTCACATCGACTTCAACGCGCGCCTCGGTCTGACTCGCGCTGTAGTACGCGGCCAGCGCAGCGGCACGTTCGATCACTGCGTCCGGAAACGGCCGCCCGTCATAGCGCACGATGACATGCGCACCGGGTATCCCGCGCGCATGCAGCCACAGGTCCGCCGGGCTGCCCTTCTCGAACGTCACCTGCTCGTTCTGGCGGCTGTTGCGCCCGACCCACAGCACGAACTGATCGTCCGTCAGCACGCGCAGCGGGCCGCTGCGTCCGCCGCCCATCTTCGGCGCCTGCCGCCCACGCCAGTGGCCCATCGCCTGAAGCGCCTGCTGCACCTCGTCGATCTCCGGCCAGTTTGCCGCCAGCGAAAGATCGGTCTCCAGCTGCGCCAGTGTGGCATGTTCCGCGCGTGCCTCGGCCAGCAGCCGCGGCACATCCTCCAGCGCACGTTTGGCCTTTGCATAGCGCTCGAAATAGCGCTGCGCGTTCTCCAGTGGCGACAGTGCCGGGTCCAGCGCGATGCGCAGCGGCGGCGAATCCACATCGTACTCCGCGACCAGTTCCGCCTGCCTGGGCGTGAAGGTGTACTGGTAGGCGAGAATCAGCTCTCCGCTCTGGCGCAGCCGTTCGCGCTCCCGTTCATCCTTCAGCCCGCTCTCCAGCGAGGCGATCTTGCCCGCCAGACGGCCCTGCGCCTCGGCGATCGCCTCGCGCAGCGGCTGTCGTGCAGCCTCATACGCCTCATGACCTACCGGCGCGTGATAAAACCACGTGAGCGCCTCGCTGATGGAGGTGACAGCTTTCCACGCAGGCATGCTGCGCAGCGGATAAACACTGAAGGCACGCGCGCCCCGCTCTCCCTCGGCGATGCCCGGCTGCCACTTCCGTTGCATCAGCGGCTGCACCAGCGTCTGAACAGCGTCGAAAAACCGGTCCGCATCGGCGTCCAGCGCCAGCGTGTCGGGCTGTGCGCCCGCGCGGAAGGCCGCCTCGCGAGCGAGCAGCGGGCTGAAGCCCAGCAGCCGCGCCGTCAGCAGCCCGGTCACCTTGTCCTTCGCGCTCGCCTCCGCCAACGCCAGGGCCAGCTGCTCGCGCGTCAGGCGAAATGGGTCAAGCTTGCCCACCTGCTCGGGAGGAGGCTGGTACGGCTGACCCGGCTGCACCACGCGCACACGATTGACCTGCGGAGAGACGCGGCGCATGCAGTCCAGCACCGTCCCCTCCTGCACCAGGATCAGATTGGCCCGGCGCTCCATCGGCTCGGCGATGATCTGCACCGCACCCTCCGGACCGCTCACATCCAGCACGAGGATCCGCTCCCAGGGAGGCTGCGAGACGTGCTCCAGCACGCCGCCCTCCACCAGCCGCCGGAACAGCAGCACAAGCTGGCTGGGGCGCGGCAACCCGCGACGCAGTTTCTCTGGCGCAACCTGAACACGTGGGGCATGCTGCTCGGCGCTCAGCAGCAGATAATGGCGCTGATGGCCCGCGTACACTTCCAGCCCGATGACATCCTCATCGACATCCACGGAGTCCTGGATGCGGCCACCCACCAGCCGGTCCATCAGCTCATCGGCCACCGCGCTGATGGTGAGGGCATCGAAGTACATCGCAGGGTCAGCGAGCGTCCGCGGTCAGCAGATAGGCGAGGATGTCCGCCAGGTCATCTTCCGGCATGCGTGTGGCGTAATCCTGTGGCATGGAGTTCACATAACCCGGCACGATATGGGCCGAGGGGTTGATGATCGACTCGTACAGATACCCTGCTGCGCTCAGGCCCGGCATCCCGCTGGCTGCCCGCTGCGCAATGCCGACAAATGCCGGCGCAATGCCGTTGGCTGCACCCTCACGGTGGCAGGCGGTACACGCATACGTCACCACCAACTGCTGCCCGCTGCCGGCGCTGCCCCGTGCCGCCAGCGCCTCGGCAATTGAATTGACCGAACCGGGATCCTCAATCACCTCATCCGGCTGTGCCGCCTGGTAGCTGGCGAAAGAAATCAGGAATCCTGCGCTGATGACCACCAGCAGCGTGATGACGATCACGACGGGCAGTGCGTTGGCATTGCGGCCACCTGCGGCGGCTCCCTGAGTCTCGCTCATAGCAGCAGCACGTCCAGCATCATGATCATGAACAGATAGGCCAGATACATCGTCGAGTATTTGTAGGTGGCCCGCGCCGCCGCGCCGTCCTTGCGCTTCAGCAGACGCTGCGCCTGCAGCAGCATCCCGCACCCCAGCACGATTGCGCCGACGAGGTAGATCGCACCGAACATGCGGAAGAGCAGCGGCAGCAGGCTGATCAGCAGCAGCTGCACAGAGTACCACAGGATCTGCTGGCGGGTTACATCCTCACCCTTCGCCACCGGCATCATCGGCACGTTCGCGCGCGCATAGTCACTGTTGACCAGCAGCGCCAGCGCCCAGCTGTGCGGCGGCGTCCAGTAGAACACGATCGCAAACAGGATAAACGGCTGAATGCTCAGCGCGCCTGTCACCGCTGCCCAGCCCACCAGCACCGGCATCGCCCCCGCGCCGCCGCCGATGAGGATATTGAGCACGGTATTGCGCTTGAGCAGCATGGTGTAGATCACGACGTAGTACACCGCGCCGCCCAGCGCCAGCAGCGCCGCCAGCGGGTTGACGAACACCCACAGGATGAACGTCGACCATGCGATCAGGCCCAGCCCGAACAGCAGCGCATTCACCGGCGCCACGCGGCCAGAGGGAATTGGCCGGCGCGCCGTGCGCGTCATGCGCCCGTCCATATCGCGGTCGATGTATTGGTTGATGACGCTCGCGCCGCCCGCAGACATCGCCCCGCCGATGAGCGTAGGCAGCAGCACAGACAGCGGCGGAATGCCGTTCTGCGCCACGACCATCGCCGTGACCGTGGTGAACAGCAGAAGCAGCACAATGCGCAGCTTCGCCAGTTCCAGGTACGTTTTGAGCGTCCGGCCGATGCCGGGACCGGTCAGTTCAGTGCGGGGCTGGATTGTGGTTGCCACGCGCTCTTTTCCTCAGCCTCTGGCTTTCGGGTGTTAACAACCTCGACGACCGTCAGGCACACCAGCAGAGCCCAGGTGAGCGCCGCGAACAGCACATGCAGCGCCCCCCACAGCGGCGCTGCGCTCGACAGCACATAGCCCGCGCCGATGCCCGCCTGCGCCAGGTAGGCCGCCGCCGCACCCAGCGAAAGCGCACGCTCGGTGTTCTGGTGGCGCGAACGGAACACCTGCCACACCAGCAGGGCCAGCGCGACGCCAAAGGCGCCGACGGCGAAGCGATGGAACATATGGATCATCGCCCACTGGCCCTGCCCCAGCGGAAGCAGCGTGTTGTTGTTGCACAGCGGCCACGTCGTGCAGGCCAGCGTTGCGCCGCTGCCCCGCACCAGCGCGCCCGTCAGGATGATGACGAACGACAGTGCAGTAGTCGCATACGTCAGCATGGTAAAGCGGTCGGTTTGGTAACGGCGCTTCGGCTGATAGAGCACCAGCAGCGCCGCCGTCAGCAGCGCGGCCAGCAGCAGCATCGCTGTGCCCAGATGCAGCGTGACGAACGTCGGCGGCAAGTCCAGCACCACCACCAGCGCGCCCAGCGCGCTCTGCAGCACAAACAACGCCGCAGCCGTGATGGTCATGCCCAGCACCGCCCGGTTGCGCTTGCGAAACGCGCCGATGGCCACGGCCAGTGTCGCCAGCCCGAACGCACCGATCAGCAGCGCAAACAGCCGGTGCAGCCATTCGATCCACGCGGTCAGGTTATCCAGCGGCGGGAAGATCGTGCCGTTGCACTGCGGCCAGTGATTGCCGCAGCCCAACCCACTGTCCGTCACACGAACAACCGCGCCAAATACGATCAGGCCAACGGTCAGCAGCACGGTCACTAACGCAAGGCGCGCAAACCAGCGCGAGCGCGTCATCATTCAACTCCACATCCAATAAAACGGGGGCCACGATTGAACAATACGCGATAATCGCTTCACGTGCTTACGCACGCTCCAGCGCAGATCACTTCTTCGCAGGCGCTGCCGCGGTCTTTGCCGGCAGGCTCTCCACATTTCGCACTTCCACCGTGGTCCCGGCATTCGGCACGATGCCCGCCTGCTTGAGGCGCGTGTTCTGCATGCTGCGATCGAGCAGCCACAGCACAATCGCCAGCGTCAGCGCGATACCTACCAGGTTGAAGATGACGAAGCCGACGAACAGAAAAAGCTGCTCGGCCTTCCACGGCTGCATGATGAGAGACGATGCCGAGGGATCTTCCGTGATGGTCAGAACCGGAAACATGCTCGTGCCAGTGGTGAGGAACAACGCCGTCAGCCCACCACCCGCGATCATCAGTGCCAGCAGCACGACCAGAATCACCAAACGCCGCACAGCGACCTCCACCACAGCCCATTTTCCGCTTCCAACGGCGGAATTGTACTGCGCTTCACAACCTACCGCAAGCGAGAGCTGTCCCCCTGCGGATCGTCAGAGTCCAGCATTGGATCGTCTTCTGGCTCCTGTGTGCCATCGTCCACGCCATCCATGGGCTCAGGCACACCGCCAGCGCGCACCGTCTGGCGGCGCGGCAGCGTGACGGTAAACGCCGAGCCGACATCCAGCGTGCTCTCCACGCCGATCACGCCGCCATGCTTCTCGACGATACTGCGCGTGATCGCCAGTCCCAGCCCATGCCCCTCGGTCGACGAATGGCGTTCGCGCGCGCTGCGGAAGAAGCGGTCGAACACATAGGGCACATCCGCCGGTGGAATGCCCCGGCCGCTGTCCCGCACCACGATGCGGAACTCCGCTGCATCCGGCACGATCTCGACGTGCACTTCTCCACGCCGGTGATTGTACTTGAGCGCGTTGCTCAGCAGATTGTTGAGCACCAGCACCATCAGCCGGTAATCCGCCTCCACCACATCATCTCCCTCAATCGGGGTGAAGTGCGTGGCGACCTCCATCTCTTCAGCGCGACCGTCAATTTCCAGAAGCGCATCCGCGACCAGTTCGTTGAGCGAAAGATGCTCCAGATCCAGCGGGTGATCGGCCTCCACCAGCGCCACTTCCAGCACCATGCGCACGAGATAGTCCATCTTCTCCAGCGACTCAAGCGCGCGGGTGGCGTAACGCTCCTGCTCGGCATTCAGCGGGCCCTTGAGCTGGATGAGCTCGATGAACCCTCTGGCCCCCGCGAGCGGACCCTTCAGCTCATGGATGACATAATTCATCATCTGCGCGAAATCGGCAGTGGGCGTCATACCATCTCCTGCGCGTTATCAAGCAGTGCCGGCAGAGTCTCGAAAGCATGTGCAATGCGCGTTCCGTGCCAGGTGAGCAGCGTCTCGTCGATGGTGTGGATGCGGCCCGAACGCGCCGCCGGAATATCCATCTGTGCAAACCATGCAGCCCGCGATTCCGCCGCTCCCGAACCGGCATTCGGCAGCAGCACCACGTCCGGCTGCAGCGCCTGCACCTCCTCCAGCGTCACCAGCGGATAGCCGCTATCGCTGCGAGACATCGCCCCATCTTCATCAGAAGTTGGCGGTGGCTGCCCATCGCGCACGGAAAACACATTCCAGCCGCCGCACACCCTCAGCACGTCATGCGCATAGGTCCCCGTGCCGAAGGTCATCAGCGGCTCCAGGACAATCGGTGCGAACACGCGTGGCAACCGCTCGACATCCTCATGCATACGCTCAAGCCAATCGCACGTCCACTCCATGGCGCGCACACGCTCCACCATGCCCGGCGAATCGAAGACGTGCATGATGTTCCACAGCAGGTTGAAGGCATCGCGCACCGTGTGCGGAAATACCTCCCACACGGCCAGCCCCGCCGCCTGCAGCGCTTCGATATCTTCGCGCCGGTTGTCCTCACGGCTGGCGATCACCAGATCCGGAGCCAACGAGATCACCCGCGGCACATCGAGCAAGCCCGGCGCACCGACGCGCACCAGCCGCTCCACCTGCGCCGCTGGCCGAACACAGCGGTCTGTCGCGCCCACCAGCCGCTCGCCCACGCCGAGATCGTACAGCGACTCGGTCACGCACGGCACAAGCGACACCACGCGGCGCGGCGGCGCATTCACCGGCGCTTCCAGTGGAGGCAGGTAGGGGGACGACACGTTGCTCATTCCTGTTCCAGAATCACCAGCTGATCACGCTCCGGACCCACGCTGACCATGCGCACAGGCACGCCCAGCAGCGACACAATCCGCCCGATGTAATCCCGCGCAGCCATCGGCAAGTCCCGGATATGCCGCGCATTCGAGACATCTTCCGTCCAGCCGGACAACGACTCGTACACGGGCACTGCACGTTCAAGCGCCTCGCGCGTGCTGGGCGGTGTCTCCGTGCGCACGCCGTCGATCTCGTACGCCACTGCGATCCTGAGCTCATCCAGCCCTGAGAGCACATCCAGCTTGGTCAGCACCAGTTCCGAGAACCCGTTCACCTGCGCAGCATAGCGCGCCAGCACCGCATCGAACCAGCCGCAGCGGCGCGGACGGCGCGTCACCGTGCCGAACTCGTCCCAGAAGTGCTCGCCAGTTCCGCGCAGTCGCTCAGCGATCGGCCCCTCCAGTTCGGTCGGCATTGGCCCGCTGCCCACTCGCGTGGCATACGTCTTCGCCACACCCACCACGCGGTCCACCACCAGCGGGCCGATGCCCAGCCCGGTCAGCGCACCGCCTGCAGTAGGAGATGAGCTGGTCACAAACGGGTAGTCCCCATGATCGATGTCCAGCAGCGTGCCCTGCGCGCCCTCGCACAGCACGCGAGCGCCCTCGCGCAGGCGTGCGTTCACGTACAGCGACGTGTCCGTCAGGAACGGACGCAGGCGCGCCGCCGCCTCCAGGTAGGGCAGCACCACGGATTCCGTCTGCAGCGGCTCTGCCCCCAGCGCGATGAGCCGCTCATTGGCGTGGTCGATGTGCTGCGCCAGCGCTTCCGCAAATGCCTCCGCATCCGCCATCTGCCCGGCGCGCAGCCCGCTGCGTCCGGTCTTGTCCATGTAGGCAGGACCGATCCCGCGCAGAGTCGTGCCGATCGCATCCTTACCGCGTGCCGCCTCATTGGCGCGGTCCAGCGCGAGATGTGCCGGCGTGATCAGGTGTGCGCGCGTGCTCAGCCGCAGCCGCTCCGGCGTCATCGGCACGCCCGCTTCTGTCAGACCATCCATCTCCGTGAGCAGCGACACCGGGTTGACCACCAGCCCGTTGCCGAGCACGCACACGACATCCGGGTGCAGGATGCCGGACGGGATCTGCCGCAGCTTGGTCACGCGGTCGCCGACGACCACCGTATGCCCGGCGTTGTCCCCGCCCGCGAAGCGCGCCACCACCGCCGACTGCGCGGCCAGCCAATCCGCAACACGTCCCTTGCCCTCGTCACCCCACTGCGCGCCGACCAGAATTGTTGCAGGCATCTACGCTCCCGTTCCCCGATAATGCGCGCCCAGCAGCAGCGTGACACGCCGTTCACCCCACATCTCAATCTGACCATCACCGCCGAACACCGCCGCCGACTCCGCGCCGATCATCAGCGCGTAGGCATCCGGCGCGCCCGCCAGCAGTTCACGCGCAGCCGCCTCTACCCCCTCGATGCGCGCATCAGGCATCAGAAGCGCATGCGCAAACCAGCCCAGCCCCTGCACAGCGCTGTCATACAGATGATCACCGACAGCACACGCAGCCCCACCTTCCAGAAGCACGACCGCACCCTGCGCATAGGCAGTGCCAATTCCCTCGATCGCAGCGCCCATCAGCGCAGAGCGCACGTCGTTCGGCCCAACACCCGCCGTCACCACCACCAGCCCGGCATTCGCCAGCTGGTCGCGGATGGTGTCGTCATCCTCCGACTGCAGATCGACGATGAAGCCGGCCGGCGCACCCAGGTCCTCGAGGTCTTCCAGAAGCGCATCCGCGGCGGCCACGCCCTCGATCGCCACACAGGCGACCGCGCCATCCGCCGCACTGCGCGTCAGCGCCATGCCGCGGATCTCACTGCTCGGCCCGTTGGCCAGCACCAGCCAGCCGCGGCCATCCCGCCAGCGGAACACGGACTGCTGCGGCACGGCCTAGCCCTCTGGCAGCACGTATGCCGCCACCGCCTGCGCCAGCAGGGCCATGCCCAGCGGAAGTGCTTCTTCGTCGATGCTGAAGCGCGGATGATGATGCGGGTAGTACGCCTCCGCCGTGCTATCCTGCGCGCCGACGAAGAAGTACATACCCGGCACGCCCTCCATGAACTCACCGACATCCTCTGAGCCCATCGAGCGCAGGCTGGTGTCCAACCCCTGCTCGCCCACGATCTGCGCGAACAGCGGGCGCAGCTTTTCGCCCACGATCGCGTCGTTGCTCACCGGGCGCGTCATTGGCACGACATCGACACTGCCTGTGCAGCCCATCGCGCTGGCGACGCCTTCGACGATCTGGCGCATGCGCGTGATCATCAGGTCGCGCACCTCGTAGCGGAAGTAACGCATGGTCCCGCGCAGTTCCGCCGTCTGCGGGATGACGTTGTGCGCATCGCCCGCGTGCACCTGCGCCACGCTCACCACGCCGGTATCGAACGGATCCGCATTGCGGCTGATGATCGTCTGCAGCGCGGTGATCACCTGCGCTGCGCACACCACCGGATCGATGTTCTGATGGGGCGAAGCGGCATGCCCGCCCCGGCCCGTGATCACGATGGTGAAGTTGCTCGCGCCGGCCATCACCGGCCCATCGGCCACACCCAGCTTGCCAACCGGCAGGCTGTTCCACAGATGCAGGCCGACGGTGAAATCCGGCCGTGGGTCCATCAGTGCGCCATCATGCACCATCGCCAGCGCGCCCCGGCCGATCTCCTCCGCGGGCTGAAACACGAACTTGACCCGCCCGTGCATGCGCTCACGCAGCGGCGCCAGCGCTTCAGCCACCGACAGCGCAATGGCAGTATGGCCGTCATGGCCGCAGGCATGCATCACGCCGGGCGTTCCAGATGCGTACGGGATCGCGTTTTCCTCGCGCACCGGCAGCGCATCCATATCGGCGCGCACCAGCACCGTCGGGCCATCGTACGCGCCCTCCAGCATGCCGATCACGCCTGTCCTGCCCACGCCCCGCTGCACCTCCATACCGAGATCGCTCAGCGCCTGCGCCACGATCCCCGCTGTGCGTGTCTCCTGAAACGCGAGCTCCGGGTGCTGGTGAAAATCACGCCGGCGCGCAATCAGCCGCGCCCTGCTCTGCTCTGCCGCGGTGAGCCACACTTCTCTCATCGTCTGTCTGTTCCCTGCATCTGCGCTGTGCAGCGCCTATTAGCCCTCGTCATCGTCATCTGCAGCATCCGGCTCGGCAGGCGCCTCTGCCGCGGCCTTGCCCGGCTTGGCACCGCAGTCGCACGGGCCATCGCCATGCTTGGTGCAGGGCTCCTTGGCCTTCTTCGCCAGCGCCTCCAGCTCATCCAGCGGCTGCAGATCCTCGCGTTTCACCACCACCCGATTGTCTTCAACCAGCACGAGCACTGCATCCTGCAGCGGCAGCACATCAATCACCTTGCCTTCGCCCTGCGGCGTACCCACGCGCTTGTTCTTCTTCGGCAATTTGGAGCGCGCCTCCACGTACTGCTCATACTCGTAGACAAGGCAGCAGCGCAGCCGCCCGCACATCCCGGTGATCTCGGTCGGGTTGAGCGAGATGCCCTGTGCCTTGGCCATCTTGATCGAAACCGGGCTGAAGTCCGTCAGGAAGGTGCTGCAGCAGCGGTCGATACCGCACGCCCCATAGCCGCCGAGCAGCTTTGCCACATCGCGCGGGCCGATCTGCCGCATTTCAATCTGCGCCGAGTACAGCCGGTTCATCTCGTTCCAGATGCGATTGACGTTCACCTTGTCTTCGGACGTGTACAGCACCGTCAGAATCGTGCCATCATAATTGTAGATAGCGGCCACGAACTTGACTCCGCTGTATCCGCCCAGCTCACGCGCGCGCTTCTGACAGGTCAGCAGCACCTCGTCCTGCTGCGCCTCCCAGTACTGGCGCAGCACCAGATCGCGCGGAGAGGCCATGCGCAGCAGCGCCTTGATCTCGCGCTCAGGCGCCTCCGCTGGTCGAAACCCCTCCACCTGCCCCATCTGCCTGCCGCGCGTGGTCTCCACCACGACGTAATCGCCTGGCTGAAGGTGCGGGAAATTGTTGAAATCGAAGTGAAAGAGCTTGCCTACCTTATGAAAGCGCACACCTGCAACCAGGCGCTGCGCCTCGCTCACCTGCTCTGTCATGCTTCTCCAGCATATCCCGGCGCATTCGCTGACCTGCTTATCTTACCCATCGCCGGGGGCTCCCTAAAGTATTGACAAATCTATCTCAAAATGCTAGTTTCATTTCATCCGGTGTTCGCCCGCAGCCGTGGTACCCAGCGCGAGACTTGTGCTCGCGTTTTCTATTTCGAGACCCGGATGAGGCCTATGCGCACGCTCGTGATGAAATTCGGCGGCACGTCGGTCGGCATGACGATGGGCCTGACCCAACTGCTCAGCATCGTACTCAACGAGCATCAGCGCTGGGATCGCCTGCTGCTGGTGGTATCGGCGCTGGAGGGGGTCACCGACTCGCTGCTGGAAGCGGCTCGGCTGGCGCAGCTCGCCAACCGGCGTGGATATCGCCGCATCGTCGGCACGGTGCGCGCGCGCCACCTCGCCCTGATCGAGCATCTGCCGCTGGGCACCAACGAACGCACCGCGCTGCACGCCGATATCGACCGCCTGCTGTTCGATCTGCTCGACGTGTGTCAGTCCCTTGCAGACCAGCAGGACGAGGTGCGCCGCCCCGAAGCCTTCGACAGCATCCTCGCCACGGGCGAACGCATGGCCGCGCGCGTGGTCGCCGCCATGCTGCGCCAGAGCGGCCTGCGCAGCGTCGCCATCGATGCCACCGATATCATCATCACCGACTCGGTCTTCGGCAACGCCACACCGGACATCGCGCGCACCCGCGAGCGCATCGAACGCACACTCATCCCGATGCTCGATCGGCATATCATCCCGGTGGTCACCGGCTTCATCGGCTCCACACCGTCCGGCCGGATCACGACCCTTGGCCGCGGCGGCAGCGACTACTCCGCCAGCCTCGCCGCCATCTGCACAGATGCAAGCGAAGTATGGTTCTGGACCGATGTCGACGGGATCATGTCGGCAGACCCGCGCGATATCGACAGCGCGCGCGTCGTCCCTCAGCTTACGTATACAGAGGCGGCAGAGCTGGCATACTTCGGCGCCCGGCTGCTGCATACGCGCACGATCGCGCCGCTGCACGATCACCGCATCCCGCTGCGCGTGCGCAACGTCTTCCGACCGCAGGGCGCGGGAACGCTGATCTCCGATCTGCCCGATCACACGCCAGCGCTCAAATCCGTCACCATGATCCACGGTCTGGGCATGACCGCCGCCCACAGCAGCGCGCCGATCGCCGTGATGGGCGCTGTCGATGACGCGCTGTTTCGCGTGGCTGGCGCGCACGCCGAAGTCGTGCTCTCCGCGCAGTCCTCATGGCAGACGCTGCTGGCATTCGTCATCCCCACCAGCGCCGGCCCTGATGCACTGCATGCGTTGCAGAACGCGCTCGAATCGCGATCACAGGCAGATGACGCGCTCGCGCGCTGGTCCGCCCGGCCAGTCGCGATCATCACTGTAGTGGGCACACATCTGGAATTGCTGCACAAGCGGCTGGCAGTGCTCATCAGCGCCCTGGAAGGCATCACACTACTGGCAATCTCACCCAGCCCAACGGGCTCCAGCTTCTCGCTTGTCGTCGAAGTGGACGCCGCAGCGCAAGCTCTGGAACGCGTGCACAGCGTCGTCGCTCAGTAGCGTGTGATGTAGCGGTCCACTTCCCACGGCGTGATCTGGTGGTGGTAGTCCTCCAGCTCCTGGTGCTTGGCCGCGAGGTAACGGTCTGCAACATATGGCCCGAGCGCATTGAGGATGACATCATCCTGGCTCAGCGCATCGAGCGCCTCATCCAGCGAGCGGGGCAGCGTCTCCACCTGGCGCAGGCGCGCGCGCTCACGACGCAGCAGCGTTTCCTCCATCGCCTCTGGCAGCGGCATCTGCTGACGGATGCCATCCAGCCCCGCAGCCAGCATCACCGCAATCGCCAGATACGGATTGGCGCTGGGGTCCGGGCAGCGCAGTTCCAGCCGGGTGTGCGCTTCGCGGCCGGGAGTGATGTGTGGCACACGAATCAGCGCCGCGCCCGCACGATTGACATGCGCCCACGTCACATACACCGGCGCCTCAAACGACACGGACAGCCGCTTGTACGAGTTAACAAGCGGCGCAAGCACCGCGCACATCGCCCGCGCATGGGCAAGCTGCCCCGCGAGGAAGTAGCGCGCCGTCTCCGAGAGGCCGTATTCGTGGCTGCGGTCGGAGAAGATGTTGGCATCGCTGGTTGTATCATGCAGGCTTTGATGGGTGTGCATGCCGGACCCCGGCAGCGCCGCCGAAGGTCGTGGCATAAACGTGCAGTGCAGGTGATGCTGCTGCGCAATCGTGCGCATCGCCACACGTGCCGTCAGGAGCTGGTCAGCGCTCATCAGCGCTTCTGCATAATCGAGGTCGATTTCGTACTGCCCGGAGCCAATCTCATGATGTGAAGAGTCCACACGGATGCCGCAGTCCGTCAGCGTCGAAATCAGCCGGCGGCGCATCGCCTGGCTGAAGCCGTTGGAGATATCGAAGTAACTCGCCTCATCGTATGGTGTCAGGGGCAGCAGGCCGCGCTCGCGGTCCTGCCGGAACAGAAAGAATTCCAGCTCCATGCCCGTCTTGAAGCGAAAACCCATCTCCTCCGCGTCTGCCAGCGCGCGGATGAGCACATTGCGTGGATCGCCGATGAACGGTTCCCCTTCGGGCGTGCGCACATCGCAGATCAGCCGCGCAGTCTTCTCGCCCGGTCCATCCCAGGGGAAGATCATGAACGTGTTGAGGTCGGGGAAGAGCACCATATCGCTTTCGGCCACACGCGCAAACCCCTCGATGGAGGATCCATCGAAGTGCAGGCCGAAGTCGATCACGTCGGGCAACCGCACCGACGGAATGGTGACGCTCTTGACGATCCCGGTGATATCGCTGAACCACAGCACCACATATGCGATTTGCTGCGCTTCAATCTCACTCAGCACACTCTTGCGGGTCATGGTCGGGTAGTTCCGGTTGGTGGCCATCATCCCATCCTTTTCGGCATCAGCATACCGTGCGCGCAATCACACAGCGTGGGGTGAAGTTGACAATTCCAGGCTGTCGGCGCTTAGCGATCCCCACCAACAACCGAATCCGCCAGCCCAAGCAGCCCAAGCAGCGCCTCCAGCCCCAGCACGTAGCTGCGCCAGCCGAAGCCGCTGATTTGCCCCGCGCACACCGGCGCCAGCAGCGAGCGATGCCGAAACTCCTCGCGGGCGTGAATGTTCGACAGGTGCACTTCCACCACCTTCAGCCCGGTGCCGCTGATGGCATCGCGCAGCGCAATCGAGGTGTGCGTGTACGCGCCGGGGTTGATCACCACGCCGGCAGCAACCCCCATCGCCTCCTGCAGCCAGTCGATCAGCTGCCCCTCATGGTTGGACTGCCGCGCCTGCAGGCGCACGCCGCGTTCTGCAGCGCGCACTGCCAGCCGCGCATTGATCTCCTCCAGCGTGGTCGTGCCATAAACACCGGGTTCGCGCCGGCCCAGCAGATTGAGGTTCGGCCCGTGCAGCACCAGCACCAGCGGCTGAATGTCGCTCATTGATCCATCCCCCGCATTTCCTCCAGTACAGCCAGCACGTCCGCAGCCGCCACGCCATCAACGATGCGCGGACGCCCGACCGCCTCCAGCAGCACAAAGCGCGAGCGGCCCGCGCGCCATTTCTTGTCCGTGCTCATCGCCGCCCACAGTGCCTCAGGCTCCAGAGCGCCGATCCGCATCGGCAGCGCCGCCGCACGCAGCGCCTGGCGCACGATCTCCACCACATCCGCGCTGCACAGCCCCAGGCGCAGCGACAGCTTCGCCGCCGCCATCAGCCCTGCACCCACCGCTTCGCCATGCAGCCACGAATAGCCAGAGACCTGCTCAATGGCATGCGCGAACGTATGGCCCAGGTTGAGAAACGCGCGCACGCTGTGTTCGTACGGGTCCTGCTGCACCAGATCGATCTTGACCTGCACCGCAGCAGGCAGCAGATCAGCGAGCGCACTAAAATACGCCCGCGGGTTCAGGCTGCGGTCATCCAGCCAGTTCGGCGGGGTGTGCAGCGCCAGCGCACGCTGCAGCAGTTCCGGGTCACCGATCAGACCGTGCTTGAACAATTCGGCCATGCCGCAGCGCAGTTCGCGCTCGGGCAGCGTCGCCAGCACCTCCGGGTCCATCAGCACCACGGCAGGCTGCTTGAACGCCCCCACCAGATTCTTGCCGACCGGCAGATCAACGCCGACCTTCCCGCCCACGCTCGAGTCGACCATCGCCAGCAGCGTGGTCGGGATCTGCACCAGGCGCACACCGCGCATATAACTCGCTGCCGCGAAGCCCACCGCATCACCGGTGACGCCACCGCCCAGCGCGATCACCGTGCTGGCGCGGTCGAGGCCAGCGGACACGAAGTCATAGTACAGCGCCTCGATCGTCGCCAGCGTCTTGTTCGCCTCGCCGTCCGAAATGATCACCAGCACCGCATTGGGCAGCCGGCTTGCCAGCGCCTCGCCATACAGCGGCGCGACCACCTCGCTGCACACCACTGCCACCCGCCCGTCGAGGCCGAACTCAGCTGCTCTGTCGCCCAGATCGGCCAGCAGCCCCGGCTGGATGTGGATGTCGTATTCGCCCTGCGGATGTGAAACCTTCACGACAGACATAAGCGCAGAATCTCCCCCGCCACCGCCTCTGGCGACAGCGTGCTGGTATCGATATGCAGGGGGATCGCTGAATACGCAGGTTGTCGTGCAGCCAGGCGCTCGCGCCATTCACCGGCCAGCGGACGCGCGCTCGATCCAGCCAATCGCGCCTCGATCACCTCAGGCGCAGCATCCAGACACACCACGCAGGCCGAAGCCAGCAGACGCTCACGCGAACCCTCGTCGACCAGCGCGCCGCCGCCCGTCGCGATCACCATGCCGCTACCCGCCGCCAACTCCGCCACCAGCGCGCGTTCCATCTGCCGAAACGCTGGCTCGCCCTGCTCGGCGAAGATAGCGCGGATGGACCTGCCCGCGCGGCGCTCGATCTCAGCATCCATATCCAGCAGCGGCCAACCGAGGCGATCGGCGAGTGCACGCGCAGCAGTCGTCTTGCCCGTGCCCATGAAGCCGGTGATGACGATGCTTCTAGCCGGGGTAGCCAAAACGCCACTCCGCGTTGTTCATCGGCAGGTCCTGCAGCCGCGCCCGGCGCAGCGCAGCAAATCGCGGCTGCATCTCCTCGATGCTGTCCCCGCCCAGCTTCTCCACCAGCGCATCGGCCAGCACGACCGCCATCATCGCCTCGAGGATCGGCACGGCGCGGGGCACAGCGCAGAAGTCACTGCGCTCATACACCGTCGGGTCGTTCGCGCCGGTCGCCAGGTTGACCGAGTCAATGCCGCGCAGCAGCGTCGCGATCGGCTTCATCGCCACGCGCGCGAGGATCGGCTCGCCCGTGGTGATGCCGCCTTCCAGCCCGCCCGCCCGGTTGCTGCGCCGCCGGATCACACCATCCTCACCAAGCTCGATCTCGTCATGCACCTGCGAGCCGGGCTTTCCGGAGTTCTCAAATCCCGGCCCGATCTCCGCGCCCTTCATGGCATGCACGCTCACCATCGCGCCGACAATCTTCGCATCCAGCCGCCGATCGTAATGCACATGCGAGCCCAACCCGGGCGGGACGTTCAGCGCAGCCACCTCGATCACGCCACCCAGCGTGTCCTTGTCGATTTTCGCCTGCCGGATCGCCTCGTGCATGCGCTCCGTCGCCGCAGCATCCGGGCAGCGCACGTCGCTCGCCTCTGCAGCAGCAAACCGAGCTGCGTACTCCGCCGGTTCAGGCAGCGATGCATACACCTGCCCGATCTGCACGACGTACCCGCCGATCACAATACCGAACTCCGCCAGCAACCGCCGGCACAGCGCACCGACCGCCACGCGCATCGTGGTCTCTCGTGCGCTGGCGCGTTCCAGCGCGATACGCAGATCGCGGTAGCCGTACTTGATCGCGCCGGTCAGGTCGGCGTGGCCGGGGCGCGGCGTGGTCATGGCCGCGATGTCCTTCTCCCGCCAGTTGCGATAGTCACGATTCTCCACGCTCAGCGCGATCGGCGCGCCGGTCGTGAAGCCCGCTGCGACGCCGGAGCTGACCTGCACCTCATCGCGCTCAATATTCATCCGGCCGCCGCTGCCGTAGCCCTGCTGGCGCCGAAGCAGATCGCGGTTGATGTCTTCGGGATCGAATGGCAGACCAGCCGGCATCCCCTCAAGGATCGCCGTCAGTCGCGGCCCATGTGACTCGCCTGCGGTGAGAAATCGGATCATCGTGCAAAGCCCTCCGGACCGCTGCTGCAGCGGAACCTATCTCGCCAGTGCGCCTTCGACCGCGCGCATCATCACATCCGTCAGCGGCTCCACGCCAGTCCACAGCGCAAAGGCCGCCGCGCCCTGGCGGACCAGCATGCCCAGCCCGCCGATCGCGCGGCCTCCGCGCGCTTCCACCTGTGCCATCAGCCGCGTTCTGGCTGGTCGGTACACCATGTCGTAGACCGTCACGCCCTCCGGCAGCGCCACATCCTCCGGCCACGGGCTGGCCTCGACGTGCGGCGCCATGCCCACGCTGGTGCAGTTCACCAGCAGGTCGAAAGCAGCGCGGGCGGCCGTCTCCGCCGTCACCGCGGCGGCATCCACACCCAGCGAGGCGATCAGCCGTTCCGCACGCTCGAAGGTGCGGTTCACCAGCGCGATCTGCGCGCCAGCCTTCGCCAGCGCATATACCGCCGCGCGCGCCGCCCCGCCCGCGCCCAGCACCACCACGCGTCTGCCTGCGACGTCCATGCCATGCGCCTGCAGATCGCGCATGAAGCCATCTGCATCGGTGTTTGTGCCCACGCCAGAGCGAAAGTCGATGGTGTTCACCGCGCCGATCGCCCGCGCCACATCGTCGGGGCGCACGAACGGCATCACCGCCTGCTTGTGCGGCACGGTGACGTTCACGCCAATGTAGCCGTGATCGCGCAGCTCACGCAGCGACAGGCGCACGATATCCGGCGGCACCGCGATGCGATCATACAGCCAGTCGGTCATGCCGAGCGCCTGAAATGCCGCATTGTGCATGACCGGGCTCAGGCTGTGTTCGATCGGCCAACCGATGACGCCGACTTTGTTCACTGCGCGTCCTCGGGCACAGCCTCCACCGACACATCAGCGCCCAACGCCCGCATGGTCTCGGCGTAGCCGGGGAACGAATCTGAGGCGCAGCGCGCATCGAGCACCGTCGAGCTGCCCTGCGCGCCCAGCGCCGCCACCACCAGACTCATTGAGATGCGATGGTCATCATGACCGTACACGCGCGCACCATGCAGGCGCTGCGGCCCGTACAGGTAGAAGCCGTCCTCCGTTTCGGTGATGCGCGCGCCCATCTTCGCCAGCTCATCGCTCATCACCTTCAGCCGGTCGGTCTCCTTGACGCGCAGCTCGCCGGCATCGCGCACGAACGTCTCGCCTTCGGCAAACAGCGCCGCCACCATGAAAATCGGGAATTCGTCGATCATGCGAACGACCACCTCACCGCCCACGCGCACGCCCTTCAGCGTGCTGTGCCGTGCGCGGATCGTGCCCACCGGATCGCCAGCCTCCAGGCCGGTCTCAGTCACCGTCAGATCGGCGCCCATCTCCTGCAGCACTTCCAGGATGCCGGTGCGCGTGGGATTGAGCGACACCCCCGTCAGCGTGACATCGCTGCCCGGCACGATCAGCGCGGCCACCACGACGAACGCGGCGGACGACAGATCGCCCGGCACAGTGAAATCGACCGCGCGCAGCGGCAGCCCGGGGTGCAGCGTCACGCGGTCACCTTCCTCATGCAGGCCGGCGCCCATTGCCCGCAGCATACGTTCGGTATGATCGCGCGCGGGCCCCGGCTGCGTCACCTCAGTCACGCCTTCCGCGTACAGACCGGCCAGCAGGATCGCGCTCTTGACCTGCGCGCTCGCCATCGGCATGTGATACGTGATGCCGCGCAGCGCCGCCGGGCGCACGTGCAGCGGAGCATAGCCGTTGTTCGCCTGCACATCCGCGCCCATCATGCGCAGCGGGGTGAGGATGCGGTTCATCGGCCGGCGGCGAAGCTGCTCGCTGCCATCCAGCGTGCTCTCGAACGACTGGCCCACCATGATACCGGTCAGCAGGCGGATGCCGGTGCCCGCGTTCACCAGGTCCAGTGCGCCCTCTGGCTTGCGCAGCGTCCCGCCATGGATCGTCAGCTCCGTCGCGCTGTGGCGCTCGATCGTCACGCCCAGCGCGCGCGCTGCACGCAGCGACGCTTCGGTGTCGCCCGCCGGCAGCCAGCCCCGCACATGTGCCGTGCCCTGCGCGATACTGCTGAAGAACACCGCGCGGTGTGAAATCGACTTGTCGCCCGGAACGGTCGTACTGCCGTTGAGCGCCGCGCCCGGATGCACCTGGAAACAATCAGTCGGCTGCATGGAAGGTCTCTAGCTCCGCTTCACGTCGTAGTGTCTGGCCCAGTTCAGGCGCGCCTCGCGCACCGGCCTGAGCATATCGACCAGCGCCTGCTCCTCGCGCGAGATCAGGCGGGCTTCCAGCATCGCAAGCTGCATGCGGAACAATGCCAGCAGCGTGGCCACCGCCTGCGTGTTCGTACTCAGGATATCGCTCATCATGCCGAGATCCTGCGCCGCCAGCCGCGACATATCGCGGAAGCCGCCAGCCGCCAACCGCCACACTGCATCATCGCTGGCGCCTTCTCCCGCCACTGTCGCCACCAGCGCCGCGCTCAGCAGATACGGCAGATGGCTGATCGCCGCTACCACGCGGTCGTGCTGATGCGCATCCATCTCGATCGGCACGGCCTGCAGCGCTTCCACCAACGCCAGTGCGCGCAGCCGGGTGGCAGGGGTGGTGCGGCGCGTCGGGCACAGCACAAACGGCCGATGGCGGTACAGCGCCGCGTCGCTGGCCTGGATTCCGCTGTGCTCCTTGCCCGTCATCGGGTGGCCGCCCACAGCGCCCACGCCGATCGGAAGCTGGCCCATCGCGGCACAAATATCCTCTTTTGTGCTGCCGATGTCAATCAGCAGCGTGTTGGCGCGCAGATACGTGCCGATGCGCCCATGCACCACGTCGATGATCGTGCGCACCGGCGCACACAGGATCACGCAATCGGCTTCGTGCACGCCCTCGCGCAGATCGTCTGTCGCCTCATCCACGATCTGCTGCGCCAGCGCAAATGTGCGCGTGCCCTCATGCGGGTCAACGCCGACAATGCGATCGGCATACGACCGCAGCGCCAGCGCGAGCGATCCACCCATCAGCCCCAGCCCGACAACCGCCAGCCGGCGGCTGCGAAAGCCCCCGGCGGTCATCAGGCAGACCGCCCAACCGCTTCGGCCACGCGGCGCACCGCTTCCATCATGCGCCCGAACCCGGCATAGTCCAGGCTCTGCCGGCCATCGCTGGCGGCCTTCGCGGGCGTGGGATGCACCTCGACGATCAGCCCGTCCGCGCCAGCCGCCACCGCCGCCAGAGCAATCGGCGTGACGAACTCGGAGTAGCCGACCGCGTGGCTCGGGTCCGCGATCACCGGCAGATGCGAGCGATGCTTCAGCACCGGGATGGCGTTCACATCGAACGTGTTGCGCGTGTACTTCTCGAAAGTGCGAATGCCGCGCTCGCACAGCATCACACGCCCGTTGCCGTGCGAAAGAATGTACTCGGCGCTCATCAGCAGGTCTTCCATGGTGTTGGCCATGCCGCGCTTGAGCAGCACCGTGTGCTGGCTCTTGCCTACCTCATTCAGCAGCACGAAGTTCTGCATGTTGCGCGCGCCCACCTGCAGCACATCCGCGTATTCCGCCACCATCGGCACGAGCGCCGGGTCCATCACCTCAGTCACGATCGGCAGGCCGGTGGCCTCACGCGCCTCCGCCAGCCAGCGCAGGCCGGTTTCGCCATGCCCCTGGAAGCTGTACGGGGACGTACGCGGCTTGAAGGCGCCGCCGCGCAGCGCCGTAGCGCCCAGTTCCTTGACCGCGCAGGCGATCTCGATCGTCTGCTCGCGGCTCTCCACGGAACACGGGCCCGCGATCACCAGCACTTTGGACGCGCCGGCATGTGATCCGTTGAGCGCAACATGCGAGTCCGCCGGGTGGAAGTCGCGGCCAGCCAGCTTGTACGGCGAAGAGACGCGCACCACGCGCTCCACACCGTCCATCGAGCTGTAGTTGTCCTCGCGCAGCGGGGTCGGACTCTCGCCGACCAGCCCGATGATCGCGTGCGTTTCTCCGTGCGAGACGTTCGGCTTGTATCCGTCCTGCCGCACCCGATCGGTGACCGCGTCGATCTCGGCGGCAGTTGCGGTGTGTTTCATCACGACGATCATGACTTCTCCTCGCGCTGTTTCTCTACGACTAGCTTGTTGTCCGGGTAAAGGTCTGGCCGCAGGATGAGCGCATCACGCATGTACACATGCACGATCTCATCCAGTCCCTTGGGGGTGTTCCAGTGAATGAGCACGCGGATACACCGGTTGATCCCGTTGATCACATCCATCTCCTGGCAGCCAAGCAGCGCAGTGCGCCGCCAGCCAAGATCACGCGCTGCCCTGGCCGGATAGGCCGCGGTGAGATCCGGTGAGGTGGTGAAGATCACGCTGGCCACGTCATCTTCCTCAATCCCGTTCGCGGTGATCACGGCTTCCAGAAGCTGGCTGGTCGCGCTCAGGATCGCTTCGGGCGTATTGTCGTCGGCGGTGATTGCGCCGCGCACCCCTCGAAACTTCATTCGGTACACACCTCCTCAATACACAAAAAAGCGCGGAGCTGCTGCCCCGCGCCTGATAATCCCACTTCCCAACACCTGCTAACCGGCTGTGCGCAGCACTCGACGCTCGACTATGTAGCCGCTAAAGTAATAATAGTATGAGAAGCTACGAGCGGAACGACTGGCACGCACAATGGTTTCCACAACATTACTGCGACAGCACGGAGCATAACATGCTGGAGAGCGCATTGTCAACCATTGCGCGCCGCCGCCACCAGTCGTTCCGTCAGCGCGCGCACGGGTTCCACACCATCGCGGCCCGCCTTGACCAGCGCACTGCCCACGATGAAGCCATCGACCAGTTCCGACACCTGCTGTACGTGCTCCGGACTGCTGATGCCGAAGCCCATCACCAGCGGCACATCAGCCGCATTGGCGCGCAACCGCTCGACGAACGCGGTCAGATCGGCGGGAAGCTGCGCGCGCTCTCCGGTCACGCCGGTCAGCGACACCACATAGATGAAGCCGGAGGCCTGCTGCGCCACCAGCGCGATGCGCTCGCTGCCGCTGGTCGGCGCGAGGAAGAACACCAGCGCCAGCCCGTGCTCGCGGCACAGCGCAGCCAGCGCCACGCCTTCTTCCGCCGGCAGATCCGGCACGATCAGCCCATCTGCGCCTGCCGCCTTCGCCGCCTGCACGAAGCCCTCCAGCCCGTACGCCATCAGCGGGTTGAGATACCCCATCATCAGCATCGGCTGCTGCACGCCGCGCTCGCGCAGCGCGGCCACCGCATCGAGGCAGCGCTGCACCGTCGCGCCATTCTCCAGCGCCTGCTGTGTCGCCGCCTGGATGACCGGCCCATCCGCCAGCGGATCGCTGAACGGGATGCCGATCTCGAAGCCGTCCACACCAACGGCCGCCATCGCCTGCACCGCGGCCAGACTGTCCTCATAGCTGGGATAGCCGATCGGGAAGTACGGCAGGAATGCCGCCCTGCCCTCTGCCCTGGCTTGCGAGAACATCGCCGCAATCGCCTCAACCCCGTGTATCTCGCTCATGCGCCCGCCTTTGCCACCTGATCCACTCCCTCTGCGAAGAAACGCGCCAGCACCGGCGTCTGCATGAACGCCAGTTCGAGCGCAAGCGCCTGCTCACGCGTGAACCACGCCATCGCCTGCCCCTCGTGCAACTGCAGCGACACACGCGCCGGGTCGAGACCGACGAAGTACACCGAATTGGTCGTGTGCACCTCACCCGGAACCGTGCGTGCCGGGCACACGTACGACATCCAGAAGATCACGGGCAGGTTCGTGCCCAGCTCCTCGACCAGCTCGCGGTGAATGGCCTCGTTGGGCGTTTCGCCCGCCTCAACCGCGCCGCCGAAGAATGTCCAGCAGCCGGGATAGAGCAGATCGGGCCGGTCATCACGCTGCTGAAGGAGCACCTCCCCCTGCGGATTCACCGGGATCACCGCCACCACCTGGCGCTGAATCTCAGCCACCATCCAGCCTGCGCATAATCGTCTCCAGGTCCTTGTCGCCACGCCCGGACAGATTGATCAGCATGATCGAGTCCCGCGGCATGGCCGGCGCGCGCTTCACCGCCTCCGCCACCGCATGCGCGCTCTCCAGCGCCGGGATGATCCCCTCGGTCTCGCTCAGCAGCTGCAACGCCGCCATCGCCTCGTCGTCCGTCGCCGAGGTGTAGAAGGCGCGTTCGCCATCGCGCAGGTAGGCGTGTTCCGGGCCGATCGCCGCATAGTCCAGCCCTGCCGAGATGCTGTGCGTGTTCATGATCTGCCCATCGCGATCCTGCAGCACGAATGTCTTCGCGCCGTGCAGCACGCCGGGGCGGCCCAGCAGCGGATCGCCGAAGCGCGACGCGTGTTCGCCGCTGCTTACGCCATGCCCGCCCGCCTCAACGCCGATCAGCGCGACATCGTGATCCTCGCGAAAGGCATGAAACAGCCCGATCGCGTTGCTGCCGCCGCCCACGCAGGCGATGCACACATCCGGCAGCCGGCCCGCCTGATCGACGATCTGCGCGCGCGCCTCACGGCCGATCACGCTCTGAAAATCGCGCACCATCATCGGATAGGGGTGCGGGCCCAGCGCAGAACCGAGCAGGTAGAACGTATCCTGCACGTTCGTCACCCAGTCGCGAATGGCCTCGTTGATCGCATCCTTGAGCGTTTTGGTGCCGCTCTCCACCGAGATCACATTCGCACCCATCAGGCGCATGCGAAAGACATTTGGCCGCTGCCGCGCGATATCCACGCTGCCCATGTAGACGTGGCACTCCAGCCCGAGCATCGCACAGGCCGTCGCGCTCGCCACGCCGTGCTGCCCTGCCCCGGTCTCCGCGACGATGCGCCGCTTGCCCATGCGCTCCGCCAGCAGCGCCTGCCCGAGCGCGTTGTTGATCTTGTGCGC
>CAZZJW010000060.1:4932-24161 GCA_964654755.1 uncultured Pleurocapsa sp. | reverse complement strand
GGCAGATGGGCTACCTGTCGTCCGCCTGGGTGGTCGAAGTGGGGTCGTGCAGCTAAGGGGCCTCACCCTGACGCCAGCCTCACCCTGAGTCCCGAGGATCGGCCTCACCCTAAATCCCTATCCATAGGAGAGGGACTTCAGGACACGCGCCATCTCTGCTCCCCTTCTCCCCTCGGAGAAGGGGCCGGGGGATGAGGTCACTGCGCCGGGGGATGAGGCCGGCGCGCCCAATGCCCTCTTCGACTTCATGATCGGCCTGAATGGGCATTGCGGAAAGCGCTTGACAGCCAGCTGAGATTTGCATACACTCTGCGCAATTGGTATAGACCAGACTGTACCGGTACATCCAGATGCTCAATCCAGACTCCGTGGTTCCGCTGTATCTGCAGCTCAAGAGCGTGCTGCAGGCCCAGATTGAAGATGGGACGTATGGCCGCACTGGCCGCCTGCCTTCCGAACGCCAGCTGTCGCAGCAGTTCAGCATCAGCCGCATGACCGCGCGTCAGGCGCTGCAGGCACTGGCGATGGACGGCTTCATCGACGTTCAGGTGGGCAAGGGCACCTTCGTCCGCCAGCGCCAGATCGCCCAGGAACTCAGACATCTCACCAGTTTCACCGAAGACATGCAGCAGCGCGGCATGGAGCCCGACAGCCGCGTCATTCGCTGCCAGCACCTCAGCGCCGACGAGGACATCGCGGCCTATCTGCAGGTGCTGCCCGGCACGCGCATCGGCCTGCTCAGCCGCCTGCGCCTTGCCAATGGCGAACCGCTGGCCTGGGAGAACTGTTATCTCAATCTCAGGCTGTGCCCGACGATTCTGGAGGATCACGACTTCAGCGTCACCTCGCTTTACAGCGCACTGCGAGAGGATTACGGTGTGCGGCTGGTCGTCGCGCAGCAGCTCATCACCGCGCGTATGCCCACGCCGGAGGAGCGCGAACTGCTCATGATCGAACCTGATGTGCCGGTGCTTGCGCTCAATCGCAGCACCTTCGACGAGGCGGGACAGCCGGTCGAATATGTCAACTCGGTCTACAGGGGAGATCGCTATCAGTTGTATACCACGCTGAACCTGAATGCCCCTGCTGAGCGAGGAGGCCACCTGTGACGCTCACGATGGCACAGACTTATCTTGCGGCCGTGCAGGACCGGCTGAACGCGCTGTTCGAGTCGCAGTCCGCCGCACTGACGGAGGCTGTCGAGGCGGTGTGTTCGGCCCTTGCGCATGATCGCATGATCTACCTGTTCGGCACGGGCCACTCGCACATGCTGGCCGAAGATGGCCACTACCGCGCTGGCGGGCTGGCCGCCGTGTGCCCGGTGCTGTTTTCGATGCTGATGCTGCACGAGGGCGCGGTGCTGAGCACGCAGCTTGAGCGCACCAGCGGGTTGGCGAAGGCTCTTCTCGATCGCTATCAGCCGGAAGCGGGCTCTGTGCTGATCATCTTCTCCAACAGTGGCGTCAACGCGCTGCCGGTAGAGATGGCGCTGGTAGCCAAGGAGCGCGGCCTGAAAGTGATTGCGGTGGTCGCGCTGGGCTATGCGGCCAGTGTGCCGACCGGGCCCGCTGGGCACAAGCTGGCCGATGTCGCCGATATCGTCATCGACAACCAGGGCGTGCCCGGGGATGCGCTGATGCGCCTGCCCAGTGGTCATGCGGTCGGCCCGCTGTCCACGATTGCAGGATCTTTCATCCTGAACGCGGTTCTCGCTGAATCCTGCGCGCGCATGGAAGCGCAGGGGCACCCCCCGCCGGTCTACATCAGCGGCAACATGCCGAATGCTTCGGCGCACAATGCGGCACTGGTCGCGCGATATCGCTCGCGCAATCCGCATCTGTAATCCAGTGGGAGTTTCCGGGGGCGCCCGGTGATTTCATTTGCAAGGGTCTGTTTAGTGGAGGTTGGAAATGCTTAGGCACAATCGGGTCTCGTTAGCGGCAGGCGCCGCTGCTCTTCTGCTGGCGGTCAGTACGGTCCCCGCCATCGGCCAGAGTGGTCCGGTGGAGGTGACGCTCTGGCACATGGAGCAGCCGCCGCACCGCGTGGAACGGATTCAGACGCTGATCGACGAATTCAACGCTGCCAATCCGGATGTCGTCGTCAGCCAGGAACCGCAGAACTGGGGTGAGATCTACACCAAGGCCCCCGCGGCTGTGGCAGCGGGAAATGCGCCGGAGATGCTGTTCGCCATTCCTGACTTCACGCCGATCCTCAAAGATCTGGGCCAGCTGCAGGATGTTTCGGAGTTCATTGCCGGGCTGGACAGCACCCACAGCTTCTATCCGGCGGCCGTCGCCCCGTACAGCTACGACGGTGGCGTGTGGGCTGTGCCGCTGTACAACATGGTGCAGTCGCTGTGGTACCGCAACAGTGTGCTGGAAGCGGCCGGCGTGACCCCGCCGACCACCTGGGATGAGTGGCTTGCTGCGGTCGAGGCGCTGACGACCGACACCCAGTACGGCATCGGTGTGCCGGCCAATCGCCAGCTCTACACTGACCAGACCATCTACAATCTGATGGTGAACGCGGGTGCCGACGAGATCTACAACCCGGATGGCACGCTGCGCTTCAACAACCCCGAGACGGTGAGCGCCTACGACTTCTACAGCCAGCTCTATCGCTTCTCCCCGCCGGACAGCCCGAATTGGACGTGGGGTGAGGCCGAAGCCTGCTTCGCCAATCGCACCTGCGCGATGATCATGCAGTTCACCGTGATCACCACCTACGACACGCAGGCCGAAGGCGATGCGGCTGATCTCGGCGTGGTCGCCATCCCCGCGTCGGAGGGCATTGAGAACCCCGGCTCGATCGCCTACTCCAACGGCGTGATGTTCCTGACGGACGATCCCGCGAAGCTGGAGGCGTCGCAGCGCTTCATCGCGTTCCTGCTGGAGCCGGAGAATTACGGTCGCTTCCTGAATATGGAGCCCGGGCTGTTCCTGCCGGTCACGCAGGATGGCGCGGAGGCCGAAAGCTTCTGGGGCGATCCGCTGGTGGTGAAGTACCGCAGCCAGATCGAGACCATGGTCGCCAACGGCGCCGATGGCCGCCTGTTCGGCTTCACCAACGGCAACACTTTCCCGAGCATCTCGGCCATCTCGGCGCAGAATCTGCTGGCGCAGACGCTGCAGCTTGTCGTGATCGACGGCGCTTCGGCGGCAGATGCGGTGGCAGAAGGCCAGTCGCTGATGGAAGAAGCCATCGAGAGTTAACGGAGCAGGCAGAGCAGGCAGCATGAACGCAACCACCGGCAAGAGAACGAATAGGCAACTGGGAACTCCTCGCTGGCTGGGATATGCGTTTGTGCTGCCGCTCATGCTGTGGCTGGGCTTCACCATCCTGCTGCCGCTGGCACAGGCGGTGATCCTCAGCGTGCAGAATGTGCGGGTGATCGGCACTTCGGGGGAGTTCGTCGGGCTGGACAATTACGTCCGGCTGTTCGGAAATGAACGCTTCTGGGCGGCGCTTGGCCGCACGCTGGTGTGGGTGCTGGGCAACGCGGTGCTGCAAACGCTGCTGGCTTTTTCGGCAGCGCTCATCCTCAAGCAGAAATTCGCCGGGCAGCGCATCGCCCGGATCTGGATCATCCTGTCGTGGATCGTGCCGACAGTGGTGGTGGTCATCATCTGGCGCTGGCTGCTGAGCGCATCCGGGGGCATCGTCAACTATGCCCTGGTCGGCCTGGGCCTGACGCCAGAGCCGATCGGCTTCTTCAGCACCGGCAGCTCCGCCTTCGCCAGCGTCATCGCCATCAACTCGTGGCGCTGGTTCCCGTTTCAGGCGGTTATCCTGCTGGCCGCGTTGCAGCGTATCCCCGCGGAGCTGTACGAAGCGGCATCGGTCGATGGCGCGACGGCGGTGCAGAAGTTCGTGCGCATCACGCTGCCCAGCCTGCAGCCGGTGTTGTTCGTGATGGGGCTGATCGGCACGCTGATGTCATTCAACGTATTTGATGTGATCTGGCTGCTTACCGCGGGCGGCCCCTCATCTGCGACGACCACGCTGCCGGTGCTGATCTACGATACCGGCTTCCGCCAGTTCCGCCTTAGCCAGGCGGCTGCGATCTCGGTGGTGACCGGCGTGATTCTGTTGATCTTCGCGCTGCTGTTCATGCGCTTTGCGGCGCCGCCTTCAGACGAACCCGAGGAGGACCGGCTGTGAGCAATCTCGCGCGCCGCACACTGTTCACTGCCGCGCTGCTGGCGCTGCTGTTCCTCGTGGTCGCGCCCTTCTACTGGATCTTCAGCTCGTCAGTGAAGCTGCCGCAGGAGATCATCGCCAGCACGCCGACGCTCATTCCGCAGTCCTTCACTCTGCAGCACTACGATAGTCTGCTGGCGAGTTCGCCTTTCCTGCGCTACCTGCTCAACAGCCTGTTCGTCGCGCTGGGGACTATGGTGATCACGGTCGTGCTGTCGACCATGGCGGCATACGGCCTGTATCGACTGCGCTTTCCGGGCCGCCGGCTGCTCTTCCGGGTCATCCTCATCACCTACGCATTCCCCGGCGTGCTGCTGCTCATTCCGCTGTACGGCATCCTGAGCGATGTCGGCCTGATCGACACCTACTGGTCGCTGATCGTGGTGAACGTCACGCTGGCGGCCCCCTTCGCCACGTGGATGCTGCAGGCGTTCTTTCGCACTATTCCGGTGGAGCTGGAGGAGGCGGCGGCGCTGGATGGCGCCTCCCGCGCAGGAATCATCGTGCGCATTCTGCTGCCGCTGGCGGCGCCGGGAGTGGCCAGCATCGCGATCTTCGCCTTCATCACGTCGTGGACGGAGTACATGTTCGCTTCCGTGCTGATCATCAGCGATGCCAACCGCACGCTGCCGGTGGGCCTCGCGGGCATCATCGGCCAGTATCAGATCGACTGGGGCCTGCTGATGGCCGGCGCGACCCTGACCACGCTGCCGGTGCTCATCCTGTTTGCGTTGGTGGGCCGCAACTTCGTGGAAGGTCTCACCGCAGGCGCTGTCAAGTGAGCGGGGGATATCTGCTCGGCATCGATGCCGGGACGTCGATGATCAAGGCGGCCGTGTTCACAGCGTCCGGGGAAGAGCGTGGTTCGGCGCAGCAGCCGACGCAGGTGATCAGTCCCTTTCCCGGCTGGGCGGAAACGGACATGGAGGCGGTGTGGCAGGCGGTGCTGACGGTCATTCCGGCGGCGCTGGCCCGCGCTGGCGTGGATGGCGCGCAGATTGAAGCGGTGGGCGTGACCGGTCAGATGGTTGGCGCCTGGCTGATCGACGCGGATGGGCGGCCTGTGCGCCCGGCGATCCTGTGGGCCGACAGTCGGGCGCAGTCGCTGATCGAGCGCCTGTGCCAGGAGCATCCCGGGCTGTTGTCGGAGATCTTCGACTCGTCTGGCAGTGTGATGCAGCAGGGCTGCACCCTGCCAGTGCTGCGCTGGCTGCTGGAGCACGAGCCAGAGTCGCTGGCGCGGGCGCGGCACGTGCTGTGCTGCAAGGACTGGGTGGTCTACCGCCTGACGGGCACGCTGCAGCTCGATCCGTCGGAAGTCTCGGTGATGCCGGGAGACACGCGCGCGCGTTCGCTGAGCGATGCGATGCTCGAGCGCTTCGGCCTGAGCGCGCACCGCAGTCTGTTTCCGCCGGTGCTGCCTTGCGAACAGGTGGCCGGCGAAGTGCTGGCGGATGTGGCTGCTGCAGCCGGGCTGCGCGCGGGCACGCCGGTGGCTGTAGGCGCCGGTGATGTGCTGGCGGCGGCGATCGGGGCGGGCGCGGTGGCGCCGGGCGCTGCGGTGGCGCTGCTGGGCACCAACTACCTCAACTGCCTCGCCACGGCGCAGCCCGTGTTTGAACCGCGCGATGTCGGCGTGATGTTCTGCCTGCCGGGCGGCGGCTGGCTGCGTTCGATGATCAACGTGTCCGGGACCACCAGCCTGGACTGGGCGATCGAGCAGTTGTTCGCGGACGAGAAGCGCAGCGCCGCCTCAGGAGAGGCGCTGTTCGCCCGGCTGGAGGCGCTGGCGCAGGAGAGCGGTATCGGCGCGCGCGGCGTGCTGTATCTGCCTTATCTGAGCGCTGCGGGGATCACTGCGCCGATCCACGAGCCGACGGCGCGAGCGGAGTTCTTCGGCCTGTCGCTTGAGCACACCCGTGGGGATATGCTGCGCGCGGTATATGAGGGGCTGGCGCTCTCCATCCGCGATGGCTACGCCGCGATCCCGGCTGAGATTCGGGAGATCACGCTCTCCGGTGGCACGGCGCGCAGCGCGTTCTTCTGCCAGCTTGTCGCCGATATCACCCGCCGGACGGTACGCGTGCCGTCGGCCAGCCAGCCGGGCGCGCGCGGGGCAGCGCTGCTGGCCGCCGTCGCGATCGGCCTCGCTGCGTCTGTGGAACAGGCAGCCGCATTCCCGATGGCGGCGCTGCGCTTCCAGCCCGACCCGGCGCGGGCGGCCTTCTACGATGCGCTGGCCAGCACGTACACCGCGCTGCGCCAGGCGCTGCTTCCGGTGTGGCACAAACGCCACACGGCTTTCCCGCAGCACTGATTATCGCGGACGACGCTGGCCGTGCGCGCGGCGCACTGGTGAAGCGGGGCGCACAGGTGCTATGCTCAGGCAGCACATTTTGCCCCTGGAGACGCCCGTATGCCGCCTGTTCGCCCGCTGCACATCATCGGTCTGATGTCTGGAACCTCCGCGGACAGCATCGATGCCGCGCTGTGCCGTATTTCCGGTGCGCCGCCCAGCCTGCACGCCGAGATCGTCGCGGCCATCGACTGGCCGTATCCCCCGCACATGCAGGCGCACATTCATCAGCAGGCCGACCGCGAGCGTGCGCGCGTCGATGCGCTGGCGCAGCTCCACTTCGCGCTGGGTGAGTGTTTCGCTGAAGCTGCTGGCGCAGTAATCGCCGCCGCTGGCATTCCGTCGTCCGCCGTCGATCTGATCGCCATGCACGGCCAGACCGTCTGGCATCATGTGCGCCCCGATGGCGTGGTCAGCGCCACGCTGCAGATCGGTGAGCCGGCGGTGGTTGCCGAGCGCACCGGCATCACCACGCTCAGCAACTTCCGCGCGCGCGATGTGGCGGCGGGCGGGCAGGGCGCCCCGCTGACGAGCTACGTCGACTGGCTGCTGCTGCGCCACCCGCACCACTGGCGCGCGGTGCAGAACATCGGCGGCATCGGCAACGTCACGTTGCTGCCTCCGCTGAGCGATCGTGACTCCGCGCCGCTTTCGTTCGACACCGGTCCCGGCAACGTGTGGATGGATGGCGCAATCGCCCTGCTGACGGACGGTGCGCTGCGCTTCGATCGTGACGGCGTATGGGCGACGCGGGGCCGGGTGGACGAAGCGCTGCTGGACGACCTGCTGCAGCGTGATTCGGCCTTCTACGCGCAGCCTCCGCCGAAGACGACCGGCCGGGAGCGCTACCACCCGGCGGCGCTGGCGGGCATCGTGCAGGCGGCGCGCGCGGCGGGCATGGCCGACGCCGACCTGCTGGCGACGCTCACCATGCTCACCGCGGTCACCATCCGTGATGCCTGCCGGCAATTCGCGCCGGTGCTGCCCGCCGAGATGGTGATCGGGGGCGGCGGGGCGCGCAATCCGGCGCTGCTGGCGGCGCTGGGCGCGCTGCTGCCGGAGGTGCGCCTGCTCACCCACGAAGCGCTGGGCCTGAGCAGTGACTTCAAGGAAGCGCTGGTTTTCGCCGTGCTGGGCCACGAGAGCTGGTTCAACCGCCCGGCGGCGCTGCCCGCGTTCACCGGCGCGCGTCATCCGTCCGTGCTGGGCAGCATCACGCCCGGCGCCAATTATCGCGGGCTGCTGCGCGCTGCCCCGCCGGAGGAGAACGATGAGTGAACCCACCCGTCCGCTGGACGAACAGAATGCGCTGGAGATCGTCTCGGCCATGCAGCGCGAGGATGCCAGCGTGTCCGCCGTCGTCGCGCAGGCGCTGCCCGCCGTGGCCGAGGCGGTCGAGGCGATCGCCAGCCGGATGCGCGCGGGCGGGCGGCTGATCTACGCCGGCGCGGGCACAAGCGGGCGGCTCGGGGCGCTGGATGCTGCTGAATGCCCGCCGACGTTCGGCGTGTCGCCAGAGCGTGTGCGCGCGCTGATCGCTGGCGGGCCGCGCGCGCTGCTGGAGGCAGTCGAGGGCGCTGAGGATGATGCCGAGGCCGGTAATGCGGATGTGCTGGCGCTCCAGCCGGGCGCGCACGACAGCGTCGTCGGCCTCGCTGCCAGCGGGCGCACCCCGTACACATTGGCGGCGGTTCAGGTGGGCAGAGCGTGCGGCGCCTTCACCGTGGCGATCGCCTGCGTGGCGCATGCCCCGCTGCTGCAGGCGGCGCACGTGGCGATCGCGCTGCCGGTGGGTGCGGAGATCGTGCGCGGCTCCACCCGGCTGAAGGCCGGCACGGCGCAGAAGCTGGTGCTGAATATGCTGAGTACAGCGGTGATGATCCGCCTTGGCTTCGTGTACGATCACAGCATGGTTGGCGTGCAGATTCGCAATGCAAAGCTGCGGCGCCGTGCCGTCGAGATGGTGGCGGAGCTCGTGCCCGCGCCGGTGGAGCAGGCCGATGCGCTGCTGGAGGGGGCGGGTGGAGATGTGCGCGTGGCGGTGCTGGCGGGCCGCACCGGGCTGGCGCCGGCGGTCTGCACGCGGCTGCTGGTGCTGAGCGCCGGCAGCCTGCGCGCGGCACTGCGCCTGGCGCAGGACCAATCTCTGGTTCTCTAGAGGATTCTTGTTACACTCTGTACATGCGGCAGTGCTCCTCCCAGTGGGGGCGGGCCGCGGATGCAGACAGAGTTGTTGACGCAGGAGACAAGATCATGAAGCAATTTGGGAAACGTTCCACCTGGGGGCTGACGCTGGCCGCTTCTGCGGCGGCGCTGGCGCTGGCCCTGCCGATCGGCGCGCAGGACGGCACGAACATCACCTTTCTGACGCCGCCCTGGGGCGTGCCGCCGGATCAGGATGCGCTGGCCGCCTTCACCGCGGAAACCGGCATCACTGTTGAAGTGCAGTCGGTGCAGATGGGCGATCTGTTCAGCCGCGTGCAGGTGGCGGCCGCTTCGGGCCAGCCCGCAGCAGATGTGATCTTCCTGACCGAGGAAGCGCCGTCGAACATCGTCGCCACTGGCAACATGATGTCGCTCAACGATCTGATCGCCGCCACGCCGGACCTGGATCTGTCGGACTTCAGCAAGGTCGACTTCTGGACGCAGGACGGGCAGGTGTACGGCATCCCGACCTACCTGCAGCTGGTGATGATGGACTACAACACCGAGCGCCTGGCTGCTGCCGGCTTCGATGCGCCGCCCACCTCCTGGGACGAGCTCACCGAGCAGGCCCGCGCGATCAAGGAACAGGGCGTCGACGAGTATCCGATCGCCCTCGGCGCGATCGACTGGTCGTGGTACCTGATGGCGCTCTCGATGGGGGATCCGATGTTCGATGGGGATCTCAACCCGGTGTTCGCCGATGAGGGCTCGCAGGCCCGCCGCGCGATGGATCTGCTGCTGAGCTACTTCAGCGACGAGCTGATCAGCCCGGAGATCGCCTCGGGCGCGGCCTCGCAGCACACGCTGTTCTGGAGCGGCGTCGGCACCTTCCATCAGGGCTGGCAGGGCTCGGTGGCCGTGGGCAACAACCCCGAGACTTCGCAGCAGGCGCCGAACGTCGCCTACATGGTGCTGCCGGAAGCGGGCAACACGTGGAGCTTCCCGGCGGCCATCGGCATCGGCGCCAACTCGCCCAACGCGGAAGCCGCCTGGCAGTTCATCCAGTGGTACGTGCAGCCGGAGCAGCAGGCCGCCATCTACGGCGCATTCGGCCTGTATCCGTCGCGCACCTCGGTCGCTGCTTCGCTCAACGAAGAAGGCGCGATCGCGGGTTACGATGCGATCGTGGCGCAGAGCGCGATGGTGCAGGAACTGCCGCGCCAGACGCTGTGGTGGGGCCCCTTCACCCAGACTGTGACCGAAACCATCATCGAGGCCGTGCAGTCAGGCCTGAGCGGTGGTGAGGTCATCGACCGCCTCGCGGAAGAGTGGAACGCGCTCCGCGACGAGTACAGCTAGTCCTGCGATATCGCCCCGCCTGATCCCGGCTGGCTGTCTGCAGCCGGGGTCGGGTGGGCCGCTTTCCGCTGATGACCGCACGGCATGCGTGCGTCGGTTTCGAGGCTGAGAATCCATGCGCTCCCGACTGCTGACTTCCGACCGGCTGTTTGTGCTGGTCATCCTGATCCCCATTCTGATCCTGGTCGCGCTGATCATCTACTATCCCGCGGTGGATACGTTTCAGACCAGCCTGACCAATGAAAACCTGCGCATCAACCGCCCGGCTGCGTTCGTTGGGCTGGAGAATTACGGCCGCCTGCTGGGCGATTCCGAGTTCTGGGAAGTGACGGGGCGCAGCCTGCTGCTGGTGGCGCTGATCCTGCCGCTGGAGATGGTGCTGGCCTTCGCCGGGGCGTTGCTGCTGAACGAGCATTTCCCCGGGCGCTCGCTCGTGCGCGCGCTGGCGATCATCCCGTGGATGGTCCCACCGGTCGTCAACGGATTCCTGTGGGGCTGGCTGCTGAATGGCGAATACGGCGCCTTCAACGGCCTGCTCTATCAGCTTGGGCTGATCTCCGAGTATCAGTACTGGCTGCGCGATCCGGCCGGCCAGCTGTTGTGGGTGGCGATCGTGCACACGTGGACGCGCTTCGCCTTTCCGATGATCGTGCTGCTGGCTGGGCTTCAGGGCATTCCGCCGGAGCTGTACGATGCCGCCAAGGTGGACGGCGCGGGCCCGTTCGGTCGCCTGCTGCGCATCACGCTGCCGATGCTGCTGCCCTCGATCGCGATTGCGCTGGTGGTGGAATTCATCGCCGCGTTCCAGATCTTCGATGTGGTCTGGACGCTGACGGCGGGTGGCTCTGCCGGCGGGACGATCAATCCGTTCACCAAGACGCTGATGATCTACAACTACGAGCTGGTCTTCCGCGATCTGCGCGTGGGGCTGGGCGCAGCGCTCTCGTACATCATCCTGATCATGTCCATCGGGGTGGGGTTCGTCTTCATCAATCGCCTGTATAACCAGGGAGTGAAGTCGCGATGACGGCCGCCTCCACTGCAACGCAACGCGCGCCGGCTGCTCAGCCGCGCCGCCGGGCCGCCCCGCGGCGGGTGCTGCGGCTGGTGTTTCTGTATGCCTGCAGCGCCGTGCTGCTGTTCTGGTCGCTGGCGCCGATCTACTGGGTGTTCGTCTCCAGCATCTCCACGCGCACCGAGCTGTATGCCCGGCCCTACAAGGTGTGGTTTCCCAGCCAGCCCACGCTGGACCACTACGTCACGCTGTTTACCTCCGGCGCGCAGTTCCGGGACGGCGGCTTCTCGCCGACGGCCGGCCTGATGAGCTCCGGCCTGCGCAACAGCCTGATCATCAGCATCGGCTCGGCGCTGATTGTGACGATCATCGCTGCGGGGGCGGGATACGTGTTCGCGCGCATGCGCTTTCGCTTCAAGGGGCTGGCTTTCTTCGCGATCATGCTGATGATGCCGCTGCCCATCTGGGTCTCGCTGATTGCGCTGTTCTTCCTGATGTCGCAGGCGGGGCTGATCGATACGCTGCAGGGGCAGATCGTGATCTTCGTCACGCTGCTGCTGCCGCTGTCGGTGTGGCTGATGTCCACCTACGTGCGCGATATTCCCGCCGAGATCGAGGATGCGGCGCTGGTGGACGGAGCCAACCGCTGGCAGACGCTGCTGCGTATCATCATTCCGCTGACTGCGCCGGGGCTTGTCGCGGTGTTTCTGGTGGCGATGCTGAGTGCGTGGAACAACTTCCTCATCCCGCTGATCTTCACGCGCACCGCGGCGGCCCAGCCGCTGACGGTGGTGCTGACGCTGTTCATCGGGCAGTACGAGGTGGCCTGGGAAGACATGGCCGCCGCTGCGGTGCTGACGATGCTTCCGCCGTTCCTGATGGCGCTGTTCTTTCAGCGTTTTCTGGTGCGCGGCCTGACCATGGGCGCTGTGAAATAGCGCCGCTGTGATAGAGGGCGATGCCATGATGAACACGGATGCTTCCGAAAAACAGATTGACGCGCTGATCGCGCAGATGACCCCTGAGGAGAAGGTGGGGCAGGTATTCCTGCTGGCCTTTTCCGGCAGCCGCACGGATGAGGCGCGGCGGCTGTTCGTCGATTACGGCATTGGGGCATCGTACATCAGCAGCGACAATATCCCGACGCCGCAGGCTGCCGCCGCGCTCTCGCGCACGCTGCAGGGCTTCGCCGCGCAGACGCGCCTGCGCCTGCCGCTGCTGCTGGGGGCCGATCAGGAAGGCTCGTGGGGGGTGATGGTGCCGCACAGCGCTACCGGCCCGGGCAACATGGCGTTGGGCGCCTGCGCAGACCCGGCGGTGACCGAGGCGATGTACGGCGTGATCGCCCGGGAGCTGCGCGCCGTCGGCCTGAACATGCTTTTTGCGCCCTGTGCCGACTGCAATTCCAACCCGGCCAACGTCTGCATCGGCATGCGCTCGTTCGGCGAGCCGCCGGCGCTGGTGGGCGCGCTGACCGCAGCGGCTGTGCGCGGGGTGCGGCAGGCGGGCGTGGTGGCGACGGTCAAGCACTTCCCCGGCCACGGCGATACCGCGACCGACAGCCATCGCGGCATCCCACGGGTGGAGCGCGACCGCGCTGCGCTGCAGGCGATCGACCTGCTGCCGTTCGCGCAGGGCATCGCAGCGGGCGCGGAGGTGGTGATGACCTCGCACATTCTCTTTCCGGCGCTCGATCCCAATCAACCCGCGACGCTCTCGCGCATCATCCTGCAGGATGTCCTGCGCGGGCAGCTCGGGTTCGACGGCGTGGTGCTGTCGGACAGCATGAACATGCAGGCGATCCGCCGCAATTACGCGCTGGCCGAAGCGGAGATCGCTGCGCTGCAGGCGGGCGTCGATCTGATCATGCTGGCGGAGGAGCACTACAACCACGACGCCGCGCGCTATCTGGAGCAGCAGACGGCCATGCTGGACCGCGTGGCGGAGGCGGTGCGCACGGGCGTGATCGCGGCGGAGCGCATCGATGACGCCGTGCGGCGGGTGCTGCGCCTGAAGGTCGGGCTGGGCAGCGCACAGGATGAGGCGGCGCGCGCGCGATCCCCGGAGATCGTCGGCTCGGCAGAGCATCGTGCGGTGGAGCTGCGCGCTGCGCGGGAGAGCGTGGCGGTGCTGCGCGGGGCCGATCGGTTTGCCCCGCTGAGTGCGAACGCGCCCTTTGCCCTGGTGAACACGACCGCCCGCGCTGCTTATGCGCCGATCGACAAGACGCGCGGCATCGGCCCGAGCCAGTCCACGCCGGCTTTCGACCTGTTCGTGCAGGCGCTGCAGGCGCGCACAGCGACGTTCACGCTGCTGACAGCCGAGGAGGTGCTCGCAGGGGCGCTGCCACCGCTGGGTGTTCCCGTGGTGGCGGTGACGGAGAACTATCCGCTGCCCGGAATGGACTTCGACCAGCACACGCAGGCGCCGGTCATCCAGCGGCTGGCGCAGGCTGCGCCGGGCAGGCTGACGGTGGTGGCGCTGCGCGATCCGTATGAACTGGCCGCGCTGCCGGCTGAGATCGTATATGTGTGTGCGTTCAGCTTTCGGTCATGCGCGGCGCAGGCGGCCGCTGAGGTGATGCTGGGCGAGCGCATGCCCGTTGGCCACAGCCCGGTGAGCGTGCCCGGCACCGAGGTGCGTGCCCGGGGGTGAAGCACAGGTTCGCCGCAGGGGCACAGTGCACTATGCCCCTCCCGCTGCCATCGCTTCCGCGACCGCGGTCAGATCGGCGTGCTGGTGCATGACCTGCATCCGGACGTGTGCGGTTGCCATACATCTGTGAAATCAGCAATCCAGGATGTGCTTGTCAACGATGCTGTGAAAAGCGTCGACTGCGCGTATGATGAATGGCGGGGGAGGCGGCGTGGGGCCCGCGCGAGCGCCTCGTGCGCACGTGTTGTGCGCATCGTAAATCGGGTTCCGCATGGCCGTCCGCGAGTCCGTCGGATTGCGTTTGCACGATGCCGCGCGCTAGACTCCGCTGTGAATCGCGCTGCACCCGGAGCTTCATGACATGACGACCCGCCAGCAGGCGGTAGCGGATGCTATCGCCCCCGTGATCGATGCCCATCTCGATGCCACGTTTCCTGCCGCCGCGATCTGCGTGAGGCACAACGGCGCCATCCTCTTTGAGGGGGCGTGGGGCTGGATTGATCCCGACGACCGGAAGCTTGCGGTCACGACGGAGACGCTGTTCGATCTGGCATCCGTGAGCAAGCTGTTCACCACCACGGCCTTCCTCTCGCTGGTGAGCGCGGGGCGGGTGGGGCTGGATGATCGCCTGCTGGAGGTCGTGCCAGAGTTTGGGGCGCTGTCCCCACGGCCTATTGAAGGTGGGCAGGATCCGCACAGCAAAGCGCGCCTGCCGGTTGCGCCGGCGCTGGCCGGGCAATCGGTCGATCCGGCGCAGGTGACGTTTCGCCACCTGCTGTGCCACACCAGCGGCCTGCCGCCGTGGCGCGATGCCTACAATGCGGCGGGCAGCGCGCCCCCTGCGCCCGATCAGCCGGACCCGATCGGGCGGGCGCAGCGCTGGTCACGCGGGCTGGCGGCGCTCGTCGGCTATGCGTTCGTCGCGCCGCCGGATGGCGTGGTGCGTTACAGCGATGTCGGCATGATGCTGCTGGGCGAGGCCGTCGCGCGGCTGGATGGTGCGCCGCTCGATGCGGTCGTGCAGCGGCGCGTAATCGATCCGCTGGGCGAGGATGGTCGCGATCGGGCGATGTTCAATCCGATCCGCGACCACGGCCGGTCGCGCGCGCAGATCGCGCCGACTGAGGATGATCCGACATGGCGGCGCCGGCGGGCGTGGGGCGAAGTGCACGACGAGAACTGCTGCGGCCTGGGCGGCGTCACCGGGCACGCCGGGGTGTTCGGGACGGCGCGGGCGGTCGCTGCGCTCGGTCACGGCTGGCTGCATACGCCCGATCGCTTCGGTCTGACGCCGGCGATTGTGGGGCAGGCGACGTCGCTGCAGACGGCGAGCGATGGCGAACGGCGCGGGCTGGGCTTTGCGCTTAATGAGCCGACCGACTCGATGGCGGGCGATCGCATGAGCCTGCGCGCCTACGGACACTCCGGCTTCACCGGGACGACGCTGTGGATCGATCCGCAGGCCGATGTCATCATCGCTGTGCTGACCAACAGCGTGTATTACGGGCGGCACAGCCCGCAGTACGCCGCGACGCACGCCTTCCGCCGCGCGCTGCACGATGGGGTCATGGCGGCGGTGGCCTCGTGACCCCGCTGGTGATGGGCATTGACGGCGGCGGCAGCACGGTGCGCGTCGCGATCACCGCCGCCGATCTGAGCGTGATCGCGCAGATCGATGGTGACAGCGTCAATCCCAGCAGCATCGGCCACGAGATGGCCGCTGCGCGCATTCAGGCGGCGATGCGTGCCGCGCTGGACGCCGCCGGGGGGCCGCCGCTCGCCGCCGTCGGCATCGGCGTGGCGGGCGCGATGGGTGCGCATTCGGAGCCCTGGCTGCGGGCGACGGTGGGTGCGGTCCTGCCCGGCGTGCCGGTGGCCGCCAGCTCAGACATGGAGATCGCGCTGGTCGGCGCGCACGGTGCGCGGCGTGGGGTGATGGTGCTGGCCGGGACCGGCAGCGCCGCCTGCGCGGTGGGCGCTGATGGCGCATGGGCGCAGGCGGGCGGGTGGGGCTATATGCTGGGGGACGAGGGCAGCGGCTACTGGCTGGTGATGGAGGCGCTGCGCGTCTTCACCCGCGTGGCGGACGGCGTTGACCCGGGCGGCGCAGCGTTGGCCGAACGGATGATGGCGGCGCTGGGCTGGGCACAGCCGCTGGATGTGGTGCCGTGGCTGTACCGCCTGCCGCCGCCCACGCGCGAGATTGCACGGTATGCCGAGATCGTGCTTGAGGCGGCGGCGGAAGGCGATTCAGCCGCTCTGTCGATTGTCGATCGGGGCGCAGCGGCGCTGGCGGCGATCACCCGCGCCGTGATGCTGCGCGCGGGCGCAGCACCCGACATCTGCTTTTGCGGCGGCCTGCTCACTGCCGACAACGCCCTCAGCCGCGCGCTCTGTCGTCGGCTCGGGCTGGCTGAGCTGCCGCTGCCGCGCTTTGCCCCGGTGATCGGTGCGGCGCTGCTGGCGCAGCTGCGCTGCGTGCAGGCAGGTGAGGGCTGAGGGCATGATGCCTGCTACGTGGATGGACTCCTCACCGCCTGACGCGGCAGAAGCACCGCGACGCCAATTGGCCACAGGTGTACCAGCGGTGAGATGATTGTCGCGATCGGGCTTCCGGCCTGGATCAGGTCGATCCCGATCAGGTCGCCCGCGGCGGCGATGAACAGCACGCAGTGCGAGAATTCATCCGACGCGCATCGTGCTGGCGATCATCATCAGCTGAAGGCGCACGTGATGGTCGAAGAAGGCCGATGAGTCCCCCACGGTTGGCTGCTGATGGTTGTTGACCTCCAGCATGACCAGCCCGAAAATGCTCGCCCAGAACACGTTAACGAGGTGATACGCCAGCACAAGGACCTCGTCCTCGCGCCCGAGCTGGCTGACGTAATGCGCGCGGACCGAAGGCGGGATGTGCTGCAGCGTCGGGATGGGTACGAGCGCTCCGCTTCTGATGCCCTCCGCGAGCGTCTCCAGCACCGGCACACTGATCTGCCGCACGTATGGCACGGTCACCTCTGCTGGCGCGGCGTAGCCGGCGATCGGCGTCCCGTAGATCAGCTGAAACCGCACCGCGTGTTCCAGCCCCCAGTGCCTGATACAGTGCGCCATGGTGAGCAGCTGCTCCACGGGCGGCTGCTTTGCGGCGCGCGCTTCGTCCCGCGCCCGAGCGACTGCGGCGGCCATCGCCTTGAAGGAGTCGACGATCAGCACCGTGATGAGGTCATTCAGGCTAGGGTAGTAGTGATAGAAGGCGGATGCGCTCATCCCCATCCGGCGCGTGATTTCCCGGACGGACAGCCCGTTTGTGCCGTACTCCCGCATGACTGCAAAGGCCGTATCCCGGATTTCCTGATGGGTGGCCTCGGTCATCCTCTCGCGTCGCGTCTTGATCTCCGCCATGGTCGTCCGCCCAGTCTGCGAATGCGGTAGTGAACATCGTGCAACTTTCGCACAACGTTCATCGTACATCAAGTGTCAGCACTTTTTAAATCATATCTCAGCAGAAAGGTATCGGACATGGTCATCAGCAGGCGCAGGTTTCTTCAGACGGCAGGCATCACGCTGATCGCGGTAGCGGGCGGCGTGGTGGTTCGCAGCGTCGATCAGGGAGTGTTCGCGGCGGGCCAGGGGCCGGCATATGACACATGGCGCACGTGGCGCAGTGACGCCGCCACGCCACAGGAACGCGTCGTGATGGCGGGGATCCTGGCGTCAAATCCGCACAACTCGCAGCCGTGGCTGTTCCGCATCGAGCCGGATGTCATCACGCTGTACGCCGATATCACGCGGCAGATCGGCACGATCGATCCTTTCCTGCGCGAAATGACCATCGGCCTGGGGTGCGCCGTGGAGAACATGCTGCTGGCGGCGCGCGCGGAGGGGCTGCAGCCTGAGCTTCAGCTGATGCCCGACCCCACAGACCGCACACAGGTCGCGCGGATCGCGCTGTCCGCTGGCGCCCGCGAGACGAGCGCGTTGTATGAAGCCATCCCCAATCGTCACACTAACCGTGCGGCATATGACACCACGCGCGCGCTTCCGGCCACGGTCTTTCAGGATCTCGCGGCGCTCAATGACGAGACGGATGTGCGTCTGTTCTGGTTTGAGAGCGCGGAGCAGCGCGCGCGATTCGGTGATGTGGCGATACGCGCGTCGCAGGCGCTCGTGAGCGATGAGCAGCAGAGCATCGACAGTCATGTGTGGTGGCGGCATCAGTGGGCCGCCATTCAGCAGCTGCAGGATGGGCTCACGCTGGACGTGCAGGGACTCGACGATGCGATTCTGGCGGCGGCGAAAGTGATACCGGATGCCTCACGCGCGCAGAACGATCAGACGTTTGTGCAGATGGTGAGCACGGTGCAGGTGCCCAGCGCCGCTGCTTTCGGCATCATGGCCGTTCGCGATGGCGCAGATGCCGTGCAGCGCCTGAGGACGGGGCAGTACTGGCAGCGGATGCACCTGTGGGCGGCCACGCAGGGGCTCGCCATGCAGCCGCTCAACCAGATGTGTGAACGCGTCGACCGCGAGCAGCAGCTGGGCATCGAGCCGGAGTTCGGCAGCGCGGTGCAGGCCCTGCTGGAGGATGCGGACTGGACCGGCATCATGCCGTTCCGCATCGGCTATCCCACGCGCCTGACGCGGCTCAGCCCTCGGCGTACGCTGGACAAGGTTCTGGTGTGATCGCGATCGCGGTGGGCGGGCACAAAATGCCCGCTCGCCTGCGGGGATAAGCAGGGGAGGGCGGGCTGCGCCGCGCTGGGGAAAGATTGTACAAATAAGTATCTGCGATATACTGCCCGGTCACTTATTCCAGCGCGTGCAGCACGTTCCAGCGCGCGCTCAGGAGGATGACCGGGCATGTCAAAAAGTGCGCCAACGAGTTCGTCTTCCGGCCTGATTCCTCCGTATCTGCTTTCCCCGGTGGACTTCAGCAGTACTGAAAAAGCTGTGCTGGTGCAGCACGCAGCCAATCTGGTCATCCTGCCGGCGTACGTTACGGCGGTGGTGCTGGTGCTGCGCAGCCTGCTCTGGATGGATGCGCCGCTTCCTCCTGCGGACCTGGGGGTGCGGGTGCTGCTCGGGGCCCTGTGCGTGGCGCTCGCGGCTGTGCCGATCGTGCTGGACCTGTTTGCGCCGCTGTACTGGCGCGCGCTCAACCGCCCACGCGTCGGAACTGTGGTGGCTGGCGCGCTGCTGCCGCTGTTGTGGCAGGGAACCGGCCAGATGGATGCTGCCGCCTCCGCCGCATATCTGGTCACATTCGTGCTGGCTGTCACAGTGCTGGTACGCGGTTTGGTCATACGGCGCACTCAAGGTCGCTGGCTGCATTGGCTGATGAACGTCGTCAGCCTGCTGGTGGCGGGCTTGATGCTTGTGGTAAGTATTGGTGGGCTGTTGGAGGCTGTCAGGGATTTGGCTGGCTCGCCGGCGTCAGTGCTGCCTTTCAGCCTGATCATTTTGCTTTGGTTCGTTGCTCCCGTCCTTTACGTATGCTGC
>CAZZJW010000060.1:3290-4832 GCA_964654755.1 uncultured Pleurocapsa sp. | reverse complement strand
CGTGGTGTTCGTGATTGCGGCGCTGGTGTGCTTCGCGAGTGCGTTGGCGGCGCCTGAAGACACACGCGGGGTACTGTTCGGCCTGTTCGGCCTGCTGCTGCTGCTGTTCAGCGCATTCCCCCGTCTGTTCCTGAGCGAACAGAGCGCCAGCCTGCGGCACATGCTGCGCCGCCAGCGGGAAGGCCGCCTGCTCAGCCGCATCTCTCCGTTTGTTCAGCCGCGCGGCGTGCTGGTGCTCGCTCGGGATATCTGGATTCCCAGGCTGCTTTCGCCGGAGAACCGGACGATGGCAGTGCTGGCCTGCCTGCTGGTCGGCGGGGTCGGCGTGCCGGTGGTGCTGCATCTGCTGGTGAATCGCGCTCCGATTGGCGATGAAACTACGCTGACCCTTCCTGGTCTGCAATTCACATTGCGCACCGATAAACTGCTGTGGTTCCTCGCCCCGACTGACCTGCTGCTGATCGGCCTGATTTCGACCGGCGTGCTGCTGCTGGTGTACAGCCTGTGGTATGCCGCCTTCCGGCGCGATCGTTATGTCATCACCGATTTTGGCATTCAGACGGCGCGCAATGATGACCGTCCGTATATGGAGAAGGTGGCCGCAGCCTCGCGGCGCATGCTGATCGACGAACTGCAGACCACCGGCGCGCTGCTCAAGCAGCGGCAGATCGAGAATGTCAATTTTGTGCGCGAAGACTCCAACGCGCTCTTTGTCACTACCGGCCTCGACGTCGACTTCTTTGACCAGATCCAGGAAGTTGTCACGGTCGAGGTCGGCAGCACGGGCAGGGCGATCGATTTCAGCCGGCTGTCGCAGTTTCTGGTGCGCCTGCTGGCGCGCATCCGCATCAGCGGGGGCGCGCAGCGCCATGATGATGGCAGCATCGAGCTGTTCGTGACCATGCGCTTTCGCTCGCGCACATCCCCGATGTTCGTCGTCCGCATGGATCCGCCCCCCGGCGGTGGTGACCTGGATGATGCGGTGATCCGGCAGCGCATTCGCGAACTGGCGCTGCGGCTGCTGATTGCGCTGGAACAGGTGCCGGGTTGCGGGGACTCGTGGCAGGCGCTTGATCATTTCCTGCTTGGGCTGCATGCTTCTTCAGGACAGAACTGGTGGCAGGCCATCGCGCATTACCACCGTACGCTGGAGGCCTCTGGTGAGGCTCAGCATGCGCGCTTCGGCCTGGTCTACTATCACCTGGGGTCTGCGCTGGTCCACCAGGGGCGCTGGGAAGAGGGCCGCGATATGCTGCTGAAAGCGGAGGCGTTCGGCCCCGCCATGCCGGAAACGCAGTACATGCTGGCGCTGACCGCGCTGTACATGTTCTGGGGTCAGCTCCACGAGTCGGAAACGGTGATGAAGGAGATCGAGACGCGCTGCCAGACAGCGCTGCGCATGCGGCGGCACTTCCCGGAAGCCGCGCATATCCTGGGGACGGCTTACTATCGCAGGGGCCGGCTGATTGATCGCGGCGCAGCCGAGACTGACGAGAAAGCAGCAGGCAGTTCTACTGGTGATGGCGAAAAGAAGACGTCGAG
>CAZZJW010000060.1:0-3190 GCA_964654755.1 uncultured Pleurocapsa sp. | reverse complement strand
AAGAAGACGTCGAGGTCTCCGCAGGGGGACTACTTCCGCGCCACCAACGCATTCTGGCTTGCGCTGCGCCAGTACGACCGGACTCTTTCGCGGATGCAGCGCGGCAGCCGCGTCATCGGGCTGAAGACCGCCGACTCCGAAGCGTTCAGCCGGCAGCGCATCGTGGTGGCGCATCAGCTGGGGGATGCGCTGCGCGGTGTGGGCAAACTGGCCGAAGCCGATCAGTTCTATCTGGATATGCATGCCGTGCAGCGCGGCAACATCCGCAACATCGCTGACATGCTCAAGACCTACTGTCTGGGGCAGTCGTGGCAGCGCGCGCAGGAGTTCCTGTATCGCGTCGCCAAGATGTACGAGCCGGCGCGTTGGGACTCTGATGTGATGATCCATGCGGGCTGGCTGACGAGCGGCGGCGCGCTGACGGTGAGTGATGAGCGGAAACGCCGCGGACTGGCGCTGAAGGCATTTCAGTACCTGGACTACGCGATCTATACACGTCCGCGCACGGCGAAAGCCTGGCGGCAGACGGAGTGGCGCAAGCCATTTGATCAGCTGATCGACACTCTGGTGTCGAGTGATGCAACGGCGCCTGCTGTGGGTGGCTTGATTGCTGAGCGCGATAAAGAAGGCATTCGTCTCCAGGATGCCCGCATGCTGAAGGCATGGATCGACTGGCGCGTGAAGTTGCTCGATCAGATCGAGCACGATGCCAAAGGTGACGCTTCATCCGCGAATAACAAGTACGCTGACCCGCTGCTGACCGAGCTCATGAAGCTGCCAGACGTTAGCAAGTACTGCATGATCGCAGGAAAGGCCGCGGCATTCGAGCGCAGGATCCAGGACGATCGCCTGGCCAGCGGCGTCGAGCGCTTCTATGAGCGCAGTAAACTGGCGAAGGAGGCCTACGATGCGTGGAAGAATGCGAGTGATCAGTGGGGAACGCCTGGCCGTGACAATCATCCACCTGCTCTGAACGAAGCCAATAAAAGCAACGCGCTGACTTTTCAGGGACGGGCGGAGTTCGAGGTATACGTGCTGCTGTCGCTGCTGACCGCGCGGCTGCTGGCGGATGCGCATCGCTACGATCCGCTGGCCGACATGGCGCGCATCGTGACCCATCACATGGATGCCTTCCGTGCGCACTGGATGGAGAAAAACAAGCTCCCGGAAGGTTCATGGAAGCCGGGCGACGAGAGCCACTTCACCTTCAGCGCGCGCGTCTTTCGCTTTCAGTTCGCTGCGATGCGCGCATGGTATGCCTATGGCCTGCTGCATCATGAGCACAATCTGATCAGCCGGCAGGTGAGCAAGGTGCTGAAAGACGATTTCAGCAGTATCCCCTCATCCCGGATGGAGTGCCTGAGGCTGGCGCGCGAGCAGATCGAGCAGGCGCGCAGGGAAGTGCCGGTGCACCCGCTGGTGCTGCTGGTCCGGGCGCAGCTGCTGAACGAAGACGGGCTTCGCCTGCAGGCCATTCAGGAGCTGAAGACACTGCTGGATGTGATCGACCCGTTTGATCCGAAGCGCGATGCCGTGGGCAGCAGTCAGGACAGCGGCGCGCCTTCGCCCACCAGCTCGGAGAGCCGCAGCTACCGCTACTTCATCGAGCGTGTGGCGGGCCGGCAGCAGTTCGCCTGCGTGGCCAACCCGGTGGCGCTGTGTCAGCTGATGGCTGAGTATGCGCGCGATATCGAGTCCGATGCGGCGACGTCCTACCTGAACGAAGCAGTGCGGCGGTCGTCGTTCCGGGATGTCGATTTTGAGCTGTTTGAGCGGCTGGGCAGCAAGTTCAACCGCCTGGAGCGCTATGACGACGCCCTGGCCGTGGCCAGTGCGATGCGCCTGCCGCTGGAGGAGATCCGCAATGCCCGCGATCTTGGCGTGCGCAGGTTTGCGCCGGATGTGATGGAGGCGGAGGCGTACAGCCGCAAGGAACGGTACGCTCAGGCGCGTGAGAAGGCGCGATCGCTGGCCGGGCGGCTGAGGATTCCCGTGGAGTACATCGAGGAGTGCTGGAAGACGCCTCAGGATACCCCGTATTGTAAGCTGACGAAATCGTTTGCAGAGTATTACACTGATCAATCACAGCACGAGGTACAGAGGCTGGCGATCGACAGCTTCAATCAGATCGTCGCGCTCAATCCGCCGCTGGACAGGAATGCGGCCTTCGCGGAGGGCATGCGAACGATCATCGAGCAGATGTCTGGCATGTACGCACTTCCGACCTCCACGAATGGCCCACTGCGGCTGTCGCCGCTGTTCACGCGGTTGAATGCATTTGCGGGGGATGATGACAGCAGATTCGGGAACAAAGTAGACGTCGCCGGACCCAGAGCTGTTGAATTCTGGGGCAATGACGATAAGAAGGGCAATCTGTACTACGGGCTCAATCACCTGGCCGAGGCGGTGTTGTACGTGCATGACATGCCGACGCTCCGGACGTTTCTCAATAATCGTTATCAGAGACACAGAGATCACTTCGCACTTTCGGAGATGGCGCGCACGGTGATCGAACACGGAAGGCAGGCGCGCGCCGGGCTGATCTACCTGAGCGATGTGCTCAACACCCTGGCCTACACCCGCGCGATGATGCGCCTGTCCGGACCAAACTTCGCCTATCTGGACTCTGCGCTGGCGATCTACATCCTCACCTACCTGTACAAGACGTGTGACCGCACGCATCGCGAACACGACATGCTGTCGGGTAGAATGGCGGAGGCCTGCGATACCTACGGCTGGGTGCAGTACTATGGCGAGCGACCCACCCTGGAAACGCTGCAGTCGTCACGATCGATCTGGCAGGTGAGCGAGAAGCTGCGCGTAGCGCTCGCGCTGTCGGAGAAGGCGCTGCGGCAGGGGCTGCAGTACCGCCACGATCGCCCGATCATCCGCTATCACCTTGCGTATCTGCACCTGGATGCGGCAGAACTGCTGCTGGATGCCCGGTCACCGGCTGACCGGCGCGGGGCGTATGCCGACAATGTGACCGTGCTGATCAAGCAGTATCTGGAGGCAGCCGAGAATGAGCTGACCGAAGCGGGGCGCATCGACCAGAACGGGCGGCTGCGCCACCGCATCATCCGCCTCAACGCGTGGCTGACGGCGCTCAAGGAGCAGGCGAAGCGCCAGGCCGGCGCGGAAGTGCAGGCGCGGCCCGGCTGAGGCTCAGCGCCGCGTGCGCGCGGATTGC
>CAZZJW010000059.1:0-25163 GCA_964654755.1 uncultured Pleurocapsa sp. | reverse complement strand
GCCTCACCCTAAATCCCTCTCCAAAGGAGAAGGACTTCAGGACACACGCCATCTCACTCCCCTTCTCCCCTCGGAGAAGGGGCCGGGGGATGAGGCCGCCCTGCGCCGGGGGATGAGGTCAGCATGCCGGGGGATGAGGCTGCACTGCGCCGTCGCTAGCGCGCGCTGTCCAGCGTGTCGAGAATGGCGCTGTACGCCTCGTTGAGCTGGCGCATGCGCTCGGCTGCCGCCGGATGATCGCTCAGATCGGGGTGGTGCTGGCGCGCCAGCCGCCGATAGGCATGCTTGACCGCAGCGCGCGTCTCGTGCGCGGTGGCGCGGCGCTCGATGCCCAGCAGCGCGAAATGGGCGTGCAGCGGGTCGCTCGGCGCGGCGCTGGCCGCCGGCGCGCGCGGCTCGAAGTCGGCCACGCGCCAGGTGCCGGCGCGACCACCCAGCTCAGCGGTCACCAGGCTGCACGACAGCCAGCCGGCGCGGATCGGCGCGCCATAGCGAATACGGCGGGTGTAGCTGCCGGGCTCGCGCTCGAAGTGCGCCGGAAACACCAGGTCATCGCCCAGATACGGATCGAACGCGTAGATCTTGTCACCGTGCAGCGTCAGCAGCGCCTGCATCCAGTCGTGCGGCTGGTAGCGCGCACCATCCGCCGGGATGAGCAGATCGCCCCACAGCACGAACAGCGTGTGAATGCGGTCGGCGCTGTTGACATCGACGTGATAGCGGATTTCAGCGGCGCTGATGGCCGTCTCGATCAGATAGATCGCCGCCAGATCGCCGTGACGCGTGCGCGCATGGATGATGTCGCCATCGTCGACGATCACCTCCACCGAGGGCCGGGCGCGCTGCAGCGACTCGACCAGAAATGCGCTGACGCGGTGCGTATCGAAACGCATCGTTGCTCACACAGGATTGCACAGCAGGACAGAGGATTGCGCTGCGCGGATTATAGCCCGGATGCGCCGCCGGCCATGCCCGCGCAGATGAGAAAATGCCGGATGAAGCAGCAGGGCATCCCCGGCTGGAGATGCCCTGCGAACCCGTCGAGTTCGGCGGTTGCCTAGCTGCGCGTGCTGTCGTCGGCGTCGTCCGCCTCATCATCGTTGCGGCCGCGCATGCGCAGGATGCGCGCCACCATCAGCACACTGACAAGGCCGAAGACCATCGCGGCCAGCAGCGGAACGCTCGCCCCGCCGCTGCTCAGCTCGTCGAACACACCGGTGTCGGGCAGCGTCGAGATCGTCGGGATGAGCGTCGGGAAGCCGACCGTAGGCGTGAGATTGGGCGCAAGCGTCTGATCGGGGGCCAGCGCCGTCGCCGCTTCAAACGCCTGGGCGATGGCGGTGGCGGTCAGGCTGATGCCGCTCAGCGGCGGCGTGGTCGGCGCGACGACCACCAGCGTGCCGCTCAGCGCCTGCTGCACGAGGGCGGCGCGGGTGGCCAGCGCCACCTGGGTGGCCTGCCCCTGCGCGGTCGCCAGCACCTGCGGCTCAATCAGCACGGCGGCGGTCGCCTGGGCCTGCGCGGTCGCCAGATCGGGCGGCGGCAGCAGCGCCTCGGTCCCGGCGGGCGGCGCACTCTCAGCGGCGCGGGTGGCCAGCCTGTCCTGAGTGGCCTGCGCGGCGGCGGTGGCCGCCTGCTCAAGCTGGGCGAGCGCGCCCTGTGTGGCCTGCGCTTCCGGCGTGAGCTGCGCGATCTGCGTGCCGATCGGCTCGACGGTCGCGGCGAAGGCGGCCAGGCCGAGGTCGACATTGGTGATGGCATTATCGGCGGCGCCAGCGCCGGCATTCACCGCCGCCTGCGTGGCGTCGATGGCCTGCTGGGCGGCCTGCTGCGTCGCGGCGATGCTGGTCTGCTGAGCGGCCTGCGTCTCAGCGAGCGCGGCGCTGATCGCCTGCTGCTGATCCGCCGGCAGCGTGGGCAGCGCCACCTGCGTGCTGGCGATGACCTGATCGAGCGCCTGCTGCGCCTGCAGCGCGGCGGATCCCAGCGCCACCTCCGTAGCGATGAACGCCTGCTGCGCCACGCCCTGCTGGGTGGCGAACGCGACCTGCGTGGCGAAGTACTCGCCCAGGCCAGCGCCGCTGGTCGGCGTGATGGTGGCGATGGGCGTCACCGGCGCGCCGGTCGGCTGCGCCAGGGCGGTGGCCGTCTGGGCGAAGGCGAGCGCCTGCGCGGTCCCGGCCAGATCGGTGGGATCGAGCGTGACGGTCGGCGTGCGCGTGGGCGGCTCGGTCGGCGGCACGCTGGTCGGCGAAGGCGAAGGCGTGTCGGTGAAGGCGGCGGCAGTGGCCGTCAGCGAGTCGAACACCGCGCCCTGCGTCTGCGTCTGCGCGATCTGCGCCTCGACCGTCTGATTGAGCAGCACGATCTGCGTGGCGGTCAGCTCGATATCGGTCGGCCCGGTGGGGCGCAGCGCCAGCACTACCACCAGCGCCAGCGCGCCGATGAACAGCAGGATCATCGCGGCGGCGATGACGATGAACGTGCGGCTGACGCCGCCCTCGCTCTGCGTGCGGATATCTGGCATGTCCGCCTCGGTATCATCACCGAGGCTGGGCGGGATGACGTTGTCTTCGTCGAAGTCGAACTGGGGCTCGCTGCCGAAGTCGTCGTCGAAGCTGAACTCCCCGGAGGATTTCCCCTGTCCGTTGCCGTTGAACGGATTCTCGTCTCCAAACGGATCTTCGTCGAAGTTGAAGTCGTTCGGTTTGTTAGTCATCCCCATCCCCTCGCCGGCGCCGGCACAGCGCAGCAATCTCCGGTCTCACTCATGCAGCAGGCACACAAACCCCCTCCCACCACACAAGGTTGTATTGTCGTTTGGCATTATGACACGCGCGCTACCTCACCGCAAGCCAACGACTGCACAAGGGTGCCATCGAAAGGTCATCCGGCGCGACATTTGCATCACCATTTGTCCCCGCGCCACCTGCTGCGCGTTCACCAGCCAATGATCCCCGCACAACTGACCGCGGCCCTATTGTCCTAAATTTTACGTAAGCTCATAATCATCATAGAATTACGCTGCCGGGTGCGCTGTTCCAGGCATGCTTCTGCCAGTTTCGTGGTTCGATCATGTGGGAAGGCGCAGCACATCCGCGATGATCTCCGCGATTGATCTGCCACAGCAAGCCGCTCCGCAGGCAGTGCTCGTGCGTCAGCGCCTGCTGCGCAAGCTGCAGCACGGCAGCGCAAATCGCGTGACGGTGATGCATGCGCTGGCGGGCTGCGGCAAACGCACGCTGGCGCAGCACTATCTCGCGGCCTGTAACACGACGGCGCAGTGGCTGACCATGCAGCCCGCGCACCGCGACTTCTCCACCTTCCACAGCGCACTGCTGGCCGCCCTGCGCGAGCATGTGCCCGGCGTTGAGGCACTGGCTGCCGACGACCCGGAGGAGGCCGCTTTGGCGCTGGCTGGCGCACTCAGAGAAGGACCGCAGCAGCCGCTGCTGCTGGTGCTGGAGGATGCGCATGTGCTGGCCGGCGCGGCGCCGGTCGAAGCATGGCTGCGCATCTTCGCGCTGCAGCTTCCGGGCCGGCTGGGACTGATGCTGTTGTGCCACACCCCGCCCGCGCTGCCGCTGGCGGAACTGAGCGCGCGGCGCCTGCTGCGCGTGATCGGTCAGCAGGAGCTGCGCTTCACCCACGACGAAGTGCTGGCGCTGGCCGCCGCGCGCGGCACGCCGGCCCAGCTTCCCCCAACTGCGCTGCTTCGCCGACTGCAGGGCTGGGCCACGGGCGTCTCGCTGGCGCTGCAGCCGCTGCCCCCTGACGTGCTGCACACGCTGCTGCAGCCGGAATGGGCCGGCAGCCCGCAGGCGCAGGCGGTTCCGCTGGCGCAGGCCGTGCTCGACGCCCTGCCACACGCCCTGCGCGATTTCCTGCTGCGCGCCTCCACCCTGCCGCGCTTCACCCCGGCGCTGCTGCAGCAGGCGCTTGGCCTGCCCGATGCCGACGCACATCTGAGCGAAGCCGGGCAGCGCGCCCTGGTGCCGCCACCAGCCGCCGGCGAACTACGCCTGGCAGCGCCGCTGCGCGAGGTGCTGCAGCACGCCCTGCAGCGCACACAGCCCGCGCTCTTCTGCGCGCTGCACGAGCAGGCCGCGGACTGGTTCGCCCGCCACGATCAGCCCGATGCAGCATTCACGCACCTGATGAGCGCCGGCCAGGCCGAGGCCGCGTGGCGCACTGCCGAGAGCGCTGCGCCCGCCTGCTACCGTGACGGGCAGCACGAGCTGCTGCTCGGCTGGCAGCAGGCGCTCGCGCCAGCACACCCCGCCGGCCCACGCCTGCTGTTCGCGTGCGCCGCCGCGCTGGCGGACCGGGGCGAGAACATGGCCGCGCTGGCAGCGCTCGATCAGGCGGCGCCCGCCAACGCCGCCGCCGACAGCAAAACGCTGCTGCTGCGCGCGCGCGTGCTGCTGGGGGTGGGCAACGCACATGCGGCCATCGTGCTGTGCCAGCGCGTGCTCGAAAGCCCCAAAGCCACAGCCGTCCACGGGCGCGCACTGGCGCTGATGGGCGAAGCGCGGCTGGCGCAGGGCGAAACCCGCGCAGCGCTGCAGCTGATGCGCGAGGCGGCTGCGCATGCCCGCCAGAAGGGTGCAGCCAGCGCGCTGGACCCGGCACTGCACACCCTGCAGGCGGTGCTGCTGCGCCTCGGGCAGATCGACGAGGCGAGCGCGTGCCTGGACGAGCTGGTCGCGCTGCGGCGGGCGCATTCGCCGGGCAGCGCGCTGGCCCGCGCGCTGTGCGCGTGGGGCCGCTGCCGACTGCTGCAGGGGGATTACGCCCGCGCCCGCCAGGCGCTCTCTGAAGGGATGCAGGTGGCCGCACGGCGCAGGGACCACCGGGCGGAAGCCGCGCTGCTGCACTGCATGGGCGATCTCCTGCGTGATCTGGGCCAGCTTCACGACGCCTGGCAGGTGTACAACCGCGCGCTCGAACTGACGCCGGAAGGCGATCATTCGCTGCGCTGCCACATCCTGATGAGCACCGCCGTGCTCAGGCGCTGGATGGGCCAGCTGGAGGATGCTGCCGCCATTGCCCGCGAGGCGCAGGCGCAGGCAGAAGCGCATGATCTGCAGGTGGAGGCCTGGCTGGCGCGCGCGCTGCGCTGGGCAGCGGCCGGGATGCGTGGGCAGCGTGCCGCCGCGCGTGAGCAGGTGCTGCTGGCCGCAGAGGAACTGCACGGCCTGCAAGCGCATTCCGAAGCGGCACTGGCGCATGTGCTGTGCGCTGGCCTCGCGCTCCCCACGTCGCAGGCGGAAGCGGCTGCCAGCCTGCGCGACGCGGCGCAGGCTCTGCGCGGCGGCGGCAGCCCACAGCCCGCGGCTGCTGAGGTGGCGCAGCTGCCGACCGAGATCGGCGCGCTGCTGGCCGAAGCAGGCCAGCCCGCCGCCGTATTGCTGCGCGCACTGGTGGCGCTGCGCCATGCCAGCATCGCCCAGCCGCAGGCGCCCGCCCACCGCGTCCTGCCCGCGCCCGCTTTCATCCACAGCCTGCGCCTGCACACACTGGGCCGCGAGCGCGTCGAACGCGACGGCGTGCTCATCCCGTCGAACGCCTGGCGGGCGGTGGTCTCGCGCGAGCTGCTGCTCTATCTGGTCATGCGCGGCGGGCGGCAGCGCAAGGAGATCTGCGAGGAGTTCTGGCCGGACAAGACGCCGCAGCGCCTGCGCTTCATCTTCCACACCACGGTGCACCGCCTGCGTCATACCGTGGGCGAGAACCTCGTGGTGCTCGACGGGGAGCGCTACCAGGTCAACGCCGATGTCGATCTGTGGTGCGATGCCCACACGCTGCAGGCGCTGCTGGTGCGCGCACGCGCCCAGCCCGCGCGCGGCCCGGAAGCTGAGGCGCTCTACCGCCGCGCGGTCGATCTGTACCTGGGCGAGTTCTTGCCGCAATTTGACACCGAATGGGTGAGCGCTGTGCGCGAAAGCCTGCAGCGGCTGCACCGCGAGTCGCTGATCGGGCTGGCGCGCTGCGCCTTCGAGCGGCAGGCATTTCACGAAGCGGAACACCATTTTCAGCGCCTGCTGCGCATCGATCTACTGCGCGAGGAAGTGCACCGCGCGGTGCTGCGCTGCATCGGCGCCCGGGGCGAGCGCGAGCGCTTGCGCGAGTACTACGCCTACATGGCGGCGCTCTTCCGCGAGGAACTTTCTGCTGCGCTTTCGCCGCGCACCGAGGCGCTGATGCAGTCGCTGCTGGAGTGAGCCGAACGTGGGGCGCCTGCCGCAAGGTCGCCGCGCCCCACGCAGTGACCGCCTACGGGTCCGGCACGACCGCCATGACGATGGAGGTGGCCGGGCCGCCCAGGCGCATATCGACGCAGGCGCTGATGTAGGCGTAAGCGTCGAAATCGGACATGCCGCGCTCGCCCGTCAGGTAGGCGTAGGCCGCATCGAGTGCCACCTGGTGCGCGCTGGCCAGCGAGTCGCCCATGCCGAGGCAGTACGTGCTGCTGCCCACGCGCAGGCGCGGATAGTTCAGGCTGAGCCCGCGCGCAAGGCTGATGCGCAGCACGGCATGGCCCGCCGCCTCCAGGCTCACCCAGGTCGCCTCGGCTGCGCCCATCGCCGCGTGCAGATCGCCCATCGCCAGCAGCGCGCCCGGCACCTGCACCGGCAGGAAGAGCGTGGTGCCCGGCTCCATCTCGCGCAGGTCCATGTTGCCGCCGAAGGGATAAGCCGGCATGAAGGTCGAGCCGGCGCCCTCCGCCGGGGCGACGCCGATGCAGCCGATCATCGGGCGAATCGGCGTGCTCACGCTCTCGCTGATGTGCGCGCGGCCATCGCGCAGCGGGATCTCGCGCACGCGCGTGCTGGTGGTGTGCGCGCCCAGCCCGCCGAAGCCCGGCAGCCACACGCTCCAGGCACGGCGCACCTGCACATCCAGCACCTCCACGCGCAGCGCATCGCCCGGGACCGCGCCGTTCACGTACACCGGGCCGGTGACCGCGTTGAAGTTCTCCAGGCCGATCGCCTCGACCGCTTCACCCTTCGACAGGCGCTCGTAGGCGAAATCGCCGGTCTCGAACGTGACGGTATCGCCACTGTCGATGGTCAGCACCGGCGCAATCGTGCGGTCGAAAGCGAACGCCTTCTGTTCTTTTCTGAGCGTATATTCAGCCATCATTCCTCTCCCTGCGTCTCAACACATCATCACAACCGCGCGGCGGCTCAGCCCTCGTGCTGGCTGAGGAAGTCCTGCAGCACCTGCATATAGCGCCCGGCCTCCTCGACATGCGCCATGTGCGAGCTTTCCTCGAAGATCTCCCACTGCGCGCCAGGGATGCCGTCCCGCACCGTCCCCGCGATCAGCGGCGTGGCCTCGTCATGACGGCCAGAGGTGACCAGCGTCGGCGCCTTGATCTCCGGCAGGCGGGCGATGATGTCCCAGGTCCTGAGCGTGCCGACGACATGGAATTCGCTCGGCCCGTTCATGGTGTTGTAGACCTCGCCCACATTCGCCAGATAGGCGAAGCTGCGCTGCACGTAGTCGGGATAGGGCACACGGCAGACGTGGCGATCGTAGAACACCTGCATCGCGGCCAGATACTCCGGGTCGGTGGTGGTGCCGGCGGCCTCGTGCCGGGTCAGCGCTGCGTTCACTTCGGGCGGCAGCGCCTCGCGCAGGCGGTTGGCCTCGCTCACCCACTGCACCATGCTTGCGGGAGAGCTGGCGATCGTCAGGCTGGCGATGCCCTGCGGCTGGGTGAGCATGTACTCCATCGCCAGCATGCCGCCCCACGACTGGCCGAGCAGGTGAACGCGGTCCAGGCCCAGCGCGCGGCGCACGACGTCGATCTCCTCGACGTACAGCGCCACCGTCCACATCTCCGGCGCGGGGCGGCCGATGGCCGAGCGCCCGCAGCCAAGCTGATCGTAGTAGATCACGCGGCGGCCTTCTGCTGCCAGCGCGTCCAGCGATTCGAGATAGTCGTGTGTCGCGCCGGGGCCGCCATGCAGCGCCAGCAGCGGCAGCCTGCCGGGCGCTTCGCCCTCGCCCACCACGCGATACCACGTGTGATAGCCCCGGAAGGGGATGGTGCCTTCACGAACCAGCGGAGTCATGTCGCAAGCTCCTGTGCAGTCTCAACGGATCACAGCCGCTGCGCTGTGCGCGGATCGAGCGCGTCACGCGCGGCATAGCCCAGCAGGTTAAAGCCCAGCGTGGTCAGCAGGATCGCGATCGTCGGCATGATGATCATCCACGGCGCGATGCGATAGCGCGTCTGCCCCTCCAGGATCATGTTGCCCCAGCTCGCATCCGGCAGCGGAATGCCGACGCCGAGAAAGCTGAGCGCCGACTCGACCAGCACGGTGGAAGCGAAGCTGAGCGCCGTCCACACGATCACCACCGACATCACCTGCGGCAGCACATAGTACAGCAGGATGCCGCTGTGGTGCATGCCGATGCAGTGCGCGCTGGTGATGTAGTCGCGCTCGCGCACGGTCAGCACCTGGCTGCGCACCAGCCGGGCCAGCGGCGCCCAGCTGATGAGCGTGACGATGATGACCACCGTGGTCACGCTGGGGCGCAGCACTGCGCCGAAGGCCAGCGCCAGCAGCACGGCGGGGAAGGCCAGCAGCACATCGACGATGCGCATGATCAGCCAGTCCACGCGCCCGGCGAAGTAGCCGGCCAGCAGCCCGGCGGTCGTGCCCACCAGCGTGGCGAAGACATTGGCGATGAAGGCCACGAACAGCGAAACACGCGCGCCATACACCAGCCGGCTGAGCATATCGCGGCCCAGGTGATCGGTGCCCAGCGGGAACTGCCCGCCCGGCGGCAGCGGCATGCCCACGTCGTTCAGGCCGTTGCGAAACTGCTGCAGCGGGTCCGCCGGGGCGATCAGCGGGGCGAAGATAGCACAGCCCAGCACCAGCACCACCAGCACACCGCCGATCCAGGCGTTCGGCAGGCGGCGAAACTGGCTCCAGAATCCGCGCTGGCTGCGCGGCAGTGCTTCTGCAGGGGTGCTCAGGGAAGCGACGGAAGGGACGGCAGCGGTGCTGCCCGGGGAGTTCTCGCTCATTTTGTCAGCCGCACGCGTGGATCCAGCGAGACGTAAATGAAGTCGACGACGAGATTGATGGCCACCACCGCGATCGAGCTGAAGATGACCGTGCCGATGATCATCGGCGTGTCCTGATTCTTGATGGCGGTCCACGCCTGCAGGCCGATGCCCGGCCAGCCGAACACCGCCTCGATCACCACCACCCCACCGAGCAGCAGCGCCAGGTCCAGGCCGGCCAGCGTGATGACGGGCAGCATGGCGTTGCGCAGCGTGTGCCGGCGCAGCACCGTGCGCGGCGCCAGGCCTTTGGCGCGTGCGGTGCGGATGTAGTCCTCGTGCACCACCTCCAGCACGCTGTTGCGCGTCACCTGCGTGTAGAAGGCAATGCCGCCGATGCCGAGTACGATCGCCGGCAGGATGATGTGCGCCACCGTGCCATATCCGCCCAGCGGAAAGATCGGCAGCACGAAGCCGAACACGTACAGCGCCACCAGGCCGACCGCGAACTGCGGGATCGACACCCCGACCAGCCCGAAGACCGTCGCCGTCTGATCGACCCAGGTGCCGGGACGCAGCCCCGCGGCGATGCCCAGCGGAATGCCGACGCCTGTGCCCACCGCCAGCCCGGCCAGCGCCAGCATCAGCGTGGCAGGCACGCGCTGCAGAATGGCCTCGGTCACCGGGCGGTTGTCGCGGGTGGACCGGCCAAAATCGCCCTGAATGGCGCGGCCCAGATAGCGCACATACTGCACAGGCAGCGGGTCGTTCAGCCCCCACTCCTGGCGGATGCGCTCGACGGTCTCCTCTGGCGCGCGCGGGCCGGCGTACATGCGCGCAGCATCGCCCGGCATCAGGAAGACGAGGATGAAGGCGATGGTGGCCACGCCCCAGATCACGCCCAGCGCCCCCAGCAGGCGGCGCAGAATGTAGGTTCCCATGCGGAAGGCTCGCTGTGTTCAGGCGGAAAAAGACCGCCGCCTGCAGAGGCGTGCTCCACAGGCGGCGGCGCGAACAGGCGCTACTTCAGCGCGGCGGCATCCCAGCGGAACAGCACTGCCGGGTCGCTGGCGAGATTGATGCGCTCGCTCAGGAAGTAGAAGTTGAGCTGGTGCTCAAGGAAGACGTTGGGCATTTCGTCGAAGATCGCCGCTTCGAAGTCGCTGAAGGCGGCCCAGCGGGCATCACCCGGCGGAATGCTGTTGGCGGCCTCGAACTGCGCGTCCAGCGCTTCGCTGCAGAACTGGCCCCAGTTGTACGAGCCATCGCAGGCCAGCAGCGGTTCGTAAATGTTCGAAGGATCCGGGTAGTCCAGGTACCAGTTGGTCATGATCAGCTCGAGCGTCTCGCGCTGATTGATGACGGTATCGAGGAACACCGCGTTGTCCACCGAGGTCAGCTCGACGTTGACGCCGATGGCCGCGAAGTCCGAGATCAACGCCTGCACGACCGAGAGATTGGTCGGATCGGTATTGACGAACAGCTGCGCGGTGAAGCCATCGGGATAGCCCGCCTCGGCCAGCAGCGCGCGCGCCGCTTCGGGGTCATAGGCAGGCGGCTGCAGCTCGGCGTTGTTGCCCTGCACGATCGGCGGGATCGGGCCGGCGGCGGGCAAAGCGCGCCCGTTGAGGATCTGCACCAGGCGGTCGCGGTCCACCGCCGCCGCCAGCGCACGGCGCACGCGCACATCGTTGTACGGCGCGATGGTGGTGTTCATGATCATGTAGTCGATGTTGGGGAAGCCCGCCGTCGGCAGCAGGCGGTCGGCCAGCACCGGGTCAGCGACGATGCGCGGATAGTCAGCATTCGGCACGAAGTCCAGCGCGACATCCGCCTCGCCCGCCTCGATGCGCAGGATGCCAACGGACGGCTCGACGCCGAGCTGCATCTCGAAGCGGTCGAACACGGGCAGGCCCGCCTCGTAGTAGTTGGGATTACGCACGCCGGTGATGCGCACGCCCGGCTCCCAGCTCTCCAGCACGAACGGGCCGGCGCCCAGCGGCTGGCGCGCGAAGTTGTCTCCCGCGGCGGCCACGCCCTGCTCCGGCACGATGAAGCCCGGCGGCAGCGCGAAACGCTGAATGAGCGACCACACCGGCTTGTCGAGCGTGAAGGTCACCGTGCGGTCATCGACCACCTGAATGCCGGCGATCTCATCCGCCTCACCATTGACGAAGGCAGCAGAGCCGCTGATCGCCTCGAACATGTACGCAGTGGGCGAGGCGGTCTCCGGGCGGAACATGCGCTCGAACGACCACTTCACCGCTTCCGGCGTGATCGGCGTGCCATCGGAGAAGGCGATGCCTTCGCGCAGGACGAAGGTGTACACCAGGCCGTCCTCACTGACCGAGTAGCTTTCGGCCAGCGCGGGCACGATCTCGGTGTTCTCCGCGTTCCAGCGCACCAGGCCGACGTAGAACAGCGCCGCCGTCGGCCAGGTCTCGGTTTCGTAGGCCACGTGCGGGTCCGACGTGCGGATATCGGCGTTGCTCAGAATGCGCAGGACGCTTTCATCCTGCGCGCTCACGGCGAAAGCCGACGTGAGCACGAGTGCAAGCAGCAGCACAACACTCAGCAGTAAACGACGACGCATTCCCTGATCTCCTCTACATTACAGCGACAATACCACCCCGTCACGGACAGCCCGTGTGCGGACAGGAAAGGTAACACTGCAATGAAGCGGACTGCAATAGTCTATCGGCACAATTCCGACTGACAGGCGATTGTGCGGAATACTTACTGCAACCGCAGCATGCGCTAGCCGCTGATGCTGACGCCGATCACCCGGCCGATCGTGAACGTCACCAGCGCCGCCGCCAGCCCGAACAGCACCTGGCGCGAGCCGGAAAAGGCCACGCTGCGCCCGGTGAACAGCGTGATGCCGCTGCCGATGACGAACAGGCCGATGCCGCTCAGGACCAGGCTGGCGATGACCGCCGGGGTCCCGCTGAACAGCGCGAACGGCAGCACCGGTATGATCGCGCCGAACGCGAACAGCACGAACGAGGTCAGCGCCGCCACCCAGGCCGAGCCGCCCAGCTCCGCCGGATCGACGTTGAGTTCCTCGCGGGCCAGCGTCTCCAGCGCGGTGCTGCTGTCGCGCAGGGCGGACTGCGCCAGACTGCGCGCCTGCTCTGCCGGCAGGCCACGCGCCTGATAGATCAGCGCCAGCTCCTCCGCTTCCTCCTCCGGCGCGGCCTCCAGCTCGGCACGCTCAATACCGATCTGGTGCGCGTACAGCTCGCGCGAGCTCTGCACCGACAGCCATTCGCCCAGCGCCATCGAGATGGCCCCGGCCAGCAGACCGGCCATGCCCGTCACCAGGATCGCGGTGTTGTTGAGCTCGGCCCCGATCACGCCCATCACCAGGCTGAGATTGGAGACCAGCCCGTCATTGGCCCCCAGCACCGCAGCACGCAGCGCGTTGCCGCCCACCGCGCGATGCCGCCCCTCAAACTGCGCGACATCGCGGCCCGCCATCCCGCCGGCACGCACGCTGCTGACCATGCGCAGCAGGCGCAGATGCGAGTGTTCGTCCGCGGCCAGCCGCCCCGCACCCGTCGTGCGATCGTACTTGCCGCTGTCCTGCTGTTCGCGCCCGGCGATGGTGGGCAGCACCGCATTGACGCCGAAGCGCCGCGCCGCCCAGGCCAGCACGCGCGTGCGCCAGTCCGGCTGATAGGCTGGCAGGGTGACGCCCTGCTCCTGTAACTGCGCTTCCCATGTGGCGGCATGCCGCGCTTCGACAGCGGCGATGCGCCGGTAGACCTCCGCCAGGTGCGGGTCCTTCTCAACCGCAGCCAGCGCCTCGTACAGATAGACGCCGTTGCGTTCATCCCTCCAGTGTTTCAGCGCGATACGCGGTTCAGTAGCCATGGTCTCCTCCGGCTGGCGCGCGCGCCGGCGCGGTCGTCGGCGGCGCTCTACCTCACACGATACGCCGGAAATGTGCGCGGGGATAGCGCCAGCCGAAGGCGCGTCAGCGGGGCGTGGCGCGCCAGCGGGCCCGCAGCGCCGCCCAGGCCTGCACCAGAGCAAACGCCGAGAACAGGAACAGCGCCGGGTCGGTCGGCACGCGGTAGCGGGTGGAGGGGTGGAAGATCACATAAACGGCGGTCATGCTGGCCAGCAGCAGCCACAGCAGCGAGACCTCGCGCCAGCCGCGCGCTGAAAGCAGCACCCCCGCCACGCCGAACGCCAGCAGCGCCCCGAAGTACAGCGCATGCACGGGCCGCGCCAGCGCGTCGAACAGCCCGCTGGAATAAGCGGCGACCGGATCCCCCTGCGGCAGGCCGCCCAGCGCCAGCCCGTCCGCATCGCTGCGCTGCGCGCTGCCGGCGTAGCCCGCGCTGTCCGGGCTGGTGGCCGGGTTCTGGCGCGGGAAGATTTCGATGCTCCAGTGCGCCAGGAATTTCTCCCACAGCAGCGCAGGGATCAGGCCGGGGTTCCCACGCAGGAAGTCCAGCGCGCGCGCCGTGCGGATGCGGTCGGCCTGCGGGCTGCCCGGGTCGACCTCCGTGACCGGCTCGCCCGTCCACTGCGGGTCGTAGCCCGCCCGCAGGAACGGCAGCACGTCCGGGTTGTTGCCCTGATACAGGTTCGTGCCAAACGTGAGCGAGGTGGTGACCGGCTCGCCATACACCACGATGTTGCGCGCCACCCACGGTGCGAACAGCAGCAGCGGCACGGCGGCCACGGGCAGCAGCCGCAGCAGGCTGTCCAGCGGGCCGCGCCGCAGCAGAAACCACAGCGGCAGCAGCGCCGCCATCGGCGCCATCACCGCCCGCGTCAGCATCGCCAGCGCCAGCAGCAGGCCGGCGGCCAGCCCCAGCCACAGCGTGTCGAGGCCGCGCGCGGGCGCATCGCGCAGGCGCACCACCAGCACCAGCCAGCCGAACATCAGCGCCATGAACAGCGGCGTGTCGATCAGTGTGAGATTCTGGAACACCAGATACGGATAGAGTGCGGTGAACGCCGCCGCCAGCGCCCCGGCCGCCTGTGCGCGCTGCGCGCCCCAGCCCGCGAACAACCGCCCGCCCAGCCAGTACACCGAGGCCACCGTCAGACAGTCGAGCGCGGTGTGCGCCAGCCCGATCGGCCAGCCGCCCCGCCCGAACACGCTGTAGATGGCGGCCACCAGCAGCCCATAGAACGGCGTGACCGAGGCATCCGGCACACCCGGGCTCAGCCCGTACACGCCGGTCCCGATCAGGCCGAGCGCGTAACGGTCGTAGGCATCAGAACCGTGGATCGCCCCGCTCTGCTCATAGCGAAACACGCCAGGAAACAGCAGCAGCGCAGCCAGACGCACCGCGATGGTGAGCGCGAGCAGCGCGGGCAGCGGATGCGCGAGGATCGCGCGGGGGAAACGCACAAGACGGAGCATGCCGGCAGCAGGCCTCAACCGCAGTCACACGATGTGGGCAATCTTGCTGGAAAACCGCCTGTTCGGCAAGGCGCGACGGTCTGGCGGCGGCTAACGCGCCTGCGAGGCGGCAACCTGCGGCGGCTCATGGCGATCTGACGGTGGTCCTGCCAGGGGCAGGCGGAAGGCGAAGCATGAGCCGGCGCCCAGCTTGCTCTGCACGCTGATGCTGCCGCCGTGCAGCTCGACGATCTCCTTGCTGATGCGCAGCCCCAGCCCGGTCCCCTCAACCTGGCTCTGCACCCGGTAGAACGCCTGGAACAGGTGCGGCACATGCTCCGCAGCGATGCCGATGCCGGTGTCCTGCACTTCGACCACGGCGTAGTCGTGCCCGTCGAGTTCGTCGCGCATGGTGTTCAGACGCACGACGATCGTGCCGCCAGCGGGCGTGTAGTTGATGGCGTTGGTGACGAGGTTGGTGATCACCTGGATGATGCGTTCGACATCCGCCACCAGCCGCACCGGCTCTGCCGGCAGCTCGCTGAACAGGCTCAGCCCCTTGCGCTCGGCTTCCGAGCGCTGGATGCCGACGCTGCGCTCGATCATCTCCTGCAGCACACATGGCCGGGGGTCCAGGGCGATGATGCCGCGCTCGAACCGCGTGACATCCAGCAGTCCCTCCACCAGCCGGCGCATGCGGTCGGTCACTTCCTCCAGCACGGCCAGATGCTGCTCGGTGCGCTCTGGCTGCTTGCGCAGCAGGTACAGCCGCGTCTTGAGGTTGGTGATCGGCGTGCGCAGCTCATGCGAGGCATAGGCCACGAAGCGCGTCTTCTGCGCCTTGAGCTCCTGCTCGCGGCTGATGTCGCGGATGACCATGACCGCGCCCTCGAAGCCCAGGCTGGCATCGCCCACCACGCTCAGCGACACGCTGGCGTCCATCAGCGTGCCGTCCTTACGGCGCATGCGAATCTCGTCGGAATACTGCCGGAACTGCAACAGATCGGCGTAGATCCGCTGCAGCCGCTGCGCGTACTCATCATCGGGCAGGTCCGCCACGCGCAGCAGATCGGGCCGGGCGATGATCTCCTCCGCGCTGTAGCCCAGCAACGTCGAGAGCGCCGGATTGGTGTAGATGATGCGGATGCCGGTGGTGCTGTAATGCGAGTAGACCACGCCATCGGTCATCGCGTCGAGAATGGCGTGAAGCTGCTGGCGCTCGTTCTCCAGCTCGGCGGTGCGCTCGTTCACGCGCTGTTCGAGCTGCGCGGCCTGCTCGCGAAGCTGATTGAACAGGCTGGCGTTGCGGATAGCGATGGCGGCGGACGCGGCGAACGCCTGCAGGCGGTCGGCGTCAATCTGGCGGTAGTGACTTTTCTCGCTGCTGTTCATCACGAGAAAGCCCAGCACCCGGGATTCGTCCACGATCGGCACACCGACACTGGACGCGATCCACGACCACTCCTCGCGCTTCCACCAGCCGGGAAATATATCCGTGTCATCAATGATGATCGGCTGCAGCGTTTCCTGCATCATGCGCAGATTGGTGACGCTGCTGACATCGAAGATGATCTGCTGCAGTCGATCGAAGCTGGTAGAGGAATAGCCGTGCTCGCGCACCACCCGCAGCACCCCATCGACGTACAGGATCATGCTCAGCGCGTCGCTGCTCACGACCTGGCTGGCTTCCTCCATGATGCGGTCCAGCGTGAGATCGAGATTGAGCGAGCTGGACACAGCGACGGCAGTCTTGCGCAGGGCATCCGCCAGCCGGCGCTGCTCCGCTGCGGTCTCCTCTGCCACCAGTCGCTTGCTGATGTCGAAGACGATGATATGATTCAGCTTGCGGCCATCCAGATCGATCGGGTTGGTGTACATCTTGACGGACAGGCGTTCGCCACTGGCGCGGCGGTGCACGAAGTTGAAGCTCAGGCTGCTGTCGCGGTCGATACTCTGATCGAGCGAGACATCGAGCTGCTCGTAGGGCATCCCATGCAGCTGCTCGATGCTGTAGCCGTAGAGCGCGCAGGCCGCGCGGTTTGCAGCGACGATACGCCCGGTGGCAGGATCGACCAGGATCTGCGGCGCATGGTTGGCGTTGAACACCTGCCGCCAGCCGCGCTGAAAAGCATCTTCCTCGGCATTGGCCAGGCGCGCCGCGCCGAGCATGCGCACGCGATGGCGCAGCACCGCCGGGCGCAGCGTCCCGGCGGCCACGTCAAACACGCCAGCCTCCAGCAGCGCCTCCAGGTTGGCAGGAAGTTCTGTGGTGAGCGCCAGCACGCCGGGCGGCTGGCCGCCAGCCTGACGAAGCTGCGAGAGGATCACGGGGATGTGGTCAGGGGCCAGGCTGCTGTCGAGCACGACGACGGCGGGGCGCACCTGCTTCGCGGCAGCAGCCACCTGATCCGCGCCAGACACAGTATGCACGCGGTGTTTGTCGAGCTCAAGTTGAGCCGCGATCAGATCAAGCCGCGCCGGGTCGTGTCCAACGGCCAGTACTGTGAAACTCGCTCGCGAAGACATCCACCCTCAGCCGTACCGATCAACACCCGATATTCCATTATGAGGGGCTGTTTTGATCCTGAGGATAAAGGTTTCGTTAGTCTGTCACGTGCAAATTAAGATTTGCGTGATTTAGCCGTGGCGCTGCATGAAACGCGCCATGCGCTCCAGCGCGCGCTCAATGTTCTCCTCGCTGGTGGCGTAACTGGCGCGCACGAAGCTTGCCCCGCTGCTGCCGAAGGCGCTGCCCGGCACGACGGCCACGCGCTCCTCCATCAGCAGGCGCTCGCAGAACGCCTCATCGCCCATGCCGGTGACAGCCACCGAGGGGAAGGCGTAGAACGCGCCGCGCGGCTCGAAGCAGCGCAGTCCCAGCCCGTTGAAGCCATCGACGATCAGGCGGCGGCGGCGGTCGTACTGCACGCGCATCTCCTCCACATCAGCCTCGCCATGTTCGATCGCTTCCAGCGCCGCTTCCTGCCCCATCGTCGGGGCCGACATGATGAGGTACTGATGCAGCTTGCGCATCGCTTCCACCAGCGGCGCTGGCGCGGTCACATAGCCGATGCGCCAGCCGGTCATGGCATAGCTCTTGCTCATGCCGCTCATCACGATCGTGCGCTCGAACATGCCCGGCAGCGTGGCGAAGTTGATGTGTTCCCAGTCGTACACCAGCCGCTCGTAAATCTCGTCGCTCAGCACCACCAGATCGTGGCGTTCGGCGACGGCGGCCACTTCCAGCAGGTAGCTGCGCTCCAGCACCGCGCCGGTCGGGTTGTTGGGGTAGCTCAGCAGGATGGCGCGGGTGCGCGGCGTGACGGCGGCTTCCAGCGCCGCGCCGGTGATCTGGAAATTGTTGTCGATGTGCGCCTGCACCGGCACGGGCACGCCGCCCGCCATCTCCACCGCGGCGGCATTCGCCACGAAGCACGGCTCGACCACCAGCACCTCATCCCCCGGGTCCAGCACCGCCCGCAGCGCCAGCCACAGCGCCTCGCTCACGCCGACGGTGATCAGCACCTCGCTCTCGGCGTCATACGCCAGCCCGTAGCGCCGCTCGATCAGCCGGCTGACGGCGCGGCGCAGCTCGATCGTGCCGCTGTTGGAGGTGTAGCCGGTATGCCCCTGCAGCAGCGAGTCGATGCCCTTCTGCATGATGTGCGCCGGCGTGGTGAAGTTCGGCTCTCCGATGCCCAGCGTCACCACATCCTCCATCGTCGCGGCGATGTCGAAATAGCGGCGGATCCCGGACGGACGAAGGCGCTGCACGCTCTGGCTGATGTATGACCGCATGATTTGCACATCCCTGATTGACGACGGACCACCTGACCGCGCTGCTCATTATGCTGGAACGAGTGCCAAAGCTCCACGGCTGTTCTGCCCAATTTTCGCCCCGCTTCTCCTACACAGTGTCGGAACACGGCGAAGCAGAGCCCCGGCGCTGACCACCCGCATGCCTTAACGTAAGCCTATTCTCAAATGCCGGAGTTGCCGGTACAATGCGAAATATGCACCCGAAACAGGGTCCAGACAGTCGGAAAGGATGTTTCCGTAATGCAGACGGAACCCCACATCGTAGCAGAGGGGATGGTCGTCAGCGTGGCCTACGTGCTGACGGTCGACGGTGAAGAAGTCTCGCGGATGACCGCGGAAGAGCCGATGGAGTATCTGCACGGCTATCAGGAGATCGTCCCCGGCCTGGAAGCAGCGCTGGCTGGCAAAAGGATCGGCGACCGGTTCACGGTCACGCTGTCGCCTGCAGAAGGCTACGGTGAGTACGACGCCGAGAACTTCGAGGAAATCGACCGCGGCGATATCCCCTTCTCCGAGGAACTGGAAGTGGGGACGGACCTGGAAGTCGAAGACGAGGAAGGCAACACCTACCTCGCGACGGTGACCGAGATCCGCAACGACAGCGTGGTCCTCGACTTCAATCATCCGCTGGCAGGCAAGTCGCTGACCTACGACGTCGAAGTGACGGACATTCGCGTGGCGGATGATGACGAGCTGGAGCATGGGCATGCCCACAGCGCCTTCTTCGACGAACTCGACTTCGATGATGACGACTTCGACGACGAGGATTTCGACGACGAAGAAGACGACGACACCCCGCCCCGGCGCTAGGCGCTGCGCCAGCCCGCACCGTTACGCCGCCCCGCCGCTGTGGCCCGGGGCGGCGTTGTTTTTTTCAGCCGGATTTCACAAGTCCTGTCATGCGCGCATGGCGTATCTGTCGCACAATGAAGTAATGTGGTGATTCTGGTGCCAGGAGTCTGCCTGATCGTGCGTGTGCGCCGTCCTTCAAGCCTGTTCATCATCCCGCTGCTCGGCCTGGCGCTGCTGCTGGCTGCGTGTGATGGTATGGGCATGATCCGTTCCATCCCCGTCAACCGCGTTGAGGTGGAGAGCTTCATCGGCGCGCGCATTCCGTTCGATGCCGCCAACATCTACACGGCTGGTGAGGCGGCGCTCGAGACGATCGTGCTGGCGCGCTTCGACCTGCCGCAGGACGAGCTGGTCGATTTCCTGACCGATCTCGGCGCCTCCAGAACGCTCAACCCAGACCTCTTCCCCTTCGACTCGGCAGATGCGCCGATCCCCGAAGCGGCAGATTGGTGGCAGCTTCCGCAAAGCGGCGCGGGCGCGTACAGCGGGCTGGCGCAGGCGCTGCCCAACGACCGCCATCTGCTGCTGCTGGCGCTGCCCGATGCCGTCGGGGAGCGCGTGACGATCTTCCTGCAGATGCACAGCACATGACGCCGCCGCTCATCCTCGCATCCAGTTCTCCGCGCCGCCGCGAGCTGCTGGCCGCGCTCGGCCTGACGTTCGCGCTGGCCCGTCCAGACATCGACGAAACGCAGCACCCGGGCGAAGCGCCTTCCGCCTACGTGCTGCGCCTCAGCCGCGAGAAGGCAGCAGCGGTGGCCGCGCGCACGGCGCCGCCTGCGCTGATCCTGGCGGCGGATACCACGGTGATCCTGGATGAGGCCGTGCTGGGAAAGCCGGCGGATGCCGCCGAGGCGCGCGCGATGCTGCTGGCGCTGCGTGGACGCGCCCACCGCGTGTGCACAGCGCTGACGCTGGCGCAGCTCCACGCCGGGCAGCCGGCGCATTTCGCCAGCGCGCACGAGTGCACCACCGTCATCATGCGCAGCTACGCAGATGATGAGATCGAGCGTTACATCGCCAGCGGCGATCCGTTCGACAAGGCGGGCGGCTACGCCATCCAGCACGAGGGCTTCCGCCCGGCAGCGCAGATCGACGGCAGCCAGAGCAATGTGGTCGGTCTGCCGCTGGAGCTGCTGCGGCGCATGCTGGCCGAGGCGGGCTACCCGCTGCCCGGCGGTGAGTAACGGCGCTGCGGATCGCGCGGCCCCCACATGATCTTGTCCGTCAGCAGGCGGATCGTCAGCGGCCCTTCCACGGTGATCTGGCAGCTCAGGCGCGGATAGCCGAAGCTGGCCGCCAGCCGGTCGTGCCAGTGGCCGGGCGTCGGCTGCACCTGCTCGAACAGCACGCCGCACGTGGCGCACAGGCCGCGCCCGCCGCAGTTGGTCACACGGCTCAGGCTGCCGTACGGCGAAAGGCCCGCCTGCAGCAGCGCCTGCCGCAGATTGGCCCCGTGCGGCACCTGCAGCACATGCTCACGCTCGCCTGCCAGCACGCGCACCTCGTGCGTTTCGCCTATCGACGCCACAGCCCGCCCCCTTTGCGCCACAAAGCCATCAGCACCAGCGCCACCGGCAGCAGCGCCGATACGCTCTCGCGCATGCCCGGCGTGACCTGCATCTCGCGCAGCGCGAACGGGATGGGCACAAACGTCACCACGAAGGCCACCAGCGCCAGCACGCCGATCACCTGCCGCCGCCGGTCCAGCGGGGTGATGTCCTCCAGCGGCACGGCGTAAAAGCGCCCAAGCAGGAACAGCAGCACCAGCCACAGCAGCCACGCCTGGCTGACGAACAGCGTCAGCGCCACCGCGGCGATCAGCACCGGCACATAGAGCAGGCGCGCCCGCCGCCCGAACAGCGCATACATGATGTGGCCGCCGTCCAGCTGGCCCAGCGGGATCAGGTTGATGGCGGTGACCAGCAGGCCGGTCCAGCCCGCCTGTGCGAGCTGGTTCATGGTGACATCGATATCGCCCGCCGGCAGGAAGCGGCCAAACACCACGGTCTTCGAGAGCGCGTACATCAGCGAGTTGCCTTCCACCCAGCCGCTGCTGCCGACCGGGCCGACCGGCGAGGTGGCCAGGCCGAGCAGCACGATCGGGATGGCGAACGCCAGGCCGAGCAGCGGGCCGGATGCGCCGATATCCAGCAGTGTTCGCCGGCTGCGGATGGGTGCGCGCAGCTGAATGAACGCGCCCGCCGTGCCGAACATGCTCAGCGGGAATGGCAGCGGGATGAAATACGGCAGCGACACCGCTACCTTGCCCCGCCGCGCCGCGAAGTAGTGCCCCAGCTCGTGCGCGCCCAGGATCAGCAGCAGGCTGGCCGCATACGGCAGGCCGCGCCACAGATTGGGCAGCGGGTTGTTGGCGATCTCGCTGGCCAGCGCGCCATCGGCCATGCCCACTTCACCCGCCGCGATCAGCGTGCCCAGAAACAGCAGGCTGAAGACCGTCGCCAGCAGCAGCAGCACGTTCGGCAGCGGCGAGCGCGGGCCGGGGTTGGGCCGGCCCTGCAGGATGATGAGCGCATCCCGCTGGCCGTGCCGGCGCAGCAGCGGCAGCAGCCCATGCGGGGCCAGCAGCGCATCGATGTGCTCGTAGGCCTGCGCCGGCGGGCCGTGCAGCCGCCCTTCGAACACGCCGACCAGCTCGGTCAGGCCGGTCATCAGCAGATCTTCGCGCTCCAACGGCAGATCCGCTTCGCCCGGAAGCCGGCTGCGCTCGACCGTCATGATCTGCTCGACGAGCGGGCGCAGTTCCAGCAGCGGTTCGTGCTCCGGGCGCGCAGGCGCCTGCAGCGACCGGCCCGCCAGGCGGTCGTCATGCGAAAGCGCCGGTTCGCTCAGCATCGGCTAGCCAATCGCCTTGAAGATCTGATCGATGTGATTGATGTCGTGGCAGATCATGTTGTAGGCGATGTCGCCCACGCTCATCTCGCCATTTTCGGGGTGGATGCCGGTGCGCTGCCACTGCTCCGGCGTCAGCGAGCGCAGAAACTGCTCGGTCTCCATGCGGCGCTCGGTGAACCACAGCAGCGCCTCGAACAGCGTGCGCGCATCGTAGTGCTGCGTCGCAAGCCGCTCGTCCGCGTCGTATACCGCGAAGGTCGGGCGGTCCTCGTTGACGATGCGGCGCATGCGCTCCAGGAAGATCGCCTCGAAGTCGGCCATGTGGCACAGCGTTTCGATGGCATTCCAGCCGTTCTCGCCATCGCGCAGGTAGAGCGCCTGCTTGTCGCGGATGCGCTCTGCCTGCGAGCGCACGATGAAGCGCAGTTGTCCGAGCGCCCGCAGCGCCTTCTCCTGCGTGAAGATCGTCGGCGAAAGCATATCCGTATCCTTTCTGCAGCGTCGGGGGAAGCAGCGTGGGCGCCGCTGAGCGAAATCCGATGAATCGTCAACACGATTCTGATACCCGGATTATATTCTCTTAGAGAGGTTGAATCGAGGTAGGCCGCGATGAACTTGGACCGATATACCAACAAAGCACAGGAAGCGGTGGTTCGCGCACAGCAGATCGCCGTGGAGTATGGCCATTCGCAGATCGAGCCGATCCACGCAGCAGTGGCGCTGGTGGAGCAGAAAGACGGCGTGGCGCCGGAGGTGATCAGCAAGATCGGCCCACGCCCGCAGGTGGTGCTGGCCGACCTGAAGCGCGTGCTGGACAGCAGGCCGCGCGTCACCGGCAGCAACGCCCAGCCGACGATCAGCCGCGTGATGATGGAAACCTTCACCCGTGCCGAGCGCCAGGCGCAGAACATGCGCGACGAGTACATCTCCACCGAGCACCTGCTGATCGGGCTGGTGGACGATGCTGCGGTCGGCCCGGTCTTTCAGCGGCACGGCATCAGCTCAGACGCCATCCTGCGGGCGCTGGCGGCCATCCGCGGCGGCCAGCGCGTGACCAGCCAGGACCCGGAGGGCACCTACAAGGCGCTGGAGAAATATGGCCGGGACCTGACGGCGATGGCGCGGCAGGGCAAGCTGGACCCGGTCATCGGGCGCGAGGATGAGGTCCGGCGCGTGATCCAGGTGCTCAGCCGCCGCACCAAGAACAACCCGGTACTGATCGGGCAGGCGGGCGTGGGCAAAACCGCCGTGGTGGAGGGGCTGGCGCAGCGCATGGTCAAGGGCGATGTGCCGGAGAGCCTGCGCAACAAAACGCTGATCTCGCTGGATATGGGCAGCCTGGTGGCCGGGGCGAAGTTCCGCGGCGAGTTTGAGGAGCGCCTCAAAGCCGTGCTCAAGGAAGTGGCCGACTCAAACGGCGAGATCGTCATGTTCCTCGACGAGCTGCACACCATCGTCGGCGCGGGCGCGGCCGAGGGCGCGATGGATGCCAGCAATCTGCTCAAGCCGATGCTGGCGCGGGGCGAGCTGCGCGCCATCGGCGCGACCACGCTCGACGAGTATCGCAAGTACATCGAGAAGGATGCCGCGCTGGAGCGGCGCTTCCAGCCGGTGTATGTCGACGAGCCGAGCGTGGAGGACACGATCAGCATCCTGCGCGGGCTGAAGGAGCGTTACGAGGTGCACCACGGCGTGCGCATTCAGGACAGCGCGGTGATCGCCGCCGCCAGCCTGAGCGCGCGCTATATCACCGACCGCCACCTGCCCGACAAGGCGATCGACCTGATCGACGAGGCGGCGGCGCGCCTGAAAATGGAGATCGACTCCCGGCCGCAGGCGCTGGACAGCGTCGAACGCCAGATCATGCAGCTGGAGATCGAACGCGAGGCGCTGAAGAAGGAGCGCGATGAGGCCTCGATGATGCGCCTCGACGACCTGGAGGAGGAGCTGGCCAACCTGCAGGAGCAGGCGCACGCGCTCACCGCCCGCTGGCAGACCGAGAAGGCCGCGATCGAGGCCATCCGCAGCGCCAAGACCCGCATCGACGAGGCCAGGGTGGAGCTGGAGCAGGCCGAGCGCACCGCCAATCTGGAGACGGCGGCGCGCATCCGCTACGGCGCCCTGCCCGACCTCGAGCGTGGGCTGAAGCTGGCCGAGGCGCAGCTCGACAACCTGCGCGCCAGCGGCCAGACCATGCTGCACGAGGAGGTCGACTCGGACATGATCGCCCAGGTGGTCTCGCGCTGGACCGGCATCCCGGTCACCCGGCTGGTGGAGGGCGAGCAGCAGAAGCTGCTGCACATGGAAGACCGCCTGCACGATCGCGTGATCGGGCAGGACGACGCCATCCGCGCGGTGTCGGCGGCGGTGCGGCGCGCGCGCGCCGGCCTGCAGGACCCGAACCGGCCGGTGGGCGTGTTCCTTTTCCTCGGCCCGACCGGCGTGGGCAAGACCGAGCTGGCCAAGGCGGTGGCGGAATTCCTGTTCGACGACGAGAACGCCATGGTGCGCATCGACATGAGCGAGTACGGCGAGCGGCACAGCGTCGCCCGGCTGATCGGTGCGCCGCCCGGCTACGTCGGCTACGAGGAAGGCGGGCAGCTCACCGAGGCGGTACGGCGGCGTCCGTACGGCGTGGTGCTGCTGGATGAGGTGGAGAAGGCGCATCAGGAGGTCTTCAACGTCTTCCTGCAGGTGTTCGACGATGGCCGCCTGACCGATGGACAGGGGCGGGTGGTCGACTTCAGGAACACCATCATCATCATGACCAGCAACGTGGGCAGCCCAATCATCAAGGAGCGCGCGCAGGCCGGCGCATTCGACAGGACGGCGGTGCGCCGGGCGATCATGGGCGAGCTGGACCGCACCTTCCGGCCAGAGTTCCTCAACCGGCTGGACGACATCATCGTGTTCACGCCGCTCTCGCGCGAGGACATGACGCGCATCGTCGATATCCAGCTTCGCCGGCTGCAGCGCCTGCTGGCCGACCGGCGTATGGGGCTGACGCTGAGCGACGCGGCGCGCAAGGCGCTGGCGGACGCGGGCTACGATCCGGTGTTCGGGGCGCGGCCACTCAAGCGCACGCTGCAGACCGAACTGCAGGACCCGCTGGCGAACGCCATCCTGCACGGCGAAATCCGCGAGGGTGAGCACATCCGGGTGGACGCCGGGGTGAATGCCGACGGCGCGCCGGTGCTGACGTTTGAGACTGAACCGGCCAGCGAGGGTGAGGCGTAGGGCAGC
>CAZZJW010000058.1:0-25505 GCA_964654755.1 uncultured Pleurocapsa sp. | reverse complement strand
GCCTGCGCCGGGCTGGCGGCCGGGGCGCTGCCCTGCGGCGGCAAACCGCTGGGCGTGTTCACCATCACCAGCAGGCCGGCGGACGGCAGCATCACGCAGGCGTAGCCGCCGCGGTCGACCGACGCCAGCCGCACGATCGTACGCATGGGGTCTGCGGCGGCCACGAACAGCACCTCGCCCGTGCCGCGCATGCAAATCTCCAGCGGCTGGATCAGCGTGTTGGCCGCTGTACCATCGTCCAGCAGGCCATACAGGTTGATCGCGTGGTAGATGCCCAGGTCGAGCAGTCGCTGGAGGCCGATCTCGGCGGGCGCGTTGGGCGTGACGTACGCGCCGCTGAGCGCCAGCACGCGCGCATACAGGTTGCCGATGCGCCCGTCACGCGAGACCATGTTCAGCCCGCCGCGGCCTGTAATCGCGCCACCGGTCTGCCCGCCCAGGTTGTCCGTCAGCCAGCGATCTGCAGGAGAGGTGGTCGGCGCCGGGCCTTCGCCCGCCTCGTAGGCCCCGATATCGACGCGCGCCCCGCGAATGCGCGGCACACCCGAGAGATCGGCCACCAGGCCAGCCGGCACGAGCGCGTTGCTGCCCGCGTCGATCGCCGGGCTGCCCGCCAGCGGTCGGAAGTCAGCGCTCAGCAGCGGATCGCCGGTCAGATTGCTGACGTTGTCGCCGCTCACGCACAGCAGCCCATCGCCGATCAGGCTGTTGTACGCATGCAGTGCGCCGCCCACGCCGGCAGCATCCGCGCAGTCACCGCCGCTGTTGCCGGCGATCAGGCTGTTCTCCAGCACCATCAGGCTGGATTTGCCATTGAGGATGCCCCCGTTCGAATCGGCGCTGTTGCCGCTGATGGTGCTGTTGGTAATAAACGCGATGCCACCTGCGTTGACGATGCCAGCGCCGGTCAGGTCGCCGTACGCGTTCTTGATGTTGCTGCTCACCAGGCTGTTGGTCAGCGTCAGCTCACCACCTGACGTGTTGGTGATTCCGGCGCCATCGTTGTTCGCCTCATTGGCGCGGATGATGCTGCTGGTGATCGTCAGCTCGCCGCCGTTGTTCTCGATCCCGCCGCTATACTCTGCCCGATTCTCCGAGATGGTGCTGGTGCGGATGCTCACGACACCAGAGCACACGGCAACGCCGCCGCCAAAGTCCGCATCGTTGCTGCGAATGACGCTGCTGGTGATCTCCACCAGGCCACTGCACACCGAGACGCCGCCGCCGCTGATGTCGCTGGAGTTGTCCGCGATGGTGCTGCTGCTGATGAACAGATCGCCGAGATCGTTGTGGATCGCCCCGCCCAGGCCCTGCGCCTCGTTGCCGGTGAAGGTGCTGCCGGTGATCGTCGCGGTATCGCTGGTGTAGATCGCGCCGCCATCCCCGTAATCGTCGAAATCATCGGTCTCCGAGCTGTTGAGGCTGAACGTGCTGCCGCTGACGGTCAGCGTGCCCTCGTTGTAGATGGCCCCGCCATTTCCGTTGGCGGCATAGCTTTCGCTGAACGTGCTGCCGCTGACGGTCAGCGTGCCCTCGTTGTAGATGCCGCCGCCGTGGACATCCGCGCCGCCGACAGTGACGGTCGTGCGGGTGAGCGTCAACGTGCCGCTGTTGTACACGCCACCGCCGCTGCCAGCCGTGCTGTAGCTGTATCCGATGGTGCTGTCACTGATGGTGAGCGTGCCTTCGTTGAAGATGCCGCCGCCGTCGCTTGTGTTGCTGCCGTTGGTGATCGTGATGTCGTTCAGCACCACCTGTGCGCCCGCCTGGATGTCGAGCACCTGCACGTTGGCGTCTCCGTTGAAGGCGCCGCCGTTGCCGTTGATGGTGAGCGTGCTGCCACCATCCGCCGCCACCGTGAGCGTGCTGGTCAGCGTATACCAGCAGCCCGCCTGCAGTTCGATGGTGTCGGCCTGGCTGTTGCTGCTGGCGTCAGCGATCGCATTCTCCAGCGCGGTGGTGTCGCAAGGCAGCGTGTACGTTGCCGCTGTGGCGGGCAGCGTGGACAGCCCCAGCGCGATCAGCAGACACGGGATGAGCAGCGTTGCGAAATGGCGATGCGCCATAGCGTTATCTCCGGTACAGGATCAGCAATGATGCGGACAATATGCCAGCGCAAGTGGCACGATTATCGCGGACTATGCTTCGGTCTGTTCATTAATTCAAGGTTCGTGTATGGTACTTTCGGTTGTGTTATGTGTCAAACTATTGCAGATCAGCAGTCCGAAGGGACAGGTTCGCGGCCTGCGCGCAATTGCCCGGCCCCGCGCGCGAACTCACCCTAGATTTTCGACGCACCGGCTGTAGAATCGCGTTTTACGCTTGAAAAACGACCTGCGGGCATGTTTCTACCCGCCGAAAGACAGCGAACGAGGTTTTGTCTCTATGGCATCCTATCACGGCCCAAAAGCACGCGTGCAACGCCGCTTCGGTGAGGTTCTCGCCCCGCGCCCCAAGTATCAGCGCATCCTCGAGAAGCGCGGCTATCCGCCCGGTGACCACGGCAAGGAGAAGTCCTTCCGCAGCGGCCGCCGCAGCGACTACGGCATGCAGCTCAACGAAAAGCAGAAGCTTTCCTTCATCTACAACGTGCGCGAAACGCAGATGCGCCGCTACTTCATGCGCGCGCGCCGTCAGCCGGGCAACACCGGCGAGAACATGCTGCGCCTGCTGGAGCGCCGCCTCGACAATCTGGTCTATCGTGCGGGTTTCGCCCCCACCATCTGGGCGGCCCGTCAGATGGTCCGGCATGGTCATGTGCTGGTCAATGGCGCCCGTGTCGACCTGCCTTCGTTCCAGGTCAACCCCGGTATGACCTTCGCGCTGACCGACAAGATGCGCAAGAATGTGCATGTTGTCGAGAGCATGGAGAGCCAGGTGTACAACCTCTCCTATCTCAGCATCGATCGCAATACCGCCTCTGCGGTGTTCACCTCGCTGCCACAGCGCGCGGAAATCCCCGTGCCGGTGACCGAGCAGCTCGTCATCGAGTTCTACAACCGCCTGGCGTAAGCCCGGTCCGCACTCCCCATACAGACCGTCAGCAGGGCGCCCACCAGCGCCCTGTTTTTGTTTTGTCCTGTGGACAGCGCCAACAAAAAACGGACGGCCGCTTTCGCATGCCGTCCGTGTGATCGCGACAGGGAGCGCCGTGCGCCCCCGCGCCGAAGCGTTACGGGTAGATGCCGCGCGTCATCAGCGCCTCGGCCACCCGCTTGATCGCGTGGATCTGCGCGGCAGTGCGCATGTCCACCTCGTATTCCTCCGCTGTGCGCTCGACAGACGCGAACACCCGCACCATCTGCCGGTCAAGCTGGCGGAAGATCTCGTCCTCGTCCCAGAAGAACGCCTGCAGGTCCTGCACCCACTCGAAGTAGCTCACGATCACGCCGCCAGCGTTCGCCAGGATGTCTGGCACGACCACCACGCCGCGGTCGTTGAGGATGTCGTCGGCCTCCGGCTCGGTCGGGCCGTTCGCGCCCTCCACCACCAGCCGCGCCTGCACCCGGTCGGCATTGCGCCCGGTGAGCTGGCCTTCCATCGCCGCCGGGATCAGCACCTCGCAGGGCAGCGCCAGCAGCTCACCGTTCGTCACCAGGTCGCCTTCCGCATAGCCCCGCAGGTCGCCGCGCTCGGCTGCATAGGCCTGCACGGCGCGGATGTCCAGCCCGTTCGGGTTGTAGATGCCGCCGGTCACATCGCTCACGCCGACCACCTTGAAGCCCAGGTCCGCCGCGCGCGCCGCCGCGTTGCTGCCCACATTGCCGAAGCCCTGGATGACCACGCGCGTGCTGTCTGGACTGCGATGCTCCATGCGCCGCAGCGCTTCGGTCATGGCGGTGATCACGCCGCGGCCGGTCGCCTCGTTACGTCCCAGGCTGCCGCCGATGTTCACCGGCTTCCCCGTGACGATCGCCGGCACGGAGTAGCCGACGGTCATGCTGTAGGTATCCATGATCCACGCCATGGTCTGGGCATTGGTGCCCATGTCCGGCGCCGCGATGTCCATGTGCGGGCTGATGACCGGGATCAGCTCGGCGGCGTAGCGCCGCGTCAGGCGCTCCAGCTCGCCCATGCTCATCACGCGCGGATCGACCACCACGCCGCCCTTCGCGCCGCCGTAAGGCAGCCCGGCCAGCGCGCACTTCCAGCTCATCCACATCGCCAGCGCGCGCACCTCGTTCATGTCCACCGACAGGCTGTAGCGGATGCCGCCTTTGCTCGGCCCCAGCACAGTGCTGTGATGCACGCGGTAGCCCGTGAACATCTCGATGCGGCCGTCATCGCGCTTCACCGGGAAGTTCACCGTGAACTCCCGGCGCGGATAGCGCATGTACTCGATGACGCCAGAGGGGACATTGATATAGCGAACGGCGCGGTCGAACTGCGCCAGCGCAGTCTCATAGGCTTTGGTGGTGTGAGGGGTGACGGGGATGTTCGGGGCGGCGACCATACTGTGCGTTCTCCCGCCGCTGGACGCGGCAATCACTTCAGTCATGTGCTGCTCTGTGATAGCTGTGGCAAGTATAGCCGAAAAGCACGTCATAAACCGTATGCGACGACGAAGATTATGCACAGCGCACAACAAAAATCAAATTTTCAATGTGCATATCGCATATGCGCACTGATGCTGCGCGCGCGGCGCAGCGCAGCATCAGTCGTTTGCGGCAGCGCAGGCGCTTTGCTATAAACAACGTTCTGCCCTGAAGCCGTGCCGAGGACCTCATGCCCCGCTATCCCGCAGACCAGATCGTCGTCGCGCCGTCGCTTGAATCCGATGCGGAGGCGATGGCCGCGCTGATGGCGCTGGTGTACAACGCCCATGCCGAAGGCTTCGAGCAGATCTTCAGTACAGAGCAGTTTCGCCATCACATCGCCATCTTCCCTGAAGGGCAGTTCACCGCCTTTCACGGCGATCGCATCGTCGGCGTGACGGTGAGCATGCGCATCGACTTCGATCCGGCGCATCCCTTCATCGAGCCGTGGTGGCAGACCATCGGTGGCGGCTGGCTGCGGCATGTGCCGGACGGCGCGTGGATGTATGGCGTGGAGAGCAACGTCGATCCGGCATATCAGGGGCGCGGCGTGGGGGGCAAGCTGATGGAAGCGCGCTTCGACACCGCGCGGCTGCTCAACCTGCGCGGCATGGTCGCCGGCAGCACGCTGATGAGCTACGGCCAGCACGCGGCGCAGGTCTCGCCGGAAGAATACGTGGCCGGCGTGGTCGCGGGGCGTTACTTCGACAACAACCTGAGCAAGCAGATGATCAAGGGCTTTCGGCCGCTGCCGGGCGCGGTCATCCCCGGCTACGTGAGCGACATCAGCGCGCTCGGCTGGGGCACGGTGATCGTGTGGGACAACCCGGACTATGATGCGGCGCGCGGCCCGCAGGCGCACATCGCCGTGCAGCAGCAGCGCGTGTACCGCCGCGCGCTCTAGTACACCTGCTGGCGGGCGATCGCGCACAGGCCCGCGCCGCCAGCGGCCAGCCAGGTGTCGAGCGAATCGCTGGCAGGGCGCCCGTCCCGCGCATCGTTGTAGATCGTCCCGCCCCACACGTAGTAGCGCCGCGTCTCCGCTGCCCAGCTCATGAAGTCGCGGTGCACCACAGACGGGCCGCCGTTGTAGCAGGCCATCGCCATGTAGCTGTTGTGCCCGGCGTAGTCCATGCACCACGCCAGAAAGCTCGCGCCGCGCCGGGCATTGGTCTCCGGGTCGGTCATCCTCTCGCCCTGCGTGAAGTGAAACGGCATCACCTGAAACAGCCCCTGCGCCCCGGCGCTGCTGGCGATATCCGGATCGCCGCACGACTCGATCTGCATCACCGTCGCCAGCAGATTCGGGTCAAGCTGGTAAGCGGCCGCCCAGCGCGCGATATCGCCTGCCCAACGCTGCACTTCCGGCGTGAACAGCGGCGCGATCGGCCCGGACGCAGCGCCAGCCACGCGGATCGGCTCGGTCCACGAATCGGGCAGTGCAGTGCGCTGCAGCCAGCCGGATAGCGCTGCCCCCAGCGCAGCCGCCAGTGCCAGCCCGCCCATCCGCCGCGCCAGCTCGCGCAGGGGGTGTGGCGCAGGCGCCGGAGCCGTCTGCTTTCCGGTCGTGGCGCGGCGCCGGGCCGGCTGCATCGCGCGCGGGGAGGATCGCTGAACTGCGGTCATGAATGTCAGGTTTCCGCCAGTCGAACACTGCCGGAATGATAGAACAAAAGTTCTGAACAATCAAGAACAGATGTGCTGATTTTGCGCGCACGAAGACACGGAGTGACGGCGCAGCGCCGGCCTTCTGCAGAGGGATATGTGCGTGCGTGGAAGTGCGCGGGTTAGCGTGCCGGACGGACGGCCACCACCTGCGCCATGATATCGCTCTCGCTGCTGCGCAGCACCGTCCAATCAGCGAACAGCCCGGCCAGTTCGCCCTCGCTGGCCAGGACATCGGCGCTGATCTCCGGCATCACCGCCCGCGCCCCGGTGGTGTACGTCTGGCAGATCACACGCCCGCCGGGAGCGACGCAGCCGCGGATGCGCGGGAACAGATCGCGCTGGAAATAGCGGAAGATGCACACCACATCGTAGGCTTCGCTGCGCAGCGCCGCCTCATCCAGGTCCACCTGCAGGAAGTTGACCCGCCGTGTGCCGCGCCGCCGTGCCTCGGCCTGCGCGCGCCGAAGCGCCTCGCGGCTGATGTCGAGCAGATCGACGCTGTAGCCCTGCTCCGCCAGCCACAGCCCGTTCTGGCCCAGGCCGCACGCCAGATCGAGCGCGCGCGCCTCCAGGCCCTCCGGCGGCGGCGTGTACTGAAACATGAGCGGATCCGGCGCAGGAAACGGCCCATCCTGCAGCGCCCGAAAGCGCGCATCCCAGTGCTGGCGGTCGCGGATGGACATCAGGGGGCCTGGCCTTTCGCTGCATACAGCAGATGACAGGCGAGCGCATCCGGCACGCGAGCAAGCGTATCGGCATCACCCGGCAGCGGTGCGGCTTCCGGACGGCGCTGCCGGCGGCGGGCCAGCGCGTACGCATCGCGCAGCTCCGCGAATCCGGGCGTCTCCCAGCCGGCCACGCCCTGCCCGCGAAGCACCGCGGCCACCTGCCGCCCAGCCGGGCCGGACCATACGTCGTCAGCGGCCAGCAGCGCCAGCGCTGCTGCGCGCTGGTCGGTGCCGCCCGCCTTGCCCAGCAGCGAGTCGCTCAGCCGGGCGAACAGCTTGCCGGCAGCCCCCGGGTGGGTGTTCAGCGCCTGCATGTCAGCCGGCAGCGCGGTCTGCAGAGGGCTTTCCACCGGGCGTGGCGCAGGCTGTGACTCCAGCGCTGGCAGCGGCAGCGGGCTCAGCGCACCGCCCCGGCCCAGCCACACCGCCGCCTGCCCATCCTCAATCTGCACGGCCAGCAGCGTGACCTCTGCGGCCAGCGCGCACAGCAGTGCCTCGTCTGGCAGCCGCTCGCACAGCACGCGCGTCCAGCCCGCCTGCGCCGGAGCCGCGAAGGCGCGCATGGCCTGCGGCGCGGGCCGCCCGTAGCCCGCGAACGGATCGATCGGCGTCCAGCCATGCGCGGCCCAGGCGCGCTGCACAGCGGCGACCGTTTCATCCTGCGGGAGTTGCACAAATACGCTGGCGTAGGACATGAGCGAAGAACACCGCCCTTTTATATACGTTCGTTCACAAATCTAGCGTGTAGAATTGTAACAGCATCCATCGACCATCGGCGAGGAGTTGCCGGGCGCGGTGCGCCGCCCCGCCCTCACACATGACGAGCTCCGCGTACCACGACAGCGCTTTCGACAGCGTGCTGCTCGATCTGCACGAGATCAGCCGCGTCTTCGCCTCGGCAGACGAGAGCACGCTGTGGGAGATGCTGTACCGGCCGCTTGCCAGCCTGTTCGGCGAGCATTCGTTCTTTCTCGGGCTGCACCGCCCGCAGGACGACATGCTGCTGCTGCCGCTGGTGTGCGAGGAAGGCGTTAGCCAGGAATACGCGCCGATCGCGGTGTGCGGCTTCAGCCGGGCGGTCATCCGCAGCGGCAAGGAAGTGTACTTCGCCGATGCGCTGGCGGAGCCCGAACGGCTGCAGGCGCTCGGCATCGTGCCGGATGCGCAGGAGCCGGCCTCGTGGGCGCGCACGTGGTACGCGCTGCCCCTGCGCGGCGCAGACAGCGACATGCTCGGCCTGCTGTGCGTGTGCAGCAGCGAACCGGACGCCTTCGACAGCACGCTGCTGGCGCTGATCGCCACCGCCGCCGGGCAGATTGCGCTTGGGCTGGGCAGCCTGGCGCTGCGCCAGCAGGAGCGTGCGCGGCGCGGACTGATGAGCGCGCTGATGGATGCCAGCCAGGCCGTCGCTGCCGCCCGCGAGCCGGATGAGGCGCTCGAACGCATCATCGACCTGCTCTCGCGGCTGGTGGGCGCCCACAGTGTCGCGCTGCTGCTGCGCGAGAACGACGAAGACACCTTCGAGCGGCTGCACCTGTACTACTCATCCGACCCGGACGAGGCGCCCGCCGACCGGATGATCCAGCTCAACCCGCGCAATCCCATCCGCCAGGCCTGTCTGGCGCAGCAGCCACTCATCATCGCAGACGCGCAGCGCGAGCCCGCCTGGGATGGCTACGCCGGCCTGCCCGGGGGCAGCCACCTGCGCAGCTGGCTGAGCCTGCCGATGATCGTGCGCGATCAGGTCATCGGCGTGATCGTGCTGGGCAACCGCGCCATCGCGCATTATCAGGACTCCGCCACCAGCATCGCCTTCGCCCTCGCCCGCCAGGCCGCCATCACCGTCGACAGCGCGCGCTCGCGCTACTCCTATCAGACCAGCCTCGACGTGCAGGTGCGCCGCGCCCGCCGCCTCGATCTGATCCACCGCGTCGGCGCGATGATCGCCGCCTCGCTCGATCCGGACCAGGTGCTGCAGACCACCGCGCAGCTGCTCACCGAGCTGTTCGAGGTCGATCACTGCGGCGTGATGACCGTCAGGCGTGGCAGCGAGGAAGCGCACCTGGTGAGTGAATATCCCGACTGGGGGCTGGCGGGCGTGCAGGTGCCGATGCAGGACAACGGCGTCATGCGCCGCCTGCGCGAGGAACGCCTGCCGCTGGCGATCAGCGAAGCGGAGATCGACGGGCTGGACGAACCGACGCGCGTGCTGCTGCAGCGCGTGCAGTCGCGCTCGACGCTGCTCGCGCCGCTGGTGGCCGGCGATGAATTCGTCGGCAGCATCGGACTGGACAGCATCAGCCGACCGCGCACGTTCACCGACGAGGAGCGCGAGACGGTGATGACGATCGCCGGGCAGGTGGCGATGGCCGTGCGCAACGCCTGGCTGTACACCGAGGCGATCACCGCCAACCGGCTGAAGAACGAGTTCCTCGCCAACATGAGCCACGAACTGCGCACGCCGCTGAACGCCATCATCGGCTACAGCGACATGCTGCTCAGCGGCTTCTACGGCGACGTGAACGCGCAGCAGCTCGACCGCATCGAGCGCATCGTCTCCAGCGGGCGGCATCTGCTGACGCTCATCAATGATGTGCTGGATTTCTCGCGATTGGAGGCCGGGCACATCACGCCCGTGCCACGCTCGCTGCAGCTCGACGCGCTGGCCAGCGAGGCCATCGAGGCCTTTCGCACGCCGGCAGAAGTCAAGGGGCTGACGCTGGCGCTGCAGGCCGAGCCGTCGCTTCCCGCCGCGTTTGCCGACCCAATGCTGGTGCGGCAGGCGCTCAACTATCTGATGGACAACGCGATCAAGTTCACGCCGACGGGCAGCGTGACGCTGTGCGTGTGTGCGCATCGCTTTCGCGGCGGCGTGAGCGATCATGCCGGGCGCCTGCCCGCGCACGTTCACATGCCCGACGGGCTGTGGCTGGCGCTGGCAGTGCAGGACACCGGCATCGGCATCGCCCCGGAGAATCACGCGCTGATCTTCGACAGCTTTCGCCAGGTGGACGGCGCAGGCGATCGCGCCTTTGGCGGAACCGGGCTGGGGCTGGCGATCACGCGCGAGCTGACGACGCTGCAGGGCGGCGCGGTCGTGCTGGAGAGCGCGCCCGGGCAGGGCAGTACCTTCACCCTGCTGCTGCCCGTCGCGCCTGAGGTGAGCAGCAGCAGCATCCTGCCGGGCCGCCCGCTGGTTCTGGTCGTCGACAACGACCCCGCGGCGCTGCAGCTGATGTACGACTATCTGGACGGCGTCGATGTGCAGATCATTGGCACGACGGAACCGGCACAGGCGCTCGATCTGGCGCTGCGCTATCCGCCGGCACTGGTGATCACCGATGTGATGATGCCGCACATGAACGGCTACGAGCTGGTCGAAGCGCTGCGTTCACGCCGGACCGCCGCCCGCGTGCCCGTGCTGTTCCTGTCTGCGCTGCAGCGCCAGCCAGGCGACCCGCTGTTCGCGCAGTCGGAGTATCTGCTCAAGCCGGTGGGCCGCGATCAGCTGCTCAGCAGCGTGCGCGCCGCCATCGATCTGCCCGGCTGAGGCCGCGCGCGGCTACGTCTGCGGCGCGAGGTAGATGATCGTCACGCCGTCGCCGCCTTCCTTGGGCGGGGCGGTCACCACCCTGGCGATGAGCGTGTGCTGGCGCACGCGCTCCTGGATGGCCTTGCGCAGCGCGCCCGTGCCCTTGCCATGGATGATGCGCGCAAAGGGCAGCCCGGTCAGGTAGGCCGCGTCGATGTACTCATCCAGCCGCTCCAGCGCCTCTTCCACGCGCGCGCCGCGCAGATCGAGCTCCAGCCCCGGCGAGGCTACCTTCGGCGTGCTGATCTCACCGACTTCCTCGTAGGCGCTGGCGTACTTGCGCCGCGCGACCTTCTTCTCCGCGCGCGTGGGCTGCGTCAGCTCGCGCAGGCGCGCACGCACCCGCAGCGTGCCCACCTGCACGATCGCCGCCTCGCGGTCGAGCTCGACCACCGTACCTTCTGCGCGCAGCGTCTCCAGCCACACCGCATCGCCCAGGCGCGGCGTCCAGGCGCGATCATCTTCCGGCAGCGCGACGGCCGGCTCCACCGGCGCGGTGATGGCGCGTTCGGCCTTGTCGGCCTGCGCCTGCACCTCGCGCAGCGCCTCCAGCGGCAGCGAGGCCTGGCGCATCTCGCTGCGCAGCCGCTTGACCTCGCGGCGGAAGTCGTCCATCTCGCGCTGCATGTCGCGGCGCGCAGCGGCGATGATGTTGCGCCGCTCGTCCTCCGCCCCGCTCAGCTGTGCGCCCAGCTCGGCGCGTTCCTCCTCAAGCTGCTGGCGCAGCGCCTTGATCTGCGCCTGCTGGCGGCGCATGTCCTCGCGGGTGCGATGAATCTCGTCCAGCAGATCGTCGGCCACCAGGTCCTCGGTGGCGACCATGCGGCGCGCATCGGCGATGATCTCGCTGCTGAGGCCCAGCCGCTGGGCGATCGCCAGCGCATTTGAACGCCCGGGCAGCCCGACGATCAGCCGGTAGGTCGGCGCGAGCGTCTCCAGGTCGAACTCCACTGAAGCGTTGCGCACGCCGGGAGTCTCGACGCTGTACACCTTGAGCTCCGGGTGATGCGTGGTGACCATCGTCGTGACATGAAGATCGCGCAGGTGCGTGAGGATGGCGCGCGCCAGCGCCGAGCCTTCGCCGGGGTCTGTGCCCGCCCCCAGCTCATCCAGCAGCACGAGCGAGTCCTGGCCGGCCTCGCGCAGGATGCCGATGGTGTTGGTCATGTGCGAGGAAAACGTGCTCAGGCTCTGCTCGATGCTTTGCTCGTCGCCGATATCGGCATACACGCCGCGAAACACGCTCAGGCGCGCCTCTTCCGCCGGGACCTGCAGGCCGCACTGGGCCATCAGCACGAGCAGCCCGACGGTCTTGAGCGACACGGTCTTGCCGCCGGTGTTGGGCCCGGTGACGACCAGCACCCAGGTATTCTCGTCAAACGTCACATCGATCGGGACGACGCTGCCGCTCAGCAGCGGATGGCGCGCCGCCGCGAGCGCGATGGTGCTGCCGGGGTGGTCAGCGTTGGGGCGCGGGGCGAACGGCACGAGATCGGGCTGCACCGCCCGCAGCGCCTCGGCGTAGCGCGCCTTGGCGAGGATCAGATCCAGTTCGGCCAGCACCTCGACGGTGCGCACGATCTGGGTGGCGTAATCGCCGACGAGTGCGGAGAGCGCGCTCAGGATGCGGCGGATCTCCTTCTCCTCGTCCAGCTGAAACTCGCGCCAGCGGTTGTTGAGCTCGACGGTCTCCAGCGGCTCGATGAACAGCGTCGCGCCGCTGGCAGACGAGTCGTGCACGATGCCGGGGATCTTGCCCTTGTGCTCGGACTTGAGCGGGATGACATAGCGGCCGTTGCGCATGGTGAAGAGCGATTCCTGCAGCATCGGCTGATTGGTGGACGACGTCACCATGCGCTGCAGCTTGCTCTGCAGCCGGTCAAACGCGACCTTGAGCTCGCGGCGGATCATGGCAAGCTGCGGGCTGGCGCTGTCGCGCACGGCGCCGGTCGCCTCATCCAGCACGCGGGCGATCTCCTCCTGCACCGGCAGGCATTCCTCCGCCTGGTTGATCAGCTCGCTCAGCAGCGGATAGCTGGCCTTCATGCGGCCAACGCTGCGGCGCAGCGTGGTGGCGCGGCGCAGCGTGCTGCGAATGTCGAGCAGCACCGCCGGCTCCACGGCGATCCCACGGGTGGCCAGCATCGCTGGCTCGCGCACATCGCGGGCGCCGCCGGTGCTGATGTTGACCTGATTGGCGAACATCTGCCGCGCTTCCGCCGTGTGCTGCTGCAGCCGCAGCGCATCTTCGGTCGTGGTGGCAGGCACGAGCGCGCGCGCCAGCACGGCGCTGGCGCTGAAAGTGGTGTAGCCCGCGAGGCGCTCAAGGATCTTGTCGAGCTCCAGCACGCGCAAAGTCTTCTCGTTCATCAGCGGATCAGCCCTTATTGCGAGAGATCAGACTATACCAGACCCGCCGGGCCGTCACAACGGCAGGTTTACAGCGGTTCATAAAAGTTCATAATGGGTGAATGGCATGGGGATATTGTCGGGAACTTCCCGCATAGGCTATCATGGATCGGGAAGGATGCTTACAACAGTGAAGGAGAACAGAATGCGATCGCGTTTGTCATGGGTGATCGTGGTCATGCTGGCGGTTGTGATGCTGGCCGCTGGCGCCGTCAGCGCCCAGGAAAGCCAGTACATTCCGGCGATTGTGAGCTTTTCGGCAGATGCAGACTCGGTCTCGCTGGCGGAGATCGAAAGCGGCGAGGCCACCGTCACGCTGTCATGGTACATCATCAACGTCACGCCCGGCCAGACGGTGCAGGTGGAGTACTGGCGGGCGAACGGCTGGGTTCCAGCATGGCTGACGCGCGAAGCGGTGCAGCCTGTCGGCGAGCGCGAGGTGGCGCTGCAGGACACGCAGAGCTTCGCGCCGCCCACCTTCCGGCTGACGCTGCTGGACAGCCGCGGCGTGATCGACCAGCGCTTCCTCACCATTCCGCTGAGCGAGCCGATGGCCGACGCCGCGATCACCAGCTTCGTCAGCACCGCCAGCAGTGTGGATCGTGATGCCGTCGAGCGCGGGCGCGCCCGCATCGAGGTGAGCTGGTCGGTGAGCAACCGCCCGGCGGACGGCCAGCTCGTGTTTGAGCAGGTGCTGCCCGATGGCAGCGCAGTGAACGCCGAGCTGCCGCGCTCGGTGTACTACGTGCCCTCCAGCGGCGTAGGCGCAGTGCAGCCGCGGCTGCCGCAGGGCGAGCAGTTCATCCGCCTGCGCCTGAGCCTGGTGAGCGTGATCAGCGGCGATGTGTACGCCAGCGCAGATCTGGCCGTGCCCTTCACCGGCACGACGCTGCCGGCAGTGCTGCCCCCCGGCCCCACCCCCACGACTGCTGCGCCCGTCCAGGCGACGCCCGCCGTGCAGCCCGCTGGCCCCACGGCGACGCCCGCCGCTGCTGTCGGCCCCACCATCCAGGTGTTCTCGGTCACGCCAGCGACGGCTGCGCCGGGGAGCAGCGTGACCATGACGTGGAATGTGCTGGGCGCGGTGACGGTGCAGATCAGCGAAGTGCTGCCGAACGCCACCGGCCTGACCTACGTGCAGCTTCCCCCCAGCGGCTCGGTCAATGTGCCGCTGCCGGAAGCGGCGACCACGCAGGTGACCTATATCCTCACAGCGATGGATGCTGCAGGCAACGAGTCCACCGCCCAGCAGATCGTGACGATCGGCAGCTAACGATCGTCACGCCCGGGAGTGGGGCGACTGCTCCGCTCCCGGCTTCCCCCGTTGCAGAGCCAGCCCGCCTGCCTGATCCACTTCGCTGATGCAGACCTGTGCGCCATGCCCGGCGCAAAAACCGCAATCGCATATATGATAGGGATAATGCCCGGTGTACAGGCCGCGAGGTGGAACATGTCCGCGCGTTTCGCAGCGAAGCAGCTTCAGTCTCGGCAGGCGCATGCCATGCCGCAGCGTGCCGAAGAAGTCGTGCTGCCCACGCAGCAGGCTGCGCCAGCCACCGCCGGCATCCTGCGGCTGCAGCGCATCGCCGGCAACGCCGCTGTGCTGCGCATGCTGCAGGCCACGCCTGTTCCGCACTCGCATGAGCCGGTCATCCACCGCAAGGGCTGCAGCTGCCCCACCTGCGCCAGCGCGCTGAGCACAGCGAGCGCCCCGGCGCAGCTGCAGCGCTGGTGGGACGATGACGAGGAGAGCGCCGAGGGCGACTCCGGTGGCAGCGTGTGGGACAAGGTCAGCCAGGCAGCCTCCGACGTATGGGACAGCGCCACCGGCGGCGGCGACAGCGCGGACGGCGGCCCGGTCGTGGACACCGAACAGACCGCGCCGACAGACCAGACCACGCCCGGCGAGCCATCCAACGCACAGGAACAGAGCGAGGTTCCCGACGATGTTCAAGCCGAGGATGACGGCTGGCTGGACTGGATGCCCGACTGGTGGCAGGAAGAGGACGAAGACGCAGGGGAGGACGACGAGATCGTCTACACCGACGAGGACGACAGCGCAGAGCGCACGGGCACCAGCGGCACGGGCTCATGCGCTGTCGGGCATGGCGGCCACCAGGGCAACATTTCGGTGATGGGCCTGACCACCGCCAACTTCGCCGGGGCGAACTGCCCGGCCAACTTCAGCCCCACCGGCAAGCGGCGCAACCCGCGCGGCGGCTGGGACGTGACCGGGACGATGTCGATCCGCTTCGAGCTGCCAGAGCCGACCATCCGCTACACCGTCACGCCGCCGGAGTCTGAGCTCACGCAGTGCGAGCTGGAAGCCGTTCTCGCCTACATTAACGGCGACCTGAGCACGCATGAACAGGAGCACGTCAAGGCCTTCAAGCTGTTCAACGGCGAGAAGACCTTCACGCACACCTTTGGCAATCTGGCGGGCAGCACCAACGAAGCGCTGACCGCCTCGCTGAGCGCCGCGGTCGATGTGCTGGTGGCCTCGCTGATCGAGGAACGCCAGTCGTACGCCCAGGGGGTGAGCGATGCGCTGGATCCGTTCGTGATGGAGATCCCCGGCCTGAAGATGTGTTCGTATTACGACGACAATCCGCAGGACTAGCGGGCGCGGATCGCGTCGCGCATACGCTCCAGCGCCTGCAGCAGCGTCGCGCGGGAACAGCCGAAATTGAGCCGCACGAAGCCCGCGCCGCCTTCGCCGAAAGCCACGCCGTCGTTCAGCCCCACTTTCGCCCGCTCCAGCAGAAACTGGAAGGGTGAAGGCTGCAGGTCCAGCGCCCGGCAGTCCAGCCAGGCGAGGAACGTCGACTCCGGAAGCGTCATGTGAACTTCGGGCAGGTGCTCGGCGACGAAGGCCGCCAGCGCGTCACGATTGGCCTGCATGTACGGCAGCACCTCGTCCAGATACTGCTGGCCGTGCGTGTAGGCCGCCAGCGCGCCGGTGATGCCAAAGGCGCTGGTGTGCTGGCCGGAATACATGGCGATGTGATGGAAGCGCGCGCGCAGCGCATCATCGGTGATGACTGCATAGCCGATGCCCAGTCCGGGCAGGTTGAAGGCCTTGCTCGGCGCGTTCAGCGTGATCGTGCGCGCGGCGATCTCGCTGTTCAGGCTTGCCAGCGAGACGTGCTGGCTGCCCGCATACTGCAGGTCGGCGTGAATTTCGTCGGAAACCACCACCAGATTATGGCGCACGGCGATTTCGGCCACGCGCTCCAGCTCGGCGCGGGTGTAGCTGCGCCCGACCGGGTTGTGCGGGTTGCAGAAGATCCACATGCGCGTATCCGGCGTGATGGCGCGTTCAATCGCATCGAAATCCATCTCATACGACAGGTGTCCGCTGGCGGAGATGCTGCACTGCAGCGGCGCGTTGACCAGTCGCTGCTGGTGCAGGCGGATGCTGTTGAGGAACGGCGGATAGACCGGCGTGGTGACGAGGATGCCCGTGCCCGCCGGCCCCACCATGTCTGCGCACATGCTGAGCGCCGAGACCAGATTGGGCAGCAGCAGCACGTGCTCTGGCTGCGCGGGGATGCCGTGCCGCTGCTGCATGCGCTCAGCGATCAGCCGGGTGAGCGACGGACTGTCGAGGTGATAGCCGAAAATGCCGTGCGCCACGCGCTCGCGCAGCGCGTCAATCACCGGCTGCGGCGCGAAGAAGTCGGTGTCGGCCACCCACAGCGGCAGCACATCCGGCGGAAAGAAGTTCCACTTGATGCCTTCGAACTCACGATGCACTTCAGCGAAGGGCGGTAGAAACGACATGACGGCTCCTGTGGTGATGGCATATGGGGAGCGCCAGAAGCCGGTGTGCGGCTATTCCTGGCGCTCAAAGGCGTAGATGGTGCTGCCGCTGGCGGCGTAGATCAGATCGCGGTTGGAATCGACGGCGACATCGGCCAGCGCGCTGAACTGACCATCCTCTTCAGCGCGGAAGCTGGAAGCGCGCGTGCCCGCGTGCGTGGTCTGGTAGATTGTGTTCACCCCGCCGGCCACCACGTACAGCATCAGGTCGGTGGGGTTGGTGTTGAGGAACATGCTGCGCACGCCGGTGAACGTCTGGCCCTCAGGGAAGTTGGAGAAGGCGAAGCCGGTGCGCTGGCCGCTGGTGTACTTCTGCACCGTGCCATCGTTCAGCATGACGTAGATCGAGCCGGGCGTATCGATGGCGAAATCCACCGCCTGGCGGATATCGGGCCGTCCTTCGCCGACGAAGTACTCCACCGGCGAGTTGGGATAGCTGCCCCCCGCCGCATCGTAGCGCCACACCTGGTTGGCGCCCGGATCGAGCACATACAGGCGGCCCTGCCAGAACTCCATCGCCACCGGCGCGACCCATGTGCTGATGTTGAGCTGCTGCGCGCTGCACTGCTGGGTGAAGCGCGGCGGGCAGGTGATGAGCACGCCGGCGCTGTCCAGCGCGGTGATGACGCTGCCCTGCTGCAGACCGGCATCGTCCTCACCCCAGGCGATATCCAGGATGTCGCCCACCACGAACTGATTGACCGTGCCGCCCCGGCGCATCGAAGCGATCGGCTGGCGCGGCGTGCTCAGGCTCAGTCCGTCGGTGTTGAGCGTCAGCCGGTAGACGATGTCGTTGCCGTCATCGAGCGCGTACAGGTCTTCGCCCTGCAGTACCAGCCGGCTCAGCACGGCGCTGGGCAGCGAATCGATCACGGTGGTGGGCCGGCGGTCGAAGCCGACCAGCGCATCGGTCACCTGCTGCGCCTCGGCGCTGAGCGCGACCATCTGCGGATCATCGGCGCGAAGCTGATCGCACTGGGCGACCACCACCTGCACGGCATTCCAGGCGGCCAGCGTGCCGCGCACATCGCTCGAACTGATCCCGCGCGCCAGGTTGGCCGCCTGATAGGCGCTGCTGACGCACCGGTCAAATTCGCTCTGGCCGGTGCCGCTGAGCCAGAAGACCAGCACGACGACGACCACCATCACCGGGATGAGCAGCGCCAGCGCGGCCATGAACGGCGTGGCCATCACGTTGCGCGGATTCTCGCGGGGTTCGGGCAGCACGAAGTCGACGGCGTCGTTCAGCCCATCGACGACTTTGGCCGCGCCCAGCGCCGCGCCGCCCACCGCACGGTTCAGGCCCTCGCCGCGCGCATCGCTGCGGCGCGGGCCCGGCGGATTGGATCGCGGGGTTGCAGCGTCCGCCGCCGCGGGCATCTGGCGGGCCTCGCGCGAGTTCGCGGCATCCGGCATGGGCAGCGGAGAAGGCTCCTCAGGCGGGACGAATTCGACCACCATCGCGCTCAGCGTGCCCGCCGCCAGATCCTTGAGCGCCATCAGCACATCGCCGATGTCATCGCGCTCCACCGCGCCGCACACCGCGTGATAGTCGAGATCGGCCAGCCCGGCATCGGCCAGCAGCAGGCGCGCGCCCTGGCGCACGGTGTACATCGCCATGCGCACATCAGGAGACATGTGCACGCCCAGCGGGGTGCCATACAACTGCTCGTCGTTGCTGAAGTCAGTCGGGAACGGCTGCACCGCGCCATCCAGCCGCAGCAGCGCCACGGCAGCGCCAATGCGCCCGACGTACAGGTCCGGGCCGCGCAGCACAGCGCATACGATGGCGGCCTCGTAGTGATGCGGATCGCGCTGATTGTGATCGTACAGGTTCTCGTTGAGATGAGCGAACGCGGCGCGCAGCCCGCTGGTGACGCTGCCGGTGCTGCTGAAGTAGCGCTCGGCGCACAGCGCGGCCATCTGCTCGTAGAACAGCGGCGGCGCCGTGGTATCGCCGGACGGCAACACCAGCGCGAAGAAGGTGTCCGTCTCGCGGCCACGCGCGGCCTTGCGCGGCGCAACTTCCACCAGCGCGCCCGGCGGCGTGGCGCTGATCGCCCGTCCGTTGACCACATTCAGATGCCCGACCAGCGCTTCGAAGTCAAACGCCATGGCGCTCTCCCTCCATCCGTGCCGCCATTGTAACGCATGTTGCGCCGGAACTGCTGGCCGGGCGCAGATGGCGGCGGCAAACAGCGCGATTCGCACACGTCTGGTAGAGTCGGCAGCGTACAGTGGGCCGGGCGGAGACGGCACGATGGCAGCGGAGGACAGAAGCGAAGCGGCGCTGATCGCGCGACTGATGCGGCGTCCGGGATATGAAATGGACGAGGGGCTGCCGCGCTGGGCGCGCCGCACGCACCCGATGGTCCGCCGGCAGCTCGGCCCGTTCTGGAAGCTCATGCCGATCAATGTGCGCCAGATCGCGCGGATCATCGCCATGCAGTGGGCGCTGCTGGCCGCCGCGCTGGCGCTGCCGGGGCTGATCGGCCTGGTGATGCCGGTCTCGATCGTCTCCCTGGTGATCCTGCCGGCGGCGCTGGCGCTGCACGTCCGCACGCTGGGGCGCATCGCCATCCGGGCTGCCAGCAGCATGGTCATCGAGCGCGAGGATGACGCGCTGGAGCTGCTGCGTGTCACGCCGCTTCCGCTGCAGGAGATCATCGACAGCAAGGCCGCCGCCGCGGTGTGGCGCGAGGTGGAGGATGTCGCGCTGGTGCTGATCGGGCTGGCGACGAGCGCGCTGCCGCTGGCGCTGGTGCTGTGGGACAGCTGGCTGGGCCTGGACGTGCAGCCGCTGGCCGCTGTGCTGGCCGCCGGGACTATGCTGCTGGTCGGCGTGCTGCGCGTGCCGCTGGAGGCGCTGGCCGCCGCGGGCATCGGCCTGGCGGTGGGCGCATCCGCGCGCTCGCGCACAGCGGGCCGGCTGCTGGCGGTGATCGGGCTGGGGGTGTTTCTGGCGGCGGTCAACCTGCCGCGCCTGCTGCCCTGGCCGCCGCTGCCGCGCGTGCTGGTGGAACTGGCGCTGCCGCTGGCCGCCCCGGCGCTGCTGGCGCTGGTGTGCCTGCGCGTGGTGCGCTGGCAGATCGAACGCGACCGGTAGGCGAGACGCCAGCGCGTCCTGAAGTCCGTCTCCGTTCGGAGAGGACCTCAGGCGAAGGCTGGCGCCGCGCTCACTCCCACGCCGGGTCGGTGAAGTACGGATCGTCGGGCGCGGTCGGCAGCGGCTCGTATGCGCTGACCGCCACGCCGTCGCAGCTGGACTCACGCTCGGCGGGTACGCGGTCGGAGACGAGGAATGCCGTCACCTGATCGTCCGGGCAGCTTCCGCCGCGCCCGTAGATCACATGCGGCCCGCCCTGCATGGTGATGCTCCACGCCTGCGGCAGACGCGCTGCGACGGCCTGCGCGTTGTCGATCGGCGTGGCCGGGTCGAGCGTGGCGTTGAGCAGCAGCGTGCGCACCGGCGCGCTGAAGGGCGCGGGCCGTTCCGCCGGCGGCCGGGCCGGCTGCCAGAACACGCACACCGGATCGCGCAGGGCGAGCGTGTACTGATAATCGCTGCATTCGATGGCGTAGTACGACGCATCGGACCAGCCGGGGTCGGGGGCGGGCTGCCCCGTCAGCGGATCCATCCCCAGATAGCTGTAGGCGTGGCGCAGCAGCGGCAGAAGCTGGCCGCGGGCGGCGGCCGCCAGCTCGCGCAGCACCTCCGCCCGGCCCCACTCGGTGTAGGCGGCGTCGATGACGACCGCATCGAGCATGGCGTAGGTCAGCATGCGCGTCTCGCGTGTGCCATCTGGCAGCACCACCTCGGCGGGCAGCGGCCCCTGCTCAAGCTGCGCCAGCAGCGCATCGTACGCGGCCTGCGGGCCGCCCGGCGGGAAGTCGGCCAGGCAGGCGGCATCGGCGCTGCAGGCGGAGAAGGCGGCCTGCAGCGCGGCATCGAACGCCTGGTCCTGCCCAACGTAGTACTCCTCAGCGGTGCGCGTGAGATCGACCACGCCATCGAGGATCAGCCCGGCGACGTGCTGCGGATAGGCCGCCGCGTAGGTCTGCGCGAACTGCGTTCCGTAGCTTTCGCCGTACAGCCACAGGCGGAAATCGCCGACGGCCTCGCGAAATGACTCCAGATCGTGCACCGCCTGCGTCGTGCCGGCGAAGGGCAGGATGGCGGGATCGTCGATCTCGGCGAGGCAGGCGCCCGCGAACTGCTGCGCGGCATCGATCTGCTCCTCCGGGTCGGGCGAAGTGGCCTGATAGTACGCGAGCGCGGCCTCGTCGCAGCGCACCCCCTGCGACCGGCCGATGGCGCGCTGGTCGAAGAACACGATGTCGAAGTGCTCCAGCACGCGGGCATCCATGAACGATGTGTAGCCTTCCGCCGCGTGCAGCCCGGAGTAGCCGGGGCCGCCGGTGACGGTGACGAACATGCCGCGCCGCGCCGCCGGGTCGTCTGCGGGGCGCACGGCGAACACCACGTCGAGCGTGCCGGCGTTGGCGGGGTCGGTGTGGTCAAGCGGGACGGTGAGCGAGACGCACTGGAAGCCGGGCGCTTCCTCGCAGGGCTGCGCGCCGGCCTGCGCCAGCAGGCGCGTCATGGCGGTATCGCCGGCGGACTGGGCTGCGGCGGCGATCGGCAGGACAGCCGCCAGCAGCAGCACGGGCAGGTAACGCATCAGGCGTGCCATGCGCTACTCCTCCCCCGGCAGGTCGGCCAGCGGGGCGGGCAGCGCATCGATGCTGCACGCGTTCTTCTCGTGGCGATACCGCGCCAGGCCGGCTGCCCCCTTCTTCGCCGCCCAGCGGGTGAGCTGATCGCGGTCGTCGACGAACTGGTAGCGCGGCACCGCGAAGCCGCATGAGGTGGAGACGCGGTGGATCTCGGCGGCGATGATCTGGCGCGCGCCGGGCAGTGCGCTGAAGTGCGGGACCAGCGCCTCCCAGTCCGGCGTGCCCGGCAGCACGCTGCGCGCCCGCCCGTACAGCCGCACGATGTTCGGCGGGCCGCTGAAGGCGCAGAACATGAAGGTGATGCGCCCGTTCTCGGTGACATGCGCGGAGGTTTCGTTGCCGCTGCCGGTCATATCGAGATAGGCGACGCGGTTGGGACCGAGCACGCGAAAGCAGTCCAGGCCTTTGGGCGACAGGTTGATATGGCCGGCGGCGCTCAGCGGCGCGCTGGCCACGAAGAACAGGTGCTGCTCGCCGATGAATGCGCGCAGCTCGTCGGAGATCTCGTGGAAGACTTCGGCCATGGTTCCCCCTTGGCGGATTGTGTGCGCACAGTGTAGCGCGAATCGGCGCGGGCAGGGGGTGCGGGCGCCGCAGGTTCGGATCCGCCATCCCGGCGCGAAACCTTCGGCATTGGCGCAATTTCACGCTAGAATATGCATATCAGGCACAGGACTCGGAACCGGACCATGGAACTCACCGCCAACCGCTTTCAGGACTCCGCTGTAATCGCCCTGCAGGACATCACCCTGCAGACCGCGCTCGATCGCGGGACGGGCAACGCCGACAGCCGCCGCCGCAACGTGATCGGCGAGCTGCCGCACAGCCAGGCGCTGCGCATGCAGGGCCGCGGCTCCCGCCTGCGCGCGCTGCACGATCTGCCGGAGCTGCTGGAGCGCTTTGAGGCGAACGTGACCGCGCGCGGCGGCCATGTGCTGTGGGCGGCGGATGCTGCCGAGGCCAACCAGCACGTGATCGACGTGTGCCAGCGCCACGGCCTGAAGCGCGGCGTGAAGAGCAAGAGCATGGCCACCGAGGAGATCGGGCTGCTGCCCGCGCTGGAGGCCGCCGGCATCGAGATGGTGGAGACCGACCTGGGCGAATACATCGTCCAGATCAACGAAAGCCACCCCAGCCACATCATCATGCCGGTGATGCACATGACCAAAGAGCAGATCCGTGACCTGTTCATGGAGAAGCTCGATATGCCCTACACCGAGCAGGCGGCGGACATGACGCAGTTCATCCGCACGCACCTGCGGCGCAAGTACATCGAGGCCGACTTCGGCATGAGCGGCGGCAACTTCCTGATTGCAGAGACCGGCACGGTGGTGATCGTCACCAACGAGGGCAACGGCCGGCTGTCCACCAGCATTCCGCGCGTGCACATCGCGGTGGTGGGCATCGAGAAGGTGATCCCGACGTGGGAGGACTTTGCCACGCTGATCCAGATGCTGCCGCGCAGCGCGACCGGCCAGCGGATGACGGTGTACGTCAACATGTTCAACGGTCCGGCGAAGGCGGGCGAGCCAGACGGCCCGGAAGCGTTCTACGTGGTGCTGCTGGACAACGGGCGCAGCAACATCTACGCCAGCGAGTACGCCGAGGCGCTGGCGTGCATCCGCTGCGGGGCGTGCCTGAACGCCTGCCCGGTGTACCAGAACGTGGGCGGGCACACCTACGGCTGGGTATATCCGGGCCCGATCGGCGCGATCGTGACGCCGCTGCTGAAGGGCAAGGAGAACGCGGCACCGCTGCCTTTCGCCAGCAGCCTGTGCGGGGCGTGCCGGCAGGCGTGCCCGGTGGACATCAACATTCCGGACATGCTGCTGCGGCTGCGGCACGACCTGGAGCATGTGCAGGAGCCGGCCTGGCGGCTGGGGATGAAGGCGTGGGCGTTCGGCTTCAGCCACCCGCTGCTGTACGAGATCGGCGGCAAGGTGGCGGGGGCGGGCTCTGGCGTGCTGGCCGAAGCGACGGGCACGAATGCGGAAGGCGGGCTGAACAACCTGCCGTTCCCGGTGCTGCAGGGCTGGACGGACACGCGGGACTTTCCGCCGTTCGCGGGGCAGTCCTTCCACGACTGGTGGCGCGAGCACCGCACGTAGCGCGGGGGGGCTAGCTGCCCAGTGGCGACAGAGGCATGCGGTTGGGGAACGTGGCAGAGAACTGAACCCGCTCCGATAGCGGCTGCCTGGAGATGCCTTGCGTTTTCGTTAGCGCGTCAGTCGCCAAACCTGATTGACAAGTTCAATGTTCCCGGTTCTCTTGAGGCCTTGTTGCGCTGAGCGAACCGCGTGTTTCCATTTCTTGCCATAATGTTTGCCGTCTATCACGCGATCAACTGTCTCGTCGCACAAGTCCGGATGAAGCTGTTGAATCAGGCTATTGATGACGGCTGTTGACAATTCACCGTGCTGTCTCAGCAGGTACAGGATTGTCCGGGTGAAGATGGTGTTGGTCGTCTCTCCCGACAGGCGCAGCCGGATCAGCTCATCATTGGCAATTCCCATTGCTTCTGCGAACTTATCTTTAGCTGCAGTGGTAGACGCCACCTGCTGTTCCTGGTAAGCAATCTGTGCCTTGTTAGCAGCATCGCAATATGTATGAAGCTGGACGTTTGTGACTGTTGCTCCAAGGATCGCGTATTCGAGCATATCGTTTCGCACATTTAAAGCTGTAAGTGTATCAGAGACATGAACACCGTACTCGAAGTTCTGATGTAGTCCTCCGCCTGTGAGGTTTCCACTCGTGATGATCGCTTCGCGCCCATCGCTTACGTAGACTTTTGCATGCAGGCGGGGAAGATGATGGATAACACACCTTGGATGCCGCTCAATCAGAACGATGATGGCGTGTGGATCGGTAGCTCCCTGGATCATGTTCATGGGTGAGAGATTGACAAGAATCTCAATTCGACCGGAAGCTCGAAACTCCGGATGAAGTTGCGCCAGAATGAATTCAGTACCGTCTCGTGTCATGAATGGAGAGGCGATCACCAGTTCTTTTCGGGCGCTGGAAACAACGTGTCCCAGATTTGTTGACCACCCTCTTTTCAGCAATTCCAGCATTCGCAGTCGTCCCCTTAAGGTCTACTCTGAATAAGATAGATTGTCTGCCGTTTTCATGCCATGAGCAGATATACAAATCACCGGCCATCAGATTTGAAACGGATCTTGGCTAATGGGCGACCCCCAAACGTCATAGGAGCACATCGCGATGCACGTACTGCACCACCCGCCCCCCGCCCATCTCGGCCTGTTTCTCGCCGCGTCTGGCGCTACAATCATGGTCGGGTTCGCCGCGGGCGCCGGGCCTTCCCCCCACGCCTGCAACACTGCAAGGACGGTTCATGACCAGTGAAAGCGCACGCCAGCGCGCCAGGGCGCTGATTGTGGAGGGGATCGAGCTCGCCACCCGCCGGAACGATGTGCGCGGCGCCCTCGCCCGCTTCGTCGAGGCCCAGGCCGCCGACCCCGACAGCTTCGATGCCGCCAACAACGCCGGCAACTGCCTGCTCGCCCTGGAGGACCTCGACGGCGCGCGCATGCAGTACGAACGCGCCGCCACGCTCGGCCCAGACCGCGCCATCGTGCACTGGAACATGGCCGTCATCTGCCTGCGCCAGCGCCAGCACACCGCCTCGCTCGAGGCCGTCGAACACTTCCTGCAGCAGGCCGCTTCCGGCGCCGACAAGCAGGCCAGCGCCATCGTCCCCAACGCCCAGCGCCTGCGCCTGCTGCTGCTCACGCTGATCGCCTTCAACGCCGCCGAGGAGGAGGCGCAGGCCGGGCTGCCGGCGCGCACCGGCGACCCCGAAGCGCAGGCCCTGATCGCACGCTCCCGCCAGACCAGCAGCGTCGGCGACAGCCTGGCCCTGCTGGCGCAGGCGCTCGAACGCGACCCCGGCCACGCCGAGGCGCGCAACCTGCACGGCGTGCTGCTCATGACCCAGCGCGACTACCCCGGCGCCATCCGCGATTTCACGCTCGGCATCGCGCTCGCGCCCGACAC
>CAZZJW010000057.1:7311-25630 GCA_964654755.1 uncultured Pleurocapsa sp. | reverse complement strand
TTTGAAGCGGTTACCCTGGGGGCCCGGGGATGATGTTGCGCAGCTGCGCGCAAGCGTCTATACTCATTCCTGACTAGTCATGATGGACTAGTCAGATCGGACGCCGCCATGGAACGTGAACTGCTGCTGCTCGGCCTGCTGCGCCGGCACAGTATGCACGGCTATCAGCTCCACGAGGTCATACAGCGCTCGCTGGCCTCGTGCGCTGACCTCAAGAAGCCGACCGCGTACGCGCTGCTGGAGCGCATGGCGCAGCGCGGTTGGCTGACGGCCCATGAGGAGCCGGCGCCAGAGCGCGGCCGCCCGCCTCGCACGCGCTACACGCTCACGCCTGACGGCGAGGCCGCCTACCATCGTCTGCTGCGCGAGAACCTGGCGACGTATCAGCCGGCCACCTTCCCCGGCGAGACTGGCCTGGCCTTTCTCGATACGCTGCCGCCCGCCGAAGCGCGCACGCTGCTGCAGGACCGCCGCGCCCTGCTGGCTGATGCGTTGGCCGCGGCCAGCGCTGCCCCGCCGCACGAGGGCGCGCTGCAAATTGTCGTCGATCATCAGCGTCATCATCTGCGTTCTGAACTGGCGTGGCTGGACTCGCTCCTCGCCCGCCTGCCTGCACAGGGGGATATCACATCGTGACCGCTGCCACTTCCGCCGCACCCGCAGACAAGCTCGATTTCAAGCAGGTCTTTCCGATCTTCGTCATCGTGCTGGTCGATCTGCTCGGCCTGACGATTATCATCCCGCTGCTGCCGCTGTATGCGGCCAGCTTCGGCGCCACGCCGCTGCTGGTAGGCGTGATCGGCGCGATCTACCCACTCATGCAGCTCATCGGCAGCCCGCTGCTGGGCCAGCTCTCCGATCAGCTCGGGCGCAAGCCGGTTCTGCTGGTCAGCCAGATCGGCACGTTCGCCGGCTTCATCCTGCTGGGCTTCGCCAACGGACTGCCGCTGCTCATGATCTCGCGCGCCATCGACGGGCTGAGCGGCGGAAACATCGTCGCGGCGCAGGCGGCCATCACCGACTCCACCACGGAGAAGACGCGCGCGCAGGGCCTGGGGCTGATCGGCGCGGCCTTCGGGCTGGGATTCACGCTCGGCCCGGCCATCGCCGGCATCGCGCTGGCGCTCAGCGGCAACGACTTCCGCGTGCCGGCCTTCATCGCCGCAGGCTTCTCGCTGCTCTCCATCCTGCTCACGCGCTTCTGGTTCCGCGAAACGCTCACGCCGGCACGCCGGGCGGAGGCGCGCACACGGCGCGGCGGCGTCTCCGGCTGGCTGCACAACTTCCAGCGTGCCTTCTCGCTGCCGGTGGTCGCGCTGCTGCTGGTGCTGATGTTCATGCAGCAGCTCGTCTTCGGCGGCTTTGAGCAGCTGCTGTCGCTGTTCACGCTCGGACGGCTGGGCATGGATGCTGCCGGCAATGCGCTGCTGTTTGTGTTCGTCGGCATCGTGCTGGTGTTCGTGCAGGGCAAGTACATCGGCCCGTGGAGCCGCCGCTTCGGCGAGCGCCGGCTGATCCTGGCGGCGCTGGCGCTGCTGGCCGCCGGCCTGATCGCCTCGGCTGTCACCCCCAGCCAGACCGTGCCGTGGTACTCCTACGACCGCATGCTGCAGCAGATGAGCGAGGCCGGCGCGCGCGCCAGCGAAACCGGCGTGCAGGTGCCGCTCCCGCCCGATGGCAGCAGCGGCCTGCTTGGGCTGGCGTGGCTGCTGGTGGCGATGGTCCCGATCGCCATCGGCGGCGGCCTGCTCTCGCCCAGCATCAACGCGCTCATCACCCGGCGTGTGTCGGCGTCTGAGGTGGGCGCAACGCTGGGCGTGAGCGCCTCGCTGGTGAGCGCGGCCAACGCCATCACCCCGCTGATCGGCGGGGCGATCTTCCAGTTTCTGGGCATCAGTGCGCCATTCCTGCTGGGCGGGGTGGTGCTGGCGCTGCTGCTGTGGGTGGTCACACGGCGGCTGAAGCCAGGCATCGATCAGGTGGCGGCCACACTGAGCTGAGGAGGGGGAGGCATGCGTTTCCACGCGAGGCTGGTCATGATGATCGCGCTGCTGGCCGGGCTGTGGAGCGCGCCCGCCGCGGCGCAGGCCCAGTGCGGCACCGCTGAGGCGATCGGCTTCCCGCTGGACCCCGCCGCCTTTCGCATCGTGCAGGACTACGCCGCGCAGTCGGCGCGCTGGCAGGGCCGCTTCCATACCGGCGAGGACTGGTCGGGGCCGGGCGCGCTCGGTCAACCGGTGCGCGCCATCGCGGATGGTCGCGTGGTAGTGTCCGGGCCGGGCCTGTGGGGGCTGGATGGCGGCGTCATCGTGATCGAACACACCTTCCCCGATGCGTCAGTCGCCTACAGCATGTACGGCCACATCAGCGATCAGGGCGGCACGGCCTTTCCGCCGGCGCTGTCGTGCGTGCGCGGCGGCGAGGTGATCGCCACGATCGGCGATGCTCGCCCTGCAGCGCACCTGCATTTCGAAATCCGCACCAGCGAGAACCTCACCGCCGGCGCGGGATACACCTGGCAGCCGCCCGGTGCGCTCGGTTTCGCCCGGCCAGAGCGCTTCATTCGCGGCTGGCAGGCGCGGCTGCACCCGGCTGCGCGCTGGCAGGCCGATCTCGCGGATGAGACCGGCCCGGCGGCGGATCCCGTCGTGCTGGACGATGGCGGGATGCTGGCGCTGGATACCGCCGGCAGGACGCCGCGCGTGCTGCGCCTGTCCGCTGACGGGCGCGTGCTCTGGCGCATCCTGCTGGACAGCGCACCTGCCGGGCTGCTGCCGCTGAATGGGAGCGCCGCCGTGCTGTACGCCGGTGGCGAAGCGCAGCAGATCACCGCCGAGGGCACGCTGGGCGAGCGCTGGGCACTGCCCGCCCCGCTGGCGGCCCCGCCTCTCGACAGCGGGCGCAACCTGCTGCTGTACACGCCGGACGACCGGCTGATCGCCTATGACACCACTGCGCGCGCCGTGCTGTGGGAGGTTGCCGACATCGACCAGCCGCTGCACGCACTGGCGGGCAGCCACGCGACTGCAGTACTCACGCGCTCACCCGCTGGCCGCACCACACTCATCACGCTTTCACCAGCTGGCACGGTCCTCGATCGCGCACTGCTGACTCAGCCCGCCGCGCTGGCGATCGACGCCGGGGGCGAGCTGTTGGCGGCCAGTGCGGGCGGCGTGTGGCGTATCGACGCAGCGGGCACATGGACCCTGCTGCCGGAGGCGGCTGCCGGCGGGGCGGATGCCGCGCTGGTCAGCAGCACGGCGGGCGTGCGCTATCTGTTCGATGGCGCGACGCTGACGGCCTACGGCCCCGATGGCAGCGGTCTGTGGCAGGCGGCGCTGGCGGAGCCCATCGGCGGTGACAATACGCTGCGACTGATCGATGATGTGCTGCTGCTGCTGAGCAGCCGGGGGGATGTCGTGCTGTGGCGTGCCGCGGATGGCGCGCGCTGTGGCGGACTGCGTTTGTGGGGCGGCCCGCGCACCAGCCTGTGGAGCGCGCTGGGGGCAGACGGGGTGCTGCGCGTGTGGGTGGGCGATCAGGTGCTGGGGCTGGACTGGCGCACGCTGACTGCGGCATGCTGACAGGCCGAAGGCGCTGCTGCCCGCGGCCTGCCTGCGCGGCACAGCGCTAGAAAAAGCGCTTCGCCAGCGCCAGCGCGCCCTGATTCCACGGCACGCGATGCGACACGCCCGACTGGCCCTGGAACTTGGCGAGGTTGTCCAGATACCACTGGTAGTTGCGGATGAGCGCATCCTTGTTGCTGTGCTTTGGCGCATAGCCCAGTTCGCGCTCGGCCTTCTCAATTGAGACGAATGAGTCCTTACTGGCAGTTTCGTACACCCACGCGTACAGCGGCGACAGCTTGAGCGCCTCCAGCAGTTTGAGCGCAAGGATCACCGGCCCTGCCGGAAAGGGCACGATCGACTTGCCGAAGCCAGCGTAATCCAGCACCGCCTGGTAGTCCTCGCGCATGGTGGTGAATTCCTTCGCGCCGATGTTGAACGTCTGGTTGACCACGGCATCGGGCAGCGTCGCGCACAGATAGATGGCGTCGCACAGATCGGCCACGTCGAGGAGCTGATAGCGGTTGCCGCCGCTGCCGATCATCGGAAAGCCGCGCCCATCCTTGGCCCAGTCGTAGAACAGCGCGAACACGCCCAGACGCTCCGGGCCGATGAACGACTTCGGGCGGATGATCGGCACGACCAGCCCGCGCTCACGGTACTCGATGCACACCTCTTCAGCTTCGATCTTGGCGCGGCCATACGGCCCTACCCCGCTGACCGCGTCGGTCTCCACCAGCGGATGGTGATCAGGCACGCCGTAGACTGCGGTTGAGGAGATGTGCACGGCCCGCTGCACCTTGTGGCGAAAGGCCGCGTCCAGCACGTTGCGCGTGCCGACGACATCGGTGGTGTGGATGTCGTCAGGCGTGTACAGCGGCAGTGCCGCCGCGGTGTGGATGACGAGATCGACGCCCTGCATCGCCCGGTCCACGGCGGCGCGATCGCGGATATCGCCGGTGATTTCGGTGATGCGGTCGCGCTCGGGATAGTCGAAGGGGGCGATATCGAGCGATACCACGCGGTGGCCGCGCTCCAGCAGGTGGCGCGTCATGTTGATGCCGAGGAAGCCGGCGCCGCCGGTGATCAGTACCGTCTTCGAGTCGCTCATTGTGCGCCGCGCGCTCCTGCTATGCCATTCGTATCCCGTTAGTGTAGTCAGGGCGCGAAAGCCGGTCAACCCGAAACACGCCCTACACCGCCTGCGCTTCGCCTGCTAGCATGGCAAGCGCATCAGGCCAGCCTGCAGGAGGCGCGTATGCCGCGCACGCCGCTCGTCATCATCCCGGTCGAAGCCCCTGTTCAGCAGCAGCCGTTCGATCTGATCGCCGTGCTGCGCGAGTCGCTGGCGCAGGCGGGGGAAGCGCTGCACGATGGCGATGTCCTCGCCATCAGCAGCAAGTACACCGCGATCAGCGAAGGCCGCGTGGTCCGGCTCGACCAGATCACGATATCGCCGCAAGGCAGGGCGCTGGCGCAGCACTACCAGATGAATCCGCAGATCGCCGAGCTCGTTCTGCGCGAGGCCGATCATATCTTCGGCGGCATCCCCGGCTTCCTGCTCACGTTCAAGGACGGCATCGTCTCGCCCAATGCCGGCATCGACCGCTCCAATATCCCCAGCGGACAGGCGGTGCTCTTTCCGGAGGATCCGTACGCATCCGCCCGCCGGCTGCGCGCGGCGATCCGCGAGGCGCTGGGTGTGACCGTCGGCATCATCCTGACGGACTCGTGGCTGATGCCCGGACGGCTGGGCACGACTGGTGTGGCGCTGGCGACCGCTGGCTTTCCGCCGCTGCAGGACGAGCGCGGCAAGGCCGATTTGTTCGGCAATCCGATGATGGTGACAGTGCGCGGCACTGCAGACACGCTGTGCGCCGCCGCCGAGCTGGTGATGGGCGAGCGCGACGAGGCCACGCCGTTCGTCATTCTGCGTGGCACCGGCGTGCCGATGAGCGATGCCGAGCTTTCGCCTGCCGATGTCTCGATCGCGTGGCCGGAGTGTATCTACGTGCAGTCGCTCACCGACGGGCTGCTGCAGCCGGGTGCGCTGGAAGCCTGGGCTGCCGGGCCAGCCGCTGAGTGAACGCAGGGCGGGCCAGCCGCCTGCCGCGCGGAGGACGAGCCAGATGCGCGCTATTGTCGCCCGGCTGTGCGGCGCCGCGCTGGCGCTGACTGGCGCGTGTGCGCTGCTGGCCGCGCTGGCGCTGGCGCAGGGCCGCACCCTGCCCGATGCAGATGCCGCCTACTGGCGGGCATTCGGGCTGGCACGCTGCGCGCTGCCGTGCCTCGCTGGCATCACGCCCGGCGAGACCCCCTTCAGCGACGTCGTCGGCCTGATCGGCGAGTCCGTTCCGGCGCTCAGCCAGCAGCTTCTCGTCAGCAACTCACAGGTGGTGTTCTTCGCTGAGGATTCCGCGCTGCAGACATCACTTTCTGGCGTGGTGCGCTATCACCACGGAAGCGTGGGCGAGATTCGGCTGAGCCTGTATCTGCCGCTGAGCAGCATCGTGCTGCGCTACGGCACGCCGGACTGTACGCTGCTCTACCCCGCCGCCGCCCCCACGGAGATGTATCTGTACTGGCAGGCGGGCGACCTGCTGTACTGGGCAAGCGTCGGCATCACCGACCGCGTGCGGCTGTCCTCTCCGGTTTACACGCTCGCCAGCACAGAACTGGAAGCGCCCGACGTCTGCCACACGCGCCCGGAAACCCGCGCCTGGCGTGGCTTCGCGCCGGTTCCGCGCATGCTCACTGACGATCGCGCAGGCGGCTGAACGCGCTGTCGAGGCGGTCGTACAGGGCGGCAGCCTCCGCGTGGCGGCCCGCTTCGCGATACAGCGCGCTGAGCTGGCGCACCGGCTCTGCGTGGTCCGGCGCCGGCTGCTTCGCGCTGCAGCCAGCGGTGCAGCATCGTTTCTCCCGGCTGAAAGCGGTAGTATTGCAGCGGCCCATCGCGTCTCAGGACGGCGATCAAATGATCGACGAGCTGCTCCAGAAGATGCCTGTCATCGGGCGACAGCACTTGCGGCATCACGTATTGACTTCCACTACTGCTCGCTCATATGTGTGAGGGCGCGATCAGAACCAATGATATTGACAAGCAGTACATCATGATCATGAAATATCTTCTGACATAAGGATTGTGCCAAAATGACATTCTCGCTGTCAACAGATTCAGCGCGGGGGTGGGGCAGCGCTGCGCTGCGCGCCGCCGGCTGGCTGGAGTGGCTGCTGATGGGGTTGATGCTGGCGGCACTGTGGATGCCGGACTTCAACCGGGTGTGGGCGCTGCTGCTGGCCGTACCGATGCTGGGGATACGTGTGCTGCGCTACCGACGGCTGTGGCCGCGCACGCCGCTGGATGTGCTCGCGCTGGCGCTGCTGGCGCTGCTTGCGTTGAGCGCGCTGACGATGCCCTTCCGGCAGGGGGTGGCCGTGCTGGCGGGGCCGGGGGGTGAAGTCCGCGTGCCATACGAGATCATCGTCATCGGCCGTCCGCTGTTCGGCGTGCTGCTGATGACCAGCCTGATCGAGGCAGCGCGCCGGGCCGGCAGCATGCACAGCCTGCTGTGGGCCAGCGTGGCGCTCGGGGTGGTGCTGGGGCTGCTCGGCTTGTTCGCCGCGCAGTACACCGAAAAATCCGATGCGCTGCAGCCCATCGTCTCCCTTCTGCCTGCGATCCGCTGGTTCCCCGGTGCGGAAGGCGGGTTCAACGTCAACGAGATCGCCGGCGGCATGGCGTGGTGCACGCCTCTGATGGCCGGCATCGCGATCTGGGCATGGCGTGGGGTGGCCAGCGGAGCAGGACGCCGCCAGGCAGCCCTGGCGAGCGCGGCCAGCCTGGCGTTCGCGCTGCTGTGGATGGCCCTCTTTCTCGGCCAGAGCCGCTCGGCGATCATCGGCGTGCTGCCCGGCCTGCTTGCGCTCAGCCTGCTGCTGCGCGGGCGCTGGCGCGTGGCGGCCGTGGCCTTCGTCGTGCTGTTCGCCGGCGCGCAGATTGCCTTGCTCATCGGGCCTCGCACCACACCCGGCGACGCACTGCAGCAGCGCGATGCGGCCAGCGCCAGCAGCCGCGTGCTGATCTGGCAGAGCGCGTTGGCCATCATCCGCGATCATCCGCTGACCGGCGCCGGCATGAACAACTTTCGCGCGCCGGTGGTGCGCGCTGCGTATCCGGTGGCCGGATACGAGCAGCGGGTGCTGCCGCATGCGCACAACGAGATCGTGCAGCTCGGCGTCGACTTCGGCCTGCCGGGCGTGCTGCTGTGGCTGCTGGGCGCGGCGCTCGTCACACGGATGCTGTGGCAGGCGTGGCGCGCAGGACTACCGACGGCGCGGCCGCTGCTTCTGGGAGTAGCTACCGGGCTGGCGGCACATGCGCTGTACGGGTTGGGCGATGCCATTCCGCTGTGGGACCGGCAGGCATTCGGCTTGTGGTGGATGCTGGGGCTGGCGGGGGCGCTCTGGCTGCTGCGTCAGGTAGTCGCAGGGGATAATTTACGGATTCGAACAACACCGAGTCTCGATAAGCAGGTAAAATATACTGAATTCGTTTTCTCCGTAATGATTGCCCGGCGTCGGGGCGCCCGGTCATGACTGTTTCTGCAGGCACGCCAACCCAATCTCGCGCAACCCGTTCCGCAGACCGGCTGCTGGCGCCCATGTTTGCTGCGCTGATGGCGCTGCTGGCACTGGTCGTGCTGGCAGATTCCGTCTGGGTACGCACGCTGGCGGCGCTGCTGGGCCTAGCCCTCGGCGCGGCGGCATGGCTGCGCCAGCGCCAGGGGTGGGTGGCCGCGCAGGCGCAGGAGCGAAGCGCAGAGCGGCTGGCCTGTATGCTGCGCGCTCAAGCGCCGCTGCCGGTGCTGCTGGATGCGGCAACGGATGCGCTGCGGCTGGCCAGCGGGGCGGACCATGTGCTGATCTACCGCCGCGCACCCGGCGCTGCCGCGTACACACTCGCGCATCAGTCGGGCAGCCCGGCCTGCTGGCCGCCCAGCCTGCCGGCTGCGGATGCGGAGCAGTCAGCGCAGGTAAACGCGATCTTTGCGGCGGCGGGCTGGCCTCAGGCAGTGGTGTGCGAGCGTATTTCGCCAGAACTGCTGATGATCGCGGTCGGGTTGCGGGCATACGATGCCGAGGCGGCGGTCCCGCTGCTGCATATGCTCAAGCCTGCGCTGAATCCACGGGCGCACGAGGCCCCGATTGATGCGCATGTCGTGCTTGGGCTGATCGCGCAGGTGCTGCAGCCTCAGCCGGACCTGCGCGGGATGGCGGCGCCGGCGCTGGAAGCGGCGCTGGCCGTCAGTGCTGCCGACACCGCGCTGCTCATGATCCGGGACAAGACGACCGGCGCTATCACCTGCTGCGAACAGACTAAGACCGCGGGCTTCACGATGCGCGAAGGCGTGGCAGCGGGCCTGCTGGAGTCGCTGCTGCTGGGCATGACCGAGGCTGAGGTGCTCTCCGATGCAGCTGTGCTGCCACCGGGCATGCGCGCTGCTGCCGTGGCGCCGTTGCGCAGCGGAGGGGTGCTGGCGGTGTTCAGCCGGGCGGCGGTGAGCGACCAAGTGCCGGGCATGCTGGCCGCGCTCGCTGAATGCGTTTCCACAGCGATGCGCGCGCGCAGTATGCTTGCCGATCTCAGCGAAATGGGCGGCATGCTGCGCATGCTGCACGCGGCAACCGCGCAGATGGCCGGCGTGATGGATGCGCAGGCGATCAGCGCCATTCTGCTGCGCTTCGCCTGCGATCAGCTGCGCGTGGATATCGGCGCACTCTACAGCACGCGCAGTGAGAACGAGCCGCTCACGCTGCGGCATGCGCTGGGCGGCAGCCCGGCAGACGGCGCGCTGATGGCTGAGGCGGCCCGTCGAGCCAGCAGCGACAACCACCTGGCCACAACCCTGCTGCCCGATGGGCGCCACCTGCTGACTGCACCGATGGGCAGCGTGCACGGCCTGCGCCACGTGTTGTGTGTGATCTGCGCACTGGACCGCCAGCCGGACGAATGCGATCGTCAGTCGCTGATGCTGCTGACGCAGCAAACGGCGGCATTCCTCGACACGATCCTGTACTACGAACAGGCGCGGAACTCCGCCAACCGCATTCGCGCGCTGCTCAATTCCGCCCGCGATGGCATCATCCTGCTCGACAAGGAAGGCCGCCTGCTGGAGTGCAACCCGGCTGCCGAGCGCCTGCTGGGCCTGGAGCGCGATGAAGTGCTGCAGCAGCACCTCGTGACCGTGCTCATGCACATGATGGAGGGAGATGCCCCTACCGGGCTTGGCTACAGCCGCGCCGAACTGACCATGCTCGCCCGCCAGCTTCGGCTGGAGCCACAGCGCATCACCCGGCGCGAGTTCCGCCGGCAGGGCCTGACGCAGACGGTGTATGTCGAGGAGATCGGCGGCCCGGTGCGCAGCGACACAGGCGAGATCACCGGAAGACTGATGATCTTCCGCGATATCACCGAGCATCATCTGGCGGCGCAGTATCGCGACGAGATCACGCGCATGATGGTGCACGACCTGCGCGGCCCGCTGTGGGCGGTGCAGACAGGCATTCAGATCGCACAGTCCGAGCTGGCTGTCTCAGAGCAAAGCACTATCGTGCGGATCACGCTCGATGTCGCGCTGCAGAGCACGCGCGATCTGATGCGCATCGTCGACAGCCTGCTCGACATCGCCCGGCTGGAACGCCGCGAAATGCCGCTCAAGCCGGTGCGCACGTCGCCAGCGCGGCTGATCCGGTCGGCGCAGAGCACACTGGAAGCCCCTCTGGCGGCGGCTGGCATCACCCTGATCGACGAATGCCCGGGCGATCTTCCCGATCTGATTGTCGATGAAGATGTGATGCGGCGCGTGCTGGTCAATCTGCTGGACAACGCGCTGCGCTATACCCCGCAGGGCGGGCGCATTCTCATCAGCGGCAGCGCCAGCAGCACCGAACTGCGGCTGACGATCGCCGACAGCGGCCCCGGCATCCCGGTCGCGGACCGCGAGCGCGTATTCGAGCGCTTCCAGCAGGTGAAGCACAATATCCCGCAGCGCGGCTCCAAGGGCAGCGGCCTCGGCCTCACCTTCTGCAAGCTGGCGGTGGAAGCGCACGGCGGGCGCGTGTGGGTGGAAAGCAGCACACCGCTGGGCGGCGCAGCGTTCAACCTGACGCTGCCACTGGCTGCAGCACTGGAGACCCGCGAGATCGATCAGGCTTCGGACTAGCCGCGCGGCGGCGCTGGCACTGGCGCAACCGCTGTGCCGCGCACACAATCAGCGCATGTTTCTGACGATTCAGGAGTTGAGTGGATGACTGCTCCCGCAGCGCTCGCCGGGGTGCGCGTGCTCGATTTCACGCGTGTGCTGGCTGGCCCCTTCGCGACCATGATGCTGGCAGATCTCGGCGCCGATGTGATCAAGGTCGAAAGCCCTGCAGGCGATGATACCCGGCAGTGGGGCCCGCCCTGGTTTGACGGCGCGCATGGCGAGCGCGAAGCTGCTTATTACCTGAGCGTCAATCGCAACAAGCGCAGTCTGGTGCTCAACCTGCGCCACGCCGAGGCGCAGCGCATCGCGCGGGAGCTTGCCGCCGACAGCCACATCCTTGTGGAGAATCTCAGGCCGGGCGGCATGGCGGCGTTCGGGCTGGATTACGACTCGCTCGCTCCGCTTGCGCCGGCGCTGGTTTATGGCAGCATCACCGGCTACGGCCAGAGCGGCCCCTACCGCGACCGGCCCGGCTACGATTTCGTCGTGCAGGCGCAGAGCGGGCTGATGAGCATCACCGGCCCGGAAGATGGCGCGCCGTACAAGCTGGGGGTGGCCATCAGCGATGTGATCGCCGGGCTGTACGCCGCCGCTTCGCTGATGGCTGCGCTGCGCCATGCCGAAAGCAGCGGGCGCGGGCAGCATGTCGATATTGCCCTGCTGGACACCAGCATCGCGGCGCTGGTCAACATCGCCAGCGCCGCGCTGGTCACCGGCGACCCACCGCGCCGATATGGCAATGCGCACGCCAGCATTGTGCCGTATCAGCTGTTCGAGGCGGCTGATCGGCCATTCGCCGTGGCGGTGGGCAACGACCGCCAGTTCAGCGCGTTGTGCGCGGTCATCGGACAGCCCGCGCTGGCCACCGACCCGCGTTTCGCCAGCAATCCGCAGCGCGTCACCCATCGCGAGGCGCTGCTGCAGGCGCTTGAGCCCGTCTTCCGCACGCGCCTTGCTGATGCCTGGGTGGAGGCGCTGCTTGCCGCGGGCGTTCCAGCGGGCCCGGTGAATGATGTGCAGGCGGCGCTGACGGACCCGCAGGTGCAGGCGCGTGGGCTGATCCACGAGCTGCCGCTGTGGGAGCGCGCGCTGCGGCTGGTGGGGCCGCCCATCGGCTTCTCGGAGACGCCGGCACAGGTGCGTATGCCGCCGCCGGCCATCGGCCAGCACAGCGATGAGGTGCTGCACGAGCGCCTGGGGCTAGGCACGCAAGAGATCGCCCGGCTGAGGGAGATTGGCGCGCTCGGCTGAGTTGTGTAAAAATGCTGTATCGTTATGCATACGCTTTACGGACGCTTTACGCATGCGGGTCTATAATGTGTAAAGCAAGGTAGAGCAAGGATGTTCTCAATGCGCCGTCACACGAAGGCCTTTCTGGCTCCCGGACTCTTCGCGGCGGTACTGCTGACTGGCAGCATTGTGCTGGCGCAGGTGGCAGATGCCGCGATGTGCCCGGCCATTGTCACCCGCGCGCTGGAACTGGCGAATGAGCGCTGTGGCGAGCAGGGGCGCAACACCGCCTGTTACGGCAATTCGCTGGTCGATGCCGAGATGACGGGCAATTTCCCCGACGCGCGTTTCTCCGAAGCTGGGGATATTGCGGCGCTCAACCTGCTGCAGTCGATTGAAACCTCGCCGATGGATGAGGTGCTGCAGCAGTGGGGAGTGTCCACGCTGCGCGTGCAGGCCAATCTACCCGGTACGCTGCCGGGTCAGAGTGCGGTGTTCATGCTCGTTGGCGGTGCGCAGATCGAAAGCGCCGTCACCCCTGAGAGTCAGTTCCGCAATGAGACTCCTGTGCTGATCCGCGCGCGTGAGGCGACAGATGTGTTCGACGCGCCGGCCGCAGATGCTGCGGTGGCTTTTCGCGCCGAGGCCGGGACCGGGCTGCAGGCGGATGCGCGCAGTGAAAATGGCGAATTCGTCCGCGTGACGATGGGTGAACAGTTCGGCTGGGCCCCGCGCGGCGCGCTGGCGCCGCCGGGCGCGCTGCGTCAGCTGCCGGTGTATACCCCCGGAGAGAGCTTCACCCCCATGCAGGCATTCTACCTGCGCACGGGTATCGGCGGCGTCACGTGCACCGAGGCACCCTCCGCGCTGATCGTGCAGGGGCCGCAGGACTACACGGTGCAGATCAACGCCAACGGCGCCAACATCTCACTCGGCTCCACCATCGTGCTGCAAACGCTGCCGCTTGACGACCCGGCCAGCGGCGAGTTCGGCAAGGCGGCGCGGCGCCAGCCGGAGGTTGGCGGACTGCTGCGCGTGATCGTGCTCGACGGCAAGGCTGAAGTGGGCCTGGGCGAGAACCGCCGCGTGATCACCACTGGTCAGCAGGCGAGCACCTGCCTGACGCAGGCCACCGACGCCGAGGGCAACGCCACTCCGCAGACGGTGACCAATGCCTGCGGCGGCTGGACCGAGGCGGAGGCACTGACGGAAGATGAACTGGAGCTGTTCCGCCTGATCAATAGTCTGTCGTTGAATTACCCGATCCAGATCTACACGGCCACGCCGACGACAGCGGCACCGACCAGCACGGGCACCTTCACGCCGCTGCCCACGCTGACATCGCTGCCCACGCTGACGGCCACCAACACGCTCATTGCGCTGACGAACACGCCGGTGCCGACCGCGACGAATACGCTCATTTCGTTGACGAATACACCAGCGCCGACCGCGACGAATACGCCGGTTGCGACAAACACACCAACAAACACGCCGACGAACACACCGACGAACACACCGACGAACACGCCGGTTGCGACGAACACGCCGACAAACACGCCTGCTGCGACAAACACGCCAACGGCGACGATGACGCCGACTCAGGATCCGGCATGCGTCGGCTTTGCTGGCGCCTGCCTGCAGTTCCAGTACACGCTGTCCCTCACATCGCTCGGCGGCGGCAACTGGACCTACCAGATGGGGCTTACCGTCACCAACTACGGAACGCAGGATGCCGATAATCTCAAGCTGCAAAAGCTCAATCCGATCGAGGTTTCGAGTGCACTCTCTACGTACATCACTACGGGTACATACGACCCGGCGATTGACAAGTGGACGATCGGTGACCTTGATCCGAATGAGTCGGAAACCATTGTGGTGGGCAAAACCAGCTTCAGCGCCGGCTACACCTGCGGAGGTACGGTCTCGCGCACGCTTGCGATCTTCACATCCACCGCGAATGTACTTAAGCGCAATGACACCTGGTCAGTGAGCGCTTTCTGTACTGCACCGACGGACACGCCGACTGCCACTGCGACGTACACGCAGACCGCCACTGCTACGTACACGCCGACCGCCACTGCTACGGAGACGCCGACCAGTACACCAACGGACACGCCGGTGCCGACGGACACGCCGGTGCCGACGGACACGCCGGTGCCGACGAACACGCCTGTGCCGACGAACACGCCTGTGCCGACGGAGTCGGTCGGCTTCACATTTAACGTGAACATCTCAGAGGCGGGCCTACCCAACAAGCGTGCCCACCGGCCGAGTTTTGTTGGATTGAACTGGGACTACACCATGACCGTCGACGTGACGAACAATGGCACGAACGCGATCACCAATCTCACCATCATCGGGTTGATGCCCGCTGGTGTGGAAGCCGGATCGAACACGCCCGGTGCCGGCACCTATGATGCGCCGACGGACACCTGGACGATCTCGCAGCTCGATCCGGCCCAGACGATCTCGATGACGCTGGAGCGCAACAACTTTTCCTACGGGTGGTCGTGCGGTGAAGCGGTTTCGGGCACGCTGACGGTCAGCGCCGATCAGTCACTGACGTTCCCCGACGGCAAGACGTGGAGCACGACGACGCAGTGCATCTCCTAGCGCGCCTGCACCGGTGATGAAGCGGGCCCGATGCGCTGGCCCGCTTCATCACCGCTTCCATCCTCAGAAGCCCGCAGCACCGGACGGCGTGCGCGCTTTGGGCGTGCGGTGCGTTCATGGCGGGAAGTGTTTGTGCGAAGCACGCGTTGCTGTTACAGTCTCCCCCCGGCATCGGCCAACACTTACAGAGCAACAGGGGGACACCATGATCAAAGAGTTTCGCAATTTCATCATGCGGGGCAATGTGCTCGATCTGGCGGTCGCAGTGATCATTGGCGCGGCCTTCACCGCCATCGTCAACTCCGTCGTCGCTGACCTGATCAACCCGATCATCGGCCTGCTGCTGGGCGGCGTCAACCTGACCAATCTGTTCGTGGTGCTGCGTCCGGGCTCGCTCAACGGCGCGGAGGCCTGGGCCTTCAACACGGTGGCCGATGCGCAGGCCGCGGGCGCGGTCACCTTCAACATCGGCAACTTCCTGCAGGCGGTGATCAACTTCCTGATCATCGCGCTGATCGTGTTCCTGATCGTCAAGGCCGTCAACCGCGCCATGACTCTCGGCCAGAGCAAGAAAGAGGCCGCGCCCGCTGCGCCGCCCCCGCCCGATCCGGCGCTGGTGGCACAGCAGCAGCTGAAGGAGAGCATCGACCGGCTGACAGCCGCTGTCGAACGCAAGCTCTGACGCCCGCCCGCCGGGAGGAAGAGGAAGGGGATGCCGTCTGCGGTCACATCACGTGGGCGGCATCCGCCATGCGCTGCGTCAGCCGGCCAGGGCCACGAAGTCGATCGCGATCAGCACATCTTCCTCGACGTTGGCGACACCGGGCACGCTCGGGATGTTGAGCCCGAACTGCGCCCGGGTGACGGTCGTCTGCGCGCTGCCTTCCAGCCGTGTTTCGCTGGCCGGCGTCACCGTCACGTCGAAGGTCACGGGCTGGCTGATGCCGCGCAGCGTGAGATCGCCCGCCATCTGGAAGCTGAAGGGCTCGCCCACCGCCACGGTCTCCGGCAGCCCGCTCAGTGCCGTCGGCACAAACTCGGCGAATTCGAACTCGTCCTGCGCCGAGAGCAGGATCTGCCCGCGGATGGCGCGATTGCGGAATTCGTTATCGGTCTGCATCGTACGCATGTTGACGCGGATCGGCCCGACTTCCGTGTTCCACGGTCGTTCGCGGTCCACGCGGATCTGGCCGGCCACCTGATCGGTGACCCCGACCACCGTCACGCGCTGGCCGCGCAGATCCTCGTCCAGCTCGAACCGCACCTGCGACTCCGCCGGGACGATGCTGAAGGTGATGCCGTCCACTGCCGGGGCGAGAGTCGCTTCGCTGATGGGCTGGCTGGCTTCGCCTGATCCGCCGCTGACGTAGATGGCGATGAGCACGATGGCCGCGACCAGCGCAATCCCCGCGATGCCACCGATGATGATGCGTGTTGTCCTCGACACCGTATCCTCCTCAACCTCATGCCCAACCGACCTGCCTGCCGCTACACCTCGTGTGACAGTGTACACGTGCGCGAACAGCCGCTCCCGCGTAGAATGGGAAAGTCTCATCCACTCATCATGATGCAGGACGCCCCGCCATGAAGGAAACAGCCGCGCTCATCCAGCGCATCCGGCGTGTCAACGCCACACACCAGCGCATCGAATTGAGCGTCGATGCGTCGCTGACGGCGCTCAAGGCCGGGCAGGCGCTGCTCTACCGGCCGGATGGCGATGGGCTGCTGCCATATCTGCGCGAGCTGTGGTTTCCGGTGGCGCTGGAGAAGGAGATCCTCACCGTCGAACGGCCGCTGAGCGAGAAATATGAGCCGGGAACGCTGGTCTACCTGACAGGGCTGCTGGGCAAGCCTTTCCGCTTCCGGCGCACGCTGCGCAATGTGCTGCTGATCGCGCACGATACGCCGCCGACCCCGCTGCTGATGCCGGTGCCGCCGCTGCTCAACAGCCGCGTCAGCGTCACGCTGCTGCTGCTGGGCAGCGCCGCCGGGTATGGCACGGAACACCTGCCGCCTGAGGTGGAGATCATCAGGGGAGACGCCGATTTCAACTGGCCGAACCGCGTGACCACGGTGGGCTGGGCCGATCAGGTGTTCGCGGCGGTGGCGCCAGAGCGCGAGTGGGAGAGTTTCGGGCGGTTGTGGCAGGTCTTCCGCGAGCTGCGGGCCGACATCCCGGCCAATGCGCTGTTCGGCGTGTTTCAGATGCCGATGCCGTGCGGCGCCGGCGCGTGCGATGCGTGCTGGGTGAAGGCGCGCGGCGGCAGCGTGCTGGCCTGCGTGGACGGGCCCGCGCTGGACCTGAGCGAGCTGGCTCTTGGCGAACGCTCATGAAGTTCTGCCGGGCCGGGCGCGTCTGTATGTCGCGTATTGCGAAGAGGAGCAAGGCGATGATCGAAACAACGACACTGGGCGGCGGGTGCTTCTGGTGCCTGGAAGCCGTCTATGACCAGCTTCGGGGCGTGACCGATGTGGTCAGCGGTTATACCGGCGGGCGCACACCCAATCCCAGCTACGAGGCGATCTGCACAGGCCGCACCGGCCATGCCGAGGTGGTGCAGGTGCGCTTCGACACCGAGGTGATCGGCTTCGAGGACATCCTGCATGTGTTCTTCACCATTCACGACCCGACCACGCTCAACCGGCAGGGCAACGACGTCGGGACGCAGTATCGCAGCGCGATCTACTATCATTCGCCGGAGCAGAAGCAGACGGCCGAGGCGGTCATCGCGCAGATGACGGCGGAGCAGGTGTGGCCGCGCCCGATCGTGACCGAAGTCACCCCGCTGGATCGCTTCTACCCGGCGGAGGACTATCATCAGGAGTACTTCGTCAAGCACCCCAACGCCGGCTACTGCCAGGTGGTGGTCGCTCCGAAGGTGGCCAAGTTCCGCCAGAAGTACATGCAGCAGCTCAAGGCGTAGCGGCACGGGGTTCGGCGCGCGTCAGGGCTCGCGTTCGGAAGCCAGCGTGCGCTCTACCGCCCGCCAGTCCCCTGCCCCGCCCGCCGCACCCGCCATTCCCGCGGCTGAGAGCAGCGCGCCCAGCGCCATCTGCAGCAGGCTGCCCGCGCTGAGCAGCGCCAGCAGGCCGAGCGCGGCCAGCAGCACGAACACCGCCGTCGGGAACAGCGCGACGAAGATGAACTGACGGCGGCCCAGGTCCAGCGGCAGATCGATGTGCTGGCGGGCGATGCCGCGTGGCCGCCGCCCGATCAGCAGCAGCGCCAGCGCGTGCAGCAGCTCGTGCGGCCAGCCGTACAGCCTGAGCAGCGTGTTCACCGGCGCGGGTAGCCCAGCGCTTCCACAGCCTGCGCGGCGCGAAAGTCCTTTTCGCTGAGCTGGCTGCCGGCGTCATGCGTGGTGAAGCTCACGCGCACCTTCTTCCAGCCGATGCTCAGATCCGGATGGTGGTCGAGCCCTTCGCACACCGTGCCCACGGCGGTGGCGAAGGCCAGCCCGGCCATGTAGCTGTCGAGCGCGAACGTGCGAACGATCGCGCCTCCTTCGCGCGCCCAGCCGGGCAGCGCTGCGAGATGCGCGGTGATCTCCGCTTCTGTGAGGGGAATAGTCGCCATGATCGAACCTCATCAACCTGTCGGCATACTGCACGCAGTGTACCACGCTCCCCGCCGGGTGCGCC
>CAZZJW010000057.1:0-7211 GCA_964654755.1 uncultured Pleurocapsa sp. | reverse complement strand
CCTGCTCATCCGCGTCTCTATCGAATTTGCCGGGAAGGCCCTGTATACTCGTTTGACAGAATTCAAATGCACAGAGGTCAGCACAGTATGAGCACACCATCAGCAGCACCGGCCGTGACCGGCGCAGAGTCGGTCGTCTGGGACCTGAGCATCTTCTACAGTGGCATTGATGATCCCGCGATCGCGCAGGACATGGCGAAGGCGCAGGCGATGGCCGAAGCATTCGCCGGGCAGTACCGTGGCCGCGTAGCGACGCTGGGCGCTGCCGGGATGGTGGAGGCGATGCACGCGCAGGAGGCGCTCTACGATCTGGTCGGGCGCATCGGATCGTACGCATCACTGCTCTACTCGACCGACACGACCGAGCCGCGCTTCGGCGCGCTGCTGCAGAAGGTGCAGGAGTTCGACGCGCAGCTTGAGCAGACCGTGCTGTTCTTCGGCCTGGAATGGAAGGCTGTCCCGGAGCCGCAGGCGCAGGCCGTGCTCAACGATCCGGCGCTGGGCCAGTATCGCCATGCGCTGGAAGCCGAACTGCGCTACCGGCCGTACACGCTGAGCGAGGCGGAGGAGCAGATCCTCGTCGACAAGGCGGTCACGGGCCGTTCGGCATGGACGCGCCTGTTCACCCAGATCGCCAGCGCCATGCGCTTCGACATGGACGGGCAGAAGATCAATCAGGCGCAGATCCTGCGGCTGGCGTATGATCCCGATCGCGCGGTGCGCCTGCGCGCTGCCGACTCGGTGACAGCCACGCTGCGCGACTACAGCATGCAGACCAGCTTCATCTTCAACGTGCTGGCGGCGGACAAGGCCAGCGATGATGCGCGCCGCGGCTACCCGTCGTGGATCAGCGCGCGCAACCTCTCCAACAAGGCGCCGGACAGCGTGGTCGAGGCGCTGGTGCAGGCTGTGACGGCGAATTACGACATCGTGCAGCGCCACTATCGCCTCAAGCGCCGTCTGCTGGGGCTGGACGAGCTGTTCGAGTATGATCGCTACGCGCCGCTGCCGCTGCAGTCTGGCGGGCGCGAGTACAACTGGGCGGAAGCGCGGGAGATCGTCACCAACGCGTATCACGCCTTCAGCCCGAAGCTGGGCGCCCTCGTCGAGCGCTTCTTCAATGAGCAGTGGATCCATGCCGCGCTGCTGCCGAACAAGCGCGGCGGCGCGTTCGCCTCTCCGACGGTGCCCTCGGCGCACCCGTTCGTGTTCATGAACTACACGGGCAAGGGGCGCGATGTCTCCACGCTGGCACACGAGCTGGGCCACGGCCTGCATATGGCCCTGACCGCCGAGAAGCAGCCGATCACCTACAACTATCCGCCGCTGACCACGTCGGAAATGGCCTCGGTCTTCGGCGAGATGCTGGTGTTCAACGATCTGATGCGTCGCGAGCCCGATCCCGCGGCGCGGCTGGCGATGCTGTCCAACAAGCTGGAAGACAGCTTCGCCACCGTCTTCCGCCAGACCTCGATGAACCGCTTTGAGGACGGCTATCACAGCGCGCGGCGCAGCGAGGGCGAGCTCTCCACCGAGCGCCTGAGCGAGATCTGGATGAGCACCCAGCGCGCGATGTTCGGCGACAGCGTGACGCTGCGCCCGGAATACGGCATCTGGTGGAGCTATATCCCGCACTTCCTCAACACGCCGGGGTATGTCTACGCGTACTCGTTCGGCGAGTTGCTCGTGCTGGCGCTGTTCAGCCTGTATCAGCAGCGCGGCGCAGATTTCGTGCCGCACTACCTCGATGTGCTGGCGGCAGGCGACAGCGATTATCCCGATCGCATCCTGGCCCGCGCGGGCATCGACCTGGCCGATCCGACGTTCTGGACACAGGGACTGGAGACGCTGCGTACGCTCGTCAGCCAGGAAGAAGCGCTGGCCGCCGAGGTCTTTCCGGAGTCGAACCCGGCCTGACAGTCGCGTGAAAAAAAGAGCGGATCCACGATGGATCCGCTCTTTTCATGTGCTGGTCTGGCGCGGTGGCTAGTCGCCGGCGCCGTGCTTCACTGCAGCCTCGTCCGGCAGCGGAAGGACATCCGGCCACACGGTCTGGCCATGCTCGTAGGCGTCCACGAAGTTGGGAGCGGTTTCCGCGTGAGCCGGCACGCGCAGCTTCTTGACTGCTCGCAGCGCACCGAACATGATGAACGAGGTGACCGCGACCCAGGCGATGGTCGCCGCCGAGCCGATGATCTGCGTGATCAGGATATCGGCGCTGCCGCCGGGGATGAACAGCCCGCCGAAGCCCGCCTTGACATTGCCGGCGAAAGGCGTGAGCGAAGGCTCGGCGAACAGGCCGACGGCCAGCACGCCCCACACACCGCAGGCGAGGTGCACCGAAGACGCGCCCACGGCATCATCCACCCTGATGCGCTCCAGCAGATCGCCCCACAGCAGGAAGATGAAGCCGGCGACGATCCCAATGATCAGCGCAGAAAGCGGGCTGATGAAGGCGCAGCCGGCAGTGACCGCGACCAGGCCGGCCAGCGAGCCGTTCAGCGTCGCCGTCAGGTCCCATTTTCCCGTGCGGAAATACTGGAAGAACATCGCAGCAAGCGTGCCGCCGCCCGCGCCAAGCGTGGTGGTGAGCACAATGATGCTGACGGTGCCTGCCGCGCCGACCATGCCGAGAGTCGAGCCGGGATTGAAGCCGTACCAGCCGAACCACAGGATCATCGTGCCCATCAGCGCCAGGCCGAGATTGTGCGGCGGGATGGACTTGCCCCACACCTTGCCCTGCCGCGGCCCGAGGATAAATGCGCCTACCAGCGCGATCACGCCGCCGACGGTGTGCACGACATTGCTGCCGGCGAAATCGAAGAAACCCTGCTGGAACAGCCAGCCGCCGCCCCACACCCAGTGCACAACGATCGGGTAGATGAAGGCGATGACGATGATCGTATAGATCAGATTGCCGACGAAGTCGGTGCGCTCGGCCATCGCGCCAGTGGTGATGGTGCTGGCCGTGGCGGCGAAAGCGAACTGGAAGAAAAACATCGTCAGCACACCGATATTGCCGTAGTAGATGGTGTTTGCAGTATCGATGCCGGGCGCAAACAGCGTCGTGCCGAACAACCCGCTGCCGTTGTCCACACCGAAGGCCAGGCCAAAGCCGACCAGCCACCATACCACCGCGCCGATGCCCGCTTCGAGGAAATTCTCCAGCAGCGCATTGACCGCAGCTGTCTGGCGGATCATGCCGGTTTCGAGGATGGCGAAGCCGAGCTGCATGATGAACACCAGAAAGCCCGTCAGCAGCACCCAGCTCGTGTCGATGCCGATCTTCAGACTGGTGATGTCCTCCATCGTCGGCGCGGTATCCTGCGCGAAGGCGAAATGTGTGCCGAACATGGCCAGGATCAGCGTGCCAATCCCCATGATGATGATTTGCCGCAGTACGCGGCGTTTTCTGGTCATGTGCCCCTCCCGATGACAGAAACGATGATGTTCCCCTGTGACAGCGCACACTATAGCGGCAGTGGCCGGAGTGATTTCAGCGTCGAAATGATGAAGTTAAGGGAGGGGGATTTGTGAGGTTCTGCCATCTATGCGATGGAATGACCAGAATGCACAACTGAGGCGGGCCCGGTACGGGCGAATTCGTATGGAATACCCGCATGATTTGTGCAGATTATCCGGTGCTGTCTTCGCCGAACAGCCGCAGCAGCTTGATAGCGATCTGCACGTTGGTGCGCACTTCCGCAGACGACAGGTCGAACCGGCACAGATCGTGGATGCGGGACAGGCGGTAGTTGAGCGTGCTGCGGTGGATCATGAGCGCCTCGGCCGTCTGCACGCCGTTGCCGCCGCCATCGACGTAAGCCTCCAACGTCTCAAACAGATCGGCGCCGCTTTCATCACGCAGGCGCAGCAGCGGCGGGATATATGGATTGGCTGCCAGCGCAGCCGGGCCGGCGCTGTACAGCGTGTGCAGGTAGCCGAGCGACTCAAAAGCGATGATCGCGCGTCGGTCCGCCAGCCGGGCGCCGATGAGCAGCGCTTCCTGACACTGCTGGTAGGCTGCGCTCACGCCGGCGCCGCCGAAGCCGGGTCCGCTGATGGCGATGCGCAGCAGTCCAAGTGCATCATCTTCGCTGAGCGCACAAACGGCTTCTGCCAGCGGTTCGGCACTGGCGGCGTTGGTGAGGATGACCGCATGCCCCGCGAACAGGCCGGCCACGGCATGCCAGCCCCCTGCCGTCAGCCGGTTGATCCGCCGCAGCAGGCGCGCCTGGCCCTGCGCATCCTGCCCGCCTTCACCTTCGATCACCAGCGCACGCCAGGGGCCGGCCAGGCTGACGCCGTAGCGCAGCGCCTGATCGACCAGCGCGGCGGCGCGGCCAGGATCGCGCGGGGCTTCGCCCTGGATGAGCTGCGCCAGCAGGCCGCCCTTGAGCGAAGACTCAGCGTTCTGCGCGGTCTCCTGATACAGCATCATCAGTGCGGCGATGGTGGCGCCGCTCTCGATCGCCAGCAGATCGAGGTCTTCCAGCGGACGATCGTCTGCGATGATCCACACGTAACCATACACCTCCCCGTGCACGATGATCGGCGCGAGAATGCGCTCCATCTCCAGCCCGACTTCCGGCATCTGTGGCAGGCGGACCGGACGGCGGGTGTGCCGAAGCTCCGCGAGCGCGCCGCGTGCTTCCAGCGCTGCCACCAGCCGCGGATCGGTGCGCCCCTGGCTGAGCGTGTAGCGCCGCGCTTCGTCGACGGCGGCGATGTTGTGGCTGGCGAGGATCTCAAACCGTTCGTTCTCGATCGAGATGGAGTGATGGATCAGCCCGGCCAGCGTGGCGGCCAGGTCCTTCAGATCGCCACCATCGAGCACGCGCTCGGTCAGGCGCCGGTTGATCTCCAGGGCGCGCCGGGTGGTGGTGATGGCCGACTCGGCGATGCGCTCGTTGACGGCGCGGGCGATATCGACAAAGCGCGTCTGGTAGGGGATCTCGATGAGGGGAAAGGCGGCGGCATCGGCGGCCTGGCGCATGACGGCGGGCGTCTCTTCGGAATAGCGACCGACGGCCACGGCCAGCGCCGCAGCGCCTGCGCTGACCATCGCCTGCACGTAGGCGCGCTGTTCGGCGGCGCTCTCCGGCAGGGTGTAGGGCGTGGTGAGCACGAATTCGCCGCCGTTGAGCCACGTCGGCGCGTCCGGCACGCCGGCCACGTGCACCCAGCCCACCTGGCGATCGAGGCCAGCTTCGCCAGCGACGACCACCGCGCCGGTGAAGACCTCCATCTGCAGGCACTCGCGGGCGGTGAGCATGCTCATTCGGGCAGCGCGCGCACCCGCGCAATCAGCGCGCTGGTGCTGTGTTCGGGCAGATAGGGGATGAGCACGACCCGGCCACCGCAGGCTTCGACTGCTGCGCGTTCTGGCAGAGGCTTGGCCACGCCTCCTGGTGGCACGGCGTAGTCCCCACCCTTGACGTAGATATCCGGGCGCAGCTGCTCGACCAGCGCGATGGCGGTGTCGTCGTCGAAGATCACCACGCCATCCACCGGGCGCAGCGCTGCCAGCAGGCGTGCACGTTCCACCGCAGGCACAAGCGGACGACCCGGGCCCTTGAGGCGTCGGGTGCTGTCATCGCCATTGACGCCCACCAGCAGCAGCCCGCCCAGGCCGCGCGCCGCCTCCAGATACTCCAGATGGCCGATGTGCAGCAGGTCGAAGTGGCCGTTGGTGAAGACCACGCGCTGGCCGGCGGCGCGGGCCTGTTGTGCCAGATGTTGTGCGTGCTGCAGGGTGGCGTGAGTCTGCATGAGAGATCCGGGCCAGCGACACAGGCGGCGGCTGCCGCAGCGGGTGAAATCATGCGCAGTGACAAGATTATACAGCGTTCCGGTCACTGCGATCATCCGCCCAGCGCCTTCTCATGCGCGCCGACAGGATGGCGTGATTCTCCTCCGGCACTTACTGCATGACGTTGCCCCACCTGGGGATGCTCTGGACGACTTCAGGCGGTGGCGTAAACCAGTGGCGCTTGTGGATTGGCGGCAGATCCTCCGGATTGTGCGTCTGACTGCGCTGCTCAGCGTGTGCGCCCGTTGCAGCATGCTCAGTCGTTACCGGGCGACCTTCTCTTCGGTGTGCATCACATTCCCGCTTCAGAACGATTGCACACGCCATCGTCAGGAGAGCAGCCTCACGATGCAACCCGAATGAACGGTCGCCATCGGCCACAACAGTGCGTACGTTCATGACGGTGGCAGCCTCACCCTGAATCCGGATGCCAGCCTCACCGTAAATCCCTCTCTAAAGGATAGGGACTGCAGGGCAGGCGCGCCATGCCCCTACACGCCGCCGGGGAGGGGGGGGGTGAGGCGGGCCTGCGCCGGGGGGATGAGGCTGCACTGCGCCCCACAACAGCCTCACCCCAACCCCTCAAACCAAAGGAGAGGGGCTGAACAAACGGCGCCTCCTGCTCCCCTTCTCCCCTCGGAGAAGGGGCCGGGGGATGAGGCTGCACGCTTACGGCGGGTGGATCGCGGCGTACCCGGATGACGAGCTGAGCGACGACATCCGGCGGCAGATGAGCCTGCCCTTCGACCTTCTGCTGGGGCGCAAGACATTCGATATCTGGGCGCCCTACTGGCCCAATCATGCTGATGTGTGGCCGGGCGCAATGACTGCGACCAAGTATGTCGCCTCGAACACCATCACCTCAAGCGACTGGCAACCGACCGTATTTCTGAGCGGGGATGTGGTGGCACAAATCCACCAGATCCGTCAGCAGCCCGGTCCGGATCTGCATGTATACGGCAGCGCCAACTTGCTGCAGACACTGTTCCGGAACGATGTCGTCGATGCGCTGTGGCTCAAGATCTTCCCGCTGACGCTGGGAAGCGGCAAACGGCTGTTCGCCGGTGGCACGATACCAGCAGCCTTTCAGGTGATCTCTGGCAGGGTGTCGCCGGGCGGCGTGATGATGATGAATTATGAGCGCGCTGGCAGCGTGCCTGTCAGACGGGCGTAACGGGCAATGTGCGCGTCGAACGTCATGGCCGGCTGATAGCCTCGCATCGGGGTCTTTCCTCTTCGTGCATCGCCCGATCCGTCAATCATACCGGATCTGTCCGGTAAACGAGACAGCCTTCAGGATGCTGCCGCAGAGCAGCGCGACCGTCTCCACGCCGACCGCGCACTGCCGCGGCTGGTAGGCAGGCATTCGTTTGCCTGCTGTTAAATCACGACACACAAA
>CAZZJW010000056.1:0-26597 GCA_964654755.1 uncultured Pleurocapsa sp. | reverse complement strand
GTGCTGTCTCGGCTGAGTGAGCCAGGCATCACCCGAGTGCTGACCGAGGTCAATAGTCCGGTTCGAGTGCGCTGGTCCCCGGTTGATGATCGGCTCGCCGTTCTGAACCTGAACGAGCAGACTCGTGAACTCGAACTTATCACCATCAATTCGGATGGTAGTAATTATCATCTCGTTCAGCTGATGTACCCCGAAATCTACGATTTTGAGTGGGCCCCTGATGGTAACGCGATCTTCTATACGGTTGAAAACTTCTTGTATCGGATCGATTTGAACACTGGAGAAGATGTACTCGCGTATGCCAATCTGAACCAGGCGAATGGCTACCGGTCTGACGGGACATTTTCTCTGGCACGGATGGACACGGTTGCGCCGACGGCGACCGCGACAGGCGAACCAGCACCGTCGCCCCCGCCGTGACACCGCCGCCCGTCCCCGCTAGCGGCGCTGCAGCGGGAAGGCCGCCCGGCGCAGCATCGTGCATCCGATCGGGACGAGCGTCGCTTCGCCGCTGACGAGCTGCACCGCCGGCGTATGCCACGAGGCCGCCTCCGCGGGCAGCCGCACGAACGTCAGCCCGTATTGCGCCGCGCTGTCATCGACAGGCACAATCCGGCGGGCATCCGCCGGGTGCTTCGGCGTAAGCTCCATGTCATGCAGCGCCGCGTGCCCGCCGCCATCCATCGGCCGGCGCTCGCTCTCGATCGGCAGCACGTACTGCAGCGGGCCGCGCAGGATGGCAGCTTCGCCGGTGGGATACGGGCGCAGTTCCACACCCGCCTCGAAGCGCACTTCCACGCGATCCCCTGCCTGCCACTCGCGCTCGATCACGGCGAAACCGTCGTGTTCGATGCCAGAGTCGAGCGCGGCTCCGTTCAGCTGCAGCGTGAAGCCGCGCGCCCAGCCCGGAATGCGCAGATGCAGGCCGAAGCGCAGCGCCGCCGCCGGGCGCACGATGAAGGTGACCGCCTCGTCAAACGGGTAGTCGGTGATCTGCTCGATCTCGACTGCGACCGGGCCGATCGACGTGCGCAGCGTGCCGGCGCCGTACAGCAGGGCCGCCAGCCCCGGGCGCTGCGTCGTGCGCATCCACTGATGCGCGATGTAGTGCGAGAGCACGCGGGTGGCGTTCGGGTTGCAGCAGCACGCGATGTCCTCGTGGGTGGGCGAGAACTTGTAGCGCCCCGGACTGCCGTGGAAGTGCGAGTAGCTGTCCGGACGGTCTGCCCGCGCTTCCAGCCGCGTATCGGTCGTCAGGTAGGCGATCGCGCTGCCATCTGCCAGGCGCGCGCCCTGCCCGGCGTTGAACAGCAACGACTCGATCAGATCGCCCTCTCCGCGCTGGCCGAAAACCTCCATCACGAACGCCTGGCTGAGCAGATCTTCGGTGATCGTGCAGTACTCATAGCCAAAATCGGGCGTGGGCATGCCGTGGATGCTCTCGTCGCCGATCAGCACGCCGCTGGGCAGGCGGAAGCGCGCGAGCTTGCGGACGGCGCTCGCGAAGGCCGCGCGCAGGTCCTCGCGGCCCGTCACATGCAGGGCCCAGGCCAGCGTGCGCAGGTGCTCTGCCGTGTGCACGGCGTGCCCCGTCAGCGGGTGCATCGGATCGCCAAGGGTGCGCGTGGACATGTCGTCGTTGACGAAGGGGATGGGCAGCGCGCAGAAGTCATCGTACAGCCACACGCCGAAGTCCCGGTACTCGGTGCTGCCGGTGAGCGCATACAGCCACGCCATGGCGTCGACATAGCACAGGCCGTGCGTCATGCCAGCGCTTCGCTTCAGCGGGTTTTCGGGTGTGCGGAAGTACGGACGCCCCGGCCCGTAATGCGTCATCGTCAGCCGCGCGGCCCGCTCGACAGCCTGCAGCACCGCCGCTTCCCCGGTGAACTCGTACCACGTCAGCAGCGCCAGCAGCGCGCGGCCTTGCGCCCACAGCTCGCCATTCTCGATCGTGCCGTGCTGGTAGCGCGCATCAGGCGCATAGATGCCCAGATAGCCATCAGCATCCTGCGTCGCCATCAGCGCGCGCAGCAGCTCGCTCACGCGGGCCTGATGCGCGGCGCTGCCCACCGTGTAGGCCATCAGCGTGTAGCCCCACAGCCAGTTGCCGCGCGTCTCGGAGTCCCACCACGCGAGCTGATCGTCCGATGCGCCGATGCGCTGCGCGAACAGATCGTTGCGGGCGTGCTCGGTCAGGGCATCCAGCCGCGATGCAAAACCGTGCTCCAGATCGTGAATGAGCTGATCGCGCAGCCAGCCCGCCGGGTGAACGGACCCCAGACGCAAGCGTTCGAACACAGGCTTCCCGGCGGATGACATCGCTTCACTCCTCATCAATCATGGTTGGACTGGCGTACGATCATGTGCCGGGCGCTACAGCCCCAGCGAGAGATACTTTACTTCGAGATACTCATCGATGCCAAAGGCACCGCCTTCGCGGCCCAGCCCGCTCTGCTTGACGCCGCCAAAAGGCGCCTGCGCGGTGGAGGGCAGCGCATCGTTGGCCCCGATGATTCCGAACTCCAGCCGCTCGGCCACGCGCATCACCCGGCCGACATCGCGCGTGTAGAAGTAGCCGGCCAGCCCGAACGGCGTGTCGTTGGCCAGCGCGATCACTTCCTCCTCGCTGTCGAAGGGGATCAGCGGGGCGACGGGGCCGAAGGTCTCCTCCTGCGCCACCAGCATCTCCGGCGAAGCGTTCGCCAGCACGGTCGGCGTCCAGAACGTGCCGGAGGGGTTGTCGGGGTAGGGTGCGCCGCCCAGCAGCACCTGTGCGCCGCGCGCCTGCGCATCGGCGATGTGGCGCTCGACCTTGGCGCGCGCCTGCATATCGATCAGCGGCCCGATCACGGTGTCGGGCAGCAGGCCGTTGCCCACCTTCATCGCGCCGACGCTGGCGGCGAACCGCTCGACGAACTGCGCGTACACCCCGCGCTGCACGAAGATGCGGTTGGCGCACACGCACGTCTGCCCGGCGTTGCGGAACTTGGAAGCGATCGCCCCCTGCACCGCCGCCGGCAGATCGGCATCGTCGAACACGATGAAGGGCGCGTTGCCGCCCAGCTCCAGCGACATGCGCTTGATGGTCTCGGCGGAGTTGCGGATGAGGATCCTGCCGACTTCCGTCGAGCCGGTGAACGACACCTTGCGTACGCGGGCATCGGCGAAGATGGCGTCGGAGAACGGCAGCGGATCGCTGGCGGCCAGGATGTTGACCACGCCGGGCGGGAAGCCCGCCTCGGTGAAGATGCGGCCCAGCTCCAGCGCGCTCAGCGGGGTCTGCTCGGCGGGCTTGCAGATGGCGGTGCAGCCTGCGGCCAGCGCCGGGCCGAGCTTGCGCGTGAGCATGGCCGCCGGGAAGTTCCACGGGGTGATCAGCGCCACCACGCCCACCGCCTGGCGCAGCACGAAGATGCGCTTGCCGGGCGCGGCGTTGTGCACCACCTGCCCGTAGATGCGCTCGGCCTCGCCGGCAAACCACGACAGGAAGCTGGCCGCATAGGCGATCTCACCGCGCGCCTCGCTCAGCGGTTTGCCCTGCTCCAGCGTCATGATGGTCGCCAGGCGCTCGCGCTGTTCGAGCATCAGCGCCGCCGCCCGCCGCAGCAGCTCGGCGCGCACAGCCGCCGGCGTGGCCGACCAGCCGGGCAGGGCTGCCGAGGCCGCCTCGATGGCGGCGCGCGCATCCGCCGCGCCAGCATCCGACAGCGTCACCAGCACATCGCCGGTGGCGGGGTTGCGCACGGAGAAGCTGCGTCCGGTCTGCGCCGGGGTGAACGCGCCGTTGATGAACTGGTCGTAGTGCGCGCTGCCGATCACTTCACTGGCGATGTGCTGAACATCCATGATCTGCCCTGCCTGTCTGTGCGCACGATGGTAGCGAATGCGGTGTGCTGCGCCAATGGTAACCCAGGCGGCCCATGGCGCAAACGTTGGCACTATGCGCGAAACAGCCCGATCAGCGTCATGCCCGCCGCCAGCAGCGCCAGCACCAGCCAGAAGCGCGCGCGCGGCAGCCAGCCGCGCCAGGCGCACATGCCCCACAGCAGCAGCGCCGCCAGGGCCAGCGCCTGCCCCCACAGCGGCGTGTTCCAGCGCGGCGCGACGATGCCGAACACATCCGGCAGCTCGGCGGCGGCCAGCGGAGAGATGCCGGCCAGCGTGGGGATCTCCGCGCCAGCCCCGCAGCGCGCCCCGGCACACGCCGTCCAGCCGGCCAGCGCCAGCAGCGGCAGCACCGGGGTGAGCGCGCCCAGCACCGCCGCCGGGGGCAGCCTGCGCCAGCGGGCGGCCAGCAGCGCGCCGGCCAGCCCGCCCGCCAGCGCGCCCACCCAGTCCAGCCCGCCGCGCCGGGGGTCCAGCGCCTCATCGAAGGCCGTGCTGAAGATGGCGGGGTGCTGCAGCACATAGGCGGCGCGCGCGCCAGCCAACGCCAGCGCGAAGGTGACGAGGCAGACATCGGCCCAGCGGCCCGGCGCCAGCGGCCCTGCAGCCCGGCGCAGGCCGAGCCAGCCCAGCAGCGCCCCGGCCAGCGCGGCCAGCGCCAGCAGTGTGGCGAAGGCGCTCATGCGGCGGCGTCAGTTGCGGGGCACGGCATGCGCCAGCGCTTCGCCCAGGTTGCGCACCTCGACCAGCTTGACGCCGGCTGGCACATCGGGCAGGCGGCGGCGCAGCCGGGGCAGCATGACGCGGGTGAAGCCCATCTTCTCCGCCTCGCGCAGACGCGCCGGGATCTGGCCGGCAGCGCGCAGCTCGCCGCTCAGCCCGATTTCGCCCACGAACGTCATGTCTGCGGGCAGTGCGCTGTCGTAGTAGCTGCTGGCGATCGCCACCGCCGCCGCCAGGTCAGCCGCCGGCTCATCCACCTTCAGCCCGCCGATCACATTCATGAAGATATCCTGCTCGTGCAGGCGCAGGCCGAAGCGTTTGGTCAGCACCGCGCTGATCAGCAGCAGGCGGTTGATGTCGACGCCGTTGGGCGTGCGGCGCGGATTGCCGAAGCTCGTCGGGCTGGTCAGCGCCTGGATCTCGACCAGCAGCGGGCGCGTGCCCTCCATCGTGATGGCGATCGCCGTGCCCGGCGCGGATGCCACGCGCTCGGCCAGAAATGCCTCCGACGGGTTGGGGACCTCGATCATGCCTTCGCCCGTCATCTCGAACACGCCGATCTCACTGGTGGCGCCGAAGCGGTTCTTCACCCCGCGCAGGATGCGGTACGTCTGAAAGGGATCGCCCTCCAGGTAAAGCACGGTGTCGACGATGTGTTCCAGCACGCGCGGGCCGGCGATCGCGCCCTCCTTGGTGACGTGGCCGATCAGCACCACGCTCGTCCCGCTGCCCTTGGCGAGCGCCTGCAGGCGGGAGGCGCACTCGCGCACCTGCGACACGCTGCCCGGCGAGGACTCGCTGTCCTCGGTGTACACCGTCTGGATCGAGTCGATCACCACCAGCAGCGGGTCCAGCTGGCTGACATGCTCAAAGATCGTGCCGAGGTTGGTCTCGGTGATCAGGAACAGCGCTTCGGCGCTCAGCCCCATGCGGTCCGCGCGCATCTTGATCTGGCGGGCGCTCTCCTCGCCGCTGACGTACAGCACGCGGCCCGCGCTGTTGGCCAGCGCCGCGCTCATCTGCAGGATGAGCGTGGACTTGCCGATGCCCGGATCGCCGCCGACCAGGCTGATGCTGCCCGGCACGATGCCGCCGCCCAGCACGCGGTTGACCTCTTCGATCGGCACGCGCGTGCGCGGCGCGTCATCCATGGCGATGTGGTTGAGCGACTGCGGGCGGGCGGAGGGCGCGGCGGCGCGGGCCCGCGCGACTGCTGCTGCGCGGCCCGTTGGCGCGGCCTCTTCCACCTCTTCGGTCATCGTGTTGAATTCACCACACGACGGGCAGCGCCCCATGTAACGCGGGGTCTGCCGCCCGCAGTTGCTGCAGCGATAAAACGTGCGTGCCTTCGCCATGCGCTTCGCCGTCCCGTCTCAATGCGAACAGATGATCTACTCAGTATACCACCGCTCCAGCGCCTCCAGCCATGCGGGCTGCGCCGGGTCCAGGCCGCTGGCGAAGGCCAGAGTACGCCGGGCGATGGCGGCGTCGAGATCCTCCACGCCGCGGCGGACGAGGGCGATCAGCGGCGGGGCGAAGGCGCGCTCGCCCAGCGCCACCAGCAGGGCCGCGCCCGTGCTGATGCGCAGCTCGGCATTGGCCTTGCGCTCCGCCAGCTCCAGAAACTCGGCGGTGCTCTGCCAGCCGGGGAGATCGTTCATGGTGGTGTCGAGCGCGCTGGCGAAGCTCAGGCCCCAGCCCGCCAGCACCGCTTCGCTTTCGGCCACCAGCGCTCGCAGCGCCTCGGCCAGGCGGTCGAGCTGCGGGTGGGGCTGGCGGCTGGCGATGGCCTGCGCCAGGCTGGCGGCATCGCCTTCGGAAAGTGGCAGCCCGCGCCCCAGCAGCGGGCGCCGCCACTGGCGCAGCAGCACAGCCAGCAGTTCGCCCAGCGGCGCCTGCTGATAGGCCGCAGTGCGGCGTGTGTCGCGATCTGGCAGCATCATGCTCCCTCTGTCTCTCAGCCGAACACAGCGCGCATGCTCACAGGCCGCCGGGGCGGGCGCTGTGCTGCTGCTGCGCCCACATCGCCGCGCCGATCAGGCAGACGTCCTCGCCGAAATGCGCGGGGCGGATCAACCGGGGCGGCACGAAGCGCGGGTCGAGCACGTGCTGATCGATGAAGGCGCGCACCGGCGCGAACAGCATTTCGCCCATCCGGGCGACGCTGCCGCCGATCACGATCGCCTCCGGGCTGAACAGATGCAGCAGCGTGACCAGGCCGCTCCCGAGATACTGGCTGATGGTGTGCAGCAGGCCGATGGCCGCCGCGTCGCCTTCCGCCGCCGCCCGGGCGACCGCCGCCGCGCCCTGGTGCTGCGCCTCGTGCAGCGCAGATCCGGCGGGGGCAGCCAGCGCCAGCGGCAGCGCGCGCCTGCCGATCGCCGTGCCGCTGGCGATCGCCTCCAGCCGCACCATCTCGCTTTCGGGGGACAGCACCAGCACATGCCCCGGCTCTGCGGCCAGCCCGCTCCAGCCGGTGAACAGCCGGCCGTCGATCATCACGCCGCCGCCGATGCCCGTGCTGAGCGTCATGTAGATCATCGGGTTGCAGCCGCGCCCGGCCCCGGCGGTGTATTCAGCCACTGCGCCCAGGTTGCCGTCGTTCTGCATGAACACCGGCGCGTCGAAGGCCTGCGCCAGCAGCGGGCCCAGTGGCACATCGTGCCAGCCGGGCAGGGTGTACGAGTGGTAGATCAGGCCGCTGGGCGCGTGATGCGGCCCCGGCGCGGCGATTCCGACGGCCTGCGGCTGCTCCCCCGGCGGGATGGCCTGCCTGCCCAGCGCGATTAGCCGGGCGATCACCTGCTGCTGCGGATCGTCCGCCTGCGTGGGCGCTTCCACGCGCTGCTGCAGCGTGAACGCGCCATCTGCGCCGGGCGTGGCCCAGGCAGCGCGCATGCGCGTGCCGCCGAAGTCGATCGCGAGGATGCTCATTCGGGGAGGCCGTTCACCAGCGCGTACCGCCCCCGATCCGGCAGGGGCACGTCGCCCGGCAGCAGCCCGTCATGCAGGGCGGGCGCGCCGTTCCGCCAGACGGTGACGGCGAACGGACGCCCGGCGCGCAGCGCGGCGCCCGCCTCGTGCGCCCACAGCCGCGCCAGCATGCGGTCGTCTGCGCTGGGGGCCGCGCCGCGCTGCGCGTGGCCCAGCCGGCTGTCCCGCACCCGCGTGCCAACCATGCCCGGCAGCGTCTCCAGCACAAATGCCTTGTCAGTGATGTACTCGTTGTACACCAGCAGCGCATGCCCCTTGCGCGCCAGCGCCGCCTTCAGCCGCTGCGCCAGCGCTGCGTAGTCCACGCCCGGGTACTCCGGCAGCAGCACGCCATCCGCGCCGGCGGCACAGGCGATGTCGAGCGCGAGCATGCCGGCACCGCCGCCCAGCGTCTCCAGCGTGAAGAAGCGGCCTTCCAGCGCATGCGCCGTCGCACGGATGCCGTCGATGGCGGCGTGGGCGAAGCCGCACGCGCTGGAGAAGCCCAGCGTGCGTTCTGTGCCCGCCACATCGTTGTCGATCGTCGTCGGAATGCCGACGCACGGGATGCCGAGCGCCTGCAGCAGCGGCGGGATGTGGCGCAGCGTGCCCCCGCCCCCGAACAGCACCACGTGATCGATGGCGTGGCGGCGCAGCACCTGTGCGAACGCCGCCTGATTGGCCGGCTCGCGCAGCACCGGCTCGCGGCTGGATGGCAGATAAGACCCGCTGACGCCCACCAGCGGCGCCAGCAGCCCCGGCGTGAGCGGGACGAAGCGCTCGTGCAGCACCGCCGGCAGCCCGCCCATCGCGCCCAGCAGCTGGTCCCCGCGCTGCGCAGCGTCCTCCGCCAGGTGAAACAACAGCGCGTTGATGCCCGGCGCATCGCCGCCGCTGACGACAACCAGAATGTTCATCGCTAACCCCTGCTCCGTGCGACAGCCCGGCCCACCAGACATTTGCACTGGCCGATCGTGCTCAATACAATCATGAACTCAGTATACACATTCGTAAGGAGGCCTCCCATTTGCTGACGTGCAGTCCGATTCTCCCGCACTGTGCACCACGACTGTAAAGCTTCACAATCTATTTCAGGAGCTGCTCGAAATGAATCGTATGATTCGCATTCTGATTGTTGCCTGCGTGGCGCTGCTCGCGCTGACTTCTGTGGCATTCGCGCAGGATGACGGCGCGTACACCATCGCCTTCGTCCCCGGCGTCAACCCCGATCCGTTCTACATCACCATGGCGCGCGGCGTGAACCAGGCCGCCAGCGACCTCGGCGTGACCGTGATCCAGCAGGATCCGGAGCGCTTCGATGTCACCGTGTCCGCGCCGATCATCCAGGCGCTGGTGGCGCGTGGCGACATCGACGCGATCGTCACCGCCCCGAACGACAGCCAGCAGTCGATCCCTGTGCTGCAGGCCGCCAATGACGCCGGCATCCCCGTCATCACCGTCGATACCTTCATCGGCGATGGCAACTATGCCAGCGGCGAAGTGACCTTCCCGCTCAGCTACGTCGGCTCGGACAACACGCAGGGCGGCTACATCGCGTGCTCGGCGCTGGCGGACAAGCTCGGCGAAGGCGCGAAGATCTACATTCAGAACGTGCGCCCGGGCATCAGCACCACCGACCAGCGTGAGCAGGGCTGCGTGCAGGCCGCCGCTGACCGCGGTCTGACGGTCGTGCGCGTGGACTACAACGACAACAGCGCCGACACCGCGCAGCAGCAGACGGCCGCCGTGCTGCAGGCCAACCCGGACATCAGCGGCATGTTCGCCACCAACACCTTCGGCGCCCTCGGCGCTGGCGCGGCCATCGAGAACGCGGGTCTGGCCGGCGCGGTGCAGGTTGCGCTGTTCGATGCCTCTGAGGAGAACATCGGCTACCTGCGCGACGGCACCGTCTCGCTGGTCATCGCGCAGAAGCCCTCCGACATGGGCTACCTCGGCGTGGCGATGGCGACGGCCTACCTCGATGGCTACCAGAGCATCCCCAAGCGCATTCCGACGGGCTACGCCGTCTTCACCCCGGAGAACATCGATGATCCGGCCGTGACGCCCTTCATCTACAGCAGCAACACCTCGGACGTGCTGCCGCGGCTGGACAGCAGCTTCAACCTGGCCTTCGTCCCCGGCGTCAACCCCGATCCGTTCTACATCACCATGTCGCGTGGCGTGAACGCCGCGGCTGCGCGCCTGGGCATCACCGTGATCCAGCAGGACCCGGAGCGCTTCGATGTCACCGTGTCCGCGCCGATCATCCAGGCGCTGACCGCGCGTGGCGATATCAGCGCGCTGGTGACCGCCCCGAACGACAGCCAGCAGTCGATCCCTGTGCTGCAGGCCGCCAATGACGCCGGCATCCCCGTCATCACCGTCGATACCTTCATCGGCGATGGCAACTATGCCAGCGGCGAAGTGACCTTCCCGCTCAGCTACGTCGGCTCGGACAACACGCAGGGCGGCTACATCGCGTGCTCGGCGCTGGCGGACAAGCTCGGCGAAGGCGCGAAGATCTACATTCAGAACGTGCGCCCGGGCATCAGCACCACCGACCAGCGTGAGCAGGGCTGCGTGCAGGCCGCCGCTGACCGCGGTCTGACGGTCGTGCGCGTGGACTACAACGACAACAGCGCCGACACCGCGCAGCAGCAGACGGCCGCCGTGCTGCAGGCCAACCCGGACATCAGCGGCATGTTCGCCACCAACACCTTCGGCGCCCTCGGCGCTGGCGCGGCCATCGAGAACGCGGGTCTGGCCGGCGCGGTGCAGGTTGCGCTGTTCGATGCCTCTGAGGAGAACATCGGCTACCTGCGCGACGGCACCGTCTCGCTGGTGATCGCACAGAAGCCGTCAGACATGGGCTACTTCGGCGTGATGATGCAGGCGGCGTTTGCGCGCGGCGTGACCTCGATCCCCACGCGCATCCCCACCGGCTATGCCGTCTTCACCCCGGAGAACGTGGACGATCCCGCCATGCAGGGCTTCGTCTACAGCAGCAACTGATCCGGTAACACGCTTTTGAACGCAGAGTCGCTGTGCCTGCATGGGCAGCGGCTCTGCCTTATGGAAGTTCCGCCAGTTCGACTATTCGCAGGATTACTCTCTATGGCCGCTGCAACCACAGTGGGGCGCTCGTCAGTGCGCAATCGCGCTGTCGATACGATTGCCAGAAGCTGGGCTTATCTGTTTCTGCTGGTCATGGTGATCTTCTTTTCCATCACCGGGCCAGGCTTTTTCAGCGTCAACAACTTCTCGAATATTCTCGTCACCAGCACGCTGGTCGCGCTGATGGCGATCGGCCAGACGTACGTGGTCATCACCGCGGGCATCGATCTGAGCATCGGCTGGACGGTCGGGCTGGCGTCGGTGATCTCGGCGCGCAGCATGCGCGATCTGGTCAACGGCGGCATGGACGTGCCAGTGGCGATCGTGCTGGGCGTGGCGCTGGCGCTGCTGGTGGCGCTCATCCCCGGGCTGATCAACGGCGTGCTGGTGGCGCGCATCAAGGTGCCGCCATTCATCGCCACGCTCGGCATGTTCGGCATCGTGCGCGGCGCAGCCTTCCTGCTCACCGACGGCCAGCAGGTGATCGGCAATCTGCCGGACACGCTGCGCGATGTACTGCGCGCCATCGGCAATGGCAGCCTGATCTACTACATCCCGGGGCAGGGCCTGGAATTCTTCGTCCGGCCCACTGACCTGCCACCACAGGTGCTGCGCGGGGTGGCCTCGCTGCTGCCCTACCCGGTCATCATCACGGCGATCGTGGTGGTCGTGTTCGCCTTCATCCTCGGGCGCACGCAGTTCGGGCGGCACACGTATGCCATCGGCGGCAACCAGGACGCGGCCATTCGCGCCGGCGTCAACGTCAAACGTCACCTGATCATGATCTACGTGCTGTGCGCGTTCACCGCGGGCATCGCCGGCGTGCTGCACAGCTTCCGCTACACCGCGGGCGCGCCCCAGGCGGGCGAGGCTGCGCTGCTGCAATCGGTGGCAGCGGTGGTGATCGGCGGCACCAGCCTGTTCGGCGGAGAGGGCAAGGTCAGCGGAGCGGTCGTCGGCGCGCTCATTATCGGTGTGCTGCAAACCGGCCTGGTCATCCTCAATATCGATCCGTTGTGGCAGTTCATCGTGGTCGGCGTGGTGATCATCGTCGCGGTGCTGGTCAATCAGGCGCAGGAAGCGCTGGAAAAGCTGCGAACCTCATGACGGAGCTGATGCTGCAGGCCAAAGGCATTCACAAGCATTTCGGCGGGCTGGTGGCGCTCAACAACGTCGATTTCGAAGTGCGGCGCGGCGAAGTGGTCGCGCTGCTGGGCGACAACGGCGCGGGCAAGTCCACGCTCATCAAGTGCATCTCCGGCGTCTACCGCCCGGATGGCGGCCAGATCAGCTTCAACGGCCACGAGATCAGCGGGCGCAGCCCCTCCGACATCCGCGACAGCGGCATCGAGACCATCTACCAGGATCTGGCGCTGGCGGAAAACCTCGACGTGGGGGCGAACGTCTTCCTGGGCAAAGAGCGCAAGAAGCGGCTGTTCGGCGTGCTGCCAGTGACCGACGACGACTTCATGCGCAGCGAGGCGGCCACCGTGCTCGACCGGCTGGATATTCACATTCCCTCGCTCAAGCAGAAGCTCGTCAACCTGTCCGGCGGCCAGCGCCAGGCCGTCGCCATCGCCCGCGCCATCTACTGGAACGCGCGGCTGGTGATCATGGACGAGCCGACAGCGGCGCTCGGCGTGCCCGAACAGCGCAAGGTGCTGGGGCTGGTGGCCTCGCTGCGCGATCAGGGCATCCCCGTCATCCTCATCAGCCACACCATGACGGACGTGCTGGAAGTGGCGAACCGCTGCGTGGTGATGCGGCGCGGGCGGGTGGTGGCGAATCTGCCGCACGGGCAGTTCGACGCCGAGATCCTCGTCCGCCACATCGTCGGCGCGGGCGAGATCAGCGCCTAGGCGCGGGGCCGTGCGATGAGCCTGGATGTGCTCACCTTCGGCGAGGCGCTGGTGGAGATCATGCGGCCCGGCGTGGATATGCCGCTGGATCAGCCGGGTGAGTTCATCGGGCCGTACCCCAGCGGTGCGCCCTTCATCTTCGCGGTGCAGGCAGCACGGCTGGGCGCGCGCGTCGGCGCGGTGGGCTGCGTGGGCGCGCTGAGCGATGGCACGCCAGATGCGTTTGGCCGCTGCCTGCTCGACCAGCTGCGCGCCGATCGCGTCGACATCAGCGCGGTGCTGGCGCTGCCCGGCTACACCACCGGCGCCGCATTCATCGCCTATCAGGCCGGGGGCGGGCGGGATTTCGTCTATCACCTGCGCCACGCCGCCTCCGGCCAGCTCGCCCCCGCGATGCTCGATCGGCCGCGCATCGCGGCGTTGTTCGACGGCCTGAAATGCCTGCATCTCATGGGCTCATCGCTGTCGATGCACGACGACGCGCTGGCGCTGGGGCTGCGCATGCTGGAGCGCGCCCAGGCCAGCGGCGCGCGCATCAGCTTCGACCCCAACCTGCGCCCGCAGCTGATGAGCGCAGACCGCGCCCGCGCCGCCTTCGCGCCGTTTCTCGCGGCGGCTGATGTCATTCTGCCGACGGCGGATGAGGCGATGGCGCTGACGGGCGAAGCCACGCCCGGCGCGGCGGCTGATGCGCTGCTGCGTGCGCGGCCCGGGCGCGTGGTGGTGATGACGCAGGGCGCGGCGGGCTGCACCGTCTACGCCGGCGCGGAGATCACGCAGGTCCCCGGCTACGCGGTCGAGGAGATCGATCCGACGGGCGCGGGCGACTGCTTCGACGCGGGCTTCCTGGTGCGCTGGCTGGCGGGAGACCCGGCGGCTGAGGCGGCGCGCTGGGGCAACGCCTGTGGCGCGCTGGCCGTGACCGCGCGCGGCCCGATGGCGGGCGCGCAGACCACCGACCGGGTACAATCGCTCATGCGCGCGGCTTCTGCCTGATACCGCCGCCAGCGCCTGATAACGCCTGTTCACAATCAAGGGAATGGAACACCGCATGACGCACGATCAACGCGCACTCACCCCGGGGCGCTGGCGTGGGCTCAAAGCCACGAGCACCGACACCGCCGCCATCTTCACCATCCTCGCCTTTGACCAGCGCGGCAGCTACCGCAAGATGCTGCCCGCCGGCACCAGCTACGACGAAGCCAGCGCCATCAAGTCGGAGATCGTCACCACGCTGACGCAGAAGACCAGCGCTGTGCTGCTGGACAATCAGTACGGCCTGTCGCCAGCCATGCAGATCCGCGGCGGCTGCGGCCTGCTGATGTCGTATGAGGAGAGCGGCTACAGCGGCGATTCCACCTACCGCAGGCTGATCTTCGACCCCGACTGGACGATCGAGAAGATCAAGCGCATGGGCGCGTCGGCTGTCAAGCTGATGGCCTACTACCACCCGCACAGCGGCGCGCTGGCGGACGAGATCGAAGGCGTGATCGCCCAGGCGATCGCCGAGTGCCAGCGCTGGGATCTGCCGATGTTCCTGGAGCCGATGTCGTACAGCCTGGATGCCAGCATCTCCAAGGAGAGCGCCGCCTTCGCGGAGACGCGTCCGCAGGTCATCATCGATACCGCGCAGCGCCTGTCAAAGCTGGGTCCGGACGTGCTCAAGCTGGAGTTTCCGGTCGATGCGGCCTTCAACAGCGATCATGACCTGTGGAAGTCCACCTGTGAAGCGGTGAGCGCGGTCTCGTCTGTGCCCTGGGTGCTGCTCAGCGCCGGGGTGGACTTCCGCATCTTCGCCGAGCAGGCCGAGATCGCCTGCCGCGCCGGTGCGAGCGGCTGGCTGGCGGGCCGGGCGATCTGGAAAGAGGCGGTCAGCATGACGCCCGCCGAGCGCACCGCCTTCCTGCAGGGCGAAGCGATGCGCCGCGCCGAAGCGTTGGGCGCGATCGCCGCACAGCATGCCCGCCCGTGGACGGACTTCTACGCGCCGCCGCCCGCCAGCGCGACCTGGTTCCGTTCCTGAAACCGCCATCTGGCGCCGGGCGGCAGGCGATTTCGCGGCGCTGCCCGGCGCGCTCCCATTCCCTCCACATCTTTTCTGCAACTTCCCCGCAGATTTTGCGTCATACTAGACACAATCGTCTGAATGGCTGCCGCTGGCGGCCCCAGCCCGAATCACGGGCATCACAGGGAGATCACACCCCATGGAAGTCACACTCAAGCATCAGCCTGCCTATGCACTGGCGGTGGTGCGCGTCGCGCCCAACGAGCAGATCCGCGTCGAGCCCGGCGCAATGGTCAGCCACAGCGCCGGCATGACTCCGCAGACGCAGGCGGAGGGCGGGCTGTTCGGCGGGCTCAAGCGCATGGTGGCGGGCGAGAGCTTCTTCCAGAACACCTGGACCGCACCTTCCAGCGGCGGCGAGATCACGCTGGCGCCTTCGCTGCCGGGTGACCTGATCGTGCTGCCGGTGACGGAGGACTTCTATCTCGCCAGCGGCGCGTATGTCGCCAGCGAAAGCGCGCTGAAGATCGATGCAAGCTGGGGCGGCCAGCGCGGCTTTTTCGGCGGCGGCGGGCTGATCCTGCTCAAGGTGACCGGGCGCGGCCAGGTGCTGGCCTCGTGCTACGGCGCGATCGAGTCGCGCGAGCTGCAGCCCGGCGAAACGTACATCGTCGACACCGGGCACATCGTCGGCTTTGACGCCAGCATCAGCTTCACGCTGCAGAAGTCCGGCGGCTGGAAGTCGACGATCCTGGGCGGCGAAGGGCTGGTGTGCCAGCTCACCGGGCCGGGGCGCGTGCTGATCCAGTCGCGTTCAGAGCAGGCATTCCTCGGCTGGCTGATCCCCCAGCTGCCCACCCAGCGCAGCAGCTAGGCGGGGCGCCACTGCCACGCGCTGGCCTGAGCGGTGCGCTCAGGTCAGCGCGCAGTGGTAGACCAGATTGCCGTTACGCGGATCGGTGGAGACCCGCACGAAGCCTGCGCTCTCGTACAGATGCTTCGCCGCGCGGTTTTCCGGATGCACCTTGAGCATGAGCGTATCGGCATGACGCAGACGGCAGATGGTTTTGGCCGCGTCCAGCGTCAGGCGGCCCAGGCCGAGCCCGCGAGATGCCTGATCGATCACCACGCCATATGCCGGAATGCGGTAGCCGGCATCCCAGCCGCGCAGCATCAGGAAGCCGGCCAGCTCGTCCTGCCAGAACACGCCAATATAGAGATCAGCCTGGGCAGCCTGAAGCATCTTCGCGATTTCTAACTCATCGAAGCTGAAGGGCGTGAAATACGCCATGTATTCTGCCGGCTGCCGCTGCAGGAAAGCCGCGAGCGCCGCTGCATCGAGCTCTGTCAGCGTGCGCATCAGAAACATGATCGGACGCTCCCTTCTGGCGATCTATTGAGCCGCTGTTACCGCGGTGCTGCCCCGCGGGCGGACATCAGAGCGCATCAAGCGCCCTGAGCGCCGAGTCGGCGACGTAGCGCACCTGCTCACGCGTGAGCGAAGCGGAGGAGGGCAGATTGATCCCGCGCGCAGACAGAGTGGTCGTCGTCGGAAAGCGTGCATCTCCGTCCGCCTCCAAATAGGGGGGCATGGCATGCATCGGGTAGAAGAACGGCCGCGTTTCCACGCCGTCTTCGGCCATTCGCTGCATCAGGCGATCCCGGTCAACCCCTTCAGGAACACACGGCGCAAACAGCCAGTACACGTTGCGCGCCCATTCGGCCTGTGCGGGCAGCAGCATGCCGCTTTCCGCCAGAAATTCGCTGTACCATGCGGCAATCTCCAGCCGCCGCTCGATCAGCCAGTCGATGCGCTCCATCTGCGCCACGCCGATCGCGGCCTGAAGATTCGTCATGCGATAGTTGTAGCCGATCACCGGAAACCAGTATCGCCGCCGGGGATCCATCCCCTGGCCCTTGTACAGACGTATCGCATCCGCCAGGCCTTGATCGTGGGTGACGAGCATACCACCTTCACCCGTCGTGATGATCTTGTTTCCGAAGAAGCTGAAGGTCGCCAGCGTGCCGATGCCGCCCACACGACGTCCCTTGTATTCCGCGCCATGTGCCTCTGCCGCATCCTCGATGATGTGCAGGCCATGTGCCGAGGCAAGCGCCGCCAGCGGATCCATATCGGCCGGGTGGCCGTACAGATGCACCGGCATGATGGCTTTTGTGCGTGGTGAGATCTTACGGGCGACATCTGCAGGGTCGAGCGTCCATGTCACGGGGTCAACATCAGCGAAGACCGGCGTCGCATTCACGTAGCGCACTGCATTGGCGGAAGCGATGTAGGTGAGATCGGGCACGATCACCTCATCTCCCGGTCCGATGCCCAGCACAATCATGGCGAGGTGCAATGCCACCGTGCCGTTGAACACCGCCACCGCATACGGCACATCGCAGAATGCTGCGAACTGCTCCTCGAAGCGGTCCACATACGAGCCGCTGCCAGAAATCCAGGCGCGCTCCAGCGCATCCAGGACATAGGCTTTTTCATTGCCGCCCAGGTAGGGCTCAGCGACGGGTATTCTCTGCATTCAACACCATTTCCCTGCATGAAACAGGCACAATACTGCGGCAGATCTCGGATTCGCAGAGCGTGCCTGAGGCGCATTGCGCAAACATATCGAGCCTGCAGCCAGCTCATGCGACGCATGGCGCTGCCGTGCAAGGCTGCAATACTAGCTGGCCGGGGGCTGATTTAACAGTGGCGTCCGGATCAGCAGCAGGCAGGCCCGAGAACCCCGTATGCCGACCATCGGTCGCCAACCGTCTTCCAGATTGCGCTTCGTTCAGTATCCCACGTGCAAGACGATGACGGTTCATCATGAATGGCAGTGAAATGTAGGATGATCATCCTGCAATTAATCTGCATCCGGATGGTATCATCGGCGGTGAGGCAAATGAGACAGGGTTGATATGCAGCAGCGACATCTCATGATCTATGCCGCACACGTCGGCGGCGCAGGGCCAGCACACTTCACAGAGCTGATCAGCGCGGCGCTGCTCGGCTCCGCCACGACACGGCGCTGGTCAGCCTCTGTCCTCGGCACGCCAACGACCGATTTCGGCACTGTGGTGCGCTGGCCGGATACGAGCTTTACAGCGCTGCGCAGCACTGCGCAGACCGACGATCGGGAGATGATGTATCAGAATGCCAATCCCGAGGCGTTCGCGCAGCTGACGGCGCGCGGCAGCAGGCCGTTTGACCTGCTCTACCTGCCATCCCCCTGGCGCAATATTCCACTGGGGAACGCCGGGGATATCCCCGCGCCTGTGGTGTGCTCCATCCATAATCTGGAATTCGAGCGCGCGGATTACGGCGTGCTGACCGATCAGTACCGGCGTGAGGCGGCAAAACTCGCCAGCCTGGGCTCGGCATTTGTCTTTTCCAGCAACACGCTGCAGCAGGAAGCAACAGCACGGTACAGCATTCCGGCGGACAGGGTGCACGTCATCCGGCCGGCGCATTCGCAGCCATCGCGGGTGGATATCGAAGCTGTGCGCAGCAAGTACCATCTGCCAGCGCAGTTTGCCTTCACCCTGCGCTGGTCGGTGCCGAGAAAGAACGGGCGCGCGCTGATCGAGGCGCTGGCACTGCAGCAGAACGGGCAGGGCATCGCGCTGCCTGTGGTGGCGGCGGGCCTGCCTTTCGACGACGTGCTTCCAGAGAATGTGCTGCAGCAGCGCTATCGCGAGGACTGCATGGCGCTGGCGCAATCTGCCGGGCTGAACGATGCGGGCTTCCGTGATCTTGGCGTGGTCGATCGCGAGGATATCCCCGGGCTGATCGCGGCGGCCAGCGTCGTGGTGTGCCCGTCGTTCTCCGAGGCTGGGCTGAGCTATCTGCTGCTGAACGCCATGGCTCAGGGCACCCCCGTGCTGTATTCGCGTATTCCCTGTTTTGAGGAGCAGCTCGGCAGCGACAACGGTTTCGGCCTGAGTTTCGACCCGCACGATCCCGCTGAGCTGTCTGCAGCGCTGCGCGAAGTGGTCGCACAGCCGGAAGCGGCACAGCGCCGTGCCGCTGCGGCGCAGACGGCCTTCAGCGCCAGGACGCAGCACGATGTCGCACAGGAGTACTGGGCGCTGTTCGACCAGCTCGCGGCATCGCCCTGGCGCACGCGCCCACACCAGCGCACCCGGCCGATGGTGGGGCGCGAGGAGCGCGTCGCCTGGCTGAATAATCACACCACGTTGCGTGATGCGGAGCTGCCCATCCTGCGCAGTCTTGGGCTGGAGGTGTACACCAGCAAGCAGTTTCCCCGCGGACATTTTGACTATCGCACTCAGTCAGTCGACTATTCCGAGGATGAACATTCCACGCTGCCCGGCTGGGTGCTCGACCGGCTGAATGCGCACAATTTCTACGAAGATGGCATTCAGGACGAGATCGCCGAGATGCTCAACGGCTACTTCGGCACGATTGTCGCCTTTTCGATCTTCCCGCCGCTGCGCGACAGCCTGCGCAACTTCAAGGGCCGAATCCTGATGCGGGCTTTTGGAAGAGAGCACCCGCAGAACTACGGCGGAATCCTTGACCAGAACGGAGAGGGTGATCTCTGCTGGCGGGCGTGGCGTGTGCAGAATCGCTTCTGGTTTGCTCCATGCTACGAGTCGATCCCTGAAATCGAGGACAAGCTGCTGCGCGATCGTACGGTGCTGCTCCCGCTCGGTCTGCCTGATCGCGCACTGCGCATGGAGAATACCAACGCATGGACCGGTACAGACAGGCGGGTGATGTTTCTGTGCCCAAGCATCAACAGCACGCCCCACTACTACGGCCGTTTCTATCGCGAGTTCAAGCAGCATCTCGGCCATCTGCCGCACATCATCCCCGGCCATCAGCCCGTGCCGGTGGATGACCCGGCTGTGACCGGCTTCGCCAGCGATGATCAGATGCGCGCGTGGTTCCGCGAGCTGCGGGTGATGTTCTATCACAGCCGCGAGCCGCGTCTTGTGCAGTATCATCCGCTTGAAGCGGTGGCCTGCGGAATGCCGCTGATCTATATGCGCGGTGGGCTGCTGGAGGCGCTGATGGGCAGCGATCACCAGCCCGGCGGGTGTGAAACGTACGAGGAGGCCGAGCACAAGCTGCGCCGCGTGCTGGACGGGGATGAGGCCTTCATCGCCGATCTGCGCGCCAGCCAGCGCGGCCTTCTGCGCACCTTTCGCCCGGAATATGTGCGCGAGCGCTGGCAACGCGACTTCCTCGGCAATGTGATGCGAACGCCGCGCGTACCTGATGTGCGCGCATTTGCTGACTGGAAACAGGCTGATGCCAACCGGTTCATCAGCCAGGAGGGCGTCTCGCTGAGCCCGGGCCGCAGTGTGGGGCTCTATACGTATACTGTGCCCGGGGGTGGAATCTACAAGTACATCGTTGGGCTGCTCGAGGCTGCCGCGCGGCTGGCAGTTCCGCACGACTGGTCATTTCATCTGATGTGGGATCTCCCCACGCGGTTCCCGATTTATCCCATGCCAGCCTGGGAGGGCGAAGCTCCCGCCAACCTGCGCATCTCCGCCATCCCGGTGGCGCAACCCGCGGAAGTCACGCTGATCAGCAAAAGCGGTACAGCGCCGCAGGCCGCGCCGCCCGCACGGGTGCGCTGGCTGCGTGGAACGGGCCGGATCGTACGCTGGCGCCGCTCGCCCCTCTACCTGCGCAACCGGGTGCTGCGGGTCTCCAGCGAGATGGTCATCCTGCCGGCGCAGTACCTGCGCGATGTCGTGCTTCAGCGCACGCTGCGGCCGCATGTCCCCGGGCTGAGGCTCACGCTCGAACAGGCGCGGCTGGGACGCCGCTTTCTGCATTCCCGGCTGGGCGCCGCGCTGATCCCGGAAGAGCGGTCCGCGCATCAGACCACGCGCACGGTGGTGAACGCCGATGGAAGCGTCACCGCCGTGACGGAGAGTGTGCCAGACCGCTTTTTCCTGAGCACGCCGCCGCCGCCGCCAGCGCCGCCAGCGCTGCCAGAACTTGACCCGGCGGTGTTTCGGCCATATCTGCAGTTCTCCGATCTGGAAGCGTTCACGCGGCAGCACGATGTGATCTACCTGCCCAATCCGTTCCGGCTGATCTCGCCGAACACGCCGCTCGAGCAGGTGCATGAGCTGCCGGTGGTGGTGACGATGCACGATCTGGCGCACGAGATCACTGAGGTATGGGGAGGTAACACCGACTCGGTCTCGCGCGAGATGGTGCTGTGGGGGCGCATCGCGCGCAAGATCGTCTTCAGCTCTGCCTGGGTTCGCGATGAGGCCATCCGCCGCTATGGCATCGCTGAGGAGAAGACCTGCGTCGTGCGCACGCAGCCGCTGGTGCTGCGCCGCGACCGCCCGGGTGACGACGAAATCGCGGAAGTGCGGCGCCGGCTGGGCCTGCCTGAACGCTATCTGCTTAATACCGGCAACCAGGGCACGCACAAGAACAATCTGGCCATCTTCAAGGCGCTGAAGGTGCTGCGCTGGCGCGGCTACCCGCTTCCGCCGCTGGTGCTCGGCGGCGTCGATTCGAAGAGACTGCTGATGGGCCCGCCCTTCGGCGCCTATCTGACCATGGTGCAGCAGTTCATCCGCGAGAACGACCTGCGCTTCGGTCGCGATCTGATCGTGCTGGACGAGATCAGCGAGCGCGATCTGCCCGCGGTGTATGCAGGCTCTTGTGTCAATATCAGCATGACGCGCTCGGAAGCCTGCCTGCATGGCATGATCAGCGAGTCGATGCTGTATCAGACGCCGGTGATCGCCTCGGCGATCCCGGTGAACATCGAGGAGCTCAGCCTGGATCCCGCAGCCCGGGACTGCGTTCTGCTGGTCCCGCCAGATGATCCGGTGGCGCTGGCTGACGCAATCCAGCACACGCTGGACAATCCCGATCTGACGGCGCAGCGCGTACAGCGGGCACATGCCTTCATCCAACCGCGCACCTGGGAAGCAACTGCCGATCACTTTCTGAGGATCTTTGAGCAGGCTGCGACCAACCCACCCCTGGCCACGCCCTGAAAGGATGAGTATGTCGCTGCGCGACTGGCTTCGCCAACGTACACCATTCCTCACCGGCACGGTGCTTCCTGTCGGCGGCATCGTGCTGATCGTGCTGGGGTTCTGGCTGCCCTTCGGCTTCAGGACCACCGGGCTGATCGAGGAGTGGGGCATCAACGCCAGGCTGGCGCAAGGCTGGCAGATGCTTTTCGTCGACGTCGGTTCGCCGATGGGCGCGCATGCCATCCGCCCGCTGACGTTTCTGCCGTTTGCCGCGGCCTATGCGCTCGATCCGGGCTCCTTCCTCGGCTACAACCTGCTGCACATGCTCATCCTCATCGGCAAGGGCATCTTCGCATTTGCGCTGGTGCGTCGCTTGCTGCCGCGCCATGAAGTGCTGGCCTTCACCATCGCGGTGCTGTTCATCATCTATCCCGGCAGCACGGGGGTGTTCACCTTTCGCGCGATCAACGTCCACGCGATGGTGATGTTCTACGTCGCGTCAGTGTATCTGCTGATGCTGTACTGGGACGCGCCACGCTGGTGGCGTTTGCTGCTGCTGTGGGGCGCGCTGCTGATGAGCCTGCTGATCTACGAGTCAGTGTTCCCGGCGGTCGCGCTCACGCCCTTCCTGCTGGTGTTTCGGGCGCGCGGGCTGACGCGGCGCGTGATCACACTCAGCCTGCTGTGGTGGCTCATGCCGCTGATCGCGGGTCTGCGCATCGTCCTCATCCTGCTCACGACGCCGTCAACCGCGCTGTATCAGACTCAATATTCTATGCAGTTCGATGGTCTGTTGAGCGCCATTCCGGGCATGCTTCTGCACAGTTTCTGGGGCGCCTGGAATGAAGCGCTGTCGGGGTTGCGGTCGGCGGGAACACTGCTCATCCCGGCGGCTGTGTCTGCAGTCGTCGTGCTGTCGATCAGCCTGGTGCTGGCGCGCCGCTGGCAGCCCGTTCACCGCGCGCGCCGCGCAGATTATGGATTGGCGATCGCCGCAGCGCTCGGCCTGATGCTTGCCGCATATGCGCCGTTTCTGCCGTTCCCGGCATATCGCACACTCTACCTGCACACGCTCCTGCTGCCCTCACTTGGCGCGGCTGTCGTGCTGCTGTCCGTGCTGTTTGTGGTGCTGCGGCGCAAGGCGCTGTTTGCGGTGGCGGCGAGCGTACTGATGTTCGTGGCGAGCGCGAGTGCGTATCAGCAGCACGCCAGCTATCGCGCGCTCTCGCTGCAGCAGCAGCGCTTTCTCGGCCAGATGCTTGAGATTGCGCCGATGCTCGCCAGCGAAACGCACGTCGTCGTGATCGACCGGACAGAGCTGATGAACAGCGTCTGGTTTTTCGAGCCTCATCCCTCGATGAGTTATGCCCTTCAATACCTGTACGGTGTACCTGAACTGGACACGACCATCTGCTTTGCGCCGGATATGCGCAGCAACACTCCCGGCGCGAACTGCGTCTTCGACAGCGAGTCGTTTTCGCTCATGGCTGACGAACAGATGCCGCCGGGCAGCACCGATGATGCTTCACGATCAGGCAACGAGCAATTCTCCGCAAGGCGCAGTCTCAACAGCAATCTGCTGGTGCTGGATTACTCGCTTGATCGCGAGCTTACGCTGGTTGAGGATCTCAGCCCCTACACGCAGGGCACATCCTCCAATGGATACCAGCCTGCGGCGCGGATTGTGCCAGGTGCAAATGCCGTATCCACCCGCCTGTTTGAATGCTGGCCGATTGAGGATTGTACGCTCCCTCTCCTGCGCAATGTGCCTGAGGGACCGCAGCGCATCGAATTCGACGACTCGGCAGCGATCGGAGGGGGCTGGCGCGCGCCAGAAGTGACGCAAAACGGAGAGAGCTTTCGCTGGATGGTCGATACCAGCGGCACGTTATGGACGCGCCTGGACGAGGCAAATGCGTACCAGATCCAACTGCGACTGTTTTACTGGCTAACTCCCGAAACCCTGGCGTCAGTGCGCCTGACCTTCAACGACACGCCGCTGGACATATCGGTGTCGAGCGACGGCACACTGCTCACAGCGGATATTGCGCCGGGACTGGCCTCACGGGAAATCGATCAGATCGAGGTTCTCATCGATCATCTCGATACCGTGCCGGGAACAGACGTGCAGCTCGGTGTGGCAGCAGACTGGCTGCAGATCACGCCGGTGGAGACCCGCACGAAGCCTGCGCTCTCGTACAGATGCTTCGCCGCGCGGTTTTCCGGATGCACCTTGAGCATGAGCGTATCGGCATGACGCAGACGGCAGATGGCACTTTGCATTGTTCGCACCTGGTGCTGCACACTTCCGCCGGCGTCTTCACGCGTGAGATCCACTCCGGGCGCGGCTATCTTTCCGGCGGCCCGGCGCGCGCGCATTTTGGTTTTCCCGCTGGCACACAGCTGCAGCGCCTGGAGGTTTACTGGGCGGACGGCCTGCACACCGAAGTGCGCCAGTTTTCATCAGCAGTTCCGCTCATCGTTCGCCGCTAGCCACGAAAGGCCAGTACACCCATGCCCAAGATCACCTTCATCGGCGCGGGCAGCACCGTTTTCGCCAAGAACCTGCTCGGAGACATCCTCAGCTTTCCTGAGCTGGCCCAGTCGGAAATCGCGCTGTTCGACATCAACGAAGACCGCCTGAGCACTTCCAATGTCGTCGCCCACCGCGTCGCAGAGGCCGTCGGCGCGAAGCCGCGCATCCACGCCACCACCGACCGCCGCGCTGCGCTGGACGGCGCCGACTACGCCATCTGCATGATCCAGGTGGGCGGATACAAGCCCGGCACGGTCATCGACTTCGAGATCCCCAGGAAGTACGGCCTGCGCCAGACGATCGCCGACACGCTCGGCATCGGCGGCATCATGCGCGGCCTGCGCACCATCCCGGTGCTGCTTGAGATGTGCCACGAGATGGAAGCGCTGTGCCCGGATGTCACCTTTCTGCAGTACGTCAACCCGATGGCGATGAACTGCTGGGCGATCAGCCGCGCCACCCGCATCCACACTGTCGGGCTGTGCCACAGCGTACCGCACACCGCCTGGGAGCTTTCGCAGGATATCGGCGTGCCGGTCGACGAGATCGACTACCTGGTGGCCGGCATCAACCACATGGCGTTCTACCTGCGCTTTCAGCGCGACGGGCAGGACCTCTACCCGCTCCTCCGCAAGGTGGTCGAGGAAGGGCGCATCCCCGCCTTCAACCAGGTGCGCTACGAGATGTTCCAGCGCCTGGGCTATTTCGTCACCGAAAGCAGCGAGCATTTCAGCGAATACGTGCCGTGGTTCATCAAGCGCGACCGGCCCGACCTGATCGAGCAGTTCAACATCCCGCTGGATGAGTACATCCGCCGCTGCGAGGTGCAGATCGCCGACTGGGAGAAGCAGCGCCAGGCGCTGGAGGGCGGCGCGCCGATCGAGGTGAAGCGCAGCGTCGAGTACGGCTCTGGCATCATCCACAGCATGGAGACCGGCACGCCGCGCGTGATTTATGGCAACGTCGCCAACCACGGCCTGATCGACAACCTGCCCGACGGCTGCTGCGTCGAGGTGCCGTGCCTGGTGGACCGCAACGGCATCCAGCCCACGCGCATCGGCGCGCTGCCGCCGCACCTTGCCGCCATGATGCAGACCAACGTCAACGTGCAGGCGCTGACGGTGGAGGCGGCGCTGACGGGCAAGCGTGAGCACATCTATCACGCGGCCATGCTCGACCCGCACACCGCCGCCGAGCTCAGCCTCGATCAGATCTGGGCGCTGGTGGACGATCTGATCGCCGCGCACGGAAGCTGGCTGCCCGCCTACACCTGAGCGCGCGCGGGCTTGCGCCCTCCGCCTGAGCCATGCGCCCCGGCGGAGGGCGCGCCGCCTGCTATTCCAGCGGCAGGCTGACGGGCTGGCCGGTCTGCGCCGACTGGTACACCGCCAGCGCGCTGCGCAGAAACTCGCGGCTGAGGCTGAGTGGCACGATCGGCGCCGCGCCATCCAGCACGCAGGCCTCCATCGCCTCGACCTCGTGCTGCCACGGGTTGCTGGCCGGCACGGCAATGCGCTCCACCGCGCCGCTGCGGCTGGTGATCTCGATGATGCTGTCGGCCCCCGCCGTGGTGCGCCCGTTCATGCCGGGGAACCACGGGGCCTCGATCCGCAGCATGCCATCCGTGCCGACGAACTGCGCGCCCATCACCCGCGGCGCGCGGAAGCCGGCGTACACCTGCGCGACCGCCCCGCCGGCGAAGCGCAGCTGCGCGCTCATGTCGACATCCACGCCCGTCTCGCCCAGGCGCTGCTGCGCCCACACCTGCACCGGCGCGCGCCCGCCCGTCACCATGATCGCCAGGCTGTTGGGATACACGCCGACATCCCAGTACGCGCCGCCGCCCAGCGCCGGATCCAGCCGGATGTTGGCGCTGTCCTCCGGCGGCAGGTGATAGCTGAACCAGCTGTTGATCAGGCTGAGCTGGCCGATGCGCCCCGCCTGGATGAGCGCCGCCACCTGGCGGTTCTGCGGCGCGTGCAGTGCCATGATCGCCTCGAAGATCACCACGCCATGCGCCTGCGCCGCCGCCGCGATCGCCTCGAACTCGGCCATCGTCGTCACCAGCGGCTTTTCCAGCAGCACATGTTTGCCGGCCTGCGCCGCCCGAATGGCCCATTCCGCGTGCAGCGTGTTGGGCAGCGGGTTGTAGATCGCATCGATCGTGGGGTCGGCCAGCAGCGCCTCATAGCTGCCGTGGGCGACGGGGATGCCGTTGGCCGCCGCGTAGGCCTGCGCCGAGGCGGCGCTGCGGCTGGCGACCGCGCGCACCTCGCTGCGTGGGGCCCCGCGCATGGCGTGGATGAGCGCTTCGTTGATTTTGGCGGTGGAGAGGATCCCCCAGCGCAGTCTGTCGGTCATGGCTGCCTCCTGCGTTGCCCGGCGAACGTGTGCTGGATGATTGTAATCGCGCTGGCGGCCTCACGCACCCGCCAGCGCTGCCGAACCGGATTTTCGACCCGCCTTCGCCGGCGGGAAACCCCACGGACTGCGTTCGCGTCAGGACCAG
>CAZZJW010000055.1:4107-27263 GCA_964654755.1 uncultured Pleurocapsa sp. | reverse complement strand
TGCCCATGCGCTCCGCCAGCAGCGCCTGCCCGAGCGCGTTGTTGATCTTGTGCGCGCCGGTGTGCGCCAGGTCCTCGCGCTTGAGATAGATGCGCGCCCCACCCAGCATGTCGCTCAGCCGCGCGCAGTACGTGACCGGCGTCGGACGCCCGGTGAAGGTGCGCTGCAGGTGTTCCAGCCGCGCCTGAAATGCCGGGTCCGCCAGCGCTTCGGCATAGGCCGCCATCAGCTCGTCCAGCGCCGGCATGAGCGTCTCCGGGACGAAACGCCCGCCGTAGCTACCGTAGTAGCCGCGCGCATTTGGCACATCGGCGCTGCCATAGGGAATGTACACTGCATCCGTCATGAATTCCGCCTCAACTCACCCCGCGGGCCGCCTGTACAAAGGCCCGCAACTTCGCATGATCCTTCTTGCCCGGCTGCCCGTCGATCTCGACGCCGCTGGCCGTATCCACGCCCCACGGCCCCACGCTGGAGACTGCCGCCGCGACATTATCCGGAGTCAGCCCACCCGCCAGCATCAGGCGGGGCGCACGCGCCTTCGCTGCCAGCGCCACACCCGGGCTGGCCTGCTGGCCCGTGCCGCCGTACAGCGCCGGATGGTGCGCATCCACCAGCAGCGCAGGGATGCGCTCGTCGTCGCTGAACCCGGGCGCAAAGTAGGCCGCATCGTCGCCCGCCTCCGCCGCCGAGCGCGGACGAATGGCCTTGTAGGCCGTGCCGCGCAGTTCGCGCAGCATCTCCACCGACTCGTCACCGCTAAGCTGCACGAAGCGCAGCCCGACATGCTCCATCGTCACTGAAATCTTGCCGACCGGCTCATTCACGAACAAGCCCACCAGCAGCGGGCAGGCCACGCCCAGTTCCGTACGCAGCGCCGCGCACAACCCGCGCGCATCATCCGGTGCCAGATAGCGCGGGCTTTTGGGGAAGAAGTTCAGCCCCAGCAGATCCGCACCAGCATCCGCTGCCGCCAGCGCATCGGCCAGCGTGGTGATGCCACAGATCTTGACGCGCACCGTCGTCATGCGCGCACCAGTCTGGGCTGGCTGCTGAAGGCGCGCACCTGCGCAGCGCGGTCCGTCGCCCGCACCAAGCCCTCGCCCACCAGCACCGCGTGCGCCCCCAGCGCGCCCATCGCCTGCACGTCGCTGGCCGTGCGGATGGCGCTCTCCGCCACCAGCGTCATCTCCGGCGGAAGCAGCTTCGCCACTCGCGCTGTCGTGCCCAGATCTTCGTGGAAGGTGCGCAGATCGCGATTGTTCACCCCAATCAGCGCAGCACCCGCCGCCAGCGCGCGCTCGGCCTCATGCTCACTGTGCACTTCCACCAGCGCCGCCATGCCCAGCGCAGACGCCGCAGCCGCCAGATCGCGAAGCTGCGCGTCCTCCAGCGCCATGACGATCAGCAGGATGGCATCCGCCCCCGCCGCGCGCGCCTCCTCAATCTGCGCCGTGTCGATCATGAAGTCCTTGCGCAGCACCGGCAGATCGATCGCCGCGCGCACCGCCTGCAGGTCCGCCAGCGCTCCCTGAAAGAAGCGCTCGTCCGTCAGCACCGAGCACGCCGCCGCGCCATTCAGCGCATAGGTCCGCGCCAGCGCCACGGCGTCGAAGTCCGGCGCCAGCAGCCCCTTGCTGGGCGAGGCCTTCTTCACCTCTGCGATCAGCGCCACATGCTCGCGGCGCAGCGCCGCAGTGAAGTCGCGCACGGGCGGCGCGCTCGCCAGCGCCCCGCGCACATCGGCCAGTCGCTGATGCAGCGCGGGCAGCCCTGCCGCCTTGTCGTCGAGGATCTCATCCAGAATGGTGCGGGTTCTGACGTACACGGTTCGCCCCTGCCAGACTAATGCAGCGCAGATGCCGGCGCCGCCAGCGACTGGCTGTACGCGATCAACGCGTCCAGCTTCTCCAGCGCCCGGCCATTGTCGATCACCTCACCGGCCATCTGCACGCCCTGCGCCAGCCCGGCCACACTGCCCGCCGCCAGCAGCGCCGCTGCCGCGTTCAGCAGCACCACATCGCGCCGGGCGCCGCGTTCAGCGCCGCTCAGCACGCCGCGCAAGATCGACGCGTTGGCGGGTGGATCACCGCCGATCAGTTCCGAGATGTGCGCGCCGCGGAAACCCAGATCCTCGGCATCGAGCTCGTAGGAGCGCACCTGCCCGTCCTGCAGGTGGCTGATCTTGTTGGGGCCGGTCGTCGTCAGCTCGTCGACGCCGCCGTAGCCACACACGACCAGTGCGCGGTGCGAGCCCAGCTGCAGCAGCACGTTCGCCAGCATGTCCGTCAGGTCTGGCGCGAACACCCCCATCAACTGGCAGCGCGCATCCGCCGGATTGGTCAGCGGCCCGAGGATGTTGAAGATCGTGCGCACGCCCAGCTCGCGACGCACGCCGATCGCATGCTTCATCGATGGGTGCAGCCGCGCCGCGAACAGAAAGCCGATGCCGACATCATCGATGCACTGCGCCACCTGCTCTGGCGTCAGCTCCAGATTCACCCCCAGCGCGGAGAGCACGTCGGCGCTGCCGCAGCGGCTGCTGGCGGCGCGATTGCCGTGCTTGGCCACCTTCACGCCGGCGCCCGCCGCGACGAATGCCACTGTGGTGCTGATATTGAACGTGTTCGACTTGTCGCCGCCTGTGCCGCACGTGTCCAGCAGCGCCGACGGGTCGCTCTGCGGGCGCACGCGGCTGGCGTTGCTGCGCATGGCGCGTGCGCTGCCAGTGATCTCGTCGTGCGTCTCCCCCTTCATCCGCAGCGCCATCAGATACGCGGCGATCTGCGCATCCGTCGCGCCGCCCGTCATGATCTGGTTCATCACCGCTTCGGCCTCATCCTGCTGCAGATGACCAAAGCGGCTGAGCAGGTCGATTGCCCGCTGAATGTCCATTCGTCAATCCTCCGCCGGCACGGGCTGCATCAGCAGGAAGTTGTTCAGCAGCTTGCGGCCATCCTGCGTCAGGATACTTTCGGGATGAAACTGCACCCCATGTACCGGCCGGTCGCGGTGCTGCAAGCCCATGATGTCACCCTCAATCGTGCGCGCCGTCACTTTCAGCGAAGCCGGCAGCGTGCTCTCCTCGACGATCAGGCTGTGGTAGCGCGTCGCCTCAAAGGGCGAAGGCAGCCCGGCGAACACGCCCTCTCCACTGTGATAGATCAGGCTGGTCTTGCCATGCATCAGGTGCGGCGCCCGACGCACCACCCCGCCGAACACCTGCCCGATTGCCTGATGCCCGAGGCATACGCCCAGCACCGGCGTGTGTGTGCTCAGCTCGTCCAGCACCTGCAGCGAGACTCCGCTGTCATTCGGTGTGCCCGGCCCGGGCGAGACCACGATGTGCGATGGCGCCATCGCGCGAATATCGCCGAGCGTGATGGCGTCGTTGCGAACCACGCACAGCTCGGCGCCCATCTCTCCAAGCAGTTGAACGAGGTTGTAGGTGAAGCTGTCGTAATTGTCGATGACCAGGATCACTTGCGCTCCTCCGGCTCATTGACTGACTGCGCTTCCAGGCCTTCCAGATGTGTCAGATCATCCGCGGCGACCAGTGTCCAACCCACCTCAGCACGGCGGATCGTCGTCGCTGACGTATTGCCGATTTCGAGCGAGTCGCCGCTGATCCCGCTCAGCAGGTCCTCCAGCAGCAGCTTGATCGCGGCAGTGTGCGAGAGGATCGCGATGGTTTCGCCGGCATCCTGCGCGATGATATCGTCGAACGCCTCGCGCATGCGCTGGCGCACTTCCTGTCGCGACTCGCCGCCGGGGATGCGGAAGTGCTCGCGGTCCGCCAGCAGCGCCCTGAAGTCATCAGGATACCAGTCGCGCATCTCCTGCAGCGTCAGGCCCTGCCACAGGCCAACACTGCGCTCGCGCAGGCGGGCATCCGGGATGGGCGCAAACCCCAGCGCCTCGGCCAGCGGAGCGGCCGTCTGCAGCGCCCGGCGCAGATCGCTGGTGTACAGCGCGCTCACGCCAATGTGGCGCACAAACCGGCTGAGCGCCGCAGCCTGCGCCCTGCCATGCGCATTCAGCGGAGAGGCTACCCAGCCCTGCCAGCGGCCCATCCGGTTCCAATCAGTCTCACCCGGGCGGATGAAGATCACACGTTTGACCACAGTTTCCTCCCTGGCGCTAGTTCAGCCCATCTTCGGCGCGGCGCACCGCCAGCAGCATCGCCTTCGCCTTGTTGATCGACTCCTGATACTCGGTGGCCGGCACGCTGTCTGCGACGATCCCTGCGCCCGCCTGAATGTACAGCGTGTCCCCCTTCATCAGCGCAGCGCGGATGGTGATGCACATGTCCATCGAGCCATCGAAGCTGAAGTAGCCGACCGCACCGCCATACACTCCCCGGCGAACGCCTTCCAGCGCCTCGATGATCTCCATCGCACGCACTTTCGGCGCGCCGCTCAGCGTGCCCGCCGGAAACACCGCGCGCAGCAGGTCGAAGCTGCTCATACCGCGGCGCAGCCTGCCCTGCACGTTGCTCACGATGTGCATGATCTGCGAGTAGCGCTCCACGTGCATCAGGTCGCTCACCGAGACCGTGCCATAATCGCATACGCGCCCCAGATCGTTGCGTCCCAAATCCACCAGCATGATGTGCTCGGCGCGCTCCTTGGGGTCCGCCAGCAGCTCTTCCGCCAGCCGGCGGTCGTCTTCCGGATCGGCACCTCGCGGGCGCGAGCCGGCGATCGGGCGCGTCATCGCCACGCCATCCTCCAGACGCACCAGCATCTCAGGCGAAGCGCCGATCAGCGTGAGTTCCTCGCTGAAGTGCAGCAGAAACATGTACGGTGAGGGGTTCATCGCCCGCAATGCGCGGTAGATCGCCAATGGTGATGCGGTCGTCCGGCGCAGCAGCCGCTGCGACAGCACAATCTGAAACGCATCGCCAGCAGCGATGTATTCCTTCGCCTCATCGACGATGTGCTCGTACTGCTCGCGGGTGACGCTGGCCGTGACGGCGTCATCAGCCGGAGCTTCCGGGGCCAGCGGCGGCGCGGGCAGCGGCTGGCGCAGCGCAGCGACGATCGAGTCGATGCGCGCCAGCGCGTCATCATAGGCCGCGTCCGGATCGCCGGTGTTGTGCGCGTTCGCCAGCACCAGCAGCTGATGCCGCGCATGATCGAAGATCACCAGCGTGTCCACCAGCATGAATGCCACATCCGGCACATCAGTCTGATCGACGGCAGTTGCCGGCAGGCGCTCGAAGTAACGCACGGCATCGTAGGCGACGAAGCCGACCGCGCCACCGACGAAGCGCGGCAGCCCTTCCAGCTTGACCGGGGTGACGCGCCCGAACTCCGCCGCGACAGCATCCAGCGGGTCCTCGCCGGCAGCCAGCGCGCGCTCGCGCGTCACGCCGTGCAGGGTATGCGTCACCACGCCGCTGCGCACACGGATCAGGCCTTTGGGATTGACGCCGAGGAAGGAATAGCGCCCCACCTGCTCGCCGCCTTCCACGCTTTCCAGCAGAAAGGACACCTGGCCCAGACGGGACAATTTCATATGGACAGAAACCGGAGTTTCGAGATCCGCCAGCATCGGGCGGTACACCGGCACAAGATCACCCTGCTCAAACAGGCGGAGCGCCTGCGCACGTTCCGGCAGCGCTTCGGCCCGCGTCATCGCCATGACCATCGTCGGCCTCCCTGGGAAAAACAAAACCCTCTGCCCACCAAGGACGAGAAGAGGGTTCCCGTGGTGCCACCTTGATGATCGCCTGCATGCGCAGCCGACCGCTCAGTCAGGTACGGGCGTGCGACCGCCGATACCCTGCGCCCTGATAACGGGTGCGCATTCCCCGGCAGCAGCTACTGGCCGAAGCGTTCGCCACTGCAGCTCCCTGGTCCATTCGGTCTCCTGCCGTATACCGCCTTCTCAGCTTCCGGCGGCTCTCTGAATACGACGTGTGGGACGTACTCGTCCAGATCTACGCTGTTGCAGATATCACTTGGCGTTTAGCGTAACCGCACTTTCCGGGGCTGTCAAGCATTTCCGCGCGCTTTCTCACCGACGGCGGATGGGCTATACTCTGGGTATGCTGTCCGCCGGAGGCGCGCTTGAACAACCGGGAAATCGCCGATCTGTTTGACCGGATTGCCGACATGCTGGAAATCCGCGGTGAGGTCATTCACCGCGTGCTGGCCTACCGCAATGCCGCCGGCGCTGTGCGTGAGTACCCGCGCGATCTACGCGCCGTCGCCGCAGAAGGCGGGCTGGAGAGCATCCCCGCCGTCGGCAAGACCCTGGCGGACAAGATCACCGAGATGCTCGACACCGGCCATCTCGCGTTCTATGACCGGCTGGCCGCCGAAATCCCGGCGGGCGTGGTGGACATCCTGCATGTAAGCGGAGTCGGCCCGAAGCGCGCCCGATCGTTCTGGAAGGAAGCCGGGCTCACCAGCATCGATGCGCTGGAAGCCGCCGCGCAGGATGGCCGGCTGGCAGCGCTGCCCGGCATGGGCCAGAAGAGCGCAGCGCGCATCCTCGAAGGCGTCGCCGCCTTTCGCCGCCGCGCCTCTGACACGCGCACCCCGCTCGGCGTGGCCCTGCCCGCGGCAGAACACATGCTGAATGCGCTGCTCGCGCTTCCCGGCGTGCGAGGCGGAACCGTGGCCGGCAGCCTGCGACGGGCCCTGCCCACCATCGGTGATGTCGACCTGCTGGTGGCCGCGGAAGGCGCTACCGAGGCCGTCCTGGACACCTTCACCGGCATGGACACCGTCGCGGCGGTGCTGTGGCGCGGCCCGGAGAAGGCCTCGGTGCAGCTTCACACCGGGCTGCAGGTCGATCTTCGCCTCATTCCGCCGCAGCGCTGGGGCACCGCGCTGGTCTACTTCACCGGCAGCAAGGCACACAACATCCGCATCCGCGAGCTGGCGCTGGCGCGCGGGCTGTCGCTCAACGAATTTGCCTTCTCCCCCACCGACGGCGGCCCGGAAATCCTGTGCGACACGGAAGAAGCGGTGTACGCGCAGCTCGGCCTGCCCTGGATCCCGCCGGAAATCCGCGAGCAGTGGGGCGAGCTAGAGGCCGCGCAGCGCGGCGCCCTGCCCCGCCTGGTCGAAGCTGCGCAGCTTCACGCCGATCTGCACATGCACACCACCTGGAGTGACGGCACGGACAGCGTGCGCGCTATGGCCGAAGCGGCGCTGGCCCGTGGCCTGAAATGGATCGTCATCACCGATCATTCGCGCAGCGCCACCATCGCCAACGGCCTGAGCGTCGAACGCCTGCTGGAACAGCAGCGCGAGGTCCGCGCAGTGGATGCGGCAATGGGCGGCGCGATCCGCGTGTTTCACGGCTCGGAGGTCGAGATTCGCGCCGATGGCACGCTGGATTATCCTGATGACGTGCTGCAACAGCTGGACTTCGTCATCGCTGCGCTGCATGTCGGTCTGCGCCAGCCCCGCGAACAGGTGACCACGCGCATGATCGGCGCCATTCGCAACCCGCATGTCGACATGATCGCACACCCACGCGGCCAGCTCATCCCGGAACGCGAAGGCGCAGACCTCGATCTTGAGGCGGTGTTCAGCGCGGCGCGCGAGCATGGCACCGCCCTGGAGATCAACAGCAATCCCGCGCGGCTCGATCTGGAAGCGGGAAATGCCCGCCGCGCTGCCGAGCTCGGCATCCCGATCGCCATCAACACCGACGCGCACGCCACCAGCGAGCTTGCCTTGCAGCGCTTCGGCGTGCTCACCGCGCGCCGCGGCTGGCTGACGGCGCCGCAGGTGCTGAATACCTGGCCGCTCGACGCCTTTCAGCGATGGATAGAGGAACGCCATGGCTAGCCAGCTTCCGCCAGAACCGCCCGGCGCCCCGCGCCCGATGCCACCCGCCCCGTCGGGCACCAGCACCCTGCCCCCGCGCCGCCGGCGCAGGCAGGACAGCGGGCTGTATCTTCCGGTGTGGTCCGTGGCGCTGATGCTGCTGATCGTCTTCGTGGCGGCCTTCGCGCTCTTCGGGCTGGTGCTCAGCCTGGGCGGAAACAGTGCCCCCAGCTCGCAGCCGCGCATCGTCATCATCACTGCCATTCCCAGCGAGACGCCGGTCCCCGGCGCACAGCCCACTACCGGCGCGTTCAGCGCGCCACCGACAGCGCTGGTCGCGCCCGGAGCGCTGCCCACGTTCGCGCTGGAGGGGCCGACGCTGCCGCCCGTCATTCTCTCGCCCACGCCGATCCCGATCCTGGTCGGGACAACGGTCGTCGTCGATGTCGACTCGCTCAACGTGCGCGCCGCCCCCGGCACAGATCAGGAGCTGCTGTTCATGGCGCCCGAAGGCACGCTGTTCACCGTGACCGAGGGCCCGCAAAGCGCCACGGGCTACACCTGGTGGCGCATCCAGAACCCGGCCGATCCACAGCAGACGGGCTGGGCTGCGGCCCAGTTCGTGCTGGCGCAGGCCGCGCCTGCCACGCCGCCCGCATGATCTGCCGCCGCATGCGACACAGGAGCCGCATATCATGACGGATGCTGCCGCGCGCGCCGCAGAGCTTCGGCAGATGCTCAATCATTACAGCTACCTCTATCACGTCGTCAGCGCGCCCGCCATCAGCGATGCCGAGTACGATGCGCTCTACCGCGAGCTGGTCGCGCTGGAGACCGCCTCGCCAGAGCTGATCGCGCCCGATTCGCCGACGCAGCGCGCAGGCAGCGATCTCTCAGAGGATTTCGCCAAGGTTCGCCATCCTGCCCCCATCCTCAGCCTGGGAAACGCGTTCTCCGCAGACGACCTGCAGGCGTGGGAAGAGCGCAATCTGCGCCTGCTGCCCGCGGGCACGCAGCTCAGCTACACGCTCGAACCCAAGCTGGACGGCCTGACCGTCGTGCTCACGTACGAAAACGGCACGCTGCGCCAGGCGGCCACGCGTGGCAGCGGCGAAATCGGCGATGAGGTCACCGCCAACATCCGCACCATTCGCAGCCTGCCCCTGCGTATTCCCACGCGACCGGACGGACCGCCGCCGCCGGAACGGCTGGTCGTGCGCGGCGAGGTGCTCTTCCTGCGCCATGACTTCGAGACCGTCAACGCGCGCCAGATCGCCCAGGGTCTGCCGGTGTACGTCAACGCCCGCAACACCGCCTCCGGCTCGCTCAAGCAGAAGGACTCGCGCATCACGGCGCAGCGCCCGCTCTCCGCGTTCGTCTACGCCGTGGTGGAACTGCAGGGCGCGCGACTGGATACGCAGTGGGATACGTTGGAATTCCTGCGGGATATGGGATTCCCGATCGCGCCGGATTCCCGCTTCTTTCCCACCTTATCCGACATTATCCAGCACATTCCCACGTGGGAAAGCCGGCGCAACACGCTGGATTTCGAGATCGACGGCGTGGTGATCAAGGTCAACGATCTGCGCGTCGCCAGCGAGCTGGGCGTCGTCGGCAAGGACCCGCGCGGCGCCGTCGCCTACAAGTTCCCGGCGCAGGAAGCCAGCACTCGCCTGCTGGACGTGATCGCCACCGTCGGGCGCACCGGGCGCGTCATCCCGAATGCCCGGCTGGAGCCGGTGTTCATCGGCGGCGTGACCGTCAGCAATGCGACGCTGCACAACTACGAGATCGTGCGCGCCCTCGATGTGCGCATCGGCGACCGCGTGATCATCAAGCGCGCGGGCGATGTCATCCCCAATGTAATCGGCCCGCTCACCAGCGAGCGCACCGGCGCGGAGACCCCGATCGCGCCGCCGGAGCGCTGCCCATACTGCGAAACGCCCATCGTGCGCCCGGAAGAGTCGGTCGACTACTACTGCCTCAACACCGCCTGCCCGGAGCGCGTCTTCCGCCAGGTGGAGTTCTTCGTCTCGCGGACCGCGCTGGATATCGAGGGTATGGGCGGGCAGACCGTGCGCACGCTCATCGCTCGCGGGCTGATTCACGATGAGGCCGATATCTTCGCCTTGCGCGCCGATCAGTTCGAGGGCATCGAGGGCTTCGCAGACAAGCGCATCAGCAATCTGCTGGCCTCGATCGACGCTGCCCGCACGCGCCCGCTGGCGCAGGTCATCACCGCGCTCGGCATCGAAGGCGTCGGCAGTACCGTGGCCGCGGCACTGGCGAGTCACTTCGGCTCGATGGATGCGCTGGCCGCTGCCGAGCCGGAGGCCCTGGAGCAGGTCGAAGGCGTGGGCGAAATCCTCGCCGCAGGCCTTTGCGCCTGGTTCCGCGACAGCTATCATGCGGGCGTGCTGGACAAGCTGCGCGCCGCCGGCGTCAACATGCAGCACGCCGCGCGCGCCCGCGCTGGCACCACCCTCGACGGGCTGACCTTCGTGCTGACGGGCACGCTGCCCTCGCTCAGCCGCGAGCAGGCGACCGAGATCATCGAAGCGCACGGCGGAAAAGTGGTGAGCAGCGTCAGCCGCAAGACCAGCTATGTGCTGGTGGGAGAAGCGCCGGGCAGCAAGGCGGAGAAAGCCGCCAGCCTGGGTGTCCCTATCCTCAGTGAGAATGACCTGCGCCGGTTGATCGGCGAAAGTGATTGAGATGAACGCACAGATCGTCATTCGTCGCGACCGGGAGAAGCCGGTGCACAATCAGCACCCGTGGATCTTCTCCGGCGCAATCGACCAGATACGCGGCACTCCCCAGCCGGGCGAGATCGTCGATGTCGTCAGCACACAGGGGCGCTTTCTGGCGCGCGGCTACTGGAACGCCACCTCGCAGATCCAGGTGCGCATCCTGACGTGGACTGATGAGCCGATCACGCTGGACTGGTGGCGCAGCCGTCTGCAGCGCGCGATTGCGCTGCGCGGCCCGCAGGACATGACCGGTGCGCAGCGCATGGTCAACGCCGAGAACGACTTCCTGCCCGGCCTGATCGTCGATCGCTACGCCGATGTGCTCGTCCTGCAGGCGCTCACGCTCGGCATCGACCAGCACAAGCTCTCGCTGGCGGCGCTGCTGGCAGAACTCATGCCCGGCATACGCTCGGTGTACGAACGCAGCGACGTAGACGTGCGCGCCAAGGAAGGCCTTGAGCAGGCGAGCGGGCCGCTGCACGGTAATCCCCCACCAGAGGCGATCGAGATCGTCGAGGGCCGTGCGCGCTTCAGCGTGGATGTCCGCCGCGGCCACAAGACCGGCATGTACCTCGACCAGGCCGTCAACCGCCGCCGCCTGCACCGCTGGATGCACATGCTGCCGCAGGGCGCGCGCATGCTCAATCTGTTCAGCTATACCGGAGGCTTCGGCCTGCACGCGCTGGACCACGCCGGCGAGATCACGTTCGTCGACTCTTCGCACGAAGCGCTTGTACTCGCTGAGCGCAATGTCGCAAGCACGGCGGGCAGCCACGATGCCGCCGCACCGCATGCGTTCGTGCTGGGCAATGCTTTTCAGGTCCTGCGCGATCTGGCGCTCTCACACGAGCAGTTCGACTGCGTGGTGTGCGATCCGCCCAAGTTCGCGCACAACGCCGGGCAGGTGGAGAAAGCCGCGCGCGGCTACAAGGACCTCAACCTCAACAGCTTCCGCATCATACGGCCGGGCGGCCTGCTGTTCACGTTTTCGTGCTCCGGGGCGATCAGCGCAGACCTGTTCCAGAAGATCGTGTTCGGTGCGCTGGCGGACAGCGGCCGGCAGGGCCAGATCGTGGAGTGGATGAACGCCGCTCCGGATCACCCCGTCGCGCTCACCTTCCCGGAAGGGGCTTATCTAAAGGGCCTCATCGTCCGCGTGCTGTGATGGCATCGGCACATCGACCGCCTCACCGCTCAGCCTGCGGATCTTGAGGAAGGTCTCGACCCAGCTGATCGGGCTGAGGCCAAGCTTCTCGCGGATGCTCTCCGGCGCAGTCCCGGCGCGATAATCGCGCACGCCGCACGTCCAGCGCAGAATCTCAAACGACATTCGCGTCGGCAGATCCGCCGCCGTCGAGATGTCCTCCAGGATGTATTCGAGATTGCGTCCGGTGCAGGTGAACACTGTCTTCGATGGCGCATACTGTGTGAGATAGGCCACGTAGCAATCGATCAGCGCCGGAGACAGCCGCAGGCGGCGCTCCTTGTGGGCGTGCCGGGCGCTCGACTGGCGCACGCGCAGCGTCGACAGCGCGCCGGTGATCTCGAAGTCTGCCGGCGTCAGACGCAGCGCCTCATTCTTCTTGATCCCGGTCTCCAGCAGCAGCCGCACCAGAAATTCCGCGCGCGCATCGCGCTGCTCCCCGCGCACCATGCCCCGCGCGGCCTGCAGCGCGCTATCCAGCTCGTCATCCGTCAGGATCGGAGACAGCGGCGCCGGGCCGGAGCGCTGCAGCACCGCCAGCGCCGGATCATCGCTGATGACGCCCAGCCCGTGCAGCCACCTGAAGAACACCTTGAGCGTGGTCACGCGCCGCGCATAGGTCTTTCGCGAGCAGGCCACGCCGCGCTTGTGCTCCATCCAGTCGAGATAGTCGTTCAGATTGCGCGTGGTGATCTGCCCGACCGGGATCGTCTCTCCGAGATTCTCGGCCAGCAGATGCATGTCAGAGGTGAACGCGCTCACGGTGTGCTCGGTCTTGCCATCCAGATACAGCCGCTGCTGGAACAACGCCAGCGTGTGCCGCAGCTGTGTGCGCGGGGTGATCTCTGCCTCGCTCGCCGGCACGTCAAACAGCGGCAGCTGGTGCATGCTGCCATCTCTGCGTTCGCTCATTCGCTGCTCCTGACTGTGCGGCCCGCCCCGGACGGCACCTCTGCATAGGTCGTCTGCGCCAGCGCATACGCTCGCGCGCGCTCAGCGGCAGTCAGCGCGCCGGCCTGCAGCTCAACGCCGAGCGCGCTGCGAAATCCACTCGCGACAGCCTCCGCCGCCTGCTCCCACGACACCTGCCGCCCGCCGAGCGCCTCTTCCAGCGTCAGCGCGTGCCTTCGGACGTGGCCGCGCGCCACCTCACGCGCTTCGTCATCCGCATAGGCCAGCGCATCGCAGATCCGCGCCAGATCGCCATGCAGTGGCAGGGTGCCATGCTGCAGCAGGCCGTTGTGTTTGCGCGCCTGCGCGCTGCCCACCAGCTTGCGCCCTTCCACCGTCAGCTCATAATGCGAAGGCGTCTCGAAGCATACCACCGTGCGTTCCGCCGCGCCCTCCAGCCGGTCCGCGCGCGGCTGCAGCCCAAAAGCGGATACAGCGGCGGCCAGCGCGGCGCTCAGCCTGCGATAGCTTTCGACGATACCGCCCGCCGCCAGCGGATGATCCAGTGGCATCGTCACGCTGTAGGTTAGTTCATCGCAGTGCAGGATGGCGCCGCCGCCTGTGGGCCGCCGCACCAGCCCCCAGCCCAGCGCGCGCAGCCTGTCCCGGTCGACGTGGCTGGCCTTCTGCCCGTACCCAAGCGACAGGCAGGGCGGCTGCCAGCCGTACAGGCGCAGCGTCGGCGGGGACTCCCGCGCACCCACAGCGCGCAGCAGTGCGTCATCCGCCGCCATGTTCCATGCGCCGTCCGCAGGGAAGTCGGTGATCACCCGCCAGCGCTCGCCATATTGACGCATATCTGCCACGTGCCTATACTTCAACTCAGTTATGAACGTCCCTGTCCGCTTGCACAGACGTCAAGCATGCCGCAGTCGTCCCGTCCTGACAATGCATCGCCTTTCCGACCGCACGCCGTACGTTCGAGCGATCACGCCGCTCCGACTGCGGGCCGCGGGCTTCCGCGCGTGCAGCCGCCAGCCCCACCGCCAGAACCGCCGCCTGCTCGGCCTGCGCCTGCTCCTCTGCCCTATTTTACCCTGAACGACAGCGTCGCGGTGGAAGCGGCGCCCCAGCGTGCCTCCGCCGCCAGGGAGCGCGCGCGCCGACGGCGTTCGCGCCGCCGCGGGGGTGGAGACTGGGCATGGGTCATCATCGCTGGCGCGCTCATGTCGGTCGTCCTCGTCGGCAGCCTGATGCTGACGCTGGTGGTGCGCACCTCGCAGGAAGGCCTGCAGATCCTGCCGACCGCCGCTGGCGCGCTGCCGACGCCCGTTCAGGCGCAGAATGTCTCGATCTCCGCAAACGGCGCAGACATCGCCGCCGGACAGCAGGTCACCCTCGACGATGGCCGCAGCATCGTGCTGCAGCCCTGGAATGGCGGCTCACGTCTCACCGTGCTGCTGATGGGCCTCGACCGCCGGCCAGACGAAGAAGGCCTGATGTACCGCACAGACACCATGATGCTGGTCAGCCTCGACCGGGACAGCAACACGATCGGCGTACTCAGCCTCCCGCGCGACCTGTATGTCGACGTCCCGGGCTATTCCGAGCTGCAGCGCATCAACAGCGCGATGGTGCTGGGTGAGCTTCAGCAGCCCAACTACGGCCCGACGCTGGCGATGCAGACGGTGCAGTACAACCTCGGCATGTATGTGCATGCTTACGTCGCGATGGACTTCAGCGCGGTGACCACGCTGGTGGACTTGCTGGGCGGGGTGGATATCGATGTGCCCTACGCCATCGCCGATTACGAATATCCTGATATGAACTACGGCTATGACCCGCTGATCCTGCCGGCGGGCCTGCAGCATATGGACGGCGCGACCGCGCTCAAGTTCGCCCGCACGCGCCACGGAGACAACGACTTCGAACGCGCGCGCCGGCAGCAGATGGTGCTCTACGCCTTGCGAGACCGTATTCTCAACTTCAACCTGCTGCCTCAGCTCATCGTGCAGTCGCCCACGCTGCTGAACACGCTTAGCGAGAACGTGTACACCAACCTCACGCTGGACCAGATCATTCAGCTTGCGATGACGCTCAAGGATATCCCCGGAGACAGCATCCGCACCGGCGTGATCGACGGCAGCTACAGTATGCCCTTCACCACCAGCAGCGGCGCGCAGGTGCTCGTGCCCCGCCGCGCCATGCTCTCCGAGCTGCTCTCCAGCGTGTTCGGAGCAGACTACTCCGAGTAGCACAAACAAAACGCCCGGGCGCTGACCCGGGCGTGCGAGTGTGCAGAAAAGCCCGCCATGCCGTGTGTGCGGAGTTTTGAACCTGCTTTCGCAGGTGGGAACTCGCTTGGCGCTGGGGCCTTGGCGTGTACGCCTAACGCCTTACTGCCACATAGGGGTTCCCCAAAACCGGGTGTTGGCTCAAAACGCGTTTGCGCACGTCACGGGCACAGCAGGTGTCGTCTTTATACAACCGCCATCCGGCAGTGTAAAGGGTTGCTTGCGTTAACCAACGCCTACCGCCGGGACAGTGGTTTCTGTCCCCGGACCCATGTCATGGTTGCGCCATCGGTATGCGCTGCGCTACAGTCAGCGCGCACGGAAGATCAATTGCGGGGAGGAACCTTATGTACGACAGAAATCAGAAGCTGATTGCAGAATTCCTGGGGACATTCACACTCGTCTTCATCGGCGCGATGGCGGTCTACGTCGCCTCGAACGTCGCCCTTGACCAGGGCGGCGGTTACCTCGGCGTGACGATCGCTGCACTGGCGCATGGCCTGATCCTGATCGGGCTGATCTACACCTTCGGCCACATCTCTGGCGCGCACTTCAACCCGGCGGTGACGGCCGGCCTGCTGGTGGCTGGCAAGATCGACGCCGTGAATGCGGTGCTGTACTGGATCGCGCAGTTCCTCGGTGGCATCGCCGCGGGCCTGCTCGCCAGCCTGGTCACGCCGGCCGGTTTCAGCGGATTTGGCGAGACCATCGGCGTGCTGACGGCCGGGGACATCGGCAGCGCCGCCATCATCGAATTCGTGCTGACGTTCTTCCTCGTCTCTGCCGTGTTCCAGGCCGCCGTTCATGGCAAGGCCGGCTCGATGGCCGGCGTCGCCATCGGCCTGACGCTGGCCGGTTCGATCTTCGCTGGCGGCGTGTTCACCGGCGCATCGCTCAACCCGGCGCGCACGCTCGGCCCGGCGATCGCCGCCGCGCTCGACGGCAGCGCTTCCACCGTGCCCTTCATGAATTACGTCCCGGTGTATCTGATCGCCATCTTCCTCGGCGGCATCGCGGCAGGTCTGCTGCACACCTACATCCTCAAGCCGCGCGACTGACGCGCAGCACTGCAACTCAAAAACACACGGGCGCCCCTGATTGAGGCGCCCGTGTCTGTTTCGGTTGCTGCGCTGCCCGTATCAGGGCTTGGGCTCAGGGTCCGGCACCGTCGTACGAATGAACAGTTCGTCAAGCTGCTTTAGTTCCGCCGGAGACGGCGCGCCCGCCATCAGGTCCGCGCCGGACTGCGTCTTGGGGAAGGCGATCACCTCGCGAATATTGGACTCGCCGGAGAGCACCATCACCAGCCGGTCGATACCAGACGCGATACCGCCATGCGGCGGCACGCCGTATTCGAACGCCTCCAGCATGTGCCCGAACTGCGCGCGCGCAGACTCCATGTCCTGCCCGATCAGCGGGAAGATCTTCTCCTGAATCTCGCGGCTGGCGATGCGGATGCTGCCCCCGGCCACCTCGTAGCCGTTGCACGCCAGGTCATACTGCGAGCCACGCGCCTTGCCGGGGTCGCTGTCCAGCAGCGGCAGATCTTCCGGCAGCGGCATGGTGAACATGTGCTGCGAGGGGTCCCAGCGCTGTTCTTCCTCGTTCCAGTAGAACATCGGAAAGTCGATGATCCAGCCGAACGCCAGCTTCTCCGGGTCGTTCAACCCCAGCTCGCGCGCGATATGCTGGCGCAGCACGTCGGTCACCGCCCACACCGTCTCGCGCCGGTCGGAGATGAACAGCAGCAGATCGCCGCCCTCCGCGCCGGTGCGCTCGATAATCTGCATCAGCAGGTCGACCGAGAAGTACTTGCTGATCGGCCCCTTCACTTCACCGGCCTCGTCTTCCGGCAGCGCCACCCACGCGAGTCCCTTCGCGCCAGCCCCGCGCGCCACAGTCTCCAGCTCTTCCGCCAGCTTGCGCTGCGCCGTCCCCGAACGCTTGCCCAGCCCCGGCGCACGCAGCACCTTCACCGGCCTGCCCTCCGCCGTATTGTTCAGAAACACGGGAAAGGTGCTCTTTGCCGCGATATCGCTGATGTCCACCGCCGCCAGATCGTAGCGCAGGTCCGGCTTGTCTGAGCCGTACTTCTCCATCGCATCCCAGTACTTCAGGCGCGGGAACGGCACAAACATCGGTTCCTTGCCGGCCACGGTGCGGCAGATGTCGATCATCAGGCCTTCGATCAGCGCCATGATGTCTTCGCGCTGCACGAAGCTCATCTCCAGGTCCAGCTGCGTGAACTCCGGCTGGCGGTCTCCGCGCAGGTCCTCGTCGCGGAAACAGCGCGCGATCTGGAAGTAGCGCTCATAGCCCGCCACCATCAGCAGCTGTTTGAGCTGCTGCGGGCTTTGCGGCAGCGCGTAGAAGCTGCCCGGCATCAGCCGGCTGGGCACGAGGAAGTCGCGCGCGCCCTCCGGCGTGGTCTTGAACAGGATCGGCGTCTCCACTTCGACGAAGCCCTGTGCGTCGAGGTAGTCGCGGATGAACTTGACCACCCGGTGGCGCAGCACGATGTTGCGCTGCATGCGCGGGCGGCGCAGGTCAAGATAGCGGTAGCGCATGCGCGCCACTTCGTCTACCTTGCCATCCTGATTGATGTAGAACGGCGGCGTCTTCGAAGGATTGAGCAGTACGATCTCACTGGCCGCGATCTCGATCTCACCCGTGGCCAGGCCGGCATTCACCGTGCCTTCCGGGCGCAGGCGCACCACGCCGGTCACCTGCGCGACATACTCGTTGCGCAGCGCTTCAGCGGCATCATGCGCAGCCGGCGCCGTCTCCTGATTGACCACCACCTGCGTGATGCCCCAGCGGTCGCGCAGGTCGATGAAAATCACACCGCCCTGATCGCGCCGGGTATTCACCCACCCCGCCAAAGACACTGTCTGGCCGCTGTGAGTCGCGCGCAGTTCACCGCAGGTATGCGTTTTCAGCATGATGTCGCCCTCAGTGTTGATCGTGCCTGGGATAACGCCGATTGCAGAGGCAAAGCATATCATGCAGGCAGGGCAAAAAAAAGCGCGGGCGCTGCAGGCTTTCGCCCCCAGGCCCGCGTCCCTCCAGCTCGCGGCTTACACGGCGCGGATGTAACTGCCCGCCAGCTGCCGGTCGATCCAGTGCGCGATGAACGGAAGCTGATAGTCGCGGCCCCGATACACCTCCACCGCGGCGATCGCGCCCAGCACCCCTGAGACGATCGGCGCCACTGCCAACCCCGCGAAGCAGGCCACGCCGGCAATCAGCCACAGCGGCAGCAGCACGATCCCGACCAGCAGCAGCACGCTCAGGGCGGCCACGATCAGCCCGATCACCCACAGCACGCCGAACACCGCCGCCACTACCCCCACGCCGACCGTCGCCAGCAGCTGCAGCACAAAGGCCTGCAGCGCGTGAAAGGCCACGTAGTCCGACTTGCCGCGAAACGCGAAGTAGATCACCAGCGGCACGAACACCGTGATCGGCAGCAGCGTGCCACCGCTGAACACACCGAACAGCAGCGACAGCCATATGCTGGCGTGCGCCAGCGCCGCCCACAGCTTCTCGTCGTCGCGCAGGTTCATCGTGCTGTAGCTCAGCGGCACTTCCCGCCGCTTGGCCTTTTCGAAGAACCCATCGAAGGTGCCTGCGCCGCGCTTGGGCTTGCTCACATCCCCCGGGAACGCTGCAGGCCGATAGCGTGCCTCGTACTCGCGCACCACGCCATCGCTGTCATCGTCGCCACGCGGACCAGACCCGCGCTCAAGGCGAGAGAAGCGAGACGTGTGCTCATCTGCACCGACGGAATCGCCCGGCTGACCGTTGTCCTGCGTGCGATTGAGATCATCTGTCATGGAAACACCCTCGCGTACTGCATGATTCTCTGTAAACTACATCGCTATACGCAGTCATGTTCGATAAGGTTGCACCGCTGATCGTGATTCACCGCTGGCTGGCGCTCGTCACCTCCCCCTCGTTCACTGTCAGCAAGCGCCTGCTCGGCGCAGCGCTTGCGCTGGCGGGAATCGCCGGCTTCATCGGCATCCTGCTGATCGACGTACTCGACGTGGGCCGTGAAGGTGGCATCGGCCCGGCCCAGCAGCTGGCGCTGGCTGGCTGCATTGGAATGCTCCTCGTCGGGCTGTCGCTGCTGCCGCTGGGGAATCGGCCGGCATGACCGCGCTCGCTCCTTCAGCGGCGCGCAAGGACACGCCCGCCCTGCGCGCGGTACACCGCCTGCTGATGGCGGCGGCGCTCGTCGTGCTGGCGGGCTATGCGCTGATCTACGCAGCCTTCGCGTTCAATCTGATGCAGTTCCCCTTCGACTACGATCAGGGCGAAGGCTTTGAGCTGGTGGACACGGTGCTGTTCAGCCAGGGTCAGCTGCCTTACCGCGACACCGACGTCTATCCCTTCTACAGCAGCAACTACCCGCCGCTCTTTCACGTCATGGCCGCGCCGTTCGTCTGGGCATTCGGCCCAGCCTACTGGTACGGACGGCTGCTCGGCTTCCTGGGCACGCTCGTCACCGCCGCGGCGATCGCCTGGGCTGTCTATCGCGAAGGCGGCCATCGCGGCGTCGCGCTGCTGAGCGGGCTGGCCTTTCTGGCATCCAACACCGTCTACCACATCGGGCCGCTCTTTCGCCAGCATATGACCATGGTGATGTTTGAGATGCTGGCCGTGCTGGTGCTGGCGCACGTCAGCGAAATCGCCGATGCGCGCCGCCGCCGCCGGCTGCTCGTCCTCGGGATGGCGCTGCTGCTGTGCGCCGGATTCACCAAACAGCTCGCCTATGCGACGGCCGCAGCAGTCTTCCTCTTCCTGCTCATCCGCCAGCCGCGCCGCGCCGTGCTCGCGCTCGTCGGCTTCGCTGCCGTGTTCGGAGCGATCTTCCTCTGGCTCAACATCGCCACGCAGGGCCAGTGGTGGCTGCAAACGATCAGCGCCAATGTCAACAGCTTCATCCCCGATCAGACGATCGGCCTGTACCGCCTGTGGTTCAGCCTGCATGGCTTCCTGCTCATCCCTGCCGCGCTGGTGGTGCTGTACGAACTGTACTTCGCGCGTCTGTCGATCTACAGCCTGTGGTTCATCGCTGCCATCGCCAACGCCGCGCTCTCCGGCAAATGGGGCGCGGGCGACAGCTACTTCGCCACGTCGATCGCCGCGATGTGCGTGCTCAGCGGCATCTTCGCCGCAAGAACGCTGCGCCAGTCGTGGGCCTTCGGCACCTCGGTCTATGCACGCCGGCTCATCCATCCGCTGCGCCGTGCAGCACCAGCGCTTGCCGCCGCTGCGCTGATCGGCATCCCATTGCTCTACCTGGGCTACGCACGCGCCACGCTCAAAATGCCGACCGACGGCCCGATCTTCGGCCCGATCGCCGCGGCGCTGGGCCTGCAGGCGAATGCCGACAACGGCTTCTACGACTCGGCGGGCCGCATCGCCGGCGGCTATGCCGACATCGGACACTTCACCACGCAGCAGGACATCGACAATGGATGGCGTATCGTCGAACGTGTGCGCCAGGCGCCGGGTGAAGTCCTCAGCGAGGAAGCGGCCTTCAGCCTGCTGGCTGGCCGCCCGGTCATCACCAACCCGACGCAGCTCCTCAATCTGTGGCTCAACAATCAGTGGGACCCTTCGGCACTGGTCAGCATGATCGAAACGCAGCAGTTCGGGCTGGTGGTGCTGCGCGCGCAGTTCTATCCCACCGATGTGCTGATCGCGCTGGGCCGCCACTACGAGGAGACCGAGCGCATCCCGATGAACGGGTTCGACTACATCCTGATGGAGCCGCGCAGCACCGCGCCATAGCCGCATCCTGCCATCCGCCACCGTCCGATGAACTGGAGGTTCGCTCATGCGCCCGGCCTTCATCACGCACCCGCGCTGCGTCGACCACGATCTGCCCGGTCATCCCGAACACGCCGGGCGGCTGCGCGCCGTCTGGCGCTGCTTCGAGCACAGCGGGCTGCTCCCCCGACTGCACGTGCTTGAGGCGCAGCCGTGCGACGACGCCCACATCACCGCCGTCCACAGCGCCGCCTATCTGTCTGCGCTTGATCGGATCGCCGGGCAGGAGCGCACTCAGCGCCTCGATGCAGACACCTACGTCAACCCGGAGTCGCCGCAGATCGCGCGGCTCGCCGCCGGCGCCGCGGTGATGGCGGTGGCGGGCATCCTGCAGGGCGACTTTCCGTCAGCGGTCGTGGCGGCGCGGCCACCCGGCCATCACGCCATCGCCAGCCGGGGGATGGGCTTCTGCCTGCTGAACAACATCGCCATCGCCGCGGAGTACGCAGTGCGCGTGCACGGCCTGCGCCGCGTGATGATCGTCGATTACGACGTGCATCACGGCAACGGCACGGAAGCGATCTTCTATCAGCGGCCAGACGTGCTGTTCGTCTCCACGCACCAGTTTCCGCTGTATCCCATGACCGGGCGCATCAGCGATCGCGGCGCCGGCGCGGGCATTGGCGCCACGCTCAACCTGCCGATGCCCGCCGGCTGCGGAGACCAGCGCTACCGCGAGGTGTTCGAGCAGGTCATCGTCCCGGCTGCACAGCGCTTCCAGCCACAGCTCATGCTGGTGTCCGCCGGCTACGATGCCCACTGGGCGGACCCGCTGGCCGGCATGCAGTTGACGCTGCGCGGCTTCCACGCGCTGAGTGTGATGCTGCGGGACCTGGCGCAGGCGCTTTGCGGGGGGCGGATCGCCTTCATCATGGAAGGCGGCTACCACGTCGAAGCGCTCGGCCACGGCATGGTCAATCTCGCAAGGCTGCTGCTGGGGGAGCCGTGCGCCGATCCGCTCGGCCCGCCGGAGCGCAGCACGCCGGAGCCGGATGTCAGCCCATTGATCGCGCAGGTGCTCGCCGGCGCCGGGCCGTGGGGCGCATCCTTCACGGAGCCGGCGGGGGACTGACCGCCTCCGGTTCGTGCGTGGCAGGATCGACGTGCTGCTTGATGCGTTTGACGATCACCAGCACGAACCAGATCAGCACCGTTGCCGAGACCGCCAGAAACCACGCCCCCACGCCGACGGCCATACCGATCGCAGCGGTAGCCCAGATCGATGCCGCCGTGGTCAGCCCCTGCACAGTATTGCCATACTTCAGGATCGTGCCCGCGCCCAGAAAGCCCAGGCCAGGCAGAATCTGCGAGGCCACCCGCGCCGGATCGCCGCCGGGAAAGGCGTTCAGCGACAGCCCGGTGAACAGGCACGCCCCCATCCCGATCAGCATGTGCGTCCGCAGGCCGGCATCGCGGTGCTTGCGCTCGCGATCCATGCCGATCAGCCCTGCGAGCAGCATCGCCAGCATCACCTCAAGCGCAATCTGAAACTGCACCTCAAGCGCGATCATGTCTGCCGCTCTCCCTCGATGCTCTGGCGCAGCGCCTCCAGCTCCGCCTGAACGCCGGTCAGCCGGCGCTCCTGCGCTGCGCTGCGCTGCGCCACCACGTCCAGCCGGCTGAAGATCGGCGTGAGCACCTGATGCCCGTAATCCGTCAGGCGGGCGCGCTCGCGCTGGGTCAGATCGTCGAGCGCCTGATCATACGCTCGTTCCAGCGCATCGACCTTGTGGTTGAATTCCTCGCGCGCGCCACTGCTGATGCGCCGGTAGTAGCGCCAGGCGAACGCGCCGCTCACCAGCGCCACCGGCGCGCCGACGATCAGCGCAGGCAGCGCCAGCGGCGCCGCCGCCACCGCGCCCCCGATCAGCGGGCCGGGCGCAGCAAATGCCGCGATCGTCGCGATCAGACCCGCCACCGAGGCGAACGCGCTCATCGCGAACCCGCTCATGTTACTGCGAAAGTCCGTCTCCATCTCGGAGAGCACACGACCGCTCGAATACGAGCGTAGCTCGGTCTCAGCGGTGCGGATAGCCTCCTGCAGCGCCTCGCGCTGTTCAGCGTACGTACTGGCATCCAGCCCGGCCACATCCGATTGCAGCGTCTCGTGCAGCGCGTTCAGCCGGCCGATCACGCCGCGCCAGTACAGCCGACTGTGATCCACCAGCGCGTTGACGTACTGCTCCGTGGCCTGCTGGATTTCCACCAGCGAACGCCCGATGACCACGTCCTGAAACTCGCGCTGCAGCTTCTCTCGGTTGACGCCCCGCCCGATATTGCGCATCGACAGATTACCAGCGAGGAACGACAAGCCGCGCATACGAATGCTCTCGAAGATGTGATCCACAGCAGTGCGCGCCAGCCGAAGCTGTGTGTTCAACCCTTC
>CAZZJW010000055.1:0-4007 GCA_964654755.1 uncultured Pleurocapsa sp. | reverse complement strand
AATCGCCGCACTTCCACGCGCTCCTGCGGCGTGAGCAGGTCCACCTGATTGATCACCAGCACGATCTTCTTGCCGTACTGCTGCGCCATCTCCAGATACAGCCGCTCGGTCTCAGCCAGCGCGCGCTTGGCCGACAGCACAAAGATCACCAGATCACTGCGGTGCAGAAAGGCCTTGGCCGTGTGCTCGTGCCGCTGAAACACCGAGCCCACGCCCGGCGTATCGACCAGCGCCACGCCCGGCGCGCCAGTGCCCGGGTGCGTCCATTCGCGCAGTGCATCGCCCTTCAGCACCGGCTGCTGGCCGGGTTCGGGGCCATAGCGCACCACTTCGATGCGCTCCGTCGTCGGCGTGATGCCCGTCGGAAGCAGCGCGTTCCCCAGCAGGGCATTGACGAAGCTCGACTTGCCGGAGTTGAACTCACCGATGACCACCGCCAGAAAGAACATCAGGCGCAGATCCTCTGCGATTTCCAGCAGCCGGCGCCGGTCATCCTGTGCGCTGCTGCCCAGCTCGGCCAGCGCATCCGCCAGATCAGTCAGCAGCCGGATGGCGGCCTCACGCTGCATGGCAAGCGCGCCTTCCGCCGGGGCCACAGTGGGTGTTGGGTTGGTCGGGACAGGCAGATCAGTCATAGCGCCTCCAGGGCTACGCCTTGAGGCGCGTCAGCGCAGCCTCAATCGCGGTCATTTCCTCGCTGGCTGTTCGCAGCGCGTTCAGTTGTTCGGAAAGCGCGGTCGTCTGCGCCTCCAGTAGCCGGGTGAGCGGGCGCACCGCCTCGCGGCGAAGCGTCATGCCGTAAGCGATCTGGCGCGCCGCCGCCTTTCCCAGCGCCTCCACATACTGCTCGCGGGGTTCGGCAAGCTGGCGCCGCACGCGCGCGCCCAGCATCCGGCCACGCAGCAGCCAGCCCGCGCCGCCTGCCAGCGACAGCACCGCCGCGCCCAGCAGCAGCACCAGCCACAACAGCGGTGCATTCTCACTGGCCGGCTGCGCCAGCACCAGAAACAGCATCAGCAGCGCGATCACCGCGGTGTACGCCGCGAAGAATGCGTTGGCCGCGCGCACGCTGTGCTGAAGCGCCGGGCCCACCAACGTACGCGCTCGCGCCTCGACCGCATCGAGCGCAGGCCGCACTTCCTGCAGCGCAGCACGCTCATAGCGCGCGGGCGCCTGCATCACGCCGATCACCTTGCTGCGAAATGCTGCGGGCAACCCGTCCAGCTCGCGGCGGCCATAGGCCACCAGCTGATCGACATCGCCCATCTCCTTGCCTTCCAGCTTCGGAGCCAGTGCATCTGCCGCCTCGCGCACCTCGGCCAGCAGCGCAGCGACATTGTGCGCCTGCAGCGCCTGCTGAAACACTGGCTCCGCCGTCAGCAGGCGGCGCACGCCCACCACTTCCGAAAGCCCGCTCAGCAGCGCGCGCGGCAGCCGCCCCGGGGCGAACGTCTCCCGCAGGGCCCCCTCCGCCCGCCTGCCAGCCTCGTCAAAATGCGCCCGTATCTCCGACTGGCTGTCGGCCAGCACGCGCTCGTCTTCCCGCTGGAAGCCAGCCAGCTGGCGCTCGATGTTCCCTGAGATCGCCTGCACCTGATCCAGCGCGCCCTGGCCGCCGCGCACCGCAGCCTGCGCCGCCTGGTGCACGCTCTGCATGATCTGCAGCGGCGTGTGCAGTTTCTGGCGCAGGCGCGCAGCATCGCCAAGCTGGCCCGCGAAGAACGCATCAAACTGCTGCATGCCGCTGCCCGCCCAGCCCTCAGCATCCTTCACGCCATCGGGCCCGCAGGCCTCCAGCCCGCGCCTGGCCGAGACCAGCCAGATCTCCGGCGCGGAGACGAGCTGCGCGCGGCTTTGCTCGGCGACGTACGTGCGCACCTTTTCGGCGTCCTCGGCGCTCAGCAGATCGGCCTGGTTGAGCACAATCACCACATGCTTGCCGTACTCGCGCAGCAGCCGCAGATACTCCACAGTCTGCGCCGTCATCGCCTGAGTCGCCAGCATCACCAGAAAGACCGCGTCACAGCGGTGCAGGAAGCGCCGCGTCTGCGCCTCATGCTGCCTGAACACCGACTCCAGGCCGGGCGTATCGACCAGCGCGACATCCTGCAGGCGCTTCGACGGATAGAACAGCGTGTCGAAGTCTCCTGAGCGCGCCCGGCCCGCCTCCTCGCTGTAGCGCAGCATGGTGATGCGGTCGGTCGTCGGCGTGATGCCCACCGGCAGCACGTCTGCGCGCCCCAGCAGCGCGTTGATCAGGCTGGACTTGCCGGCGCTGAACGGCCCGACGAACACCATCAGAAATGGCGCATCGGCATGAAACAGCGCATCCCGAAGCTGCTGGATGCGCTCCTCTTCCAGCCCGTCGATCGCCGGAATCACCTCCAGCATGCGCGTGATCAGCGCGTGCTCCTGCCGGCGAATGCGCTCGTACTGCACCGCCAGCCCAGTTTCGCCTGTCCGCTCCGCGCTCAATTACCCATCCTCTCGCACGGCCGCTATACTCTCAGCATAATACGCGCTCATGCGCACTGCAATACGCGAGTAGACTACGGCGGATGATCTATGGACCTCCCTGAACTCCCTTACCCACATGCCCAGGATGAAGGGCTTCGTCTCACCTTCGCCCTCGATCAGATCCGCGATGTCTTCGACGAGCACGATGATCCCGAAGCGATGTTCGCCGCCATCCTTCGCCTGCTCAGCGCGCACTTCCACGCCAGCCACGGCGCGATCGTGCTGCTGGCGGAGGAAGATGGAGATGTCGAGGCGCTGGTCTCCAGCGGGTTGGGCCAGGGTGAAGCGCTCGATCTGTGCCGCGCGGCCATGCGCTCAGCCCGCCCCGCGACGATCGACAACCCGTACTGGCCGCACACCATCGGCAATCAGATCGAGCTGCGTGGGCAGCCGCTGGGCGGCTTGGTGCTGGTGCGCGAAGACCAGCCGTTCAGCGATGACGATTGCCGCCTGCTGCAGATCGCCGAAACCCAGCTCGATTCGGCCATCGTTCAGGCGCGCATGGTCTGGAAGCTGTCCCAGCGCGAGCGTGAGCTGGAAGCGATCTATGCTATCGATGGCCTGCGCGATACCGTGCACGACGAGCAGCAGCTCATGGATATCTTCGCCAGAGAGCTGCGGGAACGTCTGAAGGCGGCTGTCGCGCTCATCATCGATCGCGACGGCGTCACCATCCGCGCGCGCGAGGACGGGCGCGGGCTGGATGAAGCGGCGCTGGCCGGCCTGCTGGCGCATGCCGCACAGGCCAGCGGGCCGCAGACGCTGGAAGCGCCGCCCGGCATGCACAGTCTTTTCCTGTTCGTCGCGCCGCTCGTGGCAGGCAGGATGCGCGAGGGCCTGGCGATCATCGGGCGGGATGCGCTCTTCACCATCGCCGATCAGCGACTGCTCACCGCCATGCTCAGCCAGTTCGACACTGCGCTGGTGCATCACCGCCTGCTTCGCGAAGCGCAGAGCGGCCCAACCGGCATCCCAATCAGTGCTGCGCCGCTCACGCCGCCGCTCTCCATGCAGGGCGGCAGCCTGCACCTGGAAGCCATCCCACTGGCCGAGATTGCAGCGCAGGTGGGCACGCCAGCCTACGTCTACAGCCTGAAGCGTCTGCGAGAGAACCTCGAAAGGGTGCAGGCTGCCTTCCCGGAGGCCGAACTCCGCTTCAGCGCCAAGAGCAACCACAATCCGGACGTCTTCCGAACGGTGCATGCGTTCGGCGCAGGCGTCGATGCGGTCAGCGCAGGCGAGATCCATCAGGCGCGGCGGGTCGGTGTGCCCTCGGATCGCATCGTTTTCGCCGGCGTGGGCAAGACGCTCAACGAGTTGTACTACGCGGTGGCGCGCGGCATCGGCTGGTTCAACGTTGAAAATCCGGACGAGCTGCACTCGCTGAATGTCATCGCGGGGGAGTTGGAGACGACCGCGCGCGTCGCGCTGCGCCTCAATCCCGGCGTCTCGGCCAGCACGCTGCCCCACATCGCCACCGGCGGCCCTAC
>CAZZJW010000054.1:0-27530 GCA_964654755.1 uncultured Pleurocapsa sp. | reverse complement strand
TACCGCGTCGTGCCGATCATCCACGATCATCCGTTTCTGCACGCCGATTGCGCGCTGGACACCCTCACCATTGACGACCTGGCCGGGGGCAGCCGGGCGCTGGCCCTGCTCGGCCCGCCGGGCAGCGGCCGCACCACCGCGCTGGCCGCCATCGTGCTGCACAGCCTGAACCTGCTCACCTTTCCCGCGCCGCTCGATCCGGTTCAGAGCCGACTGGACAGCGCCGATGCTGCGCTGAGCGAGAAGGACCGCGCCGTGCGTGTGCGCGAGCGTATGCTCATGGAGCAGCGTGCGCAGGAACGATCGGCACAAGATTCAGATCAGCAGGCCTCTGCAGATGACGAATCGCCGGCGGCGCCCCCGCCCAGCTTGCGCCTTCTGCTGCCCGTACTGGTGCACCTGCGCGATCTTGTCCCGTTCGTGCAGGCCGACACCGAGCTCGACCCCGCCGAGCCGCTGGTGCGCGCCGTCCAGAGCCGGCTGCGCCCCGCCACCGCGCGCGCCCTCCCGAACGTGTTGTACACGCAGCTGGCCGCCGGGGGCTGCCTCGTGCTGATCGATGGCATCGATGAGCTGTCCGCCGCCGACCACGCCACTGCGCTGGACTGGCTGCGCGCTTTCCTGACGCACTATCCTGCCAACCGGCTGATCGCAGCAGGCCCGATCTGCGGCTGTGGACCGCTGCTCGATCTCGGCCTGACCCCCGTCTATGTCGCGCCGTGGAACCGCCAGGACCGGCAGATGGCCGCCTCACGGCTTTCCACGGCGCTTGCTGGGCAGCAGCGCCACGATCGTGCTGCCGAAAACGTGCAGATCACCCAGCTCGATTTGACCGCGCTGTACCCTGAAGAGCTGATCTGGCGCGTGCTGGCCGCGATGGAGTCCGCCTCAGATGCTGCGCCGGCGCCATCCGCCTGGCCGCAGGCCGCGCTCAACCGCATGCTGCCTGAACGGAATTCACTGCAGACACCACTGCCCGTCCTGGCCCGGCTGGCCGCCCGGCAGCTGGACGAGGGACGCATCCAGCCGCAGCAGATCGAAAACGCCGCCCAGCCCGCCGACAATACGGATAACGCCGCGCCCGCCGCACTGCTGGAAGTGCTGCGCAACAGCGGCCTGCTGCGGCGCTACAGCGATGGCAGCTACGCCATCAGCCAACCGCGACTCACCGCATGGCTGGCCAGCCACTGGCTCAGTGAGGCCGCTGTGGACGAACACAGCCGCTGTCACGGTCTTCCCGCGTGGTCGTTGTGCGCCGAATACGGGGCCATGCATGCCCCTCCGGCACAATCCGTGCAGCAGCGGATGGTGGCAGCCGGGGATCTGGCCGGCGACTCGATCCTCGGCATGGCGCGCTGGCTGGCCTTTGCGCCTGCTGATGCCGCCTGGCGCGGCAGCCTGATGAAGCGCCTCAGCGTGATATTGCTCGCGCCCAGCCAGTATCCCCTGCTGCGCGAACGCGCTGCTGCAGCGCTGCTGGAAACGCGCGATTCTGCAGCGCTGCTGATCTTCCGCCGCGCAGCCCGCAGCGCCAGTCCGGATCTTCGCCGCATTGGCTGCATCGGGATGGGCGCGCTGGGCGGTGATGAGGCAGTCAGAGACCTGCGCGCACTGCTTGAGGATCAGCAGGCAGAAGTGCGACTGGCCGCCTGCATTGGCCTGGGCGCAGCCGGCGGTGAACAGGCGCTCGATGGGCTTGTGCTCATGCTGACCGAGGGGAGCGAGCCGCTGCGCCAGCTCGCCGCTGAGGCGCTGGCCTGCCACTCTGAGGCCGGCTGGCCGCTGCTGCACGAAGCGATTCAGGCCGATGACATGCTGCTGCGCCGCGCCGCGATCTTTGGCCTGCGCCGTCTGCGTACCACATGGGCGCAGATCGAGATCTATCGCGCATTGCTGGGGGACGCGCAGTGGTACGTGCGCTCTGCCGCTCAGCAGGCATATCAGGAACGCCAGTCAGGCCGCATGCCCAGCCCGCTTGCTGCGCCCGAGCCCCTGCACATGCTCGACGGGCTGCGCAAGTGGGCCACAAAACATGGCGCTCAGCCTGCAGATGATGCCGCCGCCGGGACTCTGCTGAAGCGCATGCTGCGCGAGGGCACGCCCAAAGAGCGCGAGAGCGCTGCATACATGCTGGGCCGATCCGGCGCTGTGGCAGCCGTCAGCACGCTCTACGCCGCCCTGCGCGACCCGGAAGAAGCGGTGCGCGCGGCAGCGCATCGCGCGCTGGTCGAGCTGCAGTGCCGGACTGGCATCGCGCTGCCCGGCATCACCTGAACCCGTTCAGCCCGCTTCCGCGGTCGCCTCGGCCTGAGCAGGCAGCACTTCGTCCTGTGCGCGGCACACGAACACGCGGTCGAAATCAGTGTGATAGATGGTCTGCTCGCTGCCCGCCTCCAGCACGATCCGATAGCCGTCGATCGGGCCCGGCGCATAGCTCGCGCCCGGCTGCGGACATCCCAGGCTGGCATCCGGCCAGATGATCGCCTCTACGCTCACCAGATCGATCCGCCGCAGCGCCAGCCCCCGGCGCCCGGCCAGCTCGCGGGAAGCGACGCTGACCAGCGACTGCGCCACCGGGTCTGTCGAGAGCAGATCTGCCCCCTGTGCAGCCTGCAGCCCCGCCGGCGTGAGGGCAGCAGCATTCAGATCTTCGGGAGAAGTGAGCGTTTCCGGCGTTGTCGTCGGTGGAGCGGGCGTTGCTGTCGGCGTGGCCGTCGCGGGGATGAGCACAGAAGTCGGCGGGACTTCTGCAGCAGGCGGCGGTGCACAGCCCGCCAGCGCGCAGGCCAGCGCGAGCATCAACGCCAGGCCGCGCTCAGGTGACATGCAGTCGTTCCTCGACCTCTTCCACCGTCAGCCCGACCACGCTGACGATCTTCTCACGGCCGCTGGCTCCGGCCACGATATCCAGGCTGCGCTCCGGCACGTCCAGCAGCCCGGCGATGAAGCCGAGCAGCTCTGCGTTGGCCGCCGGCGCGCTCGCGGGCGAAGCCATCAGCCGAATACGCAGGACGCCGTCATCCTGCACACCCATCAGCTCGGTGCGCTCTGCCTGCGTGACCACGCGCACTGGAAGCGCCGCGCCTCCCCGCGCATCCGTGATGTCGAACTTCCGCGTCATGGCCTGCCTCGCTCAGCATCTGCTCTGTAGTTATCGAATCCTAACATCTCCGCGAAATACGGGCAAGCAGGCCGGGCATACGATTGCATTGGTCTTTCAGGAACATTGGCCGCGCCGACAGCCTGCCGGCGGCGGAAGCGCTAGCGCACCACCTGAAGCAGCAGGCTGATGATCAGAAACACCACCAGCGGGCTGAAGTCCATCATCCCGGTCTGCGGCAGCAGCTGCCGGATCGGGCGCAGCACCGGCTCCGTCACGCTGAACACGAACTGCACCAGCGGGTTGCGCGTGTCGATATTGGGGAACCAGGTCAGCAGCACCCGCGCCAGCAGCACGAAATTGAACGCCATCAGGGCGTAGTAGATCAGCAGTCGAACGATTTCCATCTCACATCCTCATCACGATCACTCATGCAGACGGGATCTGGCCCGCCTGCCGTTCTCCGAACAGCGCCCGGCCCACGCGCACCATCGTCGCGCCTTCCTCAATCGCCACCGGGTAATCATCCGTCATGCCCATGCTCAACTGCGGCAGGGGCAGCCCGCACGCATCCTCAAGCGCATCGCGCAGCAGGCGCAGCCGCCGGAACACCGGGCGCACAGCCTCCATCTCCGCTGCGATCGGGGCCATCGTCATCAGCCCGTCAGGCATCAGCCCGTCCATTGCCTGCACCGCACGCAGTGCGTCGATCAGCGCCTCACGCTGTTCCCGGTCGTGTTCCCAGGCGCTGGCCGCAAAGCCGGCCTTGCTCTCCTCGCCGGAGATGTTGATCTCCAGCAGCACCGGCAGTGCCCTGCCCGCAGGCACCGCTGCCGCCAGCTTCACCGCCAGCCGCACGCTGTCTACCGAGTGAATGCGCCCGAACAGCGGCGCTGCGTCGCGCGCCTTGCGGCTCTGCAGGTGGCCGATCATATGCCAGGTCAGCGCGGCATCCGCCTGCGCCTCAACCAGCGGAATCTTGTGCTGTGCCTCTTCTACGCGATTTTCGCCAAAATGTCGCAAACCTGCCGCGGCGGCTTCCAGCACCACCTCCGATGGCTGGGTCTTGGAGACCGCCACGAGCAGCACATCGTCCACATCGCGGCCAGCGCGGGCACAGGCCAGCGCAATGCGCTCCTGCACGACAGCCAGTCGTTCCGCAAAGGTGCTCACAGGCTGATCACCGCGCCAAACCGGCCAGTGCGCCCGTGTTCCGCCCGGTGCGAGTAGAATTCGTCCGTCCGCGAAGCCGTGCACAGCCCGGCGGTCTCCACATGGCCCACCCCAGCGCGTTCCAGGTCGCGCTGGTTGGCGGCCCACAGGTTCAGCCAGGCGCTGCCATCGGCCGGGTCCCGCCGCACCAGCCCCTCGCTCTCGCCATACTGCTGTGCGATCGCCTGCACCACTTCCTCGCCCACCTGATATCGCGCCGGGCCAATGCTCGGCCCGATCACTGCTTCGACGCTGGCCGCTTTCACCCCGAAGGCCTCCACCATCGCCCGCACGGCGGCGCCGGCCACACCCGCTGCCGTGCCGCGCCAGCCCGCGTGCACAATCCCCACCACCCCGCGCGACCGATCGAGCAGCAGGATCGGCACGCAGTCTGCAAAGCGCATCGTCAGCGGGGTGTCCACTTCGTCCGTGATCAGCCCGTCCGCCGCGCAGATCCAGCGCCGCCCGTGTGCTGGCCGCCGCGCCAGCACGATCTCCGCGCTGTGCACCTGCCAAACCGAACAGGCGCGCGCCGCGTTGACGCCAGCCGCCGCATACATGCGCCGGTGATTCTCGCGCACATGCTCAGGCGCATCGCCGACATTGCCGCCCATATTGAGCGAGTCGAACGCCCCGGCACTGACCCCGCCATGCCGGGTGAAGATGCCATGCCGCACCCCGGCCCGCGCCCAGGCGTTCACCTGATAGAACACCATTCCTGCTGAGGCGACACGCTCCAAACCGATGCGCTCCACATTCATGAACATGCAGAATTATAGCCGACGGCCGCCGCGGAGTCTTGATGCAGAAGTTCGCAGATTCGGGCTATAATCAGGGCCGTAATCAGCGAACGACGTCTTGTAAAGGGTTCAGAAAAACGCAGTATTCATCAGATGAGATGGAAGAGCGCGCGCCTATGTCCTCCCTGAGCCGAATCGCAATCATGATCGTGGACGATCATCCGCTGTTCCGGGATGGGCTGCATGCCACACTCTCGCTGGAAACGGATATCAACATCGTCGCCGAGTGTTCTGACGGCGAAGAAGCGCTTCGCCTTGCCGAGCTGTACACGCCGGATGTCGTGGTGCTGGATGTCAACCTGCCCACACTGAACGGCTTGCAGGTCACGCATGCGCTCAGGGGCAGCGCAGCTCCGCCAGCGATCGTCATCCTGACGGCCTACCACGACTCGGAGCAGGTGCTGCACGCCATGCGCGCCGGTGCATCCGCCTACTGTGCCAAAGACATCACCCCGAAGGAGCTTGTCGAGATCATCCGCTCCACCGCCGAGGGCTACTTCGTCGTCGGCTCACAGCGCATGGATGCGTCAGCAGCGCAGCGCTGGATCAGCCGCGGGCTGGAAGCCCTCCTTCCCAACTCCATTGACCCCGAGGAGCATTTCTCACCGCTCAGCCCGCGCGAGATGGAGATTTTGCAGTTCGTCACCAACGGCATGAGCAACAAGCAGATCGCCAGCCGGCTGAGCATCAGCCAGCAGACGGTGAAGAATCACATGACATCGATCCTGAAAAAACTGAATGTGCAGGATCGCACGCAGGCGGCGGTCACAGCGCTGCGCCATGGCTGGGTGCGCCTGCCGATTGAATCCCCGGAATTGCGTATCCCGGATGCAGTGGATGCGAACGAGAAGGACTGAACGATGGTCATGAATACCTCACGATCGGACTCGCGGACGCGTGACGATCTTGTTGAGCTGATGATGGGCGAAATGAAACGCGTGCGCGAGAAGCTCAGTGAGCTCAAGCTGCAGATTGACCAGACGCAGATGGTCGTCGACCGCGAGCAGGTGCGGCACACCGACGTCATGACCGAGCTGCGCTTCATCCAGGACAATATCGAGACCGTCCCCCGGCAGGATATCCGCCAGAAGTATGATGAGGCGCTCGATGCCCGCAATCGCCTGACCACCATGCGCGGCCAGCTCGAGAAGTTTCAGAGCACGCGCGAGCAGCTCGAACGCGAGCAGAGCATCCTCACCCAGGTACTCAACCGCATGCAGGGCATCGAGACGCTGCCCGCCGAAGGCCTGAGCGGCGATTCTGACGCGGCGGCTCCCAAGCCTGCGCTCAACATCGTCCGCATCATCACCGCTCAGGAGGAAGAACGCCAGCGCCTCGCCAGACAGATGCACGACGGCCCAGCCCAGTCGCTCACCAACTTCATCCTGCAGACGGAGATCTGTCAGCGACTGTTCGACCGCAACCCCCAGCGGGCTGCTGAGGAACTGGACAATCTCAAGACCGTCGCCAATGTCACTTTTCAGAAAGTGCGTGATTTCATCTTCGATCTGCGTCCGATGATGCTCGATGACCTCGGCGTACTGCCAACGATCCGCCGCTACGTCGATTCCTTCCGTGAGAAGAACGACATCAACATCCGGCTCGATATCCTGGGTGAAGAGCGCCGGCTGGAGAACCACCGCGAGGTGATGATCTTTCGCAGCATCCAGGAACTGATCGTACAAGCCCGCGATTACGCCAATCCGACCGAGATTGAGATCAAGCTCGATGTCTCTGGCTCAGTCATCAAGATCACTGTGCAGGACAACGGCCGGGGATTTGATGCAGAGGCAGCGTTCTCTTCGCACGAGGAACACATCCAGAACCCTCGCATTCAGGGACTGATGACCCTGCGCGAACGATTCGAGCTGGTCGGCGGCGGTGCCTCCATCCAGAGCACTGAGACGGACGGCACCACCATTCGTCTGGAAATCCCGGACAGTGACTAGTGCCTGCGCGCCATGCGCCGTTACCAGAACGGATTTGGTTTTTCAATCCGCTTGCCTTACACTAGGTAGGAATTCAGTACTGCCTGACGTCAACAACTGCGCCATCCGGCGCTGGCCACATTCACCGGAGGTCGAGGTATGAACCGGACACGTATTCTTCTGCTGCTGATCATTGTGATCCTGGCGGTCGTCGCGGTGGTGGCGTTCGTCATACCGGCACTGACGCGCCAGCCCGCCCAGCCAGCACAGCAGGTAGACTCAGGCGGCGGCCAGCAGGTCGTGGTTCAGCCTCAGGAGACTCCGCTGCCCACCGCAACGCCCATCCTGTTTGTAGACGTGGTTATTGCGGTGCAGGAGCTTGCCCGCGGCACGATCATCCCCCCGAACGCGGTTGCGCTGCGGCCCTTCCCCGAGCAGTCTGTCCCCTTTAACGCGGTGACGGATCTGGAAGATGTGATCGGCAAGACGGCCCGCACGGATATCTTCCGCGAAGAGCCGCTGCTTTCGACGATGGTCGTCGACAACTTCACCTCGCTGGCCCGCGTCGGCTCTGATGCCGCGGCGATCCTGCCCAGCGGTCTGCGCGCGATCCCTGTGCCAATTGACCGCCTCACCAGCGTCGCCTATGGCGTGCAGGATGGCGACCGTGTGGACGTCATCATCTCACTGCTGTTCGTCGGCATCGACGAAGAATTCCAGTCGATCGTGCCCAACCAGGTCACGCTGTACACGCAGGCCGAAGATGGCACGATCCAGCTGCTGGATGCCATCGAGGGCCGTCTGGACAGCACCGCGCTCGGCCCCGTCATCGTCGGCCCGTCGGAGCGTCAGCGCCCGCGCCTGGTCACCCAGATGACCATTCAGGATGCGCTCGTCGTCCATGTCGGCAATTTCCCGGCGGATGGCCGCTTCATCGGCGTGCCGCCGACGCCAACGCCGGTCCCGTTTGACCCCAACGATCCCAATCAGGTTCAGACGACACCTCAGCCCACACCAACGCCGGAGCGGCCCGATATCATCACCCTCGGGGTCTCGCCGCAGGAAGCAGTTATCATCGCCTATCTGATTGAGTCGCGCATCCCGCTAACGCTCGCGCTGCGGCCGGTCAACGACACATCGCGCAATCCCACGTCGGAAGTCTCGCTCGACTACATCATGACGACCTACGGCATCGAGCTTCCGGCGCGCCAGCCATTCTCGATTGAGCCGGCCATTCGCAGCATCCGCCAGCTCTCAATCTCCGATACTGTCAGCCTGTCCAACAGCGGTATCCCGGCAGGTGGTGGCGCAGGCGGTGGCTGAGCGTCGCACGCATGAGCAGGGGGGCTGGGCGCGACAGCCGGCCCCCACTCGCTCCCCGCTCGCGCCGAGGCAGACTTCACTGCAGCATATGAGCTCACAGGTGTACTGGCGATGATGAACAAGGGCGCTTCGAGCGATAAAGATCTCATCGGCGTGCTGCTGGTCGATGATATTCCCGAAACGCGCGAGAATATCAAGAAACTCCTCGCCTTTGAGGATCAGGAATTCAAGGTCGTCGGTTCCGTTGGAACCGGCCGCGAGGCGATCCGCGCTGCCCTCGAGTTCCGCCCCGACATCATCATCATGGACATCAACATGCCGGACATGGACGGCATCCAGGCGACCAACGAGATCACCAAGCTCGTGCCCAGCGCCGCCGTCATCATGATGTCTGTGCAAACCGACGCCGACTATCTCAAGAAAGCCATGCAGGCTGGCGCGCGCTACTTCCTCAGCAAGCCCGTCGCGCCGGATGAGCTGTACGGCACCATCCGCGAGGTGTATCGCAATCACGCGCCATTCCGCATGCAGGCACAGCAGATCGCCTCCATGCCGATGGATACATCACAGCGCAAATCCAGTGCCAGCACTGAAGGCGGCGTGCACGCCGGCCACGTGATTGTGGTGTATAGTCCGCAGGGCGGCACCGGCGTGACCACGATCGCCACCAATCTGGCCAGCGGTCTGATGAAGAAGAATATCCGCGTTCTGCTGATCGATGCAGATCTCCAGTTTGGCGATGTAGGCGTCTTTCTCAAGCTCAATTCGCAGTCCACACTGATCGATCTTGTGCCAAAGGTCGATGACCTCGATACCGACTTTTTCGACAGCGTGGTCTCCACCCATGAAAGCGGGCTCAAGGTACTGCTCGGCCCGCCCCGCCCGGAGATGAGCGAAGAGGTGGAGGCCAATCCTACCTCCGTCACGCGCATTATCGAGAAGGTCGCCAGCGGCTACGATTTCATCGTCGTCGATACCAGCACCCGCCTGGACGAATTGCTGCTGTCGCTGACCGATATCGCCACGCGCATCGTGCTGGTGACCACCCCCACGCTGGCCAGCGTCAAGAACAGCCGCTTCGTGCTGGACCTGTTCGACAAGATGAACTACCCGCCCGAAAAAACCATCTTCATCCTCAACAAGGTCGAGGATGATCGCGTGCGCAACCGGGTCACCATTCCATCCGAAATCATCGAGAAGCATCTCAAGCGCAAGATCGCAGCGAAAATCCCCAACAACGAGGCGGTCGTGCTCTCAGCCGTCAATCGTGGCGTCCCCGTCATCGCCAATCAGCGCGATCGCCGGCAGTCGCCCGTGAAGGAACTGGTAGAATTCGCAGATGAGGTGTTCAATCAGCTGATGGGCCCGGAGACTCCGGGCGAAGAAGACAAGCCCCAGGCGCCGAAGAAAGCCGGAATCGGCCTGCGCATTGGCAAGGGTTAACGCAAATGAGCGACGGACTTGACGTATCGTAAGCACAAGGCACACGCATTTAACGCAGGAGAATGGCATGTCTCTGCTCAATCGCATTCAGAAGGGAAGCAGCGGCGCGGCTGGCGGTGACCCGCCTCGCCCAGGCGGAACAGGCAGTCTCAACAGCGACTCGTCCGGTGGAGACGACGCTCGCCTCAGCGCAATGCGCGCGCGACAGACCGCAGTCGCTGGCCGTGCCGGCATCCGTGGACCAGAGTCCGGCTACATGGACCTCAAAACACGCGTGCAAGTCCGCCTGCTCACCGAGATCGATCAGTCGATGGATCTGACGCACAAGAACGAAGTGCGCGCCCACATCCAGGAGCTGTTCAACGCAATCCTCGCTGAGGAAAGCATGGTGCTGGCGCGCGCCGAACGCGAGCGCCTGTTCGAGCAGATCGTTGCGGAGATCCTCGGCTTCGGGCCGCTCGAGACGCTGCTGGCCGACGAAGGCGTCACCGAAATCATGGTGAATGGTCCCAAGAACATCTTCGTGGAGCGCAAGGGCGTGATCTCCCGGGCCAACATCGCCTTCGAGAACGACGAACACGTGATGCGAATCCTCGACCGTATCGTCGCACCGCTGGGCCGCCGCGTTGACGAAAGCTCACCGCTGGTGGACGCCCGCCTGCCCGATGGCTCGCGCGTGAACGCCGTCATCCGCCCGATTTCGCTCGTCGGCCCCACCATCACCATCCGCAAGTTCTTCAAGAAACCGCTCACCGTTGAGGACCTCATCCGCTTCGGATCGCTCACCAAGGAGACCGTCGAGTTTCTGCGCGCCTGCATCATTTCGCGCCTGAACATGGTCGTCTCAGGCGGCACCGGCTCCGGCAAGACCACGCTGCTCAACGTGCTCTCCAGCTTCATCCCGAATGACGAACGCATCGTCACGATCGAAAATGCAGCTGAGCTGCAGCTTCGCCAGGAGCACGTCGTCACGCTGGAAAGCCGCCCGCCCAACATCGAAGGCAAGGGCCAGATCACCATCCAGGACCTTGTGGTCAACTCCCTGCGTATGCGCCCGGACCGCATCGTCGTCGGGGAGTGCCGCTCCGGCGAAGCGCTGGACATGCTCCAGGCTATGAACACCGGCCACGACGGCTCGCTCACCACGCTGCACTCCAACAGCCCGCGCGACACCATCGCCCGCCTCGAAGTGATGTGCCTGATGGCCGGTATGGACCTGCCCGTGCGCGCCATCCGCGAGCAGATCGCCAGCGCTGTCGATGGCATCTGCCATCAGGAACGCCTGCGCGACGGCACGCGCAAGGTCGTCAAGGTCACCGAAGTGCAGGGCATGGAAGGTGACATGATCACAATGTCTGATATATTCGAATATGAGCAGACCGGCGTGGAAGGCGGCAAGATCGTCGGCCGCATCCGCCCCACCGGCATTCGGCCGAAATTCACCGACCGGATCGAAGCCACCGGCATCTACCTGCCGCCATCGGTCTTCGGAATCGGCCGCACGTACTAGTGACAGGGAGCAGCCGCCGATGACAAGCATCCAGGTCATCGTCATCATTATCGCCGCGCTGATCGCCGTGGGCATCATCGCCTGGGGCATCTACAGCGTCCGCTCTGAGAAAGACCTGATCGAAGAGCGGCTTGGCCGATACGAGGAAACCAACACCTTCGCGCTCGATTTGGAGGAAGAAAAGCAGGAGTCGGAGGCGGAGGGCGACAAAAGCTCCAACGTCATTCGGGACCGGCTGGACAAGATCGTCGCCAACCGGCCGTTCGCGCAGCGCTGGCGCGCCCAGCTGGCCCGTGCCGATGTGAAGCTGACGGTCACGGAGTTCGCCGCCGTGCACGTGCTCAGCATGTTCACCTTCTTCTTCGCCGGCTACTTCGTGCTGTTCGGCCAGCAGATCGTCATGGGCATCGTCTCCGGCTTCGTCGGATTCTTCGCCCCGCGCATCTTCGTCTCACGGAAAATCCAGTCGCGCCTGGTCAGCTTCGAGAACCAGCTTCCCGACACGCTCGGTCTGTGGGTGAACGCGCTGCGCTCCGGCTACAGCGTGTTGCAGTCGATGGAAGCCATCTCCCGCGATGCGCCAGAGCCGACCGCCACCGAGTTCAAGCGCGTGGTCCAGGAAGTGCAGCTCGGTATCGATCAGGACGACGCGCTGGAGCACCTGCTCAACCGCGTGGAGAGCGAAGACCTCGACCTGGTGATCACCGCGGTGAACATCCAGCGCGAGGTCGGCGGCAACCTGGCCGAAATCCTTGAGGTGATCGGCCACACCATCCGCGAGCGCATCAAGCTCAAGGGTGAAATCCGCGTGCTCACCTCGCAGGGGCGCGCTACCGGCTATCTGATCAGCGGCCTGCCCATCGTGCTGGCGCTGTTCCTCTACAGCATCAATCCCGGCTATATGAGCAATCTGTTCGAGAACCGTGCATGCGGCTGGCCGATGCTCGGCATCAGCCTGGCCCTGATCGGCATCGGCATGGCTGTCATCCAGAAGATCGTCGATATCGAGATTTAGAGGCGAAACATGGACCCGATTCTTGTCCTGTTTGTTGGCGTCGTCATCATGGTCATCATGATCGCGCTGATCTACGTCGGTCTGCGCGATGATCGTGGACGTGACCCGCTGCAGGAGCGCCTCGCGCAGTACGAGAACAAGGAACTCCCGCAGTCGCTGGAAGAGATCGAAATGTCGCTCTCCTTCCGCGATCGTATCCTCATCCCGTCGATGCGACGTATCGCCGAACTCACCACGCGCTTCACCCCGCAGAAGCAGATCGAGGACACCCGCCTGAAGCTGGAGCTGGCCGGCATGAGCCTGGAGCCCGGCGCATTCTTCGCCATGCGCGTCAGCCTGGTGCTGGTGCTGGCGTTCCTCGGCTTCTTCGTATTCTTCCTCAATTCGCCGTCCACGGCGCCCACCAGCGCGCTGCTCTTCACGCTCGGCTTCGCTGCGCTGGGCTTCTTCTTCCCTGCCATGTGGCTCAGCTCGCGCATCAAGCGCCGTCAGAACAACATCATCAAGGCGCTGCCAGATGCGCTGGACCTGCTGGTGATCTGCGTCGAAGCTGGTCTTGGCTTCGATATGGCCATGGGCAAGGTGTACGAGAAGTGGGAAAACGAGCTTGCCATCGCGTTTGGCCGCGTGCTGCGCGAAATCCAGCTCGGCAAGCTGCGGCGTGAGGCGCTGCGCGACATGGCCCGCCGCATGGATGTGCCAGACGTGACCGCCTTCGTCGCCGCCATCATCCAGGCCGACCAGCTCGGCGTGAGCATGTCCAAGATCCTGCGCGTGCAGTCTGACCAGATGCGCACCAAGCGTCGCCAGCGCGCACAGGAGAAAGCGCATCAGGCTCCCGTCAAGATGATGCTGCCGATGGTATTCCTGATCTTCCCAACGATCTGGATCGTGCTGCTCGGTCCGTCGATCATCATGCTGTTCGGCAGCACCGAAGCCAACGCAGTGTTCTGATCGGCGATGCCCCCTTCACAGAAAGCCCGGCCTGCCGCTGGGCTTTTTCTTTACCGCTCAGCCAGCACCGCGCGCATGGCGCTGCGCCATGCGTGGGATGGCGTGCTGGATGTGCTGTACCCGCCCCGCTGCGCTGGGTGCAGCCGCGTCGACACCTGGTTCTGCCCGTCCTGCGCCGAGGCGCTCCTGCACACCGAAGGCGGGCGCGTGCTGGCGCCCCTCACGCCGCTCTCTGGCATGGCGGCCAGTGCCGCGCACAGCGGGCTCGCGCGCGATCTGGTGCTCACACTCAAGGAGTCGCGTCCGCAGCCGGTGATCGACGCGCTGGCAGCGCGGCTCGAGCGCATGCTGGCCGAACTGGTCTGGCCCATCGATCTCATCGTGCCAGTTCCGCTGCACGAATCGCGACTGCGTGAGCGCGGTCACAACCAGTCCGAGCTGCTGGCCCAGGCGCTCGCCATGCGCGCCGGGCTGCCCTGCGCCCCCGACGCGCTCAGTCGCATCCGCAACACGCCGCATCAGGTGGGCCAGGGCGCGCACGAACGCAAAGCAAATGTTTTTGGAGCTTTTCACGGAAACAACACTCAACTCACGAATGCCGCGGTATCATTACTTGTAGATGACGTCACTACCACCGGGGCAACGCTGCAAGCATGTGCCATCGCCCTGCTGGAGGCCGGCGCAGCGGCGGTCTACAGCCTGACGGTTACGGCGGCAGATGTGTGAACCTGTTCTGCCATAGGAGGCGCTTCCATGGAAATCACCATTCGCGGCGTTGACCTTCGCGTTCCGCCCAACCTGGAGGACTACGCACACTCGAAGCTCATCAGGCTGGAACGCTATCTTCCCAATATCGCCAACATCCGCCTCGAACTCTCGCGCGAACATACACGCAGGGGGGAAGACCTCGCCGTCGCACAGATCACCGTGCGCCACACCCGCGGCGCCATCCTGCGCGCTGAGGAGCGTGTGCCCGGTGATCCCCAGACCGCCGTCAACCTGGCGCTGGACAAGATGTATCACCAGATCGAGCGCTTCAAGGGGCGCCAGAGCCGCAAGGGCCGCGAGCGGTTCACCGCCACTGTCGAGGAAGTTGGCGCAGCCGAGACCGCCCCAACGCAGGGCGAAATCGCCTACGATCAGGTGGAAGCGGCAGCCACCGAGCCGCTGGTCGCCCGGCACAAGGACATTCTCGTCGAGCCGATGACCGAAGCGGAGGCGATCGCCCAGATGGAGCTGCTCGGGCACACCTTCTTCGTCTTCCAGAATGGCGAAACCGGCGCCGTCAACGTGGTCTACCGCCGGCGCGATGCCAGCTACGGCGTGATCGTACCGCGCACCAGCTAGGCACGACTGCCGTTCCTCATGACGGGGTGGGCGCGCTGCCTGCCCCGTTTTTGTTCTCCGCCCACAACCGGCGCAGCTCGCGATACTTCTGCAGCTCATACCACGCCATCAGCACGCTCAGGCGCAGGCCATGCAGTCCATCGCGCCAGCCGCCCAGCGTCAGGAAGCGCCAGCGAAAATGCCGCAGCGGCTGCAGCACAAGCTGCCGCGCTCTCGCCGGCAAGCCCTGCTCGTACAGCATACGCGCATCATAGCGGGTATAGCGCCGCTGCTTGTCCATGAACTGGCGCACATCGCGATAGTTATGGTGCACCAGCGGCTCGCGCAGCGTGCCGAGCGGGCCATCCAGCAGCACAACCTCGTGCACCTGGCGTGCCGGATCGTAGTGCGCACGGCCCACCTGCAGCAGGCGCGTCTGATAATCTGGATACCAGCCCGCCCCGCGCGTCAGCCTGCCAAAGATGTAGTTGTCGCGTGGGATGCGGTAGCCCACGGCATCGGCGCGCTCGATGGCAGCGCGCACTTCCACAGCCAGCGCCGGTGTCACGCGCTCGTCGGCATCGACGAACAGCACCCAGCCCTCGCCAACCGCCTCCAGCGCCGCGTTGCGCTGATGCGCGTAATCCTCAAACCGGTGCTGCACCACATCGGCGCCGGCGCGCCGGGCCAGCGTCATGGTTTCGTCGGTGCTGAACGAGTCGAACACCAGCCGCGCATCCGCAAAAGCCAGCGCCGACAGGCACGCCTCGATGTGCTGCGCCTCGTTATATGTCAGCACCACTGCCGTCAGCTTCGTCATGCCAGCACCTCCAGCAAGCCGTCATAGGCGGCTGCCAGCGCCACGCGGTCCGCGCCAGCCGCTGCCGCCAGCGCCCTCCCCCGCTGCCGGCGCAGGCCGATGCGCACCAGACCACGCGCCAGCGCGCGCTTCCACGCGGGGTAATGCCGGCCGTACAGCAGCAGACGGCTGCTCCACAACCGGCGCAGCGTCTCTGGCCGCACCTGCCCGGAGCTTTGCCCGCCGTGATGCACCACGACTGCCGCCGGCACGCACAGCGCGCTGAATCCCGCCCGCCGCATGCGCCACGCCCAGTCGATCTCCTCGCAGTACATGAAGAACGCCTCGTCCAGCCCGCCCACGCGCTCGACGGCCTCGCGCCGCACCATCATCGCCGCGCCCAGCACGAAGTCGACGGCGAACGGCTGGCGGCCCGCGTATGCCGCGCGCGGATAGCGACCGTTGAACCGGCCTTCGCGCCAGCGCCCGGGGATCGGGAAGAACTCCGCCCATAACTGGCGCAGGCCCGGAAAGGCGAACGCGGCATGCTGAAACCCGCCGTCCCCATAGCGCAGCGCCGGCCCGGCCATGCCCACCTCCGCACGCGCCATCAGCGCATCGAAGAGCGTGCGCGTCGCCCCGGCGGGCGTCTCGGTATCCGGATTGAGCAGATAGACCGCGCGCGGGGCATCAGGCGCCGCCGGTCCACCCCCCGTCCGGAAACCCAACCGTTCCAACGCGAGATTGTTGGCGCGCACAAAGCCCAGGTTTTCACCGCTGGCGATCAGCTCGACTTCCGGAAAGGCGGCGCGCACGGCGTCAGCGCTGCCATCTGCCGAGGCGTTATCCACCACCACCACGCGCAGCGCCAGCCCGGAAGCGCGCGCATCGCTGAGCAACGTGCCGATCGCCGTGAGCGTGAGTGCGCGCGTGTTCCACGACACCACTGCCGCGCCCACATCGGGCGCGCTCACGGCTGCACCCCGGCGGGCACCAGACCGCCAGCCGCCGCAGCCTGCAGCCACGCCGCCAGCGCCTGCGCATCCGGCTCGGTGTATGCCCCGGCGTCCTGCAGCGCCGCGCTGAGGGCGGCGCGCTCCGCAAGCGGCAGCGCACGGGTGGCCAGCACGATCTGCTCCGGGAACACCAGCGCATCCCCTATCGCAGCGCTGTCTGAGGCATCTTCCAGCGCGGCCTGCGGCAGCACTGCGACATCGCATTCGCCAGAGGCGATGCCGCGCAGCAGCGCGTCAGCATCGCCCATATCGCGCACGTCGCGCAGTGTGCCGAGGTCCACGCCTTCAGCCCGCAGCATCAGCACCGCCATCACCCACGACACCGGGTCCTCCGCCGAGAGGCGGCACAGCGTGCCTGCTGCCGCCTGCGCGGGCTGCGAAATGCCAGCGCCGCGCCGCGCGATCATGCGCACTTCCGTCCCGAACGGGAGCGCTGTCCCCAGCACATCCGCGCAGCCGCGGTCCGCCGCCACCGCATAACTCAGCCCGTCGAGCACCAGCAGCGCGGGCGGGCTGTCCGCAGCGCACGCCAATTCGATCAGCGCCGAAGGCTGTGCTTGCTGCAGCGGTTCCACCTCAAACGGCACACGATCCGCCAGCGCCTGCGCCAGCGCATTCGGAGCGCTGCCCGCCACGAGCACCGGATTGGCCGCCGTGCCTGGCACAGGCGTCGGCGTCAGCGCCGGCAGCGGCGTCGAGCGCGGCGTGGGCGTCTGCGTCGGAATGAGCGTCGGGGCTGGCGCAGCCGGCGCGCAGCCGGCCATCAGGGCGGCCAGGACCGCACCCGGCAGCAGCTTTCGAAGCACCATGCACCCCCTCCCGGCGGCCATCTTCATTCCCACCACCGTACAGGCCTAGCCACCTGCATTCGCGCTCTGCCCGGCGTCCGGGTCGGTCAGGAAGATGCGCCGGGGGCCCACGTAGTCGTTGAGCTGGCTGATCGCCACATCCTCGTGGATCAATCCGGCCCAGCAGTTCTGCGGATTGCGCACTTCAATCTGCGTCAGGCGAATGGCGCCCCACACCACCGCGCGCGCGCCGGCCGGCAGATAGTAATACACATCCCCACTCTCCGGGTCGGTCTCGGTGCGCAAGTCGGCATCGCTGCCCACGCGCCAGCGCCACGGATACACGCCTCCCGCGGTGTCGCAGTCGATGCCCACACGCCATGCGCCCGACTCATCATATTCGCGGAAGCTGGCCGCCGTCTGGTCCCACTGGAACACCGTCCCCGGCGCGGAGCCCGCCGTACGAATCGGCACTGAGCCGTAGTTCTCCACCGTCAGCGCGAACACCAGCAGATCACCGACCGGCATGGTGATGGCGTTGCTGCTCAGCACCTGCGGGCCTTCAGGCAGCGCGACCGGCGTGCCCCGCTGGTCTGCGGTGGTCAGCATCGAGTCGCTGTATGGCTGGTCCTCGAAGATCACCGTCGCGCCGCTGGGCTGTGGCACGATCTGTGCCAGCGGTTTGCCGCCATTCTCAATAGTCAGGCTGCCCGTGCGCTGCACACGCTGCCCGACAGCGTCCTGCGCCAGCGCCACCACGGTGTAATCGCCATCCGCTGGCGGATCGGCGCCGAGATCCACGCCGCCATCGTAGTCGTAGTAGCGCCGCAGCGCCGGCTGATCGGGCTGGGTGGCGGTCACGCGCTCCGGCACGTAGATCGGCTGTTCCCCTTCGCGCTGCAGCATCACCTGCAGATCCGCAGCCTTCAGCAGCCCGACGTTGATCCCCGCGCGATCGCGCAGGCCGTCCTGATTGGGGGTGAACACGGTCGGATAGATGGTGAACTCGACGATATCCGGAAGCTGCGCCTCGCCATCGCGCAGCACGAGCGTCCCGCTGCGTTCCTCCACAGCGCCGTCTTCGCCGACCGCCTGCAGACGCCAGGTGTACTCACCATCCGGCATCAGCCGGCGCAGCACTTCGCCCTGCACCTGCTCACCTTCATTCACGAAGCCATCGACCACACCGGAAAAGAATACGCTGTAGTCACCCGACGTACGCAGCTCATCGCGCCGGAAATCAAAGCGCGCACCCGCCGCCCCATCAAACATCAGGGTCACGCGGGCCGTGCGTGACAGCCGATAGGCGATGACGGTGATATCGTCGCTGCCATCTGCATTGGGCGTGATCGTGCCCGGGCTGATGCTGGCATCCAGGATCAGCGGTTGCAGTGGCCGCAGCAGCGCCGACCCCAGCGCCAGCACCAGCACCAGCGCCAGCAGCGCCGCTCCGATGACCCACTTTGCTGAAAGTCGCATCGCTGTCCTCGCTCATGCACGCTTACTGACCACAAATAGTCTAATGGAGGCGGGGGCGTGTTTCCAGCGCGGGCCGCCGCGAGGGTATGTTTGCGCCTGCACCGCTGCTTTACCCTGATACCCCCCTGCGCTAAAATAACTCCTTCACATTGCATGCCAGTTGAAGGACTGATCAGGTTGACCACACTCCCGGGCTTTCAGGATTTCCATCACATTGAGGATGCGCTGCCCGATCCTGAAGGTGATATCGTTCGCCCGTTCGTGCCTCTGCGCGGGCAGGTCATCTTCCCCGGCATCGTCTCGCCGATCCCGCTGGAGCGCCCGATGGCCGCCGCTGCACTCTCCACCGCTGCCCAACTTCGACAGACGGTGATCGCCGCGACATTTCGCGATCCCGACTTCGACGCTGACAGCTTCGCGCTGGAGGATCTGTACACCACCGGTATCGAGATCGCCCCCGGGCGCATCCTGAACATGCCGGATGGCACGCAAACCGCGCTCGGCCAGGGAAGGCGCCGTGTGTCGATCGTCGCGCTGGAGCAGAACGGCGGCTTCCTGATGGCGCGTGCGCGCGTCGTCGAGGATGTCGTGCCGCGCTCGCGCAAGCTCAAAGCGACCATGCAGGTCGTCTCCGGCCTGTTCAAACGTATGGCCGACATGAACGAGAACATCTCGGACGAGGTGCTGTTCTACATCCTCAACGCCGATACCCCCGCCTACCTCGCGGACCTGGTCGCCTCCACCCTCACACTGCCGCTGGACGAGCGCCAGCGCATCTTCGAGATCGCCAACGTGCTGGAGCGCCTGGACACCGTCGGCAAGATGCTGGGCGAAGAGCTGAATGTGCTCGAACTCAAGGACGAGATCACCGGCCAGCTTCAGCAGGAGATGGATCGCTCGCAGCGCGAGATCTATCTGCGCGAGCAGATGCGCATCATCCAGGGGGAGTTGGGCGAAGACGACCCCTTCCAGGCCGAGCTGCGCGAAGTGCGCGAGCAGATCGACGCGGCGCAGATGCCCGACGAGATACGCGACAAGGCGGTCAAGGAGCTCGCGCGCCTGAGCGCCATGACGCCGATGGCCCCCGAAGTGGGCATGGTGCGCTCGTACATCGACTGGCTGACAGGCGTGCCCTGGTCAAAGCGTACTGAGGACCGCCTGGATGTGCGCGCCGCCGCCGAGATCCTCGACCGCGAACACTACGGCCTGAGCAAGATCAAGGATCGCATTCTGGAGTACATCGCGGTGCGCAGGCTGGCGCCGGAGAATGTGCACGGCCCGATCCTGTGCTTCGTCGGCCCGCCCGGCGTTGGCAAAACCTCGCTTGGAAAGAGCATCGCCGCCGCGCTGGGCCGTGAGTTCGTGCGCGTCAGCCTGGGCGGTGTGCGCGATGAAGCAGAGATTCGCGGGCATCGGCGCACCTACATTGGTGCGCTGCCCGGGCGCATCATCCAGACCATGCGCCGCGCAGGAACGGTCAACCCGGTTTTCATGCTCGATGAGATCGACAAGCTCGGCACGGACTTCCGGGGAGACCCCGCCAGCGCGCTGCTGGAAATCCTCGACCCGGAGCAGAACAACGCCTTCTCAGATCACTACCTCGATGTGCCCTACGATCTCTCGCGGGTGCTGTTCATCACCACGGCCAACGATCTGGAAACGCTGCCGCCAGCCCTGCTCGACCGGCTGGAGGTGATCGAGTTCACCAGCTATACCGACGAGGAGAAGCTCGTCATCGCGCGCCAGTTCCTCATCCCGCGCGAGATGGTCGCGCACGGCATCCAGAATGCCGGCCTCAAGTTCGAGGCCTCCGGCCTGAGCACGCTGCTGCACGAGTACACCTATGAAGCCGGCGTGCGCAATCTCGACCGCGAGATCGCCAATGTCTCACGCAAGGTGGCGCGTATGATCGCCGAGGACAAGCCCTACCCCCACCGCATCACGCAGAAGCAGGTCTATCGCCTGCTGGGCCCCGCCCCTTTCGACGACATCCGCGCCAACGACACCGACAGCGTCGGCGTGGCGACCGGCCTGGCCTGGACGCCGTTTGGCGGTGATGTGCTCACCATCGAGGTGTCGGTGCTGGCCGGCAAGGGCACACTGCTGCTCACCGGCTCGCTGGGCGAAGTGATGCAGGAGTCTGCACAGACAGCGCTGAGCTACCTGCGCGGGCGCGCCGAAGACCTCGCGCTGCCGAATGACGACTTCGACTATTTCGACGTGCACGTCCACCTGCCCGAAGGCGCAGTCCCCAAAGACGGTCCTTCGGCAGGGGTGACGCTCGCCATCGCCATCATCAGCGCCTTCACCGAGCGCAAAGTGCGCTGCGAATATGCCATGACCGGCGAAGTCACGCTGCGCGGCAAGATCCTGCCGGTCGGCGGGGTGAAGGAGAAGATCCTCGCTGCCCGCCGTGCCCGCCTGTCAAAGGTCATCCTGCCGCGCCAGAATGAGCGCGATCTGCAGGACCTGCCGCGCGAGGCCCTGCGCGACATGCAGATTCTGCTTGTCGATGATATGCAGCAGGTGATGGACGCCGTGCTGCACGAACCGCCTGCCGAACGCCGGCTGGACAAGCTGCGCCGCGAACGCGAGGATAAGGGCGAGAAAGACGAGGATTGACCGCGATGGAAATCTCGCCGGAGGACGTGCAGAGCCGAATTCGCCAGGGGCGCGGACCGCTGCTGGAATGGCTGCCTGAGAACGCCCCCGTCGACAGCCTCGCCGCCGCGCTGACGGCCATGGCCAACGCCCAGGGCGGCATGCTCGTGGTCGGCGTGATCGGCCCGACCGGCGCCATCGTTGGCGTGCGCGACCCGCTCAGCGCCGCCGACCGCATCGTGCAGGCGGCGCTCTCCATCGAGCCGCGGCTGATCATCCCCTACCCGCAGGTCGTGCGCGTCACCGAACGCCCGCTGGTGATCGCGCACATCCCGCGCGGTATGCCGCATGTCTACGCCTGTGACGGACGCTTTCTCATCCGGCAGGACGCCGAGAACCGGCCGCTCTCCCCGCGCGACCTGCGGCGCATGTTCATCGCGCGCGGCGAGCTCAGTTTCGAGACCGAGATCACCCCACGCGCTTCGCTGGACGATATCGACTGGGAGGCCGCGCGCAGTTACGTCGGCGCACTGAGCTCGCTCACCATCGCTGCGAATACCGTCGAGAACACCCTGCTGCGCCGCGGCTGCCTGAGCGACAGCGACGGCAAGCTGCGCCCGACCAACGCCGGCATGCTGCTCTTCGGCACAGACCCGTCCCGCTTCCTGCGCGGCGCAGAGATCACCGCAGCACGCTTTCAGGGCGACTCGATGACCGATCGCTTCATCAAGGAAGACATCACCGGCCGGCTGCCCAGCCAGCTCATGCGCGCCGAAAGCTTTCTGCAGGACAACCTGCGCAAGGATGTGCAGCTTGGCCGGGCGATGGCCCGGTCTGAAACGCACGAGGTGCCGATTGAGGCTGTGCGCGAGCTGCTGGTGAACGCCGTCGCCCATCGTGACTACAGCATCGAGGGAGACGGCATCCATGTCAACCTCTATCACAACCGCATCGAGGTCGTCAGTCCCGGCGGCCTGCCCGGCCCGATCACCGTCGACAACATGAAAGTGGAGCGCTTCTCGCGTAATCCGGCGATCGTGCAGGTGCTGGCGGACATGCGCTTCATCGAGCGCCTCGGCTACGGCGTCGATCGCGTGTGCAGCCTGATGGACCAGCGCAATCTGCGCGCCCCGGAGTTTTACGACAGCCCGGCCAGCTTCCGCGCCACGCTCTACAACGAGCGGCTGCAGGCCACCGATGAGCTGCTGCCGCAGGATGTCGTGCACGAGCGCTATGCCGGCATGGCGCTCAATCCCCGTCAGGAAGCCGCCCTCCAGCTGCTGCATGGCGGCAGCACGCGCATCACCAACAAGGACGTGCAGGCGCTCTATCCCGATGTCCACGCCGAGACCATACGCCGCGATCTGGCCGACCTGGTCAGCCGCAATACACTGCGCAAGCTGGGTGAGAAGCGCGGCTCGTACTACGTACTGCGCGCCGACTGACTGCGCCTGCGCATGCCAGCCACCGTAGAAGGCGCGCGCGCTTCATGGTATGCTTTGCGCCCGGTATGCGGGCGCTTCGGGTGATCGCGCATGGCTTCACGCAGGGCAATCGCACTTGTGTTTCTGGCGCTGGCCGCTTCGGCCTGCAGCGGGCTGGCCGCCCCTACCGCGACGCCTGAGCCGACCGCCACCCCCACGGTCACGCCTGTGCCGAGCGAAACCCCCACACCGACGGACACGCCAACAGAAACGCCTTCGCCAACGCTAACGCTCACGCCCAGCAGCACCCATACCGAGACACCCGCGCCGACCGCGACCCATACGCCCTTCCCCGCCGCCAATTTCATCTACGACAACTGGGATTTCGTCGAGGCCCCCGGGGACATTGAGGGCATGCTCGGTCGCCCGATGCTGGCCTTCCTCAACACCAACAATCGCGATCAGGTGGGGGACACCCGCACGCCGCAGCCCGGCAACAACATCTCGACGCTGTACTATCTCAATCCGCGCGGCGGTGCGCCGGTCACCATTCTCGAAATGACCGCCCAGACCGGCCAGCAGGTGTTCGTCGCGCCCAACGGCACAGCGATCGCCTACCTGCGCCTGGAGAACCTGTCCGGCGTCGATGGCCTGTACGTCGTCGATCTCACGCTGGCCACACCGATCCGCGGCCGCATCCTGCCGATCACCTCGCTGGTGCAGCGCGGCATCTACAGCGCACCCGCCTGGTCCCCGGATGGTACGCGGCTGGCGCTGACCGTGGAAACCGGCTACGACCTCGACATCTACACCGTCGGACGTGACGGCGCCGCACCGACCAATATGACCCCCACAGGCAGCTACGACTTCTGGCCGGCATGGTCGCCGGATGGCAGCCTGCTGGCGTTCGTCAGCGACCGCGCCATCTGCCCGAGCTGGCGGCCCGGGGAGACCGGGACGTGCGATGGCAGCGCTGCAATCCCGCCCACCGGCGGCTACGTCTACGTGCTCGACGTGCGCACGCGAGAGGTGCGCCAGGTCTCGCAGCAGTGGGTGACCGAAGCGCCGCGCTGGGTCAACGCCAGCCAGATCGCCTATGCCAGCGGAGACCCAGCCTTCGGAGACCCGGCGCGCACGCTGTGGATCGCCAACCTCGTGACTGGGGAGACGCAGCAGGTCACGCTGAGCGGAGCAGACGACCCCTACAAACTGTCCGAGGCATGGTCCCCGCAGGGCGATCAGGTGTTGTACCAGGCCGCTGGGACCGAAACGCAGATCGTGCTGGCCGGGCTGGATGGCAGCGAGACCGGGCGCACCGGCGAGCTCAACTTCACGCGCTACGGCATGTCGGCGGCGTGGTCGCCCGATGGCGAAACGCTCGCGATCGGCGGCGTGGGTGGGCAGTGCCCATATGGCATCATCGTGATGAACCGCGCCTTCAGCTATATCGCCCGCGGCGCGCCGCCGCCCAGCATGTGCGAGCCGCGCTATGCGCCCGATGGCAGCCTGCTGGCATTCACCGGCGTCAGCCCGCGTATTGACGGACGCGTCGATATCTACGTCGCCAACGCCAACGGCTTCGGGGCGCAGAATCTCACGGCCAGCCTGCGTGGAAACATCCGCCTGCTCGGCTGGGTTGGCGGCCAGCCCTCGTCATAACCGGCGCAGCTTGCGAACAAAGGACAGGTCTCATGGCAGAACAGAAAATGCAGGACAGAATCGCCGTCGTCACCGGGGCCAGCCGGGGCATTGGCCGGGGCATCGCGCTTGAGCTGGCGAAACGCGGCGCGGCCGTCGTCGTCAACTTCCAGAAGAATGCGCAGGCAGCGGAAGAACTGGCGCAGGAGATCACCGCCATGGGTGGCCGCGCGCTGCCGGTGCAGGGAGATGTCAGCCAGGAGGAGGCGGCCAACGCACTCATCAAGACCACCGTCGATCACTTCGGCAGGATCGACATCCTCGTCAACAACGCCGGCACCACGCGGGACAATGTCATCATGATGATGAGCGCCGATGATTTCGACACCGTCATCCAGACCAACCTGCGCAGTACCTGGCTGTGTTCCAAGGCCGCCGTCCGTGCGATGATGCGCAAGCGCTACGGCCGCATCGTCAACATCACCAGCATCAGCGGCATCATGGGCAACGCCGGCCAGTCCAACTACAGCGCCAGCAAGGCCGGCATCATCGGCCTGACCAAGTCGCTCGCCCGCGAAGTAGCCGCTCGCTCGATCACCGTCAACGCCGTCGCGCCCGGGTTCGTGCTCACCGATCTCACCAGTGGGCTGCCCGAAGAGCTGACCGCCAAACTGAACGAGAACATTCCGCTGGGGCGCTGGGGGACCGTCGACGATGTCGCCCGCGCCACCGCCTTCCTCGCGTCCGATGAAGCCGCCTACATCACCGGCCACGTGCTGGTGGTTGACGGCGGTCTGGCAATGTAGAGAAGCGCGCCATGGCAACGCTGTTCACGCGCATCATTAACCGCGAAATCCCGGCGGAGATCGTGTACGAGGACGACCTCGTGCTCGCCTTCCGCGACATCCGGCCGCTGGCGCCGGTGCACATCCTGATTGTGCCTCGCAAGGAGATCCCCACCGCCGCCGACGTCAGCGCAGAAGACGAGCTGGCGCTGGGCCGGCTGTTCACCGCCGCGCGCACGATCGCGCAGCAGATGGGCATCGATCAGTCCGGCTACCGCCTGATCATCAACTGCCGCGAACATGGCGGGCAGGAAGTCTTCCATTTGCACATGCACCTGCTGGGCGGTCGCAGCCTGGGGCGCATGCTGCCCTGAGCGCCAGATCTGGCAGCGGGGCGCCCACACCGGGCGCCCCGCGCTGTATCACTTCAGCCGCCAGCCTCAGCGGTCGCTTCGGCGGTCGCCTCGGGCGTCACCTCCGCTTCCGCAGTCGCCTCGGGCGTCACCTCCGCTTCCGCAGTCGCCTCAGGCGTCGCTTCCGCCTCCGCATTTGCGTCTGCCGTCGCTTCCGGCGTGGCCTCAGCGCCGCCGCCAGAAACGCGGCTCAGATTGCTGATGGCGCGGTCCAGCGCCGCGAGGAACGTCTCGGCGGTCATCGCGATCGTGTTGTCCTCCGCCGTCGCCAGCACGCCGTTGATCGTGCCCAGCGGCGGCTCGGTGAAGCCCTGCAGCGCACGCGCCTGCGTCCGGGCTATGCCCAGCGGGCCATCCGGCGCGCCGCCCAGGCTGCATGCGTTGAAAGCCGTGCGGTTCAGGCCAAGCGCCTCTGCGCCGGAGAGAATGCGCGCGTTGGTGTACGCCTGGCTGCCGAACTGCTGCCAGTTGTAGAGCGCCTCCATGTACAGCCAGAAACTGTCCTGATCGGCGGCGCACAATGCAGAACGCGCCGCGCCCTGCCCGTTTGTGACATCGGCATAGCCGTACAGCGGCGCGAACGTCACCGCCAGTTCACCGGCGCTCGCCTCATCCAGCAGGCGGCTGCGCACGCCCTCCCAGAACGTCCGGCATTCGGTGCAGTCGAAGCTCAGATAGAGCGCCACCTGAATCGGCGCGTCCGGGTCGCCCAGCCGCGGCAGGCCATCACGCGTTCGGCTTTGCGCCAGATCGGCATAGCGCGTCTGTGCGCCCTCCGGCAGCGGCGCCTCCACCGGGCGATTGCCGGACCACACGCCGAACGCGATCATCACGACCAGCGCCAGCGCCACCCCACCCACAGTGATCCACAGATTGCGGCGTCCGCGACGCTCGCGCTCCTTACGCCGCTCGCCCTGTCGTAACGCCGGGCCCGGCGCGGGCGCTGCTGGTTTCTCCGACTTGCGTTCTCGTGCCATCGTGACCTCATCCCTGTGCAACGTCCCCAGAGTCTACGCGTCAGCACGGCCCCTGCCAAGACCGCGCGTCACAGCGCAGGGCAAAACCGGCTGACAAAACGCCAGCGCTTCAGGTACAATCAACATGAAGGGAAGCACCCAAGACGCACATCGCGGATCTGATGACTGCGGTCTCTCCGACCCAGGCAGTAAGGAATCGTCCATGAGCACAAGAGTAGATACATTCGGCGCACGGCGCACGCTGCACACGCGCAGCGGTGCATTCACCATCTATCATCTGGGCGCGCTTGCAGAGCGTGGCATCGGCCATGTTCACCGCCTGCCGATCTCCATCCGCATCCTGCTGGAGAACGCGCTGCGCAACCTCGACAACTACGAGGTCAGCGAGCAGGACGTCATCAATCTGGCGTCGTGGGATCCCTCCGCCGCGCCTTCCGTCGAAATCCCGTACAAGCCCGCGCGCGTGGTGCTGCAGGACTTCACCGGCGTACCCACCGTGGTCGATCTGGCGGCGCTGCGCAGCGCCATGCTGCGCATGAACGAGGATCCGCGCAAGATCAACCCGGGCGTGCCCGTCGATCTGGTCATCGACCACTCCGTTCAGGTGGACCGCTTCGGCACGTCAGACGCGATCGTCTTCAATGCCAACCTCGAATTCGAGCGCAATCGTGAGCGCTATGAATTCCTGCACTGGGGCCAGAAGGCCTTCAGCAACTTCCGCGTCGTCCCGCCGGCCACCGGCATCGTGCATCAGGTCAATCTGGAGTATCTCGCCCAGGTCGTGCTCACCGGCACCGGCGACGAAGCCTACCCCGACACGCTGGTGGGCACCGACAGCCACACCACCATGATCAACGGCCTGGGCGTGCTCGGCTGGGGCGTCGGCGGCATCGAGGCCGAGGCCGTCATGCTCGGCCAGCCGACCTACATGCTGCTGCCCGAGGTCGTCGGCATGGAACTCGTCGGCGTGCTGCCCGAAGGCGCGACCGCGACCGACCT
>CAZZJW010000053.1:0-28390 GCA_964654755.1 uncultured Pleurocapsa sp. | reverse complement strand
CCCGGTGCAGACAGAATATACCACGGTCGCATTGCGGGCCAGTGGTACGGATGCGCGCCCTTCATAATATGTTGATACAGACCATTCATAATACGTTATAGTAGAGGCGTGCACAGGCGTTGGGGTCGGCAGAGGGAGAGGCGGCGCATGGCTGGGCGTGGTGTGCAGGGCGAAACCGTTCATCATCAGCGGGCCAAGCGCGCGATCGCCGAGGGCTGCGTGCGTGCGGGCTTCATCCCCCAGCCGGAGGCGGCGGGCGAGGGCTGGCGCGCCGATGTGCTGGCGCTGCCGCCGGGCGGCCGTGGTGTGCGCATCGCCTTTGAGGTGCAGTGGAGCTTTCTCCAACTGCCGGAGTGCGAAGCGCGTCAGCGCCGGTACGCAGCGGATGGCGTGCGCGGATGCTGGTTCTTTCGTCAGCCGCCGCGCCGTTTGGCCGACCGCGCCAGTGGAGCAGATGCGCTGCGCGCGCGTCACGATCTGCCGCTTTTCCGGTTGTGGGGCGCGCTCGACTCCAGCTTTCAGGTTGCGCTCAACAACCGGCTGTTCGCGCTGGACGATTTCGTCGAACGCCTGCTGATGCGCCGTGTGCGTTTCTGCGCGCAGGCTGCCCCTGCGCAGCCGCAGTCAGTGCGCGCCGCCTGGGTGGATGTGCCTTGTCCGGGCTGCGGCAGGCCGCTTGCGCTGGCGCACGTGCATTCTGCCCTGCAGGCGCGCTGCGGCCTGCACTATCGCTCTCCGCTGCCGTGGTGGAGCACCTCACTGGGGCGCAATCCGGCGGTGCTGGCAGCGCTCCCTGCTCACCCACACGCGGCGGCGCTGCAGCCGGACGGCTGGTGCTGCACACGCTGCGGCCTGCTGCTGCGTTCGCAGGACGCCGACATGGCGCTGCTGGGCACGCGCGCGGCAGACACCGCGCATGCGCTGGGCAGCGTGGCGGTACGACTGCCGGGCATCGAACTGCCCCCGGCGCCGATGCCGCACTGGTGCACTGGCGGCGAGGGCGGCTTCTGCGCGGGCGAGCCGGCGGGAAACTGAACGTAACCAACCGGCCGGGAATGTGTTAAACATCATTAAGCAAGCGCTGCTGAACTCTGCCTGCGCAATTTCCCGGAAGGACCGCGCGAATGTCGCCTGATCTGCTCGTCCGCCTGCTGCTGACTGCCGTGATTGGCTACCTGATCGGCTCGATACCGACCGGATACCTGGTGGCGCGCGCGCATGGCGTCAACATCTTTGAAGTGGGCAGCGGAAACATGGGCGCGACCAACGTCGCGCGCGTCGGCGGGATCGGCTGGGGCATCGCCGTCTGGCTGTTCGACTCGCTCAAGGGTGTGATCGCGGTGGTGATCGCCACGCAGTGGCTGCTGCCGGAGCATCAGGGGATTGCGACGGTGCTGGCGGGCGTGTGCGCGATCGTCGGCCACAACTGGTCGGTGTTCATCGGCCTGATGACTGGCAGAATTCGTGGCGGCAAGGGCGCGGCCACCGCGTTCGGCACGCTGGTGCTGATCGTGCCGGTGTATGTGGTGGCGACCATGCTGCTGCTGGGCGGCTTCGTGATCGCGCGGACGCGCTACGTGTCGCTGGCGGTGCTGATGATGTTCACGGTGGCGGCGCTGAGTACCGTGGTGCTGGCCGGCCTGCAGCAGATGCCGGTGCTGTATACGCTGGGATCGATCATGATCGTCGTCATCGTGTTCTACCGCTTCCGCGAAAACATCCGCCGGCTGCAGATGGGGACCGAGCGCCGGCTGGGCGAGCCGGGCTGAAGCTTACGCCAGCGCGTAGGCCTCTGGCGCGCACACGCGCAGCACGCCGGCCAGCTCGTGGCCGAGCACCAGCGTTTCCCCCTCCATGCTGAGCTGCAGCGGGCCGTTGAACGGCGCCCGGCTGACCAGCACAAAGCGCGCGCCGGGCTGCAGCCGCAGCTGGCCGAGGTAACGCAGTTTCTCAGGATCGTGCGTGTTGACGCGGCTGATGGTGTAGTGCTGGCCGGGGGTCTGTTCGTTCAGCGGAGCATCCTGCACGCGCGGCATGTGGCCTTCGGCTGTGGGGATCGGCTCTCCGTGCGGGCAGCGGCGCGGAAAGCCCGCCATGCGCTCCATGCGCTCTACCACCGCGTCTGACGCGCTTTCGCCGAGCGAGTCGGCGGCGTCGTGCACTTCATCCCAACCGAACCGCATCACATTGACCAGAAACACCTCCACCAGGCGGTGGCGGCGAATGCTGTGCAGCGCTTCGTGCTTGCCGGCTTCCGTCAGCAGCACGCCGCGATAGGGCTCGTGTTCGAGAAAGCCCGCTTCCTTCAGCCGCTGCACCATGCGGGTGACCGCCGGTGCAGAGACATGCATCACTTCCGCCAGCGCTGACGTGGAGATGTACGGATCGCCATCCTGGTAGTAGGCGATGCGGTACGCTTCCGCCAGATATTCCTGCATTGCGGCGCTCGCGCTCATCCGCCAACCTCGTGTTCAAGCCGCAATTATTCTCATATTCATCGTAAATATAGCGGCGTGAGTGAGATTTAGCAAGCGTTAAATCGTGATTTGATGAACGGTAACCAAATAACTGACGAGCGCTGGCTGAGGCAGTACCGGCGTGGCAATCGCCCGCAGGCGATGATTGATGATCGCTGGTGCATGCGCTACAATGGCGCAATTCCCCGCCAAGACAAGCGGCTGCCGACCCCGTCGGTTTGGCCGAAAACCTTGAGGAGCGTCCATGGCGACGAAGACCAAGTCTCTGAGCAAGGAGACGCTGCTGGACTGGTACCGCGAGATGGTGCTGATCCGCAGGTTTGAGAGCAAATGCCATTATCTGTACTTTGAGGAAAGAGACCCGGCGCGCAAGATCACCGGCGTGTATCTGCATCTGGCCAGTGGCAATGAGGGGACGCATATTGGCGCGGTGAAGGCGCTGCGCCCGGATGACCACGTCATCACGGCCTACCGCGATCATGCGATCGCCATCTCGCGCGGCTCCGATCCAAATCGCGTGATGGCCGAGATGCTGGGCAAGCGCACGGGTGTGAGCGGCGGCAAAGGCGGCTCGATGCATCTGGCGGAGCGCTCGCTCAACTTCTGGGGCGGCTACGCGATCGTCGGCGGGCACGTGCCGCTGGGGGTGGGCATCGCGCTCAAGGAGAAGTACAGCAAGTCTGACAACGCGGTGCTGTGCTTCATCGGCGATGGCGCGCTCAACAACGGCTATTTTCACGAGGCGGCCAACATGGCGCAGATCTGGCGCCTGCCGATCGTATTCCTGGTGGAGAACAATCTGGTGGGCATGGGCACTCGCATCGAGGAGTCCAGCGGGCAGACGCAGCCGACCAAGCGCGCGGCGGGCTACGGCATGAAGGAAGGCCCCAGCGTCGACGGTCAGGACATCGTGGCGGTGCATGAGGCTGTGAAGGCGGAGCTGGACTGGGCGCGCAGCAACGGCCCGGTGCTGATGGAAGCGCGCACCTACCGCTTCGAGGGCCACGGCGTGTCTGACAAGCAGTTCAACGCCCGCGAGGACCTGCGCGAAGAGTTGGAGACGTGGGCCGCGCGCGATCCGATCAACATCCTGCGCCAGCATATCATCTCACGCTTCAGCGGGCTGGAAGCGGAGCTGGAACGGCTGGAGGCTGAGGGCGAGCGCGTCGTTGAGCAGTCGGTCGAGTTTGCAGTCAACAGCCCGGCGCCCGATGCGGAAGACCTCGTTCGGAATGTGTATGTCGGCTTCAGCGTATAGGGCAGGGCGGAATCGACGATGAAAAACACCTCGATGCGCGATGCCATTCGCGCTGCGCTTCACGAAGAAATGCTGCGCGATGAGCGCGTGTTCATCATGGGCCAGGAAGTGGGCCGCTGGCAGGGCACCCATCGGGTCACGCGTGGGTTCTACGAGGAATTCGGCCCTGAGCGCGTGCGCGACACCCCCATCAGCGAGATGGCGATCGCCGGCGTGTCAATCGGTGCGGCGATGGCCGGCCTGCGCCCGGTGGCGGAGATGATGACGATCAACTTCGCGTTTCTGGCGCTGGATGCCATCATCAATCACGCCGCCAAGATCCACTACATGTTCAACGGGCAGATCACCGTGCCGCTGGTGGTGCGCGCTGCGACGGGCTGGGGCAACCAGGCCACCGCCACGCACAGCCACACGCCAGAGCCGATCTGGGCGCACTTCCCCGGGCTGATCGTCGGCTGCCCATCCAATGCCTACGACGCCAAGGGGATGCTCAAGGCCGCCATCCGCGACGATAACCCGGTGCTGTTCACCGAGCCGATCGCGCTCTATCCCAAGCCCAGTGCCATCCCGGACGAGGAATACCTCATCCCGATCGGCAAGTCGGACATCAAGCGCGAGGGCAAGGATGTCACGCTGGTGGCCTACGGGCGCGGCGTGGACTGGGCGCTGGAGGCAGCCGATCTGCTGGAGAAGGAAGGCGTTCAGGCCGAAGTCGTGGATATCCGCTGGCTGCGCCCGCTGGACCTCAGCCTGACGCTGCAGAGCTTCCGCAAGACCAACCGCTGCGTGGTGGTGGAGGAGTCGCTGCCGCACTTCGGCTTCGGCGCGGAAATCGCCGCTCAGCTTCAGGAAGCCGCTTTCGACTACATGGATGCGCCGATCCGGCGTGTGACCGCGATGGATGTGCCGCTGCCGTTCGCCCGCGAGATCGAGCTGATGGCGCTGCCGAATGCCCACAAGGTCGTGCAGGCCGTGAAAGAGGTACTGTAGATGGCTCAGCCAATCATCATGCCTGACCTCGGCTCAGGGATGGCCGAGGGGACGCTGCTCAACTGGATCCGCAAGGTGGGCGACAGCATCCGCGAGGGTGAGACGATCGCGGAGATCGAGACCGACAAGAGCACGGTCGAGGTCCCGGCGACGGTCAGCGGCACGATCACACAGCTCATCGGCGAGATGGGCAGCCTGCTGAAGGTGGGCTCGGTGATCGGGTATGTCGGCAGCGCAGGCGAAGCCGCCGCGCCTGCCCAGCCTGCCGCTGCCGCGTCTGCCCAGCCTGCCGCCGCCGCGCCTGCTCAGCCTGCCGCTGCGCCGGAAGACGGCGATCTGCCGGGCGGGGTGCGCGCTTCGCCGCTGGCCCGCAAGATCGCAGAGGAGCGCGGGATCGATCTGCGCCAGGTGCAGGGGACGGGCCCCGGCGGCCGCATCACGCGCGCCGATGTGGAGGGCTACATGCCCCCCGCTGCCCAGCCCGCCGCCGCTGCGGCGGCAGCCCCGGTGGCGATCGCCCCGCCGTCTTTCGGCCCGATCCCTTCTGGCCCGGATGTCGAGATCATCGAGACCAGCCGGATCCGCTCGCGGATCGCCGCGCGCATGGTCGACGCCAAGCAGAATACGCCGCACTTCTACGTCACGATGGATGTGGATGTCGGCCCGCTGCTGGCGCTGCGCCGCCAGATCAACGACGGGTTGGACGATGCGCGCAAGGTGAGCGTGAACGATCTGATCGTCAAGGCGGCGGCGCTGGCGCTGCGCCAGTTCCCCAACCTGAACTCGCACTACTACGGCGAGAAGATCGTGCGGCACAAGCGCATCCACGTCGGCATCGCGGTGGCGCTGCCCAACGGCGGGCTGATCAACGTGGTCGCCAAAGATGCCGATCGCACGAGCATCGGCACGCTGGCGCAGAACAATCGCGAGATGATCGCCCGCGCCCGCGAGGGCAAGGTGCGGCCAGACGATGTGCAGGGCAGCACCTTCACGGTGAGCAATCTCGGGGCGTATGAGGTCGAGGAGTTCCAGGCGATCATCAACCCGCCGGAAGCCGCCATCCTGGCAGTGGCCGCGGCGCGCAAGGTGCCAGTGGTGCAGCCGGATGGCACGATCAGCGCCGGCCAGCGCATGAAGCTGACGGCCAGCGTCGATCACCGCGTGAGCGATGGCGCCGAGGGCGCGCAGTTCATGCAGGCACTGCGCCGCATCATCGAGAGTCCGCTGCAGATCCTGCTGTAGTGTTTTGCGCGGGGCGGCCTGGTGATCCAGGCCGCCCCGCCTGTCCGCTCAGCCGCCGCCCGGCGTGAAGTTGAGCAGCTCCAGTTCAAACACCAGAATGCTGTTGGGCGGGATCGGCCCCGCGCCCGCTTCTCCGTACGCCAGTTCTGGCGGAACCCACACCGTGAACACATCGCCCGTCCGCATGAGCTGGATGGCTTCGGCCAGCCCCGGGATGATCTGGTTGAGCGTGAAGATCACCGGTTCGCCGCGCTCGCGCGAGCTGTCGAACACCTCTCCGCTGAGCAGGCTGGCGACGTAGTGCAGGGTGATGGTGTCGGCGCTTGCGGGCGAACCCTCGCCCTCGCCCTCACGTTCCACGCGGTACTGCACGCCGCTGGCGGTGGTGGTTACGCCGTCGGCGGCGCTGTGCTCGGCCAGGAACTGCGCGTTGAGCGCGATCTGCGGGTCGAGCATGTCCTCGAAAGCCGTCTCCATCATGCGCTGCAGCGCGCTGAAGGATGGCGCGCCGCGCGGCACGGTCCCGTTCAGGCGCACCGGAATGGCCGCGCTCTCGCCCTCGCGGATGAGAACCGCCGGCGTCGAGGAGATCCCGTGGGCTGAGGCATAGCGCATGTCGGTGAGGACCTGCCCGGCCTCGGGCAGGCAGGCGGCCATCGCCTCGGCATCCAGCCCCAGCGCTTCGGTGATCTGCGCGTCCAGCGCGTCGTAGGTGCGCGCCTCGGCCAGCGTGTACAGCACCTGCGACGCCTGCCAGAACGCGCCCGGCTGCTGGCGATCGGCGCACTCGGCAACCTGCGCGGCCACGACGGTGCGCGTGCCGCCTGCCGTCGGCAGGATGCGGAACTCGAAGTTGGCCTCGCCACTGACGACGTAGTCGCGGATGAACTGCTCAATGGTGGGCCGGTACTCGATACAGTGTGGGCAGGCCCAGTCCGCGAACTCGATCAGCGTGCGCGGGGCAGCGGGGTCTCCCAGCACGAAGGCGCCGTCCGCGCCCCGACTGGCGGGCAGGCTGGCCAGCACGTCGCTGAAGGGCGTTTCAGCTTCCGGTGTGGCCTCCTGGGCCAGCACCGCGGCGGGCAGCAGCAGCGCCAGCGCCAGCGCGAGGATTCTGCGTATCATGAAGTTGCTCCTGTCTCAGGCGAAATCGAACGGTGCGACTGGCTCACGTGTCCAGCACATCGCGCCAGCTTGCCAGCGCGCGCATCTGCGGGCTTTTCTTGGTCTGGTGCTGCTGCATGCGTTCCAGCAGCGCATCGAGCATGCTCACGGCCTCGACTACGAATGGCCCCTTGTTGAGCATGACGCATTCCGCCCGCGCCGACATGGCCGCGTCGGTCATCTCCCCGCGTGAGGGCGTGCCGGTGCGGACGAAGCTCTCCATGACCTGCGTCGCCCAGATCACTGGCACGTTGGCGGCTTCACACAGCCAGAGGATCTCCTCCTGCATCTCGGCGGTGCGGCCAAAGCCCATCTCAACGGCGAGGTCCCCGCGCGCGATCATCACGCCGAACGGCTGCAGCCCGGCGGCGCGCACGATGATCTCCGGCAGCGCCCGCACGGCGCGCGGCGTTTCGATCTTGGCGATCAGCGCGATCTTGCGCAGATCGGGCATGCGGCTGGCCAGCTCGCGCTGCAGCATCGCAATGTCCTCGCCCGACTGCACGAATGAGTAGCCCACCATGTCGGCATGCTGCGCGACGAAATCCAGCGCCGCGAGGTCCGCAGGCTGCAGCGGGGCGAGGTCAAGCTCGGTGTCCGGGAAGTTCAGGCCTTTCTCGTCCTTGAGCTTGTAGCCTTTCTCGCTGGCATGGATGACGCGCAGCACCGCGCCGCCCGGCAGCAGCGCCTCCACGCGCATGCCCACCTGCCCGTCGTCGAGGAAGACGCGGTCGTTGAGCGCGAGCTGATCGAGCACTTCCGGCAGCACGCAGCGCGCCTGAAAGGCGATCTCGACCGTGGCATCCGGCTTGTCGCGGGTGAGCAGCAGCACATCGCCGGTCTTCAGTCGCGCTTTCTTCGGCGCCAGCACATCTGCCGTGCGCGGCTTGGGCCCGCCCAGATCCATCAGCACGCGGATCGGGCGGCCCACTTCGGCTTCGGCGCTGCGCACATGGGCGATCATCTTCTCCCACGCCGCCGGCGAGTCGTGCGAGGTGTTGATGCGAACGCAGTCGGTGCCGCGCGCGGCCAGATCGCGGATGAAGGCCGGGTCATCGGCGGCTTCGCTGGGCAGCGTGACCATGATGCGCACGGAATGCCGGGGCTGCGGCGGCCCGAAGACCGCGTTGGTGTGGCGGCGCAGCAGGCGTTCGCCGCGCAGCAGCCTGCGCGGGCGTGGGTGCGGCGGCGCATCGTCCAGCGCGCACAGCTTGCCCAGCGTGGCGATCACCGCGTCGAGATTGGAGAGCACGCGCGACTCGCTGCGGCCAAGCGAGGACAGGCCCCACAGCGAAAGCTGGCGCTGGAGTTCGCGCAGGTCGCGCTGGCGCAGCGCCAGATAGAAGGCGAGATTGCGCGCGCTGAGCAGAAACGAGCGCCGGTAGATATACGGTCGCCACCGGCTGAAGGTGACTTCGCCTTCGCGATGCACCTGTTCGCGCAGCAGGCGCAGTTCGTCATACAGGCGCTGTGCCGGGGGACGTTCGGGAACACTATTCATGAGCTTGCCTCAGCACATGCTCGATGAGCACGATTGGTTTGTGAGCGACGCCGGCGGGTGCCTTGAGGTTGAAGGTGAGGGCGCGGCGGTTGTAGCGCTCCAGGCGGCCTGCCAGCCGTTGGCGCTGGGCCTCCCAGGCGGTATCGGCATCGCGGCGGGCGAGCGAGGGCGCGGCGGCGGCGCTGGCGGCCTGCAGCGCAGAAGCGCGGGCTGCGCACATCCGGCGGCCGGCGGCGCGCAGGGCGTCGGCTTCCTCGTCCAGCGCACGGCCTTCAAGGATCCAGTCGGGCGCGAGGCCGTTGTCGCGCAGCAGGCGGTGCGCGAGGCGCAGATGTTCGGGCGTGTGCGCGTCGTCCGGCGGCGGCAGCGGCTTGCCCGCGCCGGGCAGATTGTCGAACTCCCCACGGGCCATCGCCTCGCGGATGAGATCGTCGAGAAAGCTCATCTCATGGCACCGTGGCGACGCTCTGCGCGCGGCCTTCGCGGTCGGCCAGCGTGACGGCCTCGCCGGAGGTGTAGGCGGCCTGCTGGCGGTCCCAGTACAGCGCGATTGGCGTGTCGTCGCCGACTCGGGTGAAGACGGTGAGCGAGCCGCCCTGGAACAGCCGGCGCTCGTTCGGGAAGATGTAGGCGTTGCCCTCGGCATCGCGCAGCGTCCAGCCGGACAGATCGATCACCGGGCCGTTATTGCGGATCTCCACGCCTTCGGCAGTGATGTTGCCGGCGTCGATGATGCGCGTGATGGCGACCTGGGCGTTGACGGCGGTGGGCGGCAGCGTGGCTGTCGGCGTGTTGGAGGCGGTGAAGGTGGCCGTTGGCGTGGCGCTCACCGTGCTGGTGGCGCTGGGCGTGGCCGTGGGCGTGGCGGTGAAGGCCGACGTGTTGGAGGGCGTGGGCGTTGGCGTGACCGGCGTGGCGGAGGGCAGCACAGCGCTGGTCTGTGTGGCCGCCAGGGAGGGGGCCGTCAGCGGGCAGCCTTCCAGCGGGATGACGAGCGTCTGGCCGATCTGCAGGAAGCTGGCATCGTCCTCGCTCAGCCCGTTCACCGCCAGGATGTCGGCAGTGGTGACGCCGTATTCGAGCGCAAAGCCGGATGGGGTGTCGCCTGCTTCCAGCGTGACGACGATGCAGTTCTGCGGCAGCGCGGTGCTGGCATCGGCGATCTGCGCGGCGGGCGCGCCCGGTGTGGTATCGAGGCTGGGCAGGCTGCTGTTGGTGACCACACCCTGCGTCTGCAGTTCGCTGATGAGCTCGGTCGGAAGCTGGACAAAATTGGGTGGCAGGGTAGGCGTGATGATGATGATCGTCGGCCCGGCACTGGGGTTGGGCGTGGCGGTGATGACCACCGGCACGGTCACGACGACGGGGACGGTATCCGCCTGCTGGCTGCGATTCTGGTTGAGCAGGGCGATGACGACCAGCACAACCCCCAGTGAGACGAAGATGTTCACCAGGATGAACAGGAAAGAAGACCGCCGCCGCATGGCCGCTCCGTCAGATGAACACGCGCATTCTCGATGCACGAGAGTGTAGCACATGGCCGTGTGCGCGGCCAACCCGCCGGCGGACAGGCGCAGGGCAGCGGCGCGTGCAGCGCGTGGTGGGACGCCTCACAGCCCGGGATAATCGAGCAGCATCACCTCCAGCGCCATGCGCGGGCTGGCGTTGGTCGTGCTGATGGTGGTGATGCCGCTGCGGGTGGCCTGCAGCGCTTTGAGCGCTGCCTCCGGGGTGAGGTGTGCGGCCAGCGCCGCGCTGTACTCCGCCCGGTCGGGATTGGCGGGCGGCAGGCCGGTGGCCTCATTGGCCAGCAGCACATCGCGCCAGAACGACTGCCACAACTGGAGCTGGCCCAGCAGCGCCTGCTTGTCTTTCGCCAGCGCCTCGGCTGCGGCGAAGCGCCCGGCGCGGTTCTGGCCCAGCAGCGCCTGCAGCGAATCCAGCGCCTGCGCGCGCGCCTCCAGCAGCGCCGGATCGCTCAGCGCGCGGATCGCCCAGCCGGGCCGCCCGCCGCAGGCCTGTGCCAGCAGTCGCGCCAGCTCCGCTTCCGCCTGATAGCGCTCGCGCAGCGCCCGCGCGATCTCTGGCGCCGCCACTGGCCGCAGCGACAGCGTCTGGGCGCGACTGGTGATCGTCGGCAGCACGCGATCGGCACTCTCCGCCAGCAGCAGCAGCACGGCCTGGGGCGCGGGCTCCTCCAGCGTCTTGAGCAGCGCATCCTGCGCGATAGGCGCGGCGCGGTCGAAGGCGTCGAGGATGGCGATGCGGCAGCGGCCCTCGTACGGGCGCAGCGCCAGCTTCGCCGTGGTCGCGCGGATCTCCTCGATGCGCAGCGCGCCGCTGACGGCGTCGGTCTGCGACCACACCATGTCGGCGTGATTGCCGCTCATGATGCGCTGGCAGGACGAGCATTCGCCACACGGGCGCGCGCCCTCGTCGGCATGCAGGCAGTTGAGCGCCATGGCGAAGTGCTGCGCCAGCGTGCGCTTGCCCACGGACTCCGGCCCCACCAGCAGATAGGCGTGGCGCGCGCGCCGATTGCGCAGGCTCTGCCTGAGCTGCGCCACCGCCCAGGCATGCCCGATCATTCCCCACGTTTCCGGCCAGTTCGCGTTCATAACGGCTATTTTACCGCAAGCCGCGGTATAATCGGCGCATTCTCGTGAGCACAGTGGAGCAGTTGCATGTCGTCGGAGCTGGTCACGCGCGCAGTGCAGGCCTTTGAGCAGCAGTTTGGAGCACCGCCAACGGTGATCGTGCGCGCGCCTGGCCGCGTCAACATCATCGGCGAACACACCGACTACAACGACGGCTTCGTGCTGCCGATGGCGATTGAGCGCAGCGTGGTGATCGCGCTGCGTCCGCGCCAGGATGCCTACACCGTGGTCTACTCCGCCGACTACGGGCAGCTCACGCAGTTCTTCGCGCCGGAGCTGGTGCGCGACGAGAAGCCGGTGGACCTGTGGGCCGAGTACCTCAAGGGTGTGGCGTGGGCGTTCGGGCAGGCGGGCTATGAGCTGCACGGCTGGGAAGGCGCGGTGGCGGGCGATGTGCCCATCGGCGCCGGCCTGTCGTCGTCAGCGGCCATCGAGCTGGCGACCGCGCGCGCTTACGCCGCCGTCTCCGGCTTTGACTGGGATCCGCGCAGGGCGGCACAGTTGTGCCAGCGCGCCGAGAACCAGTGGGTGGGCGTGAACAGCGGCATCATGGACCAGATGATCTCGGCGACCGGGCAGGCTGGGCATGCCGTGCTGATCGACTGCCGCTCGCTGGAGATCGATCCGGTTCCGCTGCCAGAGGGCGCGGTCGCGGTCATCATGGACACCGCCACGCGCCGCGAGCTGGTGACGAGCGCCTACAACGAGCGCCGCCAGCAGTGCGAGGGGGCCGCCGCGTTTTTCGGCGTGAAGGCGCTGCGGGATGTGAGCATGCAGCACTTTCTGGAGCGGGCGGATGCGCTCGATCCGCTGCCGCGCCGCCGCGCCCGGCATGTCATCAGCGAGAACGAGCGCACGCTGCGCGCTGCCGAGGCGATGCGCGCGGGTAACGCCGCGCTGCTCGGCCTGCTGATGAACGAAAGCCACGTCAGCATGCGCGATGATTTCGAGATCACCAACGACGCGCTCAACACCATGGTGGCGCTGGCGCAGCGCCAGCAGGGCTGTTATGGCGCGCGCATGACCGGCGGCGGCTTCGGCGGCTGCGCGGTGGCGCTGGTCGCCAGCAGCGAGGCGGACGCCTTCGCCGCTGAGGTGGGCGCGGCATACCAGCGCAGCACCGGGCTGACGCCGGCCATCTACATTTCGCGGGCGACTGAAGGCGCGCACATCGTGCGCTAGCGGCGCTCCACTCGTCCAGCTAGCCGGGGGCGCGGACTCGCGTGTTTTTCCTCGAACCGCTCGCTTTTGCCGCCAGCCTGCTGGCGCTGCCGATCCTGCTGCTGTACATGCTGCGGCTGCGCCGGCGCGATCTGGTCGTGTCCAGCACGCTGCTGTGGCGGCAGGTGCTGCGCGATCAGGAAGCCAACGCGCCCTGGCAGCGCCTGCGCCGCAATCTGCTGCTCTTCCTGCAGCTCGTGCTGCTGGCGCTGCTGATGCTGGCGCTCGCCCGCCCCTTCATCCTCGTCCCGTCCGTCAGCGGCGCGCGCACCACGCTCATCCTCGATGCCTCTGCCAGCATGAACACCACGGATACCGACAGCGGCACGCGTTTCGAGGCGGCGCGGGCGCAGGCCTTCTCGATCATCGACACGCTTGGGCAGGACAGCCAGGTGGCGATCATCCGCGCTGCCGACCGCGCGGACGTGCTGGTCGGGCTGACGGGAGACCGCGCGGCGCTGCGCGAGGCGCTGAGCAACGCGCAGCCGGGCAACGGCACTGCCGACTGGAACGCTGCGCTCACCCTGGCCGCCAACACCGGCGGCGGCGGCGAGCTGACCACGGTCATCCTGAGCGATGGCGGCGGCCTGCAGGGCCAGCTGACGCTGCCGGCCATCCCCGGCACGATCCAGTATGTGCGCTTCGGCGAAAGCAGCGACAACGTGGCCGTCACCGCGCTTTCTTCGCGCGCGCTGCCCGGCGAAGCGCCGCAGTTGTTCGCGCAGGTCACGAACTACGGCGACGAGCCCGCCGAGCTCATCTTCGATGTGCGCGTCGATGATGCGCTGCTCGAAGCCGAACGCCAGACGGTGCAGCCTGGTGAGAGCCGGCCGGTCATCATCACCACGCTGCCGGAGAGCTTCGGCAGTATTCGCGCTGCCTTCACCAGCCCGCGCGAGGGCGGCCTGACCGACCTGCTCTCGTTGGATGATGCGGCCTTTGCCGCCGCGCCCACGGGCACTGGCATCGACGGCCAGCGCCGCGTGCTCGTCGTCACGGAGGGCAACCGCTTCCTCGAGCAGGGCCTGCGCAGCCTGCCCGGCCTGGCCGTGGTCGTGCTTCCGCCCGGCAGGCTGCCACGCACCGCGTACGATCTGTACGTGTTCGACGGCTGGCTGCCGGACGTGCTGCCCCAGGGCGACATGCTCATCATCAACCCGCCGCAGTCCACCGCGCTGTTTACCGTTGGCGAGACCCTCGTGCGCCCGGAAGACCCTGCCGCCGAGGACCCGACCGCCAACATCGAGGTGGCCGTGGATGACCCGCGCGTGACCTATCTGGAGATGAGCGCGGTCAATCTGCTGCAGTTCAAAGCGGTGGATGCGCCGTGGGCGGATGTGTTGGTGCGGGCGGATGGCGGCGCGCTGGTGCTGGCCGGGCAGGACGCTGGCAATCAGATCGCCATCCTCACCTTCGATCTGCGCGACTCGGACCTGCCGCTGCAGATCGCCTTCCCGATCCTGCTGTCTTCGCTGGTGCAGTGGGCGGCTCCGCAGGGGGTGGTACAGCAGTACAGCGTCAGCGTGGGCGGCGCGGTCGACTTCACGCCGCCGCCCGGCACGGACAACCTGCTGGTGACGCGGCCTGATGGCACGGTCAGCCGCATTCCGGCCAGCGGCACCGAGCGCGTGCTGTTCACCGACACCGAGCAGATCGGCCTGTACAGCGTGGTCGCCTACGCCATCGACCGCGAGGTCAGCCGCGGGCAGTTCGCGGTGAACCTGTTCGACCCGATCGAGAGCAACATCCGTCCGTACCCGTCGATCATGATCGGCAGCAGCGCCATCGCGCCGGAGAGCGGCGAGCAGACCGGCCAGCGCGAGTTCTGGCCGCTGCTCACGCTGCTGGCGGCGGCGCTGGTGCTGATCGAGTGGATCGTCGATCACCGGCGGCGGCGCCTGCCCCAGCAGCTCGGCGCGCTGCAGCGCCGCCCCTCCAGAAGGAGGCCGGCATGAGCCTGCGCCGCGAGCAGGAGTTCGGCGTGCCTCAGCCGCCGGAGCGCGCACTGGCGATCGGGCTGGCGGCGCTGAAGATGGTGTGCAGCGAGGTCGTATGCGCAGACCCGGCGCAGGCGCTGCTGATCGGGCGCATGGCGCGCAGCCGCGCTTCCGCCGGCGAGCTGCTCGGCGTGGAGGTGTTCGCGCAGGGCGAGGGCAGCCGCGTGCGCATCACCAGCCAGTCAATCGACGAGCAGGCCATCACCGACTTCGGCAAGCACGCCCGCAACCTGATCAGCTTCTGCAATGCCTTTCGTCACTACGCGGCCAATCCCTCGCGTCTGCGCGCAGTGACACCCTATCCGCCTGTGCCCGCTGACGAGCGTGCGCCGTCATGATCCTGTTCTCGACGCCGATCGCGCTGCTGCTGCTGGCCGCCGGTATCCCGCTGCTGCTGTGGATCGGCTGGCCGCGCGTGCGCCTGCGCCGGCTGCGCGACAGCCTCAGCCTGACCGTGCGTGTGCTGCTGTTCACGCTCGTGGTGCTGGCGCTGGCTGGCATGCAGGTCCCGCGCGGCACTGACCGGCTGGCGGTGGTGTTCCTCGTCGATCGTTCGGACAGCATCAGCGCAGCCGGCCAGCAGGCGCAGGAAGACTACCTGACTCAGGCGCTGGCGGCGATGAACCCCGGGGACGAAGCGGCGATCGTGGTCTACGGCGGCGATGCTGTGGTCGAGCGCCCGATGAGCCCCGGCAGCGACTTCACGCCCATCCGCTCGACGCCTGTCAGCGGCAATACCGATCTTGCCGAGGCGATCGGTCTCGGGCTGGCGCTCTTTCCTGAGGATGCCGCGCAGCGCATGGTGATCTTGAGTGACGGCGCGCAGACGGTGGGCGATGCGCTGCAGGCCGCCGACCGCGCCGCCGCTACCGGCGTCGAGATCAGCATCGTGCCGCTGGTGCGCGAGGCCGCGCCGGAAGTGCGCGTGAGCGAGGTGCGCGCCCCGGAGACTGTCGGCGCGGGCCAGCAGTTCGACATCAGCTTCACCGTCAGCGCAGACGAGGCCACCACAGCGGCTGTCACAGTGCTGGCCGGCGGTGAGGTCATCCGCCGCGAGAACCTGGCGCTGCAGCCGGGCGACAACAACTATGCGCTCACGCTGGAGGCGGGCGAAGGCGGCTTCCGCGACTTCCGCGTGCAGATTGAGCCGCCGCCCGGCGAGGATGTGTTCGTCCAGAACAACCAGCTCTCTGGCTTCAGCCGCGTGGTGGGGCCGCCGCGTGTGCTGCTGGTCTCGCGCACTGAGGAGGAATCGAGTTTCATCGCCGATGCGCTCACCGCGCTGGGCTACACGATCGATCGGACCACGCCGGACGCACTGCCGGACGGCGTCGCCACGTATGTTGGGTACGACAGCGTGGTGCTGGCGAACATCCCGGCGACGGCGCTCACCCAGCGGCGCATGGAGTCGCTGCGCAGCTACGTGCGCGATCTCGGCGGCGGCCTGGTCGCCATCGGCGGGCCGGAAGCATTCGCGGCCGGCGGCTACTTCGACACCCCGCTGGAGGAGATGCTGCCCGTCGAGATGCAGATCCGCGATCAGCAGCGCCTGCCGCAGCTCACCATTTGCTACGTGATCGACCGGTCCGGCTCGATGAGCATCATCGGACCGAGCGGCGTGGCCAATCTGGAGCTGGCCAAGGAAGCGATCATCCGCTCGATCGAATTCCTGCAGCCGACCGACCGCGCCTGTGTGATCGGTTTCGATACCGACGGCCAGCTGATCGCGCCGGTGCAGCCGGTGCAGGACCGGCTGGCGCTGCAGTCGCTGGTGGGCTCGCTGCGTCCGGGCGGCGGCACCGACATCCTGGCCGGCTACCGGCTGGCCGCCGACGAGCTGCGGGGCAACAGCAGCGGGCGCAACCATATCATCCTGCTGACCGATGGCGGCGCCGTGCCCACCGGCCTGCTCGAGCTTTCCAGCAGTCTGTATCTCGAATCTGACATCACCACCAGCGTGATCGCGATCGGCGGCGGGCCGGACTTCCTGCAGCAGATGGCGGAGGCCGGCGGCGGCAACTATCACGAGGTGACGCTGGTCGAGACCATCCCGACGATCTTCACGCAGGAGACCGTGCTGGCGACGCGCTCGTATATCCTGGAGCAGAGCTTCGTGCCGACGCTGTTCACCAACAGCCCGATCATGTCCGGCATCACCACGATGCCCCGGCTGTACGGCTACGTCGCGTCGGCGCCGAAGGACACGGCACAGGTGATCCTGCGCGGTTCAGAGCCTTACCTCGATCCGATCCTGGCCCAGTGGCAGTACGGCCTGGGGCGCACGATCGCCTTCACGTCGGATGCGACATCGCGCTGGGGCCGCGACTGGGTGCGCTGGGGCGACTTCGCGCGCTTCTGGGGGCAGGCGGTGGAATGGACGATCACCCGCGATGCGCTCAGCAACATGGAGTCGCAGGTGCGCATGACCGGCGAAACAGCCGCCGTGGCGGTCGATGCCCGCGCTACCGATGGCACCTTCCTCAATGGCGCGACGCTGAGCGCGAACGTGGTCCCGCCCTCAGGAGAGCCGTTCACCGTGCCCGTTCGGCAGATCGCGCCGGGGCGCTATCAGGCGGACTTTCAGCCCACCGACGAGGGCGCCTACCTCATCCACATGTTCGGCGAGGGCGAAAATGGCGAGGAAGTGAGCCAGACCACCGGCTGGGTGATGTCGTACTCCCCGGAGTATCGCAACGCCAAGAGCCAGGAAGGCGCGGTGCTGCTGGTGCGGATGGCGTCGCTGACAGGTGGTGATGTGCTGAGCACGACGCCGGAGGCGGTGTTTGAGCGCAACCTGCAGGCGCGCACGGGCTACACGCCCGCCTGGCCGGCGCTGCTTCTGGCGGCGGCGCTGCTGCTGCCGGTCGACATCGCGCTGCGCCGGCTGGTGATCACGCGCAGGGATGTGCAGCGCGCGCGCGCCGCGGTGCTCAGCGGCAGCCAGCCCAGCGCGGAGACCGCCGAGCGCATGAGCGCGCTTCGGAGTGCCAAGGCACGCGCCGACCAGGCCCGCGAGGAACAGGCGGCGCAGGCCGCTGCTGGCGCTCCACGCCCCGCCCCCCCGCCGCCTGCTGCACGGCCCGGGACAGGCGGTCCTCCGCCGGGGTCGGTGCCGCCCGCAGCGCCAGCGCCGCCCGCCAGTCCGGCGCCGCCGCAGGGGAACCTGGCGGGCGAGCTGCTCAAGCGGCGCAAGACGCGCGACTAGCACAGCGCCGGGGATGCCGTCCCCCTGCGCGCCCATCCGGCAGGGCACAAGCCCGCATGTACGATGAAAGGTCAGGCTGAACCCGCATGAAACCGACCGCACTGCCCACGCTCGCTCAGGTGCGCGCGCTGCCCGCGTTGCTCACGCGCGTCATCCCGCCGGAGTATCAGGACGAGAACGGCCACATGAACATGCGCTGGTATCTGGCGCTGTATGACGACGCCGGCTACCCGCTGGTGCAAGGCTTCGGCCTGAGCGCGGCGTTTCATGCGCAGCACCGCACGGGCGGGTTCGATCTGGAGCATCACATCCACTACCTGAATGAGATCGCGATCGGCGATCAGGTGACGGTGTATGCGCGCATGGTGGGCCGCAGCGCCCGGCGCATCCACTACCTGATGTTTCTGGTCAACGACAGCCACGACAAGCTCGCCTCGATCTTCGAGTGCGTCAATTCCTTCGCCGATCTGAGCATCCGCCGCACCGCGCCGTATCCGCCGGAGATCGCCGCGCGCATCGATCCGCTGGTGGCGCAGCATCAGGCGCTGGAGTGGCCGGCCCCGGTGTGCGGCGTGATGGGCGCATGACGGGCGCGCACGCCCACTGTTATATCCGTCCGACACTCTCAATGCATTACAGGCGTAGCTTGCCTCTACAATACTCACGACGAAGCAGAGAGGTTGCCCATGATTCCGGTGTATGAACCCGTGCTGGCTGGAAACGAACAGAAATATGTGCGCGAGTGTATCGAGACCGGCTGGGTGTCTTCTCTCGGCAAGTATGTCACGCGTTTTGAGGAGGACTTCGCCGCCTACTGCGGCGCGCGCTACGGCGTGTCGCTGAGCAGCGGGACCACGGCGCTGCACCTGGCGCTGCTGGCGCTGGGGATTGGCCCGGGCGATGAGGTGATCATTCCGGCGTTCACGCTGATCGTCTCGGCCAATGTGGTCATTCAGGCGGGCGCGCGCCCGGTGCTGGTGGATGTCGATCCGCTGACGTGGTGCATCAACCCCGCGCGCATCGAAGAAGCGATCACGCCGCGCACGCGCGCGATCATGGCAGTGCACATGTACGGCCACCCCTGCGATATGCCGCGCCTGCAGGAAATCGCCGACCGCCACGGCCTGCACATCATCGAGGATGGCGCAGAGGCGCACGGGGCGGAAGTCAATGGCCGGCGCGTGGGCAGCTTCGGCATCGCCAATGCCTTCAGCTTCTACGGCAACAAGATCATCACCACGGGCGAAGGTGGCATGGTGCTGACGGATGATGAGGTGGTGGCCGAGCGCCTGCGCCTGCTGCGCAACCAGGCATTTGGCGAGCCGCGCTTCGTGCATCAGGAGATGGGCTTCAACTATCGCATGACCAACGTGCAGGCCGCGATCGGCTGCGCGCAGCTCGAGACGCTGGACGAGAAGATCGACGCCAAGCGCCGCATCGCGCAGTGCTACACCGATCTGTTCGCGGGCGATCCGAGGCTGATTCTGCCGTATGAGGCGCCGTGGGCGAAGAATGTGTACTGGATGTACGGCGTCGTGCTGCAGGATGATGTTGAGGTGAACAAGGAAGCGCTCATGCATGCGCTGAAGCAGGATGGCGTGGAGACCCGCTCGTTCTTCTGCCCGATGCACCTGCAGCCGGTGTTTCAGCGCGGCGGCGATGCGCGCTTCCCCGACTGCAGCGGGCGCTATCCGGTCAGCGAGAGGCTGTGGGCGCGCGGGCTGTATCTGCCCTCCGGCCCCGGCCTGACCGACGAGCAGCTGTCGGAAGTCGCCGAGAAGGTGCAGCTCCACATCGAACGCGTAGAGACGGCCTAGAGGATACAGGCATGCCCGACAGCGCCGCCCGCCCGGAGGCCGAAGCCGCCGCCCTGCGCGCAGGGGATCCGGTGGTCTCGATCATCCTGGCGACGTACAACGAGCGCGAGAATATCCTCGACACCATCGCGGCGATCTTTCAGCACGTCACCCAGCCGGTCGAGGTGATCGTGGTCGACGACAACTCGCCTGACGAGACCTGGCGGCTGGTGGCCGAGCATCCGGATTCGCGCGTCAAGCTGGTGCATCGCATCGGAACGCGCGGGCTGGCGAGCGCCTTCAATCGCGGCATCATCGAGTCGCGCGGGCAGATCGTCGGCTGGATGGATGCGGACATGTGCATGCCGCCGGCCATGCTGCCGGAGATGATCGCGCATCTGAGCGAATACGACCTGGTGATCGGCAGCCGCTACGTGCCCGGCGCCAAAGACGACCGCGCGGCGCTGCGCGTGCTCTCCAGCCGCATGATCAACGGGCTGGCGACGCTGGTGCTGGGCTACGGCATCCGCGACTACGACAGCGGTTTCGTCGTGCTGCGCCGCAGCGTGTTCGACCGCGTCACCATCATCCCGACGGGCTACGGCGCGTACTTCATGGAGTTTCTCTACAACTGCCGCCGCAAGGGGCTGACGGTGTACGAGATGCCGTACGTCTTCCGCGATCGCGCCAAAGGCGTGTCGAAGTCCGCACCCAGCCTGCTGCGCTTCGCACTCACCGGCATGCAGTACGTCTCGCGCATCTTCGCGGCGCGCCTGCGCAGGCTGGACTGACGCGATGACGCACGAGATCATCGTCCCCAGCTTTCAGCGCCGGGATGCGCGTGGGTTGTTTCAGGAAGTGCTCAACACTGGCAGCTGGCAGTCGGTCATCTCTGGCGCGATGAACGCCGGTGCGGTGCTTGGGCAGCACTATCACCGGCACACGGAGGTGTTCTTCTTCCTCTTCAGCGGCAGCGTCAGCATCCGCACCGTGCATGTCGAGACCGGCGCATGGGAGCAGTTCACGCTGCAGGCCAACCAGGGCGTGCTGCTGCGCACCTGGGAGTCGCATGCCATCACCTTCAGCGAGCCGGGCGAATTCCTGCTGCTCAAGTCGCGCCGCTATGACGCGGCAGACCCGGACACGTACGCCTGGCCTGTGCCAGAAGCCCCGCCAGCCTGAGCGCATGGAAGCCCACGAATACGCGACGCTGTTCGCCTTTGAGACGGATTACTGGTGGTATCGTACGCTGCACGGCGTGCTGCTCGATACGCTGGACGCATTCGGCCTGCCCGCCCGTCCGCGCATCCTCGATGCTGGCTGCGGCACTGGCGGGCTGCTGTGGCGCCTGCAGCACGGCCCCAGCCCGCAGGCGTGCGGCTTCGACTATGCGGCGCAGGCGGCCAGCTTCTGGCCGGCGCGGGGGGTGCAGCGCGGGGCGCTGGCCTCGATCAACGAGCTGCCGTACGCCGACGCCTCATTCGACGCTGTGGTCTCGGTCGACGTGCTGGAGAGCGATGGCGTGGACGAGCGCCGGGCGCTGAGCGAGCTGCTGCGTGTGACGCGGCCTGGCGGCTGCGTGCTGGTCACGGTGCCAGCTTTCACGTGGATGATGACGGAGGAGCATCACCGCGCTGTGCATGCGTCGCGGCGATACACCCGCACCACTGCGCTGGCGCTGTGGAAGGGCCTGCCGGCGCAGATCGTGCGCGCCACGTATCTGTTCGCGCTGATCTTCCCGGCGGTGGCCGCGTACCGGCTGGCGCTGCGCCTGCGGCCGCCCGTGCAGGGGCCGCCGCGCTCTGAGCTCAAGCCGATCGCCGGGCCGGTCAACCACATGCTGACGGCCTACAACGCGCTGGAACGCCGGCTGCTGCGCCATGCTGATATGCCGGTGGGCAGCTCGATCCTGATGGTGGCGCGCAAACGATGACTGCTGTCGACAAGAGCTGGCAGCTCGCTGGCGGGCGCGGCCCGGTCTACGCGCTGTTCGATGGCCTGCGGCGCTGGCTGAACGGCCGGCTGACGCGCTTCCTGGCGGGGCAGGCGCTGGAGCAGGGCGGCTGGGCGCTGGAGGCAGGCTCTGGCCCCGGCGCGGCCTCGTCGATGCTGAACACTTCGCCCGGCGTGCGCGCCATCGCGCTGGACTACGACCCGCAGGCATTGGCCGCCGCCCGTGTGCGCGACCCGGCGCTGCCGCTGGTGGTGGCGGATGTGCGCGCGCTGCCGTTTCGCGCCGGGGCCTTCGCGCTGGTCTGGAACAGCAGCACGCTCGAACACCTGCCCGAGATGGCCCCGGCGCTGGCGGAGATGCAGCGCGTGACGCGGCCCGGCGGCGCGGTCTTCGTCGGCGTGCCGGCGGCAGATGGACCGCTCGGCTTTCAGCGCTGGATCGCCCGCAGCGGGGTGGGCGTGTGGATCGGCACGGTGTTCAGCGCCGAGGCGCTGCGCCAGCGTCTGCAGGCCGCCGGCTTGCAGCCGGAGCGTGAGCATCGCTACTTCTTCCGCTTCTTCGTCGGCATTCTGGCGCGCAGGCCGGGCGATTGAGCGGCTGAGTCGTTTCTCAGAAATTCTTGATAAAAATTCCAGCCGGGGCTAGACTGACGGGTATGATCACTACTCCCGTTCCAACCGTCGCGCAGGCTGTGGACCGTTTTGGCCGCATCATCAGCTATCTGCGCATCTCGCTGACCGACAAGTGCAATCTGCGCTGCGTGTACTGCATGCCGGAGGATATGGTCTTTCGGCCCGCGCACACGCTGATGCAGGATGACGAGCTGATCACGCTGGTGCGCGTATTCGCCTCGCTTGGCTTCTGGAAGTATCGGCTGACCGGCGGTGAGCCGACCATCCGCCAGAACATCGTCGAGATCGTGCGCGAGGTGGCGGCCACGCCGGGCGTGCGTTCGCTGTCGATGACCACCAACGGCGTGCTGCTGGAGCCGCTGGCCGCGCCGCTGGCGCGCGCCGGGCTGCAGCGCGTCAACGTCAGCATCGACACGCTCGATCCTGTCCGCTTCCGCAAAATCACGCGCTGGGGTGCGCTGGAGCAGGTGTGGGCCGGGCTGGAGGCCGCCGAGCGCGCCGGGCTGTCGCCGATCAAGATCAACGCGGTGGTGGTGCGCGGCTTCAACGATCACGACGTGACCGAGCTGGCGCGGCTGAGCGTCGATCGGCCGTGGCAGGTGCGCTTCATCGAGATGATGCCGTTTGGCGATGTCGCCAGCTTCGCCCGGGAGCAGATCGTGACCGATGCCGAGATTCGCGCGCGCATCGCCGCGGAGTATCGCCCGCTGGAGCCGGTCAACGAGGGCCATCTGGATGGCGAAGCGCGCATGTACGCCTTCCCCGGCGCGCGGGGGCAGGTGGGCTTCATCAGCAGCGTGACGGTGCCCTTCTGCGCGTCATGCAACCGCGCCCGGCTGACGGCGGATGGCGTGCTGCGCCTGTGCCTGCTGCGCGACAAGGAAGTGGATCTGCTCACCCCGCTGCGCGCCGGCGCCAGCGAAGATGCGCTGCGCCAGATCATCCTCGACGGCATCTGGTGGAAGCCGTGGGGTCACGGCCTGGCGCAGGAAGTCATCCCTCTCACCCGCGTGATGAGCCAGATCGGCGGCTAGTCCGCGCCCCAGCTCTCCAGCCGGCGTTTGAACGCCAGCAGGAATGCGTCCGCCTGTTCGCCATCCGCCACGCGATGATCGAAGGTGAGCGTGACATAGCAGCACGGGCGAATGGCGATCATGTCCTGCCCCGCCGCGTCGGTGACCACGCGCACGCGTTTCTCCAGCAGCCCCACACCGAGGATGCCCGACTGCGGCTGATGGATGATCGGCAGGCCGAGCAGGCTGCCGCCCACGCCGTGATTGCTGAGGGTGAACGTGCCGCCGCGCAGCTCCTCCGCTGCAAGCTGGCGGTGCCGCGCGCGCTCCGAGAGATCGTTGATGGCGTGCGCCAGGCCGATCAGGCTGCGCTCCTGCGCCTGATGGATCACCGGGACCACCAGCCCGTCCCCCACGCCGACCGCGACGCCCAGATGGACGTTCGTCCAGTGGAAGATGCCATCCTCGCGCCATTCGCTGTTGAGCACGGGCACCGCATGCAGCGCGTGGATGGCGGCAGCAGCGAAGTACGCCGTCAGCGTGAGGTTGACGCCCTGTGCGGCGAAGTCTTCCTTGTGCGCATGCTGGTGCGCCAGCACGGCGGCCATGTCCACCTCAAACACCGTGGTCGCGTGCGCGGCGGTATCCATGCTGCGGCGCATGTGCTCTGCGATGGCGCGGCGCATGGCGGTCAGCGCGATCAGCTCGCCCTCGGCGGTGTGCGGCGCGTGTTCGGGCGGGTGCAGCCGGGTGGGCGGCGGCGGGGCGGGGGCTGCTGCTGGCGGTGGGGCGAGCGGGCGCTCGTACTCCACCGTCGGGCGGAAGAGCTCGCCAGAGCCGGGGCGCTCCCACGGGGGCAGTTCTTCCGGTGCGGATGGCGGCGCGGGCGGGGCAGGCGCGCGCTGCGCGAGGAATGCCTCGACATCCTTGCGCGTCACCCGGCCGTCGGTGCCGGTGCCAGCGATCGCGCTCAGATCGAGGCCATGCTCTGCGGCCATGCGCGCCACCACCGGGGTGATGTGCGGGCCGTGCGGATGGGGTTGCGCGGGGGGTGCGGTGCCGCCGCCGGATGGCGCAGGCGGCGGGGCGGATTCGCCCGGGGCGCCGATCAGCGCCAGCGCCGTGCCGCGCTGGGCGGTCGCGCCTTCGGCCACCAGGATGCGCAGCAGCACGCCGGAAGCCGGGGAGGGGATCTCGGTCTCCACCTTGTCCGTGCTGATCTCCAGCAGCGGCTCGTAGGCCGTGACCGACTCGCCTTCGCGCTTCAGCCAGCGGCTGACGGTACCTTCGACCACGCTTTCGCCCAACTGGGGCATCACGACCGGGGTCGGCATCGCAGCACCTCTCCTAATACGCGGCCAGCTCGCGGATGGCGCTGGCGATCTTGTCCGGATTGGGCATGAAGTATTCCTGCATCGGCGGGCTGAAGGGCACGCCGGGCACATCCGGCCCGGTCAGGCGGCGCACCGGCCCGTCAAGGTCGGCAAAGGCCTCGTCGGCCAGCACGGCGGCCAGCTCTGCGCCGAAGCCCATGGTGCGGTTGTCCTCGTACACGATCAGCGCCTTGCTCGTCCGGCGAATGCTGGCCAGCAGCGTCTCCCGGTCGAACGGCAGCAGCGTGCGCAGGTCGACCACCTCGGCGTCGATGCCATCGGTCTGTGCCACCTGTTCCGCAGCGATCAGGGCGTAATGCGCCATCATGCCGTAGGCGAATACCGACAGATCGCGGCCCGCGCGGGCGATGCGTGCCACACCGATCGGCACGGTGTAGTCGCCCTCCGGCACGTCGCCCTGGATGGAGCGATAGCCCTTCTTCGGCTCGAAGAATAGCACCGGGTTGGGATCGCGCACGGCGCTGCGGAGCAGGCCCCGGGCGTCGGCAGGGGTGGCGGGGATGACGACCTTCAGCCCGGGGCAGTGCGTGAAGAAGGCCTCGACGCTCTGACTATGATACAGCCCGCCGCCGATGCCGCCGCCATACGCGCAGCGGATGACCAGCGGCACGTTCCACTGGCCGGCCGAGCGGTAGTACATCTTGGCTGCCTCGTTGACAATCTGGTTGAAGGCGGGGTGCACGAAATCGGCGAACTGGATTTCGCAGATCGGGCGCAGGCCGGCCAGCGCCGCGCCGATCCCGACCGCGACGATGCTGAGCTCGGCCAGCGGGGCATCGATGACCCGTTCGCCGCCATACTTCTCGAACAGGCCCTGCGATGCGCGAAAGACGCCGCCGCGCCGGCCCACATCCTCGCCGACGAGGAACACGCGCGGGTCCCGCGCCAGCTCCTCATCCATCGTGCTGCGAATGGCCTCGATCAGCGTCATCTGCGCCATCTCACGCCTCCTCTGCCGGGGCATAGACGGCGCCCAGCGCTTCTTCCGGCTGCGGATAGGGCGCGGCTTCGGCCTGCTCCTGCCCGCGATCGACCTGCTGGCGCGCATCGTCGTCCCACGCCTGCAGGCGGGCGGCATCGGCGATCTTCTCATTCAGCAGGAACTGGCTGAAGCGCAGCAGCGGATCCTTGGCCTTCCACGCCTCGACCTCCTCGCGCGAGCGGTAGCTGCGATCGTCGTCATCGGAGGAATGCGGGACGGGGCGGTAGGTCTTGGCCTCGACCAGCGTCGCGCCGTCGCCGTTGTAGGCGCGCTGCGCCGCCTCGCGCATGACGGCGTACACCGCCAGCAGGTCGTTGCCGTCGACGATCACGCCGTGCACGCCATAGGCGGCGGCGCGGTCTGCGACGTTGGGCACGGCCATCTGGCGCTGCATCGGCACGCTGATGGCGTACAGATTGTTCTGCACCAGGCAGATGAAAGGCAGGCGGAACACCCCGGCCCAGTTCATGCCCTCGTGCCATTCGCCCTGGCTGGTAGAGCCTTCGCCAAGGCAGGTGAGCGCCAGCCGCGGCTGGGTTTCGTCGGCGGGGTCCACCAGTCCGTTGATCTGGCGATAGCGGATGGCGAAGGCCACGCCAGCGGTCTGCGGGACCTGGGTGGCGACCGGCGCACCGCTGCTGATGATGTTGAGGCGGCGGCAGCCGAAGTGGCTGGGCATCTGCCGGGCATCGCTGGAGTACTCGCCCTTCTTGCCCATCAGGCTCATGATGAAATCGGCGGGGGTGATGCCGAGCGCCAGCATCAGCGCCAGATCGCGGTAGTACGGGCGCACGTAATCCACGCCGCGCCGGATGGCGAAAGCCGCGCCCACCTGCGTGGCTTCGTGGCCGATGCCGCTGATGTGAAATGCGATTTTGCCCTGGCGGTGCAGCGCCCAGCTGCGTTCGTCCAGCCGGCGGCTGAGCAGCATCACCCGGTACATCTCGATCAGGGTGTCGTCGCCCAGGGCGGCTGCCGTTTGTGTGCTCTGCGGAAGGGCCATGCGAGCTCCTTTTCAGCAGCAGCGAGTGCGTGAGGAATGCACTCTAACTCCAGTCTATCGCGTTTCAGCGCGCGCGCCCCATCAGGTCGTGCGCGGGGTGGCGAAGACTGGCGAAAGCGCCCAAGCGCGCAGGCGCAGCGCGGGGCCCGCCGGGCAGCAGAATCGAACCTCAGCCGCGGCTTGCGCGTATGCTGAATGTCTGCACGCTGCGATCTGGATGAAAGGATCGCGCAGCGCTTGACACAATCGATAATCATGGGCACACTTGCCGGCACGGTTGATTCCGCATTTTCGGCCCCCGCCTTCTTTGAGGTTCCTGCAAGAGGAGGAAATTCCCTTTGGGCGTTTTGATGGAGGTGAAGAACCTCGTAACGCGTTTCTATACCCAGGAAGGCATCGTGTACGCCGTCAACGACGTCTCGTATGCGCTTCAGGAGGGCGAAACGCTCGGCGTCGTCGGCGAGTCCGGCAGCGGCAAGAGCGTGCACGCCCTGTCGATCATGCGCCTGATCCCGTCGCCGCCCGGCAAGATCGAGAAGGGCGAAGTGACCTTTCAGGGCAGGGACCTGCTGAAACTCAAGCCGGAAGAGATGCGCCTGATCCGCGGTGCTGAAATCGCGATGATCTTCCAGGACCCGATGACCTCGCTCAATCCGGTGCTCACCATCGGCACGCAGATCACCGAGGCCCTGCGGCTGCACATGGGCATGAATGAAAAGCAGGCGGAAGCGCGTGCGGCGGAGCTGCTCAGCCTGGTCGGCATCCCGGATGCCGAGCGCCGGCTGAAGAATTATCCGCATCAGTTCTCCGGCGGCATGCGTCAGCGCGTGATGATCGCCATGGCGCTGTCGTGCAACCCCAAGCTGCTGATCGCCGACGAGCCGACCACGGCACTCGACGTGACCATTCAGGCGCAGATCATCGAGCTGATCAAGCGCCTGCGCGACCAGTTCGGCATGGCGATCATCTGGATCAGCCATGACCTGGGCGTGGTGGCCGGCCTGGCCGACACCGTGCAGGTGATGTACGGCGGCCGCATCGTCGAGCGCGGCCCGGCGATGGAGGTGTTCAAAGACACGCGCCATCCGTATACGCTCGGGCTGCTGCGCTCGCTGCCGCGCCACGACACGCGCAACGAACGCGAACGCCTGGTGCAGATCGAAGGCTCGCCGCCGGACATGCGCATCGTGCCCAAGGGCTGCCCGTTTGTGGCGCGCTGCACCTTCAGGATCGCGGCGTGCGAAGATGTGATGCCGCCGCTCATCCCCGGCCCGGGCAGCGCCGCTGAACATCTCAAGGCGTGCTGGGTCGATGTCCGTACCGGTCAACCCCTCTCTGAAGCGGAGGCTGCTCATGCCTGAAACTGCTCGCACGGCGGCGCAGGCCGCGACCACCGACGTCAGCGCAGGCCGCGAGGTCGTCGTCAGCGTCCGCAATCTCAAGAAGCACTTCCCGATCAACTCCGGCATCATCGTGCAGCGCCAGGTGGGCGCGGTGAAGGCCGTCGATGATGTGTCGTTCGATGTGTACAAGGGCGAAACGCTCGGCCTGGTCGGTGAGTCCGGCTGCGGCAAGAGTACGACCGGGCGCACGGTGCTGCAGCTCTACCGGCCGACGGCTGGCGAGGTGATCTTCGAAGGGCGCAACCTGGCCACCATGCCTTCGGGCGAGCTGCGCCAGATGCGCCGCAAGATGCAGATGATCTTCCAGGATCCGTTTGCCAGCCTCAACCCGCGCATGTCGGTGGGCAACATCGTCTCCGAGCCGCTGAAGATCCACAACATCATCCAGAACAAGGCGGAGATGCAGGAGTACGTCGAAGCGCTGCTGCAGCGCGTCGGCCTCAACCCGTACTACGTCAACCGCTATCCGCACGAGTTCTCCGGCGGCCAGCGCCAGCGCAT
>CAZZJW010000052.1:4019-29168 GCA_964654755.1 uncultured Pleurocapsa sp. | reverse complement strand
CGGATGAGGTGTGGACGCCAAAGGCGATGCATTACGGCTGCGCGCTGGCGCGGGCTAACCGGGCGTCGGTCGTGCTGCTGCAGATGACACGCGGTTTGCACGCCTGTACAGCCTGCGCCATGCGGGCATGTCGCGGGCGCGGTGCATCGGCGTCGGTGGGCACAGCGCGCGTGATTTCCCGTATCATGGGAGCAACGTGCAGCGATCAGGAGCGTGGAACCGGATGCAGGAGGACAGCGCGTATCTGCCTGAAGCGCCGCGGCGGAGCGAACACGCCGCACGGCTTGACGAGTTCGTGCGCCTGGGCACGCTTGACGCCTACGAACTGACCGACGAGGAGCTGGCCCGGCTGCTGGAGCTGTGGCGCTGGACGGCGTGGACGGACCGATGCACGCCCAACGGCATCGACCGCGACATTCAGCACGCGGCGCACGGCCTGCAGCGCGAGCTGGCGGAACGCGGCATCGACCTGGAGTACAACACCGCGCTGCTGCTCAAGCAGGAGATTGAGGGGTTGATGCACTGGCGCGCGCTGGCCGATGTGCCTCGCGCGCTGTGGTACTTCGTGCGACGGCTGCGGCTGGCGGCGCTGGTGCGCGCGGTGCAGCAGGCGCGCCGCTACGATGCCCTGCGCCCGAACCACAGCGAAGACGCCGCAGACCGCGGCTATCCGCGCGCGGCCCTGGAGGCGTGGCGGGGCGCCCCGCCCGACCTGCTGCGCCGCCGCTACTGGCGCAGCCTGACGCCGCACAGCTTCGAGGAGCGACGCCGCCTGAAGTGGTGGTGGTAGCCCGCCGCCGGGCCTACGCCTGCGCGGGGCGGATGCGCAGCGAGTCCAGCACCTGCAGGTAGAGCGGCACGAGCGTGCTGCCGCAGCGATTGGCGGCGTACGTGTCCACGACCACGGCCAGCCCCTCGCGCTACACCCTATTAGCGAATGAGAACTGAGATGCCTCACTACGCAAAACCACTTGCTTGCGTGAAGCCCCGCCCGCGTTTACAATTTCGCACGCTTAACGGTTGCATCCTTTTCCAAAATGATTCTCTATCTCAGGAGGCTCTTTGTGATGAGAAAGTCAGCCTTTGCCCTGCTGGTGTTGTCGGCCCTGATCTGGGTGATGATGCTGGTGCCGGCACTCAGCGCGCAGGACGCGAACGTCGATGTCTACGGGCGTGCGCTGCCCGAAGATGCCGCCAGCTATGACCTGCAGGTCTGGCAGCAGTTGTGCGATTCCACCCGCACCGAGACCTCGATCATGTCGGCCGTCACGGTGTACCAGCGCATCTGCGGCGACACGCATATGTTCGACAAATTTGGCGACTCGCTCGTCGACCTGGACGAAAACCTCGACCTGATCCCGGCCGCCGCCGAGCGCTGGGAGCCGTCGGAAGATGGCCTGTCCTGGACGTTCTACCTGCGCCCCGGCCAGGTGTGGAGCGATGGCACGCCGCTGACCGCGCAGGACTACGTGGCGAGCTATCGTTACATGGTCGATCCTGACCACGCCTACGACTTCGTCTGGATGTGGCAGGGCATCATCCGCGGCTGGTCTGAGGCCGTCGCCGGCGAAATTGCGCCGGAAGAGATCGGCATGGAAGCCATCGACGACAATACGCTGGTCATTCACACCGAAGGCGCGCGCCCGTATCTGCCGGGCACCGTGTACTTCTGGCCGCCGCTTCAGGCGAAGGCCCTCGCGGAGTACGGCCCGGATTACCTGCTGGATCCGGCCACCAGTGTGTCGTCCGGCCCGTTCATCCTCAAGGAGTTTGTGGCGGGCGACCGGCTGATTCTGGAAGCCAATCCGACCTACAACGGCTATCGCCGCCCGTACCTGCGTGAACTGCGCGGCATCTATGGCGATCAGCTCAACGGCAGCTTCCTCGCCTTCCAGAACGGCGATGTCGATCGCGTGAACTACGTCCACATCAGCCCGGCGGACTTCGAAGTCATCGCCGCTGACGAGACGCTGCGCGAGAACTATCTGCCCAACTTCGGCGATTTCCGCACGGACTATCTGTTCTTCGACACCTACACTGCGCCGTTCGACAACCTTCAGGTGCGCCAGGCCTTCGCCAAGGCGCTCGACCGCGAGTCGATCGTCGCCAACATCATCGGCAGCCAGTTCGGCATCCCGGCCTACAGCTTCCTTGCCCCGGGCTTCCCGGCCTCGGATACCGACGGCGCGCTGCGCGAGCTGCAGTCCTACGACTGCCCGGCGGCGCAGGCCCTGCTGGCCGAAGCTGGCTACCCGAACGGCGAGGGCTTCCCCGCTGTCGAGCTCAAGCTGCGTGGTGAGAGCGAATCGCGCGCCAACTGGTTCATCGCCTCGGCCGCCTCGATCAGCGAGTGCCTCGGCGTCGACGTCACCGTCAACAACATGGAGTTCTCGGCCTTCATGGAAGGTCTGCTCGCCCGCCCGACCACCATCCAGTTCGGCGCGGTGTCCTACGGCATGGACTACCTCGACCCGTCGAACATGCTCGGCGTGTGGGTGTCAACCGGCCGTCATTCATGGCGCAACGCCGAGTTCGACCAGCTGGTGACCGACGCCAACGAGCTGGTGGGCGATCCGGACACGCGCACGCAGATGTACAAGGATGCCGAGCGCATTCTGGTCGGGGATGTCGGCGGCGTGTTCCTGGTTCACCGCATCCAGGGCGATCTGTTCCAGCCGTACATCGCTGGCGACTGCTTCCGTCCGGACCGTCAGGGCGTCTCTGCTCTGCACTGGGGCAATGACTGGTGCTGGGGCTCGTTCTACATCACCAGTGATGTGGAAAACGCCGATACGTACCGGACCCGCTAAATTCTGATGGAACCTCACCCCCTGGCGAGCGCGCTCGCACACCCTCGTTTCGATGCGGGGGCAGGGGGTGAGGTTTCTTTGTATCTCCCAATGGCTCACGGATGACTCGCTACGTCCTCGGGCGGCTGCTCGCCCTGATCTTTGTGATGCTGGTGGCATCCGCCATCGTCTTCACGCTCATGAACAGCGTTCCCGGCGGGCCATTCAGCCTGGGCGAGCGCGGCTATTCCCCCGACGCGCTGGCCAACCTGGAGCGCAAGTACGGCCTGGACCGGCCGCTGGTCGAGCGTTTCGTCAACTACATCGTCAGTGCGGCCCAGTTCGACTTCGGCTATTCCACGGCGGTGGCCGGAAGCCCGCCGGTAATCGATGTCATCCTGCGCACCTGGCCGGTCACGCTGCAGGTGGGCCTGTACACGATCCTGCTGTCGTTCAGCCTGGGCCTGGTCATGGGCGTGTTCGCTGCCTATCACCGCAACAGCCCGCTCGACAACATCATCACCTTCACGGCCACGCTGGGCATCGTGCTGCCCAACTTCATCGTCGCCACCTTCCTGCTGTTCATCTTCGGCTTTCAGAACGGCTGGGGTGCGCCCAACAAGATCATCATCGGGCCGCTGACGCCGGGCGGCCTGCCGGTGCTGGCATGGGATTACTTCCTGCCGGTGATCACCTACGCGCTCGCGCCGATGGCGCTGGTGGCGCGCTACACGCGCTCCGCCGTCTCCGATGCGCTGGGCGCAGACTACATCCGCACCGCCCGCGCCAAGGGCCTGACCGACCGCATGATCATGGTACGGCATGTCTTTCGCAACGCCATGATCCCGCTGCTCACCGTGCTGCTGCCCCAGATCCCCAATCTGCTGACCGGCTCGCTGTTCATCGAGGTCGTCTACGGCATTCCGGGGCTGGGCAAGTTTTTCGTGACCAGCATCCTCAATCGCGACTACCCCATGACGATGGCGTTGATTCTGCTGATCGCATTCTTCTGGGGGCTGACCTACCTGATCACCGACATTCTCTACACGGTGGTCGATCCGCGTGTGCGGCTGGGCTCCGGCAGCACCTGATGAACGGAAAGATGACCCGCGCGCATGAGTGAACAGAGCACCTCCTCGCCAGCCAGCAGCGGCCCGGCACCCGTCGGCGTCATCCAGAAACCGCTCGTGCATCGTACGCTGTGGGGCGATGCTGTGCGCCGCTTCCGCCGCAACCGGCTGGCGATGCTGGGCCTGGCGATCATCGTGGTCCTGCTCGCTGTCGCCGTGCTGGCGGACGTGCTCGCGCCTTACGCGTATGATCGCGTGTTCTTCAACCTGCGCGCCAGCACGCTGCCGTTCGTCAGCCCGAACCACCCGCTGGGGCTGGATGCGTCCAGCCGCGACTACCTGAGCCGCCTGATTCACGGCGCGCGCACCTCGATGACCGTCGGCATCGCTGTGCCGCTGATCGCCTTTCTGATCGGCGTGCCGCTCGGCGCCATCAGCGGCTACTGGGGCGGCAAAGTCGACTTCGCCATTCAGCGCGTGGTCGATGTCATGACGGCCATCCCGCCGCTGCTTTTCACCATCTTCCTGCTCAGCATTCTGGGCAGCGGCACGGGGAATGTCATCCTGGCGCTGGCGGTCACGAGCTGGATCGAGCCGACGCGCCTGACGCGAGCGCAGTTCCTGGCCTATCGCGATCGGGAGTTCGTCACTGCTGCCCGCGCGATCGCGGCGAGTGACCGGCAGATCTTGCTGAGGCACATCCTGCCCAACGCCATCTCGCCGCTGCTGGTGGCGTTCACGCTGGCGATACCGCTTGCTATCTTCGCCGAAGCTGGCCTGAGCTTCATCGGCCTGGGCATCACCGAGCCGACGCCGAGCTGGGGCAAGATGGTCGGAGCGGGCATTGGCAGTTCCATTCGCGTTTACTATCATCTGGCCCTGTTCCCGACCATCCTCGTCGCGCTGACCATGCTCGGCTTCTCCTTCGTCGGCGATGGCCTGCAGGAGGCGCTCGATCCCAGCCGGTCCGACCGGTGAGCATCTGGCCAGCGGCACGAGCTTCGCAGCGAAAAAGAGTGAGTCGTGGGGAGCATTCGATGAACGAGCATCCATACACCCGGTCCCGGCACGCCCGGCTGGTCCGCTTTTCCGCTGTCCTCCTGGCTGTTCTTGCGCTGGTGCTGGCGGCCTGCGGCGGTGGCGCCCCGGCAGACTCATCAGGCGCAGGCGGCACCTCGAACGAGGGCCAGAGCGGGCCAGAGGTCATCGCGATTCCAACGTACGCGTATGTCGAACCGACGGTCACGATCGCTGTCACGGCCCGTGCTGAGGCGACGCCGGCGGCCACCGCTGCCGCAAGCGAGGCCGCCAGCGCTGTGGTGCTCGATCCGGAGAAGGTCGAGCGCGGACGCGGGCGCTATGAGGCGCTTGGGTGCGCGGCGTGCCACGGCGAGGCCGGCGAGGGCGCAGCGGACGGACCTTCACTGCTGCAGTTCGCCCTGTCCGAGGAGGACTTCGTCACGTTCATGCGCTCCGGCGGCGCGCTGGGGGCCGAGCACCAGTATTCCACCGACCGGCTGAGCGCTTCCGGCGGCGCGAACCTGTACCAGTACCTGGTGTCGCTGACGCAGGAGTCATCGTGAAGCGACCGACCGCCGCACCCGATGGTCGCGCTGGCGCCAGTATCGCTGACCGGCGGCTGCTGCTGATCAGCGTGCTGGTGTTCGTGGTGACGGTGATCGCGGTGGTGCCGTTCGCCGCCTCGCGCGGCCCTGCGCCTGATGCAGCATCGGCGGCAGGCCCCGATTCCATATCGCGGCCAAGCGGTTTCCGCAGCCCCGAGCAGCGCTCGGCGGCGATCAGCACCGCGCAGGAGATCCTGCCCGCCATCGACGCGATCGCCGCGCAGGTGGCGTCCTGCGCCGCCTATGGCGATGAGCGGCGCTCGCAGATGAATCAGCACATCGCCTGGATCCACGATCCTGAGGCGATCCCCGGTGACATCGTGATCGCGATGGGCGAGAACCCGATCGCCCGCCTGGTCTTCGGCATGGGCGCCTACACGTCGAACGAGTGGCGGCTGGCGGGTCGCCCGGCGGGGTCATGCCTGATCCCGATTGGGCAGGCGCTCAACGGCATCCTGGTCACGCTGGGCGAGACGCCGTTCGAGGAATTCGCGGGCTGAGCAGGCGGCGCCTGTTCGGATCGTGCACTGCCCGCCGCCGGGCCTACGCCTGCGCGGGGCGGATGCGCAGCGAGTCCAGCACCTGCTGGTAGAGCGGCACGAGCGTGCTGCCGTAGCGATCGGCGGCGTACATGTCCACGACCACGGCCAGTCCCTCGCGCTCGATGAAAAACACATCGCGCTGACCTGCTTCCGGCGAACCAGCCGCCGCACGGTAGCTGCGGCGCAGTGTGCCGTCCGGCGCTTCCGCCTCGTCGATCAGGGTGTAATTCGGCGCAGGCGCGTTGGCCTGCTCCCAGCGGGCGAGCATCTCGTCGCGGCTGGTGGCCATCGCGCTGGCGTCGTAGACCAGCACCGCGATGTACGCGCTGTCGTCTGCGCGCCACAACTGCCCGCGATAAGCCGGGCCGCGCTGATCGACTGCGTTCCAGCCCGCCGGCACGGTCAGCGAGATGCGTTCGCTCGCCGCGGTCTGGCCGTCCGCGAAGGGCGTAGCCGCCGCCAGATCTGCCGTCGGCGTGACGATGATGGGCGGGGCAGGCTGCGGCCGGATAAGCGCCAGCGCGAGCACTGCCAGCACGACCAGGGCGGCTGCAGCGCCTGCTGCGATCAGCCCCAGCCGGCGGCGTGGCGCGGGCTGTGCCTCCGGAGCAGCGGCAGACGATGCGCTCTTCGGGGCCGTGGTGGCGGGCTGGGGGGGCAGCGTGGGCAGCCGGGCGGCGGCCACGGGCGTCTGGCGGAGCGGCAGATCGGTCAGGAGCGTGGGCGTGTCCTCGTCGCTCCGCGCGCGCTGCGCCCCGCCAGGGGCCGCGCTGACCATCGCTGCCAGCGCGCTCGCCATGTCGCTGGCGCTGGCGTAACGATCGCCCGGCTGCTTGGCAGCCGCCTTGACCACCACTGCCTCGATGCCGATGCTCAGCTCTGGCCGGCGCTGGCGCAGCGATGGCAGCGGCTCGCCGATGTGTTTGAGCAGCAGCCCCACCGGGGTGTCGGCGAAGAAAGGCTCGCTGCCGGTGAGCAGTTCAAACAGCACGATTCCCAGCGAGTACAGGTCAGAGCGCGCGTCCAGCGGCAGGCCGTTGGCCTGTTCGGGAGACATGTAAGCGGGAGTGCCGATGATCTGGCTGCCGGTCAGGTTGCTGTTGAGCACGCGGGCGATGCCGAAGTCGGAGAGGTAGGCGTTGCCCTGTTCATCGAGCAGGATGTTGCCCGGCTTGAGATCGCGGTGGATGATGCCCTGCTGATGCGCGTAATCCAGCGCCTGGGCCACCTGGCCGAACGGACGCACGATCTGCTCTGGCGTGAGCGGGCCGCGGCGGATGCGCGCCGCCAGGCTGCCCCCGGCCAGATAGCGCATGGCGATGTAGGGCACGCCGTCCACCTCGCCGAAGTCGTAGATCGGCAGGATGTGCGGATGCTCCAGATGCGCGATGACATCGACTTCGCGGGTGAAACGCTCGTAGAAGGCCGGGTCGTGCAGCAGGGCGCGCGGCAGAATCTTGATGGCGACCATGCGGTTGATGGACTTCTGGCGCGCGCGATAAACCGTCGCCATGCCTCCGCGCCCGATTTCCTCCACGATCTCAAACTGGCCGAGCGTGCGACCAGCGTATTCGTCTGCAGGCCGATTGTTCATCACGACTGTCATCCCCTGTCCATGCTCACTATAGCCTGATGCACGCGTGGAGACAACCGGGGGGATGTGCAACCTGCCCACAAGCGATTCATTTCAGTTGACAAGGCTATTTGTGCTGTCTAGAATGCTCGATTCAGAGTGTTATACACTCGCTAGTGGCCTATTGGAGAACTGCGGAGACCTCATGAAGAAGATCACCCTTGTCGCCGTGTTCGTGCTCCTCGCCCTCGCGGCCTTTGGCCTGCAGGCGCAGGATGCTCCGACCCTCACGTACTGGGACACGATGAACGATCAGGAACGCGTCGTGTTCGAAGAAATCGCGAATGCCTGCGCCACCGAGGCCGGCGTTACCCTCAACTACGAGTATGTGCCGTTCAGCGATGCGCAGAACAACTACCGCACCGCTGCGCAGGCGGGCGATGCGCCGGACATCCTGCGCACGGAAATCGCCTGGGGTCCTGAGTACGCCGCGCTCGGCTATCTGTACGACCTGAGCGACGCCAGCGTGTTCAGCGAGCCGGTGACCGCCGAAGAGCAGGCCAGCTACCTCGATGCTCCGATGGCCTACAACACCTGGGGCGGCCGTGTGTGGGGCCTGCCGCAGGTGACCGATGCGCCGGCGCTGCTGTACAACCGCGACCTGTTCACGCAGGCCGGCCTCGACCCCGACACCCCGCCCGCGACGATGGACGAGCTGCAGAGCGCCATCCTGGCGATCAACGCGCTGGGCACCGCTGACAGCCCGATCTACGGCATGGCCACGCCCTTCGGCGCGTATGCCTTCCAGGCCTTCATGTGGGCTTACGGCGGCGACCTGATCGTCCCGAACGCCGACGGCACCTACACGATCGGTGTGAACAACGCCGGTACGATCGAGGCGCTCACCGTGCTCAAGGGCTGGCTGGATGCGGGCGCAGTTGGCCCCGCCTACGACCCGGCCAATCAGTACGGCAACTCGATGGCCGCCTTCAAGGAAGGCCGCGCTGGCATCCTCATCAACGGCCCGTGGGCGACCACTGACGTCCTGAGCGGCGAGGCGTTTGCGGATGCGGCGAACCTCGGCGTGGCGCCGATCCCGGCTGGCCCCAATGGTGACCAGGGTTCGCCCGTTGGCGGCCACGAGTACACCATCTACGCTGGCTCGCAGCACCCGAACGAAGCGCTGGCCTTCGTGCGCTGCCTGAACAGCGTTGAGAACCAGGTGCGCCTGGCCTCTGAGCTCAACCTGGTGCCGACGCTGCGCGCCGCCTACGAAGATCCCTCGCTGGCCGAAAATGCCATCCTGCAGGGCTTCCTGGCGCAGATGAACGTGGCCCGCAACCGCCCGGTGCTGGTCGCCGGCGGCCAGATCTACACCGAGTTTGGGCCGCAGTACGATGCCTTCCTGCTCGGCCAGACAGATGCGCAGACGGCGATGGACGCGGTCGCGGCGGCATGGACGACGCTGCTCGAGACCGAACCCCCGGCGCCGCTGAGCTAGTCACAAAGAAGATCGAGTCAGTACAGGAGATCGGCCAGAGATGGCCGGTCTCCTCTCTTTTTGGGGGATGATTTATGACACAGACACAGCGCAACGCCCTCTCTTTACCGGATCTTCTCGCGCTGACCATCGCGATTGTGATGCTGCTGGCGTTCCTCGCGCTTCCCTGGCTGAACCTGGGTGAAGGCAGCAGCCCCACCGGGCTTTCGATGCTGACGGCCATCCCGGCGGGTGTGCCGCGCTACGAGGTGACCTCGCTGATGCTGATCCTGCTGGGCAGCGTGATGGGAGTGATCGCCGCCGTGGTCGCGCTCGTGCGCCCGCAGTGGCGCTGGCTGACCCCGGTGGTCGGGGCGGCGGGCGGCGTCATCGCCATCTTCCACTTCACGGCCTTCTTCACGCAGAACACCGCCTTCCCCAACCTGGGCAGCATCATCGGCATCGGCATGTGGCTGGCGGTGGCGGCATCGGTGCTGGCGGTGCTGCAGGTGTTCGTCAAGCGCGCGGGCAGCACGGCGCTTGCCGAAGCCTTCTCGATTTCGCCGAACTCGCGCTACGCCTATCTCTTCGTCGCGCCGGCAGTGCTGGTCATGCTCACGCTGGTGTTCTACCCGCTGCTGAACGGCATCCTGCTCAGCTTCACCAACGCCACCCAGATGAACACCACGCGCGTGATCGGCCAGCGCGTCATCAGCGCGACGTACACCTTCTTCCCGAACATCTTCGACAATTACTCCGCTGTGCTGAATACGCCCCAGTACAACTTCTGGCAGATCTTCGGCCAGACGGTGCTGTGGACGACGTTCAACATCATCCCGCACATTCTGATCGGCCTGCTGCTGGCGATCCTGCTCAACCGCAACATCCGCGGGCGCGTGATCTACCGCGTGCTGCTCATCCTGCCGTGGGCGGTGCCGTCGTACATCTCGGCCTTCGCATGGCGTTTTCTGTACAACGGCGACTTCGGCTTCTTCAACGACTTCATCCGCACGCTGGGCGGGGCGGGCGTGCCCTGGCTCTCCGATCCCGGCTGGGCGATGTTCGCGGTGGTGGTGGCCAACACCTGGCTGGCGATCCCCTTCAACATGGTGACGATGCTCGGCGGCCTGCAGAGCATCCCGGCAGAGCTGTACGAGGCCGCAGTGGTGGACGGCGCCAACGACCTGCAGAAGTTCCTGTACATCACCCTGCCACTGCTGCGCCCGGTCATCATGACGGTGACGCTGCTGGGCATCATCTGGACGTTCAACAGCTTCAACATCATCTTTCTGGTCTCGGAGGGCGGCCCGTTCCGCACCACGGAGATCCTCTCGACGTGGGCGTGGCGGCTCGGCTTCGGACAGGCGCCGCAGTATGGCATCGCGGCGGCCTACTCCGTCATCATCCTGGTCATCCTGCTCGTGTTCAGTCTGACGTATATGCGGGTGCTCAACAATCCCGCACAAGCGAAGGCGGCCTGACATGGCGACGCAATCCCTCTCCCGCACCACCGCAGAAAGCAAGCCGCGCGCGGCGGTCCTGCCGCCTCAGCAGCGGCTGGTGCTGCTCAACGTGCTGACGCACGCCATCCTCATCATCGCCACCATCATCATGCTCTTCCCGATCTTCTGGGTGGTCTCGACGTCGTTCAAGCCACAGGCAGAAGTCGAAAGCAGCAATGTCACGTTGTTCCCGCAGAACTTCACGCTCGAGAACTACAATCACATGCTCAACGAGCTGTCTGCGCGGGACCCCGACACGGGCGATAACATCAATCTGTTCTGGCGCTGGGCGCAGAACAGCCTGGTGATCGCGCTCATCACCACGACGATCGGCGTGCTGCTGGCGGCCTCCTGCGCCTATGCCCTCTCGCGCTTCCGCTTCCCCGGGCGCGGCGGCGTGCTGGCGGCGTTTCTGGTGACGCAGATGTTCCCCGGCGCAATCCTCATCGTGCCGTTGTATAACCTGCTCAAGGAGTTCGGCCTGCTCAACTCATGGGCCGGGCTGACGCTGGCCTACTGCACGGTGGCGCTGCCGTTCAGCGTGTGGATGCTCAAGGGCTTCTTCGACACCATCCCCTACGATCTCGAAGAAGCGGCGATTGTCGACGGCGCGTCGCCCTTCGGCGCGTACTGGCGCATCGCGCTGCCGCTGGCGCTGCCCGGTATCGCCGTGGTGGCCTTCTTCAACTTCATGACGGCGTGGAACGAGTTCATGCTGGCGCTCACGTTCATGTCAGGAGAAACGAGCAAGACGCTGCCTGTCGGCCTGCGCGGGTTCATCTTCCAGTTCAATACCGACTGGCACTACATGGCCGCCGGCTCGGTGCTGGTGACGATCCCGGTCATGATCATCTTCTTCTTCGCCCAGCGCGGGCTGGTGAGCGGGCTGACGGCGGGCGGCGTCAAGGGCTAGCCGATGTGGCTGTGCCCGGATTACATCGTGCACGGAATACGGCTGCACCGCAACCGGGTGTTCCGTTGGAAGGGTGGAAATGCCTCACTGTGATCTTCTGATCGTCAACGCGCGCGTGTTCACCGCAGACTGGCAGCAGCCAGCGGCGGAAGCGGTGGCCGTCGCCGGCAATCGCATCGCGTTCGTGGGCAGCATGGCCGATGCGGAAGGCTGGCGCGCCGGAGCCGCCCGCGTGATCGATGGGCAGGGCTGCACGCTCACCCCCGGCATCATCGACAGCCACTATCACCTGGCCTTCGGCTCCACGGAGCTGGGCCATATCCAGTTGTGGGAGGTGACCAGCCTGCCGCAGCTCAAGGCGGTCATTCGCGCATGGGCCGCCGCACATCCGGACGAGCCCGCCATCAGCGGCGTCGCGCTGCGCTACGAGATCCTGCCGCCGGGGCAGATGCTCAATCGCCACGACCTGGACGACATCCTGAGCGATCGCCCGCTCACCATCCTGGCATACGATCATCACACGGCGTTCGCCAACACCCGTGCGCTGGAGGCCGCCGGCGTGCTGGGCGGCGCCGCCACCGGCCCCAACAGCGAGATTCAGATGGGCGCCGACGGCCTGGCGAACGGCGTGCTGGTCGAGCCGGCGGCCTACTGCGTCGTGCTGTCGCACTTCGAGGCGTGGGCGCGCACGGTCAAGGGGCTGATGGGCGTGCATGCCGGCATCCCGCGCATCAACCACGCGCGCGAACGGCGCTGGCTGGACGAGGGCCTGAAGCTGACCGCCAGCAAGGGCATCACCAGCGTGCACAACATGGATGGAGATGCCGAGCAGGCTGCAGTCTATGCGCGCATGGCCGCGGAAGGCGCGCTGCCGGTGCGCGTCAACATCCCCTACAGCGTCTTTCCCGCCACCGCCGAGGCCGATCTGGCAGAAGCCAGCGCGATGGCGCAGGAGTATCGCGGGCCGCTGCTCTCGTCAGGCAGGGTGAAGTTCTTCATGGATGGCGTGCTGGAGTCGTGGACGGCGCTGCTGCTGGATGACTACGGCGACCGGCCAGGCTGGCGCGGCGATGCGCTGTACTCGGCAGAGCACTTCAATCGCATGGCGCTGGCCTGCGACCGGCGCGGCCTGCAGATCACCGTGCATGCCATCGGCGATGCCGCGGTGCGCCGCACGCTGGACGGCTACGCGCTGTGCCGCGACACCCACGGGCCGCGCGACAGCCGCCACCGTATCGAGCATATCGAGGTGGTGCACCCGGCAGACCTGCCGCGCTTCGCGGCGCTGGGCGTGATCGCCAGTATCCAGCCGCTGCACGCCCCGGTGACCTACCCGGAGACGCAGGAAGTCTCGCCCGCCCGCATCGGGGCCGCCCGCTGGTGGCGAGCCTACGCCTGGCAGCTCGTGCGCGGCGCGGGCGCGCGCGTGGCCTTCGGCAGCGACTGGCCGGTGGTGACGCAGGATGTCATGCTCGGCGTGCACGCGGCAGTCAACCGCCGCCCGTGGGCGGAAGGCCAGCCGGACCACCGCCAGAGCCTGCACGACACGCTGGTGTCCTACACCCGCGAAGGGGCCTATGCCGAGTTCGCCGAGCAGCACAAGGGCCGGGTGTGCGCCGGCATGCTGGCCGACCTCGTGCTGTGGGATGCCGATCTGTTCGCGCTGCCGCCGGCGGCGCTGGCCGCGGTGCGCCCGGCGCTGACGCTCTGCGACGGGCGCATCACCTGGCAGGCCTAGCCCAGCCCCGCTTCGCGCAGGAAGGCCACTGACGCCGGCAGATCGCTGGCGTAGCGCTCGGCGAATGGCTGATTGGCGCTTGGCTCGCCGCATTCCAGCGACAGCCACCCGGTGTAGCCGATCTCGCGCAGCGCCGCGCCCACCTGCGCAAACGGCGTGATGCCCTGCCCGGGCAGCCGGCGGTTGTTGTCGGCCAGGTGCACATACCCCACCACGTCGGCATGCGTGCGCAGGGCCGCGCCCAGGTCTGCTTCCTCCAGCGCCATGTGAAAGACATCGGCGCACACCTTCACCCGTGGGTGCGCGCGCCGGTGCGCCAGCGCTGCCGCCTGCTCCACCCGGTTGAGGAAGTGCGTCTCGTAGCGGTTGATCGGCTCGACGAACAGCGTCACGCCGACGGCGTTGGCGAAGTCCTCCAGCGTGCGCAGATGCGCGATCAGCAGTTCGCTCTCCAGCTGCTCGGCGGTCATCAGCGGCGAGAGATCGGGCACATCCGGGCCGTGAAACGCCGGCACGAACACCACGCCCTCCGCGCCCAGATCGGCCGCATCGGTGATGGCGCGGCGCAGCTGCTCCAGCGCCAGCTCGCGCTCCGCCGGGTCTGCGCCCAGCAGCTTCGCCTGCCGCCCGACGTTGATGCCGGAGGTCTTCAGCCCGGTGTGCGCCATCGCTTCGGTGATCGCTTCGACCTGCCGCGACACCGTCGATCCCCAGAACTCCACGCCGTCAAAGCCGAGCTGTCTGGCCAGCTCGAACTTCTCCAGCATGGTACGGCCCAGCAGCATATCTTCCTGAATCGCCAGTTTCATCGCTTTCGCCTCCCGAATACGCGCCAAGCATACCACGCCCGGCGCGGGCAGTGCGGTCAGTCGAAGTCGGTGGGCAGCCCCGGCTGGCGCAGATGCTCGAAGAATCGCGCGATCTGCCGGGCGGTGACGCGCCCCTGCGACAGCTCCAGCCCGCCGATCTCGTCCTCGCGGAACCAGCCCACCTCGCCCGTCTCGACATTGCGCGGGTCGATCTCGCGCTCCGGCTGCGTCAGCTCGCACAGGAAGAACAGCTTGTAGGCGTGGAAAACATACGGCGGGTGATCGTGCCGGTTGCGATCGTAGGCGGCCAGCAGCCTGACGGCGCGCGCGCGATAGCCGGTCTCCTCCCAAATCTCGCGCACGGTACTGTCGGCGGCGCTCTCGCCGATATCGGCCCAGCCGCCGGGCAGGGTCCAGCGGCCATGATCGAGCTTCTCCTCCACCAGCAGCAAGCGCCCGTGCTCGAACACCACGCCGCGCACATCCACCTTGGGCGTGGCGTGGCCCTTCTGCGAGAGGAAAAGCTCGCGCAGGGCATCGCGCTGGGGTGCATCGGCGTCAAAGACCGCGCTCATCATCTCGACGGCGATGTCGAGCACATCCTCGTAGCGCAGCCGGTCGAAGGGCTGTGGTGTGTACGCCAGGCCGCTCTGCGCGATCGCCTGCAGGCGCTGGGCCCAGTCCAGCACGGGCGGCGCGCTCATCTTCTGCATGATCTCTCCTCCATCGGGCCTTCACCCGCGCAGTATAGCGCCAGATCGCCCGGGGCGGGGGGAATCAAAATGGGCGGCCTGCCGCCAGACCGCCCATCCCGGCGTACAAGCAGTATTCGTCAGTCCATGCCGCCCGCGAACACCTGCTCGGCGGGGGCCGGCTCTGCCCGCTGGCTGGCGTGGTAGGCGCGCAGGTTCACCCGGCTGAGCGCCCACAGCGACACGCCCAGCCCGATCGCGCCGATCAGGAAGGCGAGGCCGTACGCCAGCCCGTAGCTGCCGCCGCCCAGCGCCAGGAAGAGATCGCGCAGCACGCCGCCGCCCGCCACGCCGATGCCACGGGCGAACGTCACCGTCAGCGTCCAGAAGCCGAGGAACGTGCCCGCCTTGCCCAGCGGGCTCATGTCCATCATCATGCCCAGCGCACCCACGTTCCAGATGCCCAGCCCGATGCCCAGCGTGATCAGCGCCGGCGTCACCAGCCCGCGAATGCCGGCCAGCGACGAGAACGCCAGCAGGCCGAAGGTGACGATCAGCACCACCACGCCCGCCGCGCTCATCCGCGCGTTGGTCATCCAGCGCACGCGGCGCGAGAGCACGATCAGGATCACCGTCGCGAGGATCGACATCGTGCCCCAGTAGGCGGCGAAGCGGGTAGTGACGCGCGCGGACATGCCGAACACATCGCCCGCGAACGGCTCCAGGATGAGGTCCTGCGAGAAGGCGAACAGCATCGAGAGCCCAAGAAACCAGAAGAACATGCGCGTGGGCCGGCTCGACCAGGCCAGGCGCAGGTCCCCGCGGATGGAGCCGGCAGCGCCTTCGCGCTGCGCCTGCTGGCTGCGCAGTGCCGTGTTGCGCCGTTCCTCGCCCAGCAGCGAGAAGAACCACAGCCCGCCCAGCGCCGCCGCCGCCGCCAGGAACAGCACTTCGAGCTGCTCGGCGGTGTAGCCGGGGCCGACGCCGCCCGCTTCGGGGGAGGGCAGCAGCACGCCGAAGAAGATGCCGCCCACGGTGAAGCCGAGCAGCAGGAAGGTCCACACGATGGCGACGGAGCGCGTGCGCTGCTGCTCACCCGAACGATCGTAGATGAGCGCGAGGAAGGTGCTGCCCGATAGCGCGTTGCCCAGGCTGAAGAGCAGCAGTCCCACGCCGATCACGATCCACGTGAGCGCAGTGGTCTCGAAACCGCGCACGACATTCGATGTGATGATGCCGAGCATGACCACGCTGAGCGCCATCATGGCACGTCCCAGCCAGATCCACGACAGGCGGCGGTAGCCCAGCAGCGTTCGCGCATCGCTCGTCCGCCCGGCCCACACGCCCAGCGGCGCGAGGAAGTAGCGCAGCGCGATCAGCAGGCCGATCGGGGTGGCCGCGAAGCCGAGATCGCTGATCATGATGCGGTTCCACACGCCGGTGGTCATGACGTCCGCCATGCCGGAGCCCAGGTGGAACAGGCCGATCTTGAGATTACGCCCCACGCTCAGGCTGGGTTCAGCCGGGGTGGATGCATCAGAAACGGGTGATGCGGACATCGATTTTCCCCGATTTATGTAGATTTACGTAGATTTCGAGGTAGTATAGCGGTTGTCAGGGCGCGGTCAAGCGTGGGCGTATGAGAGCTTGCTGACAGTCTCTGCGCTGGCGCAGGAGGGCACTCATGACGTTCGAGCAGGTGACTGACGGTGTGGTGACGGTCGCACAGGCGCTGGTGCTGGTCGTGCTGTTCGGCGGCTGGCTGGTCAGCTACCGCGTGCCGAAAGCGCCGGTGATCGGCGACAGCACGTGGTTCCGAATGCCCGTGTGGGCGCAGATCAGCGTGGGACTGGCGGTCAGCGCAGTGGGCGGGGTCATCAGCGCGGCGCTCTGGCGCCCGATCGTGGCCGTTGAGGCGCCGGCGGCTGCGCTGCTGCTGCGGATCGGCGGGCTGGCGCTGGTGCTGGGCGGCAGCGCGCTCTTTCTGTGGGCGAGGCGAACGCTGGGCGCCTACTACAGCCCGAGCACCGTCGCCGCCGTGCAGCTGAACGCCGAACACCGCCTCATCCAGCACGGCCCGTTCGCCATCGTCCGGCATCCCATCTACCTCAGCCTCGTGCTGATCCTGCTCGGCCTGCTGGTGCTGTATCGCACGTGGATGCCGCTGCTGGCAGCGACTGGAATAGCCGCGGTGCTGGTGAAACGCGCACAGCGCGAAGATCAGGTGCTGGAGGAAAAGTTCGGGGCGGAGTGGCGGGCGTATGCCAGCCGCGTGCCGTCGTTCGTGCCGTTTCAGCGGCGCAGGCGCAGCGCCAGCCGGTAGGCCGCATACAGCGCCGGGTTGCAGACGCGGTCCCATGCGCCCGGGGTGCGTGCCACCTGCCCGCCCCAGCCGCGCTTGAAACCGTACACGCCCCACAGCCCGTCGCTCCGCTGCTGAAACTGCGCTTCCAGCACCGCCTCATCCTCGTCCGGGATGCCCCACATGTCGTAGGTGCGGCAGCCGCGCGCGCGCGCCCAGCGGATGGCCGCCCACTGCACGCCGTAGGCCGCCATCAGATTGCGCTTGCTGTCGGAAGATGCGCCGTACAGATACCAGGCGCTGTCGCCCAGCGCGAACACCATCACGCCGGCCAGCGGCTCGCCCTCGTGCTCGGCCAGGATCAGCGCGGCATGCTGTGGCACAAACAGCCGGTAGGCCAGCGCGTAGTAGTCCGGGCTATGCACGCCGAAGGTGTTGCGCGCGCCGGTCATCTGCATCATGCCGGTGAACAGCGGCAGTTCGTGCGCCGCCGCCTCCCAGTAGCGGATGTCGTTCTTCTGGCTCTGGCGGATCTTGCGGCGCGTGCCCTGATTCATGCGCGCCAGCAGGCCGTCGTCGTCCGCGTCCAGGGCGATCAGCACGGTGCGCGGCGGCTGGATGGTCTGCGGGCTGGGCGCGAAACCGAGCGCCGCCGGCTGCGGGGCGGGCGCGCCGGGAGGCGGAAAGCCCGGCTCCCACTTGAGGAAGGCCGCGCCGCGCGCGCGCGCTGCTGCATCGATGGCGGCCCACAGCGCGTCCGCCTGCGCGGCGTCTGGCAGCAGCGGGCCCATCGGCAGATAGGCCATCGTGCCGAGGCGCAGCGGCAGCGGACGAAAGAGCAGCTGCGCGCCGGCGCACAGCCGCCCCGCCGCATCGCGCAGACCGACGCGCGCGCACGCCCAGCCAGCCGGCGCCTTGAGCGCAGCCCACGCGCTGGTCTGCAGCAGGTGGGCGTGCGGCTGCTGCTGCACGAAGGCGTCCCACTCGGCGGGTTGTGGCGTGAAGGCGTGTGCGGACAAGGCATCCTCGGTGGTCAGCGGGAGTGAATGCTGCGATTATAGCAAACGCGCGCCGCAGGCCGGGCCGTGACCCGCGCGCAGCCCGCCGGTACAATACCGGCAATCGTTCTGCCGCCTGCATGGACCGGTGCTGTATGCCGCTTCGCTTCGACTTCATCCCCTACCCGCTCTGGCGCCGCAGCGGCCTGGGCCGCCTGCGCCCGCTGTTCGATGCGCTGAGCACGGCTGCGGTGGATGGGCATCCGCCCGCCACGCCCGCCGCGATGGCGCACTATCTCAACCGCTGGAGCATCCTGCCGCCGGGGATGAGCGCGCTGGCGCTGCGCGATGCGCTGGCCGCGATGCCCGCGCCGCCCGTCGAGATCGCGCGCGCGCCCGCCGTGACCGCCGCGCCGCCCGCCGCCCCGGCCCGCCTGCCCGCGCAATGGGAGCCGATCGCGGCGGTGATCACCGCCTTCCCTGTGCTGTATCCGCCGCTGTGGCAGACGCACGCCGCCATGATCGAGGCCATCAGCGGCGTGGCGCGCGCCGATGTGCTGCTGCCGGATGCCGCCTGGGCTGGCGCGGTGTGGCTGTTTCTGGAGCGGCGCGGCCTGGCGGACATGACGCGCGTGCGGCTGCTGGCGCTGCCCACCGACGACATCTGGGTGCGCGATTACGGCCCGTTCACGGGCGAGATCGCCGGCGCGCGCGTGCTGATGAGCGCCGCCTATGACCCGCTGCCCGCCTATCCGCAGGCGGACGACGACGCCATGGCCGGGCGCTATGCCGCGCATCTCGGGCGGCCGCTGGCGGCCATCGATCTGCACACCGAAGGCGGCAACTTCTGGAGCGACGGCGCGGGCACGCTGATCGTGAGCGAGGGCCTGTACACGCGCAACCGCCACCTCAGCCGGATGGAGACCGAGCGCCGGCTGCGCCAGGCCTTCGTGTGCGACCGGCTGATCGTCACGCCGTCGCTGTGGCGCGAGGAGACCGGCCATGTCGACCTGCTGGTGAAGCTGGCGGATGCGCAGACCGCGCTCATCACCGCCGCCCATGTGCCGTTCAACAGCCGCGCGCTGAAGCGCACGCGCGAGATCTTCTCCCGCGAGCACAACGCGCGTGGCGATGCCTACCGCATTCACCTGCTGCCGCCGGTCGCGCCGTATCTCAACTGGGGCGTCTTCCCGATCTGGCGCAGCTACACCAACAGCCTGACGGTGAACGGCCGCGTGCTGGTGCCAATCTTCGATCTGGCGACGGACGGCGAGGCGCTGGCAGTGTACCAGCAGGCGATGCCGGAGTTCGAGATCGTGCCGATCCGCTGCGCGGCGGCGGCCAACGGCGGCGGCGCGGTGCACTGCCTGACGCGCGAGGTGTATGCGTGAGAGCGTGGCTGCGCCGGCAGCGCACGCTGGCGCTGCTGCTGGCCGCCTTCATCGCGGCGTCGCTGGCGCTGCAGCGCGTGATGCCCGCGCTGGAGGGCAGCGACGAGGTGCTGCACTTCAACTACACCATGCTGCTGCTGGCGGAGAACCGCCTGCCGGACCGCACGACGCGCGCCACCAACGCCACGCAGCAGGCCAGCGGCCAGCCGCCGCTGAGCTACTGGGTGGGGGCACTGGCCCTGCGCGCGCTCGGCCTGCCCGCCGTCAGCGGGGATGCGCTGCTGCAGCACCTGAGCACCACCGCGCGCAATCCGTGGTACGCCGCGCTGGAGCCGTGGGCGCGGCACGACAACCGCATCAACTTCATCCACGGGGCAGATGAACGCCTGCTGGGCCAGCCGGACGCCGTCGCTGCCGCGCGCGTGCTGTCCGTGCTGTCGACGGCCTGGGGCGCGCTGGCGGTGATCGGCGCGTATGGCGCGGCGGGCGAGGTCTTTCAGCGGCGGACATGGCGCATGACCGCCACGGCGATCTTCGCCTTCATGCCGACGATGGTCTACATCAGCAGCTACATCACCAACGACACGGCGGCCACCGCGTTCTCGGCGCTGGCGCTGTGGGCGGCGCTGCGGCTGATGCGCACGGGCACCTCGCCCCGCCGGCTGATCGTGCTGGGCGCGCTGCTGGCGCTGGGCATGCTCTCCAAGGTGAGCGTGCTGCTGATCGCGCCGGCTGCCGGGCTGGCGCTCGTGATCGCATGGCGCGATGCGCACGCCGGCCCGGGCCGCATTGCGCGAGACGTGCTGTGCTTCGCGCTGCCGCTGGCCGTGCTGGCGCTGCCGTGGGTGGCCTATGGCGCGCTCACCTATGGCGACCCGTTCGGCTTCAACACGCACCGGCATGCCACAGTCGGCTTCTACTTCGAGCAGCCGCGCTCGCTGGCCGAGATCGTGCCGCTGCTGCCCCACCTGTATCTGTCGTACTGGGGCTGGAGCTTCTTCGCCCTGCTCGACCCGCTCGTCTACACGCTGCTCGGCGGGCTGCTCGCGCTGTCGGCTGCCGGCTATGCGCTGAGCCGGCGCGGGCGGCGCTGGTCTGCGCTGCGCCAGCGGCAGGCGCTGGTGCTGCTGGCCGCGTTCGTCGTCGTGCTGCTGGGCATGATCCGCTGGATGCAGCAGCTCTCGTTCACCGGCGGCCGGCTGATGTACCCGGCGCACGTGGCGGTGGCGCTGGGCCTGACTGGCGGACTGTATCTGCTGGCCCGCCGCTGGCCGCGCCTCGACTTTCCGCTGCGCGTGGGCAGCGCGGTACTGCTGAGCTGCGCCGGTCTGGTCTTTCCGCTGGTGGCCATGCGCGACGCGTATCATCCGCCGCCGCTGCAGGACCCCGCCGCGCTGCCCGCGCTGGAGGGCGGCCCGGTTGACTTCGACAGCACTATCCGCCTGCTGGGCCTGCGCCAGCCCGACCGCCACATTCACGGCGGCCTGCATCCCGTCGAGCTGTGCTGGCAGGTGCTGCGCGCGACCGACCGGCCAGCCGCCTATTCGCTCAAGCTCGTCCGCGACGGCGTGATCGTGGCGGACCGCACCACGCTGTTCGGCACCGGCCGCTTCCCCTCGCAGGACTGGCGCCCCGGAGACACCTTCTGCGACTCGTTCAACCTGTGGATGGACGACCCCGATCTGGTCGACGATCCCCTGCCCGCCCCAGGCACGGCCTATGACCTGGTGCTGGTCGTGCTCGACGCCCGCACACAGGCCGCCGACTGGGTGGCCACCACGCCGGACGGCCAGCCGATCGCCACAGTGCGGCTGGGGCAGGCGGCCAGCCCCGCCGGCGCGCAGCCGCTGCCCGACCTGCCCAACCCGGACGTCCACTTTCCAGGCTTCGCGCGGCTGGCCGGTGCGGCGCTGCAGGGGGCGCCCGCCCCCGGCGAGGCGGTGACGCTGCAGCTCGGCTGGCAGGTGCAGGGCAGCGTCAGCGGCGCATGGTCGCAGTTCGTGCACCTGTACGGCCCGCACGGCTTCGTCGGCGTGCTGGCCGATGGCCCGCCGCGCGCCGGCGCGTATCCGCTGTGGGCGTGGCAAGCGGGCGATCAGTTCGCTGATTCGTGGACGTTCACGCTGCCGGAGGGGCTGGCGCCGGGCCGCTACAGCATCCGCCTCGGCTTCTACCGCCCCGGCAGCGGCGAACGCCTGCCGGCGGCGCAGGGCGGACAGCCCGCGCCCGATCAGTCGCCCGCCGCGCTGACATTCACGGTGGAGTGACGGGGTTCGCCCCCGCGCAGCATCAGTCCTGCTGCGGCGGCTTCTCGGCGCGCACAGCGGCCACGATGCCGACCAGCAGGCGGGCGCGCTCGCGCACCTTGTCCAGCGGCCACGTGCCATCGCCCGTCAGGTAGCCGAGCAGCCCGCATCCGACCGCGCCGGCGCGCAGGTAATCGGCGATGGTCTTGTCGGTCATGCCGCCGTTGCACAGAAACGGGATCTGGTTGAGCGGGGCGCGCACCGCCTTGAAGTAATCCAGCCCCAGCGAGCCGATCGGGAAGATCTTGAGCATGCGGCAGCCCATCTGCCAGGCATCGACGGCTTCCGTCGGCGTGATGACGCCGGGGATCATCAGCGCGCCGGCGGCGTGCACGGCCTCGACCGTCGCGCGCTGAAACGACGGGGCGATCACGAAGTCTGCGCCGGCGTCGAGCGCGCGCTTCGCCGTGTCAGGGTCGAGGATGGTGCCCATGCCGGCCACGATGCGGTCACCGAAAGCCTTCTTGGCGGCCTGCAGCGCTTCGAGCGGGCGGGTGGAGTTCATGGTGAATTCGAGCGCGCAGATGCCCTCATCGACCAGCACCTCGACCAGGGGCAGGGCGATTTCGGGCGGGAAGTGGCCGCGCATCCCGGCCAGCAGGGCGCCGCGGGCGATCATGTCACATGCGAGTTGGGGGTTCATCACGGTCCTCGTCGGCGCGCGTGGGGCGGCCGATACACACTGCCAGTCAGGCGCAGATGATACCGCAGGCGGCGGCGCCCGGCGAACCGCAGGGGGAAACCGCTCGCAGCCGGCGGTGGGACAGCGGCGCGGACAGCGGGTATAATCAGGCGCTTAGCACTACGCAGCAGGAGCGCCGGTCCATGCCCCGCGACATCCACATCAGGCCCAGCGACAGGGCGACTGCCCCGTTCTGCGGGCCGAAGGCGACGAGGGGCGGGCGCGCAGCCAGTTGTGATCGTTTCTGCATGATGCCTTGTCCTGAGGTATTGCGATGACCAATCAGCTCTATTACGGCGACAACCTGTTCGTCCTGCGTGAGCACATCCCCGACGCATCCGTCGATCTGATCTATCTCGATCCGCCGTTCAACAGCGCGCGCAGCTACAATGTGCTGTTCAAGGACGAGAGCGGGCGCGGCGCCGATGCACAGATCACGGCGTTCGAGGATACGTGGCACTGGGGCGAGCCGGCGGAGGCCACGTATCACGAACTGATGCAGTACGCGCCGGGGCAGGTCAACGAGGCGGTCAGCAGCCTGCTGCGCATCGTCGGCCGGTCGCAGATGGGGGCGTACCTGGTCATGATGGCCGCGCGCCTGGTGGAGCTGCACCGCGTCCTCAAGCCGACCGGCAGCCTGTACCTGCACTGCGATCCGACCGCCAGCCACTACCTCAAGATCGTGCTGGATACGATCTTTGGATGGAAGAACTTTCGGAACGAGATCATCTGGAAGCGGACACTGGGCCGTAGCCACACGAATCATGAAAGCAAGAGATGGGGAGAGCAAACTGACATTATTCTCTACTACGCCATGTCCGATGAAACCGCGTTACGATTCGTTTATCGGGCAAGCAATAAGGAATACATAGATTCCAATTTCGTGCATGTGGACGAAAATGGCCGTCGATACATGAGCGACAATTTGGCAAGCCCGTCCGTCAGACCAAATCTTATGTACAGCTACAAGGGGTACTCGCCGCCAGCTAAAGGTTGGGCAATTTCTTATGAGAAGATGGAAGAGTGGGATCGAGAAGGGCGCCTAATCTTTCCTAAGAAACTTGGCGGAAGAATCAGAAGAAAAAGATACCTCGACGAGTTGCCTGGAGAGACGGTCCAAAGCCTCTGGGACGACATACCACCTATTGGCGCGCAGGCCGCCGAGCGCCTCGGCTACCCCACTCAGAAGCCCCAGGCGCTGCTCGAGCGCATCATCAGCGCCAGCAGCAACCCCGGCGACATCGTGCTCGACCCGTTCTGCGGCTGCGGTACGGCCATCGCCGCCGCCCAGGCGCTCGGCCGGGGGTGGATCGGCATCGACATCACGCATCTCAGCATCGCCCTGCTCAAATACCGGCTGGAGTCGGCCTACAGCCTGAAGGCCGGCGTCGACTACCAGGTGATCGGCGAGCCGCGCGACGTGGCATCGGCCCAGCAGCTCGCCAGCGACAACCGCTACCAGTTCCAGTTCTGGGCGCTCTCGCTGGTGCGCGCCCGGCCGCTGGGCGGGAATGGCGGCCGCGAGGGCAAGAAGGGCAGCGACCGGGGCATCGATGGCATCATCTTCTTCACCGACGATGCGCGCAGCCACACCAAACGCATGATCGTGCAGGTCAAGAGCGGCCATGTGAAAAGCGGCGACATCCGTGACCTGAAGGGCGTGCTGGAACGCGAGAAGGCCGAGATGGGCCTGTTCATCACGCTCGAAAAGCCGACCCGCGAGATGACCACCGAAGCAGTCGCCGCCGGTTTCTATCAGTCACCGCAGTACGCCGACCCATTCCCGCGCCTGCAGATCGTCACAATCGAGCAGCTGCTGGATGGCATCGGTCCCAAAATGCCCAGCCACCGCCCGACCTTCAAGGAAGCGCCTGCTGCACCGTCATTCTCGCATGTGCAGGATACGGAACTGCTCTGACGAGGACAGGTGCACGCAACCACGCCGCGCATAACGCCCGGCGAGACTGCGCGGCTGGCGACCGAAGAGCCCCAGCCGAACACCCTACGCTGCCACCGGCGGCAAGCCGCGGATGTTCGTGTGGAATGGCTGCCCGATGACTTCGGGGTATCCCCTGAGCAGCCAGGCCCGGCGGCCCAGCCGCACCAGCGAACCGCCCTCTTCAGCGAGGGCGGCTTCATTTCCCGGAGGGGTGGCGATGCAGTGCATCAGTCTGCTATGCCCGGCGCGGCGGTGTGCCGGCGCAATCCTCTACATGCCCAGCATCTGACGAAGCGCCTGTGACCACATGCCCGGAGCGTTGACTTTCCGCTTGTGAGTCTCGAAGAAGACCGACAGGATCAGCGCAGCGATAACGGCAGCGAGATCCATCGGGTCCGCCGTGCCGCCCGCCAGCAGCCCCAGCTCCTGCAGCGTCAGAACGCCCGCTGCGATCATCGCGCCACGGATCCTGAACAGGATATTGGCGGCGATCACCCAGTTGAAATTGCCCGAGTGCAGCCGCAGCCATTCGAACACCGCGAGCCTGTCATCGGTCAGGGCCGGGACGATATGACGCGAAAACAGCAGCAGGGCGAACGCCAGGACGAAAATGCCGCGCTCCAGTGCGATGATCCGGTGGGTGCGGATGTCATTCATCGGGCGGTATCCACTGTGCAGGACAGGCATGCTGACCATTCGACTCTACGCCGGAGGCAGGCATCCCGTCAACCACGCCGCAGCGTGCTGGCGCGGAGCGCGCGCTGGCGGTACGCTAGGGGCCAGCGGGTTGGCGCTGCC
>CAZZJW010000052.1:0-3919 GCA_964654755.1 uncultured Pleurocapsa sp. | reverse complement strand
GCTGGCGCGGAGCGCGCGCTGGCGGTACGCTAGGGGCCAGCGGGTTGGCGCTGCCGCCCGTGTCCCGCCTGCCTGACAAAGGAGCTTTCCGTGAACCCGATCAGCGCCGCCGCCAGCGGCACGTTCCTGCTTGGTGGCGACCTGCCCATCCACCGACTCGGCTTCGGCGCGATGCGCATCACTGGCCGCGGCATCTGGGGCGATCCGCCAGACCGCGCCGCGGCGGTGCGGCTGCTGCGCCGCCTGCCGGAACTGCACATCAACTTCATCGACACCGCCGACAGCTACGGGCCGTTCGTCAGCGAGGACCTGCTGCGCGAGGCGCTGCATCCTTATCCCGGCATGGTGATCGCCACCAAGGGCGGGCTGACGCGCCACGGCCCCGATCGCTGGATGCCGGTCGGCAGGCCGGAGTACCTGCGCCAGTGCGTGCTGATGAGCCTGCGCCGGCTGGGGGTTGAGCGCATCGACCTGTGGCAGCTTCACCGCATCGACTCGCAGGTCCCGCGTGAGGAGCAGTTCGGCGTGATCGCGCAGATGCAGCGCGAGGGCCTGATCCGGCACGTCGGCCTGAGCGAGGTGAGCGTGGAGGAGATCGAGGCAGCGCGGGCGTTCTTCCCGGTCGTCAGCGTGCAGAATCTGTACAACCTGGTGCACCGACACAGCGAAGGCGTGCTGGACTACTGCGCGCGCGAGGGGATCGCCTTCATCCCGTGGTTCCCGCTGGCGGCGGGCAGCCTGGCGCAGCCGGGCGGCGTGCTGGACGGGATGAGCGCGCGCCTGCAGGCGACGGCCTCGCAGATTGCGCTGGCGTGGGTGCTGCGGCGCAGCCCGGTCATGCTGCCCATCCCGGGCACGGGCAGCCTGCCGCATCTGGAGGAGAACACCGCGGCGGTGGCCGTGGCGCTGAGCGACGACGACTACGCCGCGCTGGATGCGCTGGGCCGCGCGGAGTGGGAAGGCGCCCGGCGGGCATAACGGCTGGCGCGGGGCATGCTGTGCTGCCGGCCTGCCCCCTGTGCCCGCGCAGCGTGTACAATCCGGCGCATCATGCTGCGCTTGTGCCTGTCTTTCGCCGTTGTGCTGGTCGCCTGCGCCGCCTGCGCGCTGGGGGTGATCCGCGCACAGCCGCCGGGCGAAAGCCCGCTGGACGCCGTGCTCAACGCGCCCGGCTGCCCGCCCGCCGCCGCCAGCAGCACCGCGCAGGCCCGCCCGTGCTGGCTGGGCATCGTCATCGGCCTGACGGGCCGCGCAGACGCCCGCGAGCTTCTGGGCGCGCATCCCTGGGTCGGCGAGATCTTCGAGGACGACGCGGCGCTCTCCTGGCGCTGGAGCGGACGCCAGCCCGCCGCCATCGACGCGTCGCAGAACGGGCTGATCAGCTTTGGCAGCGGCGGCGGCAGCACCGTTCGCCAGATGCGCATCCTCACGCATATCCCCTATGGCGATGTGTGGCTGCGGCTGGGCCCGCCCGAAAGCGCGCTGCTCATCCGCCCGGTCAGCCAGTCCAGCGCCTACCAGATCGGCTTCTACACCGCGCCCGCCGCGCAGGCCATCAGCCGCGTGGGCTGCCCGGCGCGCCCCACCGCGCTGTGGTTTTCCGCGACGGCGTTCGGGCGCGGTGAGCTGTGGACGACCGAGCAGATCAACAGCGTGCAGTTCAACATCTATGGGACAGGCGGCTGGTGGCCGCGGCTGCGCCGGTGCACCCCGTGACGGCGCGGCGGCCCGGTCCGCGCGGTTGCGCGCCCGCCGCAAACTCCCTATACTGCGCCGCTGTACCGGACTGGGGGGACTGAATGACGCACGATACGCACTTGCAGGCCGCGCTGGCGCTGCACCAACGCCTGACGGTGGTGGACTGCCATCACGATATCGGCATGGACATCGCCCAGCGCCACCTGCGCGGCGAGCACGGTGCACTCACCGGCGAGTGGTCCGCCCGGCTTGCGCGCGGCGGGGTGAAGGTGCAGGTCCTGCCGGTCTTCATCGACGACATCTTCCTGCCGGGGCTGGGCCTGCGCGAGATTCTGCGCATGCTCGAGGCGCTGCTGTCCGAGCTGGAGGCCGGCAGCGAGCGCTTTGCGCTGGCGACCGATATGGCGGGCATCGACGCGGCGCTGGCCTCCGGGTGCGTGGCCGGCGTGCTGGCGCTGGAGGGCTGCGATGGCCTGGGCGGCGACCCGGCGCTGCTGCGGCTGCTGTACCGGCTGGGCGTGCGCATGGTGGGCTTCACGTGGGAGCGCCGCAACGAATTCGCCGACGGGACCGGCGTGGCGCATCCGGGCGGGCTGACCGCCGAGGGGCGCACGGCGCTGGCGGAGATGTTCGAGCATCAGGTGCTGTGCGATGTCAGCCATCTGGCCGAGCCGGGCTTCCGGGATGTCATCCGCCTGGCGCGCGGGCCGGTCATCGCCTCGCACAGCAACGCCTGGGCGGTGTGCCAGCACCCGCGCAACCTGAGCGATGCGCAGATCCGCGCCATCGCCGGGACGGGCGGCGTGATCGGGCTGAACTTCTTCGGCCTGTTCGTGCACGCGGAAAAGCCGACGCTGGAAGCGCTGCTGGCGCATCTGGAGCACATCGCCGATCTGGTGGGGCTGGAGCACGTCGGCATCGGCCCGGACTTTCTGGAGGGGCCGCTGCGCGATCTGGCGAAGGCATCGCTGGCCACGCGGCTGGCCGATACCTCGCTGATCGACAACTGGATACCGGAGTGCCAGGGCAGCGACGCGCTGCCGCACTTCACCGCGCTGCTGCTGGAGAAGGGCTACAACGAGCGCGAGATCGCCGGCGTGCTGGGCGAGAACTGGATGCGCGTGTTCCGGCAGGTGTGGACCGCGCGCTGAGCGGCTCACAGCCTGCCCCGGCGACGGACCCGCCAGCAGCAACGTGACTAGGCCAGCAAATAGCCGCCGTCAATCGGCATGGTGATGCCGGTGATCATGTCCGCCTTGTCGCTCAGCAGATAGGCCACCGCCTCCGAGACGTGATGCGGATAGCCGAAACGCCCGAGCGGGATCCGGGCGCGCATCGGGTCACCTTTTGCAGGATCGCCCCACAGCGTTTCGCCCATCGGCGTCAGGATGATCGTCGGGTTGACTGAATTCACCCGAATCTGGTGCGGGCCCAGCTCCAGCGCCATCACCCGCGTCAGGTGATCCATGCCCGCTTTCGAGGCGCCGTATGCTGCATGAGCGGGCAGCGCCGCGATGCCGGCCTGGCTGGACACGTTCACAATGGCGCCTGCGCTGCCCCGCGCCACCATCCCCTTCGCCACCACCTGGCCGATGATGAAGGCCGCGCGCAGATTGACCGCCATGGTCTCGTCCCATTCCGCGACCGTCGCTTCAAGAAACGGGCTGAGCAGGGCGATGCCGGCGTTGTTCACCAGCAGATCGATCGGGCCAGCATCCTCCGCCGCCTGGCGCGCCGCGTCGGCATGGCCGATGTCCGCCAGGAGGGTGTGACAGCCATACGCCGCATGCAGGCTGTCCAGATCGCTTTGGGTGCGGCTGATCGCCACCACTTCGGCACCGCAATCGACGAGCAGCCGTACGATATCACGGCCAATGCCTTTGCCTGCCCCCGTCACCAGCGCGCGCTTGCCATCAAAACGAATATCCATGTGAACAAGGCTCCTGTCTCAACAAGCCGGGCGCGCCGATTGTGACGAATCCGCAGGCGAACAGGCAAATGCTCGCGGGTCCCCCGCCGAGTCCCGTCCCAACCCCGGCAGAACGCATAGGGGCGCGCCATGCCTCCGCGGCTGCACACTCACCCTTCGCTCCGTCCTGTCGCGCGCCTGCACGATGAGGATGCGCTTCTGAAGCCGGCGCACTTCGGCGAACTCCGCCTGACAGTACAGCGAATTCACCGACTCGTTGGAGAGAATGCACATGAACACATCCGATGCGCC
>CAZZJW010000051.1:0-29674 GCA_964654755.1 uncultured Pleurocapsa sp. | reverse complement strand
GCTCGCGCGCGGTGAGCTGCACACCGTCGGCGCGACGACGCTGGACGAATACCGTCAGCACATCGAGAAGGACTCCGCTCTCGACCGGCGTTTCGCCCCGGTGTACGTCGAGGAGCCCAGCGTGGAGGACACCATCGAGATGCTGTTCGGCCTGCGCGATCGCTATGAGGCGCATCACAAGGTCAGCATCAGCGACGATGCTGTGGTGGCCGCCGCACGGCTGGCAGACCGCTACATCAGCGACCGCAAGCTGCCGGACAAGGCGATCGACCTGCTGGACGAAGCGGCTTCGCGCCTGCGCGTGCAGTTGTACAGCCTGCCGCCCCGGCTCAAGGAGATGAAGGACGCCCTCATCCGCATGGAAGCGGACGAGGAGGCGGCCAGCATGGCCAAGGAGTACGAGCGCGCGGCGGAGTTCAAGATGCGCCGCCTGCAGCTCAATCAGCAGTTCGAGCACGAGCGCTTCCAGTGGCAGGAGGAGAACTCGGTGGATGAGGTGGTCTCCGCCGAGGATATCGCCCGGGTGCTGGCGCAGTGGACCGGCATCCCGGTCACGCAGGTGCTGGAGACGGAAGGCGAGAAGCTCATCCGTATGGAAGAGGCGCTGCACGAGCGCGTGATCGGCCAGGAGGGCGCGGTCACCGCCATCGCTCATGCCATCCGCCGCGCGCGCAGCGGCCTGAAGCATCCCAACCGCCCGATCGGCTCGTTCATCTTCCTCGGCTCGTCCGGCGTGGGCAAAACCGAGCTGGCCAAGGCGCTGGCCGAGTTCCTGTTCGACGACGAGAAGGCGCTCATTCGCATCGACATGAGCGAGTATCGCGAGCAGCACACGGTCAGCCGTCTGTTCGGCGCGCCGCCCGGCTACATCGGCTATGAGGAGGGCGGGCAGCTCACCGAGCAGGTGCGCCGCCGCCCGTATCGCGTCATCCTGTTCGACGAGATCGAGAAAGCGCATCAGGATGTGTGGAATGCGCTGCTGCAGATCCTTGAGGATGGCCGACTGACGGACGGGCAGGGGCGCACGGTTGACTTCACCAACACCGTCATCATCATGACCAGCAATCTGGGCACGGAGTTTGCGCGGCGCGGCGGCGCGCTCGGGTTCGTGCAGCCCACGGATGAGCAGGCGATCGCCGATCACCAGAAGATCGAGAAGGCGATGCGCGAGACCTTCCGCCCGGAGTTCCTCAACCGCATCGACGAGGTCATCATCTTCGAGCCGCTGTCGCTGCAGCAGGTGGAGCGCATCGTCGATCTGCAGATGAACGAGATCGCCGCTCGCCTGCGCGACATGCAGATCTACGTGCACGTCACCGAGCCGGCCCGGCGCTGGCTGGCGCAGAAGGGCTACGATCCGCAGTTCGGCGCGCGCCCGCTGCGCCGCGCGCTGCAGCGCTATGTCGAGAACACGCTCAGCGGCATGATCCTGAAGGGCGAGGCCCAGCGCGGGGATATGGTGATGATCGATGAGGAAAACGGCCAGCTCGTCTTCAACTGGGAGCAGAACGCCAGCACCGACTACCTGAACGTGCGCCACGATCATCTGATCGACTGAGCACGCCGCCAGCCGCCTGCGCATCGCGGAGAGGGGGGCTGTCTCCTCTCCGCTGTGTTCTTCCAGGTGGTCCGTCAGGGGATGGCGGCGAACACCTCGGCCAGCGCGAGCGCGAAGCCGGGCAGCAGCTCCGGCGCGCTCAGCACGCCATCCGCCGGCACGATGACCACGGGCGCATCGGGGGCGTACACCTCGGCCAGGCGGCGCTCAGGGTAGATGACCCAGACCAGCGTGCCGATCTCGGCGTAAAGCGCCAGCTTGCGGCGGATATCGCGCTGGCGGTCGGTCGGCGAAATCACCTCGACGGCCAGATCGGGGACGACTTTTCCGTATCCGTGAAAGCTTAGCTGGCCGAGTTTCTCAAGGCGCAGAAACGAGACGTCCGGGGCAATGACACTGGTCTCGTTGACCTGCAGTCCTGCGTCTGCGCCCAGCACTTCGCCGAGCGCTTGTGCGCGCGCAAAGCCGCCCAGCGCCAGCGCGATGCGCATTGCCAGCAGCGATGACAGCGGATTGGTTGGCACCGTGATCATCTCCCCGTGAATGAGCTCGACCGTGTGGCCCGGCTGCTCGCGGTTGGCGGTCCACACCGCGAACTCATCCGCCGTCATGTGCGGCGCTTCGGTGGCCTGTATGCGTTCCGATACCATCGGCGCTTCTCCATGCCTCTGCCTGCTGTCAGTATAGCAGTGTGCGCGGTCCGTCAGGGGATGGCGGCGAACACCTCGGCCAGCGCGAGCGCGAAGCCGGGCAGCAGCTCCGGCGCGCTCAGCACGCCATCCGCCGGCACGATGACCACGGGCGCATCGGGGGCGTACACCTCGGCCAGGCGGCGCTCAGGGTAGATGACCCAGACCAGCGTGCCGATCTCGGCGTAAAGCGCCAGCTTGCGGCGGATATCGCGCTGGCGGTCGGTCGGCGAAATCACCTCGACGGCCAGATCGGGGACGACTTTTCCGTATCCGTGAAAGCTTAGCTGGCCGAGTTTCTCAAGGCGCAGAAACGAGACGTCCGGGGCAATGACACTGGTCTCGTTGACCTGCAGTCCTGCGTCTGCGCCCAGCACTTCGCCGAGCGCTTGTGCGCGCGCAAAGCCGCCCAGCGCCAGCGCGATGCGCATTGCCAGCAGCGATGACAGCGGATTGGTTGGCACCGTGATCATCTCCCCGTGAATGAGCTCGACCGTGTGGCCCGGCTGCTCGCGGTTGGCGGTCCACACCGCGAACTCATCCGCCGTCATGTGCGGCGCTTCGGTGGCCTGTATGCGTTCCGATACCATCGGCGCTTCTCCATGCCTCTGCCTGCTGTCAGTATAGCAAAGACCGTAGTACAGAGCGCAGCCTTGTCTGCAGGCGGCCCGTCTCAGCACACACTTCGTTTACAATTCAGAGGTATGCTGCAGCTCACAGCGGAGGGGGCACGTGATGACCGACACCATCCTGATTGTGGATGACGAGCAGCACATCGTTGATCTGGCGAAGATGTATCTCGAAGTTGAGGGCTTCCGCATCACGCAGGCGGGGGACGGGCGCAGCGCGCTCAGTCGTATTCTGAGCGAGAAGCCGGCGCTGGTGGTGCTCGATCTGATGCTGCCGCAGATGGATGGTTGGGAAGTGTGCCGCCGCGTGCGCGCCGAAAGCGACGTGCCGATCATCATGCTCACTGCGCGCAGTGAGGACATCGACCGCATCGTCGGCCTGGAACTGGGCGCGGATGACTACCTGACCAAGCCGTTCAACCCGCGCGAGCTGGTCGCCCGGGTGCGCGCCATCCTGCGCCGCACCGAGAAGCGCAGCACGCCGGCCAACGATGCCATCCTCAAGCTGGACAACCTGTCGATCTATCCGGACCGGCGCATCGTCACCGTGGAGGGCAAAACGGTCGATCTGCGCGTGAAGGAGTTCGATCTGCTGCTCACGCTGGCCGAACACAAGGGAATGGTCTTCACCCGCGAGAAGCTACTCGATGTCGTGTGGGGCTACGACTTCGCCGGCGAAACGCGCACGGTGGATGTGCACATCGCGCATCTGCGCCACAAGCTGAAGGGGATGCGCCCGGCGATCGAGACGGTGTGGGGCGTGGGCTACCGGCTGGATACATAGATCATGCACAACATTCGCGGGCGGCTGCTGCTCTCCTATATCGCGCTGGTGGTGCTGACGATCGTCGCCGTCGGCATCGCCTTCATCCTGCTGCTCAATTCGCGCGGCGCCCCGCCCGGCCCCGCCTATCAGCGACTGACCGATATCGCGCTGCGCACCGACCCGATCGCGCTGCTGCTGCAGTCGATGATGCCGCAGAGTCGCCCCAATCAGCCCGGGCGTGCGCTGGGCGACCGCCTCGACGCGGTTGGGGAGCAGCTGGCGCAGCTGGCGCTGCAGGAGGATGTGCGCGTCTTGCTCATCAGCCTGCCGGCGCGCGTCGTGCTGTTCGACAGTGCTGGCGCGCTGGTGGCTGGAGATGCCTTCGGCGGCACACAGCAGGAATACAACCTGAACGGGCGCGGTCCCGCCGATGTGATGCGCCCGCCGGGGCTGCGTGGCAGTTTTCAGGATGGCAGCGCGGAGTGGCTGTTCGTCGGCGTCAACACGATGCAGTTTCGCGGCGAGAGCTTCTACATCCTGTTCGCCGATCAGCGCGGCGGGCAGACGCTGCGCGGTGTGTTTGCTGAGTTCGTCAACGAGGTGCTGCGTGTGCTGGTGCAGGCGGCGCTCGTCAGCCTGGCGCTGGCGGTAGTGCTGGCCTTCGTCATCAGCCGCAGCGTCGCTTGGCCGCTTCAGCGCATGGCGGAAGCGGCGGCGCAGATCGCCGGGGGGCGGTTCAACCAGCGCGTGCCGGTGCAGGGGGTGGAAGAAGTGCGCGCGGTGGGCGAGGCGCTCAACCGCATCGTCACCCAGGTGCAGGACGACCAGCGCAGCCAGCAGGATTTTCTGGCGAATGTCTCGCACGATCTCAAGACGCCGCTGACGTCGATTCAGGGCTACTCGCAGGCGATCATCGACGGCGCCGCGCCGAACCCGGTCCATGCCGCGCAGATCATCTACGATGAGGCGGCGCGGCTCAACCGCATGGTGGGCGAGCTGACCGATCTGGCGCGGCTGCAGGCCGGGCGGCTGTCGATGCAGATGAGCGCGATCGACCTCGGCCAGCTTGCGGGGGCGATCGCCCAACGCCTGCAGATCGTCGCGCAGGAGAAGCACATCCATCTGGACAGCGATACGCCGCCGATGCCAGCCGTCGCCGCCGATGGCGACCGCATGGCGCAGGTGCTCACCAACCTGATCAGCAACGCCATCAACTACACGCCGGCGGGTGGCCGCGTGCGGGTGCGCGCCACGGCGCAGGCCGGCGGCGTCGCGGTGGAAGTGAGCGACAGCGGCATCGGCATCGCAGCGGACGAACTGCCGCGCATTTTCGAGCGCTTCTATCAGGTCGACAAGTCGCGCGGGCCACGGCGCGGCACCGGGCTGGGGCTGGCGATCGTGCAGGAGATCGTGCAGGCGCACGGCGGCACGATCACGGCGGCCAGCGCCGGGCGGGACCAGGGCAGCACTTTCACGGTGTGGCTGCCCAACCCGACGCTGCCCACGGTGGCCCGCCGGCGCATGTAGGCTCAGCGCACCACCGGCCGGCCCTGCGCCTCCCACGTCTGGATGCCGCCCAGGTCATACACCTGCGTATAGTTGGCCTGCCCCAGCAGCTCAGCGGCTGTCGCGCTGCGCCGACCGCTGCGGCAGTACAGCACCACCGGCACATCGCGCGGGACTTCGCCCAGGCGGTCGCCGAGCGATTCGACCGGGATGTTGATCGCGCCGTCGATGTGCCCGCTGGCGAATTCCTCCGCCGTGCGCACATCGATCAGGACGTGTGGCGCCGCCGCCGAAAACAGCGCGTCGTACTGCGCCGGGCTGATCTGCGCGCGCACCGGCTCCATTGCGCCGGGCCGCGCCAGCACCAGCGCCGCTGCCGCGACCGCGACCAGCACCACCAGCCCCGCCAGCACGACGATCATCGTTCGTCTGTTCATGCGCTGCCTCCACTCCTGCCTGTCCGGACTGGCCGGGCCTTCCCGGCGTTTTGGTCCTGCTGTGTACTCTCATATACAATACCGATGAGCAGCACCTGAGCGCTACGGAGAATTTCCCATTGACTGTACCACCCGCCCCAGCATCTGCCCCACCCACCACGAGTTTGTCTGGTCTGACCAGCGCTGAAGTCGCCGAGCGCGTGCGCCGGGGGCAGACCAACAACTTTCATCCCAAGGTCGGCCGCACGTACTGGCAGATCGTTCGCGACAACGTCTTCAACATCTTCACCGTGACCATGCTCATCATGCTCAGCATCGTCGCGCTGATGGGCGACCTGACCACGGTGTTCTTTGCCGGCTTCTCCGTCGTCAGCAATGCGCTGTTCGGCACTGTGCAGGAGGTGTACTCCAAGCGCAAGTTCGACCGGCTGATGGCGCTGGCTGCACCGCGCGTGAAGGTGATGCGCGATGGGGCGCTGCGCGAGATCGACGTGTATTCCGTCGTGCTGGACGATGTGCTGCCGCTGGAGCCGGGCGACAAGGTGGTGGTGGACGGTGTGGCGCTGGCTTCCGATGCGCTGGAGATGGACGAGTCGCAGCTCACCGGCGAGTCGGATGCGGTGCTCAAGGACCCTGCCGACGCGCTGTACTCCGGCTCGTTCTGCGTGGCGGGCAGCGGCGTGATGCGCGCGACCGTGGTCGGCGAGAAGAGCACGGTCAACCGCCTGACCAGCGTCGCCAAGCAGTACCGCTACGTGCTCACGCCCACGCAGCAGCGGATCAACACCATCGTCAAGCTGTCGATCTTCGTCATGGTGGTGTGCACGCCGATGCTGTTCGTATCCGGCTTCATCCAGCAGGGGGAAGTGGTCAACCTGTCCAACCTGCAGAGCGCGGTGGTGTTCGTCGCCAGCATCGTGCCGCAGGGCCTGGTGCTCACGGCCACGCTCTCGCTCACCATCGGGGCGATCGCCATCAGCCGGCGGCAGACTCTGGTGCAGCGCGTCAACGCCGTGGAGTCGATGGGCAATGTCACCTGCCTGTGCTTCGACAAGACCGGCACGCTGACGGAGAACCGGCTGGCCGTGCAGGAGATCCTGCCGCAGGACGGCCACTCGGAGGCGGCCATCTCCGGCAGGCTGCGCGAGTACGTCCTCAACCTGTCGGCGCTCAACCGCACGGCGGCGGCGATCGGCGCGCATGTTGGGGCGGCCGCCGGCGCTGCGCCGGACGTGCGCAAGCGCGTCGAGATCCCGTTCAGCTCCGCGCGCAAGTGGAGCGCGATTGTGCTGCCGGGCGAAACGCTGATCCTGGGCGCGCCGGAGCGTGTGCTCACGCCGAACGAGGCTGCGCTCACCGAGAAGGCGGCGGCGCTGGCGGAGCAGGGCTACCGCGTGATCGCATTCTCGCGCGCGGCCAGCGAGGCCAGCGGCCAGGCGCTGCCGGAGCAGCGTGGTGCGCTGGCGCTGATCGTGCTGAGCGATCAGGTGCGGCGGGACATGCGCGAAACGCTCGAGCATTTCCACCAGCAGGGCGTCGAGCTCAAGGTGATCAGTGGCGACAACCTGCAGACAGTGCGCGAAGTCGCCAGCAAGGCCGGCATGACCATCCGCCGCGCTTTCACCGGCGATATGCTGGCGGGGATGAGCGAGAGCGAGTTCGCCGAGGCGGCGCGCGAGGGCAATCTGTTTGCGCGCATCGAGCCCGATCAGAAGCGCAGGCTGGTGTCTGCGCTCAAGAAGAGTGGGCATTACGTCGCCATGACCGGAGACGGCGTGAACGACGTGCCCTCGCTCAAGGAGGCGCATCTGGCGATCGCCATGAACGATGGCGCGCAGATCACCAAGGATGTCGCCGATATCGTGCTGCTCAACAACGCGCTGACCACGCTGCCAGAGGCGTTCTCCGAGGGCCGCACGATCACGCAGATCATCTTCGGGACGTGCAAGATCTTCCTGGTCAAGAACCTGTACAGCCTGCTGTTCTTCCTGTTCGCCGGCTTCATGTTCATGCCGTTTCCGATCAACCCGATCCAGATCAGCTGGGTGACGTTCGGGGTGATCAATCTCACCGCCGGCTTCATGACCTTCCGCCTGTATCTGCCCGCCCCGGTGCGTCACTTCCGCGAGGATGTGCTCGACTTCACGGTGACCGCCGGCTGCGCGGGCGCGGCAGCCGCCACGCTGGTGTACGCCATCAGCTTCCTCAGCCGCGGCGCAGACGCCGACGCGATGGCCGGCGCGCGCAGCGTGATCGTGGTATTCCTGACGCTGTTCGGGCTGCTGTGCTTCTGGCATGTGTGCGGCATCGACATGCTGCGCCCGCGCACCTACGGGCGCAGCCGGGTGGCTTTCAGCTTCGGCCTGGTCGCCGCCGTGGTGACGATCCTGGCGTGCTACATCGTGCCACACATCTTCAGCTTCGTCCCGCTGACGGCGCTGGAGTGGGCGTTGGCGCTGGGGGTGTTCGTCGCGGTGGTGCTGCTGATCGAGATCGGCATGCGCAGCCGCCTCTTCGCCGGCCTGCTGTGGCGGCTGACGGCGGCACCCTGACGACTGCGCATGCTCAGATGCAAAAAGGGGCGCGCACGCCCCTCGCTTCACATCATGCAGAAAGTGGCGGAATGGCCCGCTACTCGACCTGCACCTTGACCTTGGTCGCGCCGGTGGTGGACTGGCGTTCCTCTGCGGCGGCGGGAGCCTGCTCTGAGTGAGCCGCACGCTGCGCCTTCATGCGCTCGTCCACGTCCTTGCTCACCTTCTCGATGCCCTCAATCGCGGCGTCCACCAGCACCTTGAAGCCCGCGGTGAACTCGCGCCCGGCGACCTTCGCGTTGTCGCGGAAGCCCTCGGGCAGCAGCGCCTCGACCGCCTTCATGCCGGCTTCCACGGCTTTCGTCTGGTGCTCGATGAACTCGTTCAGCGGCTCTTTCTTCGGCGCCCCGGTGTTCTGGGTGTTCTCGGTCATGATCGTCACTCGCTCCTCTTGACTGCGCTTACACTGCATAATACGCGGCTGGGGCCGTTGAGGTTGCAACGTGCGCTCAGCCAGCCTCGACGGACATCCAGAAGGCGTGCAGGTCGCTGATGAATGCTGGCAGCCGCTGCGGATGCAGCATGAACAGATGGCCGCCGTGCACATCGATGCGGCGCGCGCCGGCGATGCCCTGCGCCAGCTCGGCCTGAAGCGTGGGTGGGACCATCACATCATCCGGGCTGCTGAACACCAGCGTGGGCGTGTGCACCGCGCTCAGCCTGTCGCGCACGTCCCAGTGCATCAGCGCGGTGGCCTGCAGCGCCCACATCGGGCGCGTCTGGGCGAAGGGGTCCTCGTTCACTTCCAGCCACGGCGCGATCTGGGCCGGGTCTGTGAAGGTGGCCTCGTCCAGCAGGTGCACCGCCGAAATGCGGTTGAGCAGCGCGGGCGGCACACCGGCATCGCTCAGCAGGCGCATGGTTTCCAGGATGTGCGCGCCGCGCGAGGGATAGGGCGCATGCGCCATCGAGACCACGCTGGTCAGGCTGCGCGCACGCTGCGGGGCATCGAGCACGAGCTGGAGCGCCACGCAGCCGCCCATCGAGATGCCTAGCACGTGCGCGTCCGCCATGCCCGCATCGTCCATGGCCGCGGCCAGATCGCGCGCCATCGCCGCGACGGAGGCCTCCGCGCCGGGCTGTGCCACCGTCTGCCCGGCGCCGCGATGATCGACGATCAGCAGGCGCACGCCCAGCCGGCCCAGCATGCCGCTGAGCAGGCGCGCCAGGTTGTCTGCGCTGTGCGCGCTGAAGCCGGGTGCGTAGACCACCGGCAGGCCATCTGGCGGGCCGGACAGCGTGTAGTACAGTTCGACATCTTCCCGCGCCAGGCGTGGCATGGGCAGCAACCTTTCCGCCGCGATCGTCGGGCCGCGACACCGTGCTATACTACCGCTATTCTGCCGGCGCTGCCTATGCCGCACGCCGAAAACAGCCCGTATTCTGTCAGAGGACTTCCCCCATGCTTCCCGATATCCTTGCGCGCCGCAAAGCTGAAGCAGAGATGAAGAAGGCCGGCCGTCTGCCGCCCGGCCAGTCGCTCACGCTCGATTTTCCTGTGCTGCATTACGGCGGCGTGCCCGAATTCGACGCCGCCTCCTGGGACCTGCGCGCCTTCGGCCTGGTCGAGCGCCCGCAGCGCTGGTCTTGGGCGGAGTTCCAGGCGCTGCCCACTGTGCAGATCACCTGCGACATTCACTGCGTGACGCGCTGGAGCAAGTTCGACACGGTCTGGGAAGGCGTGCGCTTCCGCGACTTCATGGCGCTGGTGGGCGTGCGGCCAGAGGCGAAGCACGTCATCGCGCACTGCGACGGCGGCTACACCACCAATACGCCGCTGGAGATCATGCTGGACGACGATGTGCTGCTGGCATCGCGCTTCAACGGCCAGCCGCTGGAAGCGGAACACGGCTTTCCGCTGCGCACGCTGGTGCCCAAGCGCTACCTGTGGAAGAGCGCCAAATGGCTGCGCGCGATCGAGTTCAGCGCGGTCGACAAGCCGGGCTTCTGGGAGAATGCGGGCTACCACAATAACGGCGATCCGTGGACGGAAGAGCGCCTGCAGCGCCGGGGCTTCTGGTTCTGAGCGGGCAGGGCATGCGCCCCGTCTGCCTGCCTGCGCAGAAGGTATGACGCGATGAACGCCGACGCTGCCGCCGACATCATGCGCAAGCATCTGCCGCCCAGCGGTGCGCGGCTGCACCTGGCCGATGTGGGCGGGCGCGTGTGGGCGGCGATGGCACAGGCGCGCGCCGATCTCGACGTGCTCACCCCTGCTGACGCCGGGGCGCTGGCTGCGCTTGCGCCGGGCGTTGTGGATGCGGTGACCGCGCTGGAGCCGCTCACACCAGCGCTGATGGCGGCTTCGCTGGCGGCGCTGCGCCCCGGCGGGCGGATGATCGTGGCCGATGCGCACGCGCTGGCCGGGCCTGAGTGGGTGGCGCGGCTGGAAGCGGCGGGCTTCGTGCGCGTGCTGGTGGAGGCGCTGCCCGGCGGTGGCGCGCTGCTGCGCGGCGAACATCCGCATGCCGAAGCGGATACGCTGGCGCGCATCGATGTGGTCGCCCGGCCCGACGCAATGCGCGAGGCACTGGCGGCCTTCCGCGGGCGCTATCTGCATGTGCTGGTGCGGCAGTCGCCTAACAAGCCGGTGTGGGCGCTGGCTCCGGGCGAGGGCTACACATGGCGGGCGGTGGCCGTCGTGCGCGCTGGCGCGGCGCAGGTGCTGGCGTTCAGCAGCCTGCCGTCGGCGGTGGCGTTCATGCAGCGCGCGGTGCTGGCGGGGCAGATCCCCGGCGTGAACAAGGTGGCCAAGTTCTCGCGAGAGACAGCGCAGGCATGGCCGTTCGGCGTATGGCTGAACCCGACGCTGGCTGAGGTGCAGGGCGCGGCTGTCGCCGAGCACCCGCTGGACCCCGCGACGGCGGTGACCGGCGACGAATAGCACGCCATTCGGGCGTATAATCGCGGTAGTGCATTCCTGTGGAGGTGCGATGGTCGAGATCCCTGCACAGACGCTGACAGCGCGGATGAGCGCGGCGGCCTTTGACGCGTATGCGCTGCAGCCGGAACGGCGTGAGCGCCGCCTGGAGCTGATCGCCGGAGAGGTGCACGAAGTGGTCACGAATCCCGTTTCGTCCATCGTCACAGCGCGGCTCATCACCTTTCTGGGCGTCTATCTGCTGGACCACGACATCGGCGAGCTGACCGGCCCGGATGGCGGCTACGCCTTCGGTGAAGAGCGCTACATTCCGGATATCGCCTTCATGCGCCACGAGAAGCGCCGTGCGGTGAATGCGGTCGAAGGCTACGTGGCCGCTGCGCCCGACCTGGTGGTCGAGGTGCTTTCGCCGGGCAACACCCACGACGAGCTGCGGATGAAGCTTGCGACCTACCTGGCCTTTGGGACGGTGGTGTGGATCGTCGATCCGGCGCGGCGGCGGGTGGAGGTGGCTACGCCGGGGCGCGCGCCCCGCGAGCTGCGCGATGGCGACACGCTGAGCGGAGGCGAGGTGCTGCCCGGCTTCGCGCTGGCCGTCGCGGAGATCTGGCCGGCCAGCCTGCAGGTGGCCCCCGGCGCTACCCCTTGAGCACCCGCTGGACCCCGCGACGGCGGTGACCGGCGACGAATAGCACGCCATTCGGGCGTATAATCGCGGTAGTGCATTCCTGTGGAGGTGCGATGGTCGAGATCCCTGCACAGACGCTGACAGCGCGGATGAGCGCGGCGGCCTTTGACGCGTATGCGCTGCAGCCGGAACGGCGTGAGCGCCGCCTGGAGCTGATCGCCGGAGAGGTGCACGAAGTGGTCACGAATCCCGTTTCGTCCATCGTCACAGCGCGGCTCATCACCTTTCTGGGCGTCTATCTGCTGGACCACGACATCGGCGAGCTGACCGGCCCGGATGGCGGCTACGCCTTCGGTGAAGAGCGCTACATTCCGGATATCGCCTTCATGCGCCACGAGAAGCGCCGTGCGGTGAATGCGGTCGAAGGCTACGTGGCCGCTGCGCCCGACCTGGTGGTCGAGGTGCTTTCGCCGGGCAACACCCACGACGAGCTGCGGATGAAGCTTGCGACCTACCTGGCCTTTGGGACGGTGGTGTGGATCGTCGATCCGGCGCGGCGGCGGGTGGAGGTGGCTACGCCGGGGCGCGCGCCCCGCGAGCTGCGCGATGGCGACACGCTGAGCGGAGGCGAGGTGCTGCCCGGCTTCGCGCTGGCCGTCGCGGAGATCTGGCCGGCCAGCCTGCAGGTGGCCCCCGGCGCTACCCCTTGAGCACCTGCAGCCGGGCGAACGCCGCTGACAGCAGCTTGAAGCCGACCTTGTCGAAGCGGATGCTCACTTCCTCGTCGTCGCCGACTTTCTTGCTGCTGATGACGATGCCCTCGCCGAACTTCTCGTGGAACACCTTCATCCCCGTCTGAAAACGGAGCGCCGGCGCCGGGCGGGGAGTTTCCCGGCCCGGGAACGGGATGACCTTGCCGCTGCGCTCGGTAGGCGTGCTCACCCGGGAGGGGGGCGGCGCGTCTTCCCAGCTGGTCTCGCGCAGGTAGCCGGCGCGGTCCTTGAGCGCGCGCACGCGATTGGAGACGCCTTCCGTCAGCTCGACCGGGATATCCTCGAGAAACTGCGAGGCGGTCGCCAGTGAGCTGTCTCCATAGAGCACGCGGCGGAAGGCGTAGCTCAGATACAGCTCGTCTCTGGCGCGGGTGAGGCCGACGTAGAACAGCCGGCGTTCCTCCGCCATGGCGTCCGGCTCATTGAGCGAGCGGCTGTGCGGCAGCAGGCCTTCTTCCACGCCGGTGATGAACACCACCGGGAATTCCAGCCCCTTGGCCGAGTGCAGCGTGAGCAGCGTCACTGTGTCGGCCTCGCGGTCCAGCGCATCGACTTCCGAGACCAGCGACATCTCGATCATGAAGTCGGTCAGCGCCAGATCCCGCCGCTCGCTCACCAGTCCGCGCAGTTCGCGCACGTTCTCCTGGCGCTCGTTCGCCTGGTCGTCGCTGTCGCTGATCTCGTTGAGGTAGAGCGTGTAGCCGGTACGCGCCACCAGCTCGTCGAACACCATCAGCAGGTCATGCTCTGCCGCCAGATCGCGCAGGTCGCGCATCAGCTCAGCGAATTCCACCAGTGAGCGGGCGGGGCGGCCTGAGAAGGGCAGCGCCGCGCCCTGCGCCACGGCGTCCAGCGCCGCGCTGAGTGAGCCGTGCTGCGCGGCGGCCCAGTTCTCGAAGCGGGTGATCGAGCTTTCGCCGATGCCCCGGCCCGGCACGTTGACTACGCGCGCGAACGACACGCGATCGTTCGGGTTGGCCGCCAGCCGCAGGTACGCCAGCAGATCCTTGACCTCGCGCCGCTTGTAGAAGCCCACACCGCCCACCAGCCGATAGGGGAACTTGGCCTTGACGAAGGCATCTTCCAGCGCGCGCGACTGGGCATTGGTGCGATACATCACGGCGAAATCGCGGAAGCGCAGCCCGCGCTGCTTCATCAGCCGGGCGATGGTGGTCACGACGAATTCACCCTCGTCGGCTTCGCTGTAGGCCTCGTGGATGGTGACTTTCTTGCCGCCCTGGCGTTCGGTGAACAGCGCCTTCGGCGTGCGCTGGCGGTTGCGGTCGATGACGGCGCGGGCGGTATCGAGCACGATCTGCGTGCTGCGGTAGTTCTGCTCAAGCAGGATGACGTGCGCTTCCGGGTAGTCGCGGCGAAACTGCATGACGTTGCGGTAGTCGGCGCCGCGAAAGGCGTAGATGCCCTGATCCTCGTCGCCCACCGCGAACACGTTGTTCTGCGGCGCGGCGAGCAGGCGCACAAGCTGGTACTGCGCCTGGTTGGTGTCCTGGAACTCGTCGACAAGAATGTATTCGAAGCGCCGCTGATACTTTTCGCGCGCGCTGTCGCTGCCGCGCAGCAGCAGCACCGTCTGCATCAGCAGATCGTCGAAGTCCATCGCGTTGCTGTCCAGCAGGCGCTTCTGGTACAGCGGATAGGCGCGGCGCACCACTTCGGTGAAGTAGTCGCGCCCGCCTGGATAGGCATCGGGCGTGATGAGCTCGTTCTTCGCGCCGGAGATCGCGCCGAGCACGCGGCCGGGCTGCGTCTTGCGGACATCGACGTTGAGTTCGGTCAGCACCGCCCGCAGCACGGAAAGCTGATCGTCGGTGTCGTAGATGGTGTAATCGCGGGTGTAGGGCAGCACACCCATGCCCGCCTCCACGCGCAGCAGGCGCGCGCAGATCGAGTGAAATGTGCCGATCTGCAGCCCGTCGGCGCGCCCGCCCAGCAGCCCTTCGACGCGCTCGCGCATTTCGCCCGCCGCCTTGTTGGTGAAGGTGACGGAGACGATGTGATGCGCGGGCACGCCCATTTCGCGGATGAGATAGGCGACGCGATGCGTGAGCACGCGCGTCTTGCCGCTGCCGGGGCCCGCCAGCACCAGCACCGGCCCGTCGATCGCGGTGACGGCTTCGCGCTGCTGCGGATTGAGATGGTCGATGAGGTCGTTCATGGCGGCATGTATCCGGCGCTTGCGGAAGGACATCATCATGATAACACGCGCGTTCTGTTCCGGCAGTGGGCAGCGCGGCGGCTGTTCAGGGCATCTCCCCGCGCGGGCGCTGGCGCGGTATACTCCTGCGCGCCATGTTCGATCATGAAGGAGAGCCGTACCGTGAGTGCTTCCGCGCATGTTGCCATCATTGGGTCCGGGCCGGCTGCGTTCTACGCGGCAGAGCAGGTGCTGAAACTGGGCGGGAACGTCGCCATGTTCGAACGGCTGCCTACGCCCTTTGGCCTGGTGCGCGGTGGCGTCGCGCCGGATCATCCCAAGATCAAGTCGGTGACCAAGGTATACGAGCGCATCGCTTCGCACGCCAACTTCCGCTGGTACGGTCACGTCGAGTTCGGGCGCGATGTGCTGCAGGAGGATCTGCCCGGCCTGTTCCACGCCGTGATCTTCGCCACTGGCGCGCAGACCGACCGGCGCATGGGCATCCCCGGTGAGGACCTGGCGGGCAGCCACCCAGCCACCGAGTTCGTCGCGTGGTACAACGGCCATCCGGATTACCAGCATCACCACTTCGATCTGTCGGTCAGGGCGGCGGCGGTGGTGGGCAATGGCAACGTGGCGATGGATGTCGCGCGCATCCTCGCACGGACGCCGGAGGAGCTGGCCGAGACCGATATCGCGGATAATGCGCTGGAGGCGCTGCGCCACAGCCAGATCGAGACGATCTACGTGCTGGGGCGGCGCGGCCCGGCACAGGCGGCCTACACCACACCCGAGATCAAGGAACTGGGCGAGCTGAGCGATGCGGATGTGATCGTGCTGCCGGAGGAGTCTGCGCTCGATCCGCTCAGTGCGGCGGCGCTCAGCGCCAGCCCCGACCGTGGGACGCAGGGCAACGTCGATACCATCGCGCGGTATGCTGCGCAGGGACCGCAGGGCAAGCGGCGCCACGTGGTGATGCGCTTTCTCGTCTCACCGGTGCGCCTGATCGGCGAGACGCACGTCGAAGCGATCGAGCTGGTGCGTAACGAACTGGTCGCCGCGCCGGATGGCTCACTTCGCGCGCGGGCGACCGACAAGACGGAGGTGCTGCCTGTCGGGCTGGTGTTTCGTTCGATCGGCTACAAGGGCGTGTCGCTGCCCGGCGTGCCCTTCGACGACGGACGCGGCGTGATCCCGAACGCCAGTGGGCGCGTGCTCGATGCCGACGGGCATCCGGTCACCGGCGAGTACGCCGCCGGCTGGATCAAGCGTGGGCCGAGCGGCATCATCGGCACCAACAAGCCGGACTCGATTGAGACGGCCAATGCGCTGATGGAGGATGTGGCCGCCGGGCGCTGCTGGCAGCCTGCACAGCCGGGGCCGGCCAGCGTGGAGGCGCTGCTGACCTCGCGCGGCATCGACTGGATGAGCTTCGAGGAGTGGCAGGCGCTCGATGCTGAGGAGACTGCGCGAGGGCAGGCCAGCGGCAGGCCGCGCGTCAAGTACACCGACGTGGACACGATGATGCACACCGTGCACGACCGGCGCGACTCCACAGGCCAGCAGCACTAGTCCAGCCGCCCTGCCCACAGCGCGCCGGGGTGCGCGCCCGTCAGCAGGTGATCGACCGCGCGTTCGGCGGCGGCGGCGCCGGTCGCCAGGCCGTTCCCGGTGAAGCCGACGGCGAAGCCCACGCGCGGCAGGTGTGGCAGCACGCCCACCAGCGGCAGGCCGTCCACGCTGAAGCCCATGATGCCGGCCCAGCGCCGCGCGACCGGCGCGGTCACTTCCGGGAAGCGCTCGCGCAGATAGCGGGCGAGGTATCCCTGCACCGTTGGTGTGACGCGATCGTCGGTGGTGTCGGCTTCCTGGTCGAACGCCTTATGCCTCCCGCCACCGATCAGCAGCCGGTTATCGAACGTCATGCGGTAGTACATGTAGCCGTAATCGCTGTAGCCGCATACCGGAATGGCAGATTCGGCCAGCGGCTCGGTCACCAGCACCTGCGCGCGCGTTGGCGTGACCTTGCCGGCGAAGTACGGGTGCAGCGCGAAGGACCAGGCGTTGGTGCACAGCAGCACATGGCGGGCATGGAAGATGAACTGGCGCGTGCCCACGACCACGTGCTCCGCATCGGGCATGGCGATGCTGTACACCTCGTTGCCCGCGATCAGCTCGGCGCCGCTCAGCCGCAGCACCGCCTGCGTCAGCTCGACCGGGTGGACGGCGCCATCCCACGGCTGCTCGATGGCTGCGTGATAACCGCGCCGCAGTGGATCGCCGGCGTGAAAGATCACATCGATGCCATCGGCATTGAGCGCGCGCGCGGCGGCTTCCAGCTCGCGGGCCTCCCCGGCGCTCTCCGCCAGCAGCATCGCACCGCGCTGATCCATCGTCACGCCGCCGGCCTGCGCGGCGAACTGACGCCAGTAGGCATGCGTCTTCACCGAGAGCTGCCACAGCTCGCGCGCGGTGTTCGCGCCATACTGCGCGATGCCGTGGTGGTAGTACGCGTCCAGCCCGGTGATCATGAAGCCGGCATTGCGGCCGCTGGCGCCCAGCGCCACATCGCGCATTTCGGTGATGACGACAGAGCGCCCGGCCTGTGCCGCGAACAGCGCCGCCGTACAGCCGACGATGCCCGCGCCGACGATCAGCACGTCCACCTCGCGCACCGGCTGGCGTCCGTCTGCCTGCCAGATCGACACAGTCATGATGTCGATTCACCCCTTTCGCGGCCCACGCGGATGCGCGCTGCCGAAGTTGCAGTGTGCACATTGATGATAGCCCCTGCCGGGTGGGCGCAACAGATCCGGCGTGTGATGCGCATGGCCACGCTGCCACGCTGCCAGCACTGACGGGTGCTGTGATACACTCAGGTGCTTCCGGAAGGCACAGGATCAGTTCGTCGGAAATGCCTCGAATCCACAGGAACACGGAGTCGAAGACCACGCTGCGCGATGTCGCGGCGCAGGCTGGCGTGTCGTACCAGACGGTCTCGCGCGTGCTGAATGGCAGCGGCCCGGTGGCGGAGGACACCCGCCAGCGTGTGCAGCAGGTGATCGATGCGCTCAACTACCGCCCCAGCAAGTTCGCGCAGGTGCTGGGCAGCCGCAGTTCGCGCACGCTCGCCATGATCACCTATGGCAGCTGGTACAGCGAGATCGCCGCGGTGATCGAGTGCGCGCTGCGCGCCGCGCGCGTGCAGGACTACGACGTGCTGATGTCTGAAGTGACGAACGCTGCCACGCTGGATTTTGTCGAGGCGCTGGATGCTGTCACGCGCTGGCAGCCGGATGGCGTGATCCTGTTCGCGCCGCTGCAGTGCGCGCGCTACGATGTGCTCAGTGCCGCCAGCCCCGGCCTGCCGGTGGTGCTGATCCATAACGATCAGCATGCCAGCGCCAGTCCCGGCGTGGTGCTCGATCACGTGCAGGCGGTGGCGCAGCTCGCGCGGCATGTGCTGGCGCTGGGCCACACCGCCATCTGCGAGATTCGCGGCCCGGACGGCTGGCACGCTTCCAGCGAGCGTCATGAAGGACTGCTGCAGGCGCTGGGTGAGGCCGGGCTGGCCCCGCTGCGCTCGGTGGCAGGCGACTGGACGGCGGAAGGCGGCTACCGCGGCGCCCGGATGCTGCTGGCCGGTGGCGCGGACTTCACTGCGATCGTGGCGGCGGACGACAACACCGCCATTGGCGCGATTCGTGCGCTGGCGGAAGCCGGCCTGCGTGTGCCGGAGGATGTCTCTGTGGTCGGCTTCGATGACATCGCGCTGGCGGCCTACACCTGCCCGCCGCTCACCACCGCCCGCCAGGATTTCGCCGCGATCGGCGAGATGGCGGTGCGCTATCTGCTGGAGCGCATCCAGCACCCTGAGGCGCCGCCCGCCCGCGTGCTGATCACCCCGGAGATCATCATCCGCGGCAGCACCGGCCCGCGCCGCTGAAGCGGCTGGCCGCTCAAATCACGGGGTCGCAGAACGTTAACAGGCCCATCATGCAACTTTTCTACTGTTGCAGACGTCTATGGTAGTATTGAATATGACGGGTCCGTAATCTGGTCAGCATCGCGCGCCAACTGACCTGCCACATCCTTCGCAAAGGTCATTCCAGTACCATGTGTGGCATATTCGGGGAGTACAACCTCGCTGGCGCCGATCGCGCGCTGGTCGAGCGCATGGCACAGCGCCTGGCGCATCGCGGTCCGGATGGCTTCAGCGTGCATGCGGATGGCGTGTTCGCCTTCGGCGCTGGCCGTCTTGCCATCATCGACCTGAACGCGCCGCCCGGCGTGCTGTTCAGCGAAGACCGCCAGACGGCGGTGGCCTTCAACGGCGAAATCTACAATCACCGCGCGCTGCGCGCAGAGCTGGAAAACGCTGGCCACCACTTCGCCACCCGCACCGACACCGAAGTGATCGTGCACGGCTATGAGCAGTGGGGGCGCGGCGTGCTCGACCGGCTGCGCGGTATGTTCGCGGTGTGCGTATGGGATGCGGCGCAGCGCAGCATGCTGCTCGCGCGCGATCGCGCCGGCGAGAAGCCGCTGTACTACGCGCCGGCGGAGGGCAGGCTGTGCTTCGCCTCGGAGATCAAGGCGCTGCTGGCGGATGCGGCGCTGCCGCGCGCGCTGAATGCGCAGGCGGCGCTGGCCTACTTCGCGCTGGGCTACATCCCTGCGCCGCATACGCCGTTTCAGGGTGTGCACAAGCTCCAGCCCGGAGAGTATCTGACGTACGACGGCAAGCGCGTGGTCACCGGGCAGTACTGGCGTCCGAGCATGCCGGCGCCCGAAGGCTGGTCCTATGCCGAGTCGGTCGCGCGCACCCGTGCCGCCCTCGCCGAAGCCGTCGAGATGCGCATGATGAGCGATGTGCCGGTCGGCGCGTTCCTCAGCGGCGGGCTGGACTCGAGCGCGGTGGTGGCGCTGATGCGCGCCAGCGCGTCGGGGCCGGTGCGCACCTTCACCGTCGGCTTTGAACTGCCGCCGGGCAGCACGCTTGACAGCAAGTTCAACGTCGATGCGCGCTTCGCCGAGGCATTCGCGCGCGAACTGGGTGCGGAGCACCACGCGATCACCATCCGCGAGGACGACTCGCTGTGCCGCCTGCTGCCGCATCTGATCTGCAGCATGGACGAGCCGATCGCGCAGCCCTCGATCATCCAGACGGTGTTCGTCGCGGCGCTGGCGCGCACACAGGGCGTGCCTGTGCTGCTGAGCGGCGATGGTGGCGATGAGCTGTTCGCGGGCTATCCGCACTTTCGCTCGGATCAGCGGCTGGCGGCATATCTGCGCCTGCCGGCCGTCGTGCGCGCGCTCAGCACGCCGCTGCTGGAGCGCCTGCCCGCGCGCTTTGAGGCGGCCAGCCGCATGGCGGAGAAATCGCGGCGGATTGATCCGCTCAGCCGCTATCTGGCGTGGAAGCGCATGATCGACCCTGCGGACTTTGGCGAGGCGCTGCGCCTGCCGGACAGCGGTGATGTGGCGCGCGCGCTGCTCGAACGCAGTCTCGGCCCGCTGCTGGCCGCCCCGCAGACGCCGCACTTCGCCGATCGCATCGCCTACGCGGGCCTGGTGTCGTGGCTGGCGGACGACAGCAACATGCGCGTGGACAAGCTGAGCATGGCGATGTCCGTTGAGTCGCGCGCGCCCTTCGAGGATCATCCGCTGATCGATCTGGCGCTGCGCATTCCGCTGGAGCACAAGCTGCGCGGTGGTACGGTGAAGCACGTGCTGAAGTCAGCGGTGCAGGATATCGTGCCGGCCAGCGTGCGCAATCGGCCCAAATGGGGCTTCGTGCCGCCCGCCTCGGAGTGGCTGCGCACGGTGCTGCGTCCGCTGGTGGAGCGCTGGCTGGCGCCGGAGTACGTCGCGCATGTCGGTGTGATGCAGCCGGAATGGGTGCAGCAGCGCGTGCGCGGTCATATCGACCGGCGTGAGTATCATCTGTGGCCGGTGTGGACGGCGCTGGCCTTCCACCTGTGGCATGCGGTGTATATCGACGAGGCGCTGCGGCCAGAGGGGACGCTGACGCCGGAGCAGGTGCTGTCCTACAGCCGGCAAACCACCCCCGCCAGCTGAACGCCAGGCGCCCCCCCCGCAATCTCTGTGCAGACTGCATAAATCGTTGTGCGAATTGTGCGCGCCCAGCCGGGAAGCCGCGCGCGCATGTCCGTGTCGATCCGCCCCGGCAGGCCGAACCGCCGTAGAATTGAGATAGGCAAGGGTGCGGGAGGCAGTGCCATGTACGCTCAGGCCAGTGTGATTCGGGTGCCCGTTGGTGGAATGCCGAACCTGCGCAGGTTGATCGAGCATTCATATCTGCCCGGGGTGTCGGCGCGGGCAGGATTCATTTCGGCAGCGCTGCTGGAGCAGGTCGACGATCCGGAGTCGGCGCTGCTGATGGTGTACTGGGACAGCCAGGGCTCGGTGGAGGCCTTTCATCGCACGGGGGCGCTGCAGGCGACCGTGCAGGCGCTGGCCGCGGAGATGCCCGGCCTGCATGTGGAGCGCGAGAGTTACGTGGTGACGGTATCCGTCGTGCCGCGCGATCAGCCCGTCGAGGCGCGCGCCCTGCGCTGAGAGGGCTGCCCGCTTGACAGACTCCGTGAGAGCGTCCACAATCGCTGCTGTGAACGGTCACATTGTGCAGCGAAAGGGAGGCTCCGGGTGTTTGGCTATCATGGCAGGATTCTGCATGTCGATCTCAGCACGCGCACGACGCGGGTGGAGCAGCCGGATGAGCGCTTCTACCGCATTTACGCGGGCGGCGGCCTGCTGGGCACGTACTATCTGCTGCGCGAGACCGCGCCCGGCATCGACCCGCTGAGCCCGGATAACGTGCTGGTGTTCTGTAACAGCGTGGTCGCTGGTTACCCGGCGGCGGGGCTGGTGCGCTACGTCGTCACGGCCAAGTCCCCGCTGACGGGCGGCGTCGGCGAGACGCGCTGCGAGGGGCGCTGGGCGGTCTCTCTCAAGAAGAGCGGCTACGATGCCATCGTGCTGCACGGCGCTGCCGACCAGCCGACCGGCCTGCTGATCGACCACGGCGCGGTGTCGTTTCTGGAGATGGATGCCGAGTGGGGCAAGACGGTCGGCGAGACGACCGATGCGCTGGAGGCCCGGCTGGGCGTGGGCATCGACGTGGCGGCGATCGGCCCGGCGGGCGAGCAGCGCGTGCGCTTCGCCAATATTGTCAGCAGTCGCACGCACCAGGCGCAGCGCATGGGCATGGGCGCGGTGATGGGCGCGAAGCACCTCAAGGCGATCGTGCTGCGCGGCGGCGAGCTGCCCCCTGTGGCCGACCCCGCGACGTACGAGCGCATCAACGCCGGCTTCGCCCGTGACATCAAGACCAACACGCTCTCGCAGTTTCAGCAGCAGCTTCCCGGATTCGCGGTGTGGGTGCACCTGGTCGGGCTGGATGCTGCGCTCACCACCGAGAACTTCCGCACGGCCACCTTCCCCGCGGTCGATGCCTACAAGGCGGAGCACTGGCTGCCGATGGCTTCGGGCGTTGCGGCGTGCCCGGGCTGCCCGAACGACTGCATGAAGATGTATCACCCGGGCGGCGACTCCGACCCACGCGCCAGCGCCATTCATCAGGAGATCACCGGCACGCTGGGGCCGAACATCGGCACGAGCGATGTGCGCGTCCTGCTGCGCTTCAACGTGCTGTGCAACCAGTATGGGCTGGACCCGGTCTCACTGGGCTTCACGCTGTCGCTGGCGATGGAGGCGTTCGAGAACGGACTGCTGAGCCTGGAGGACACCGGCGGCCTTGACCTGCGTTTCGGCAATCACGATGCCGCGCTGGAGATCACACGGCGCATCATCGCGCGCGAGGGGTTCGGCGATGTGCTGGCAGAGGGCAGCCGGCGCGCCGCCGCCGCCATCGGCAAGGGCGCCGAGCGTTATGCGATGCACGTCAAGGGGCTGGAGATGGTGCCGTTCGAGCCGCGCACCCAGACCAATCTCGCGCTCGGCTATGCGACGGCGCCGATCGGCCCGCGCTACGACATCTGCGAACATGACTGGGACTTCGACACGGCTGTCGGCTGGGAGCACTCGCTGGAGTATGCGCGCACGCTCGGCATCCTCAACCGCATCCCGATGGAGTACGTCGGCCCGGACAAGGTGCGCAACTACCGGGCGCTCAACACGCTGTGGTCTGGCGCGGATGCGCTGGGCTACTGCATCTTCGCGATTGCGCCGACGCGCGCGCTCAGCCTGCAGCATATGACGGACTTCCTGGCCGCCATCACCGGCTGGGAGACCTCATCGTACGAAATCCTGCGCTGGGGCGACCGGCGCAATCATCTGATGCGCGTGTACAACAACCGCGAGGGACTGGGCCCGGAGGACGACTGGCTGCCGGAGCGCTTCTTCAGCGAGCCGGTAGACAGCGGCGCGAAACAGGGCGTGATGCTCTCGCGCGAGAGCTTTGCCGCGGCGATTCGCACGTACTACGAGATGATGGGCTGGGACGAGGCCGGGCGTCCCCGCCCCGGGGTGCTGTACGACCATCATCTGGAGTGGGTGCTGGGCTGAGCACGCCGGTTCGCAGGGCGCGTCAGTCGATGGTGAAGCGGTGCCGGCGCACGAAGGTGCGGTCGCGCAGCACGGTGACCACGCTGAAGCCTGGCTGTGCGCCCCGATCTGGCCGGATCTCCGCGCTGCCCGGGTCGCAGTGGAGCTGATACCACGTGCTGGGGGCCGAGCAGTACAGGATGCCATCGCACCACGTCTCGGTTGGCTGATGGATGTGGCCGAAGAATACCCCGCGCAGACGGCGGGCGGCGGGCAGCAGCGCCTGGTGCAGCGCTTCGCCATCGACCAGGCGCATGAACGAGTCGAGAAACGGCGAGCCGACGGGCAGGGCGTTGTGATGCACGGCCACCAGCATCGGGCGGGCATCGGGCGCGGCGCACAGTGCGCGCAGCCAGTCGAGCTGCTGCGGGCCGAGTGCGCCGCCAGCCCCCGGCGCGGGCGCGTTGCTGTCGAGCACGACGCACTGCACGCCGCCACATTCAAACTGATAGGAGTGCCTGGGGGCGGGCGCGGGCTGGCCGCACAGCACGCGTTGCAGCGCTTCGCGGTCGTCGTGATTGCCGACGAGGTAGTGCACCGGGGCGCGCAGCCCGCTGAGAATCTCGCGCGCGGCGAGATAGGCGCTGGCATCGGGGTCGTAGGCGACATCGCCGGTGTGCAGCACAAAATCGGGCGTGAAGGGCAGCGCGTTGATGGCGCGAACTGCTGCGCGCGCGCCGACGGCGGCGGGATAGTCGGCATCGGGATGCGAGTAGGACGGGTCTGCGCTGATGTGCGTGTCGCTGACGTGCACGAAGCGCAGCAGCACATCGGTCGGCGGTGCTGGTGGCGTGGGCTGGCTCATGGGGCGCTCCTGAAGATGGCCGGCGCGAAGATGACCGGAGTATAGCGTCAGCCGTCCGCTTCGGGCGAGCCGGCTGGAGGCAGTCCAGCACCAGCCGGGACTGGAAATTTCGTATTATTCCCGTATAATGCGCTTGCTAAGGGGAATTCAGCGAGGTTTCACACCAATGATCTTTGCAGGCGATCTGAAGCGCGGCGTCACGCTTCGTCTGGACGGGCGGTTGTTCCGCGTCGTCAACACCACCTACAACAAGCCAGGGCGTGGCACGGCGACCATGACGGCTGCGCTGCAGGATATCGAAACGGGCAGCACGAGCAAGCGCATCTTCGGCGCGGAAGACAAGCTGGAAGATGTGTATGTCGAGGCCGAGACGGTGGAGTATCTCTACCGCGATGGCGACACGCTGCACTTCATGAATACCGTCAGCTACGAGCAGTATGAGGCCCCGGCGGAACTGTTCGGCGATGAGGTGCTGTACCTGCGCGAGACCATGCAGATCCAGCTTCGCCTGTACAACAGCCGCCCGATCGACTATGTGCTGCCGACCACGCTCACCTACACGGTGGCCGAGGCGGAAGTGGCAGTGGCCGGCAACACCGCTGGCAACGTCACCAAGCGCGTGACGACCGACAGCGGCCTGTCGGTGGTGGTCCCGATGTTCATCAAGGAAGGCGACAAGATCGAGGTCGACACGCGCGACGGCTCGTACGTCGGGCGCGGCTGATCGCGACAAGCGCACTGACCAGACCAACGGAGATGCCCGCGCATCTCCGTTTTTGTTTCCGCAGCGCCCGCCCCGGCGCTGGGGTATCGCAGCGCAGAAAGGCCTGGCACGAGCGGCTCAGGATGCCGAGGTGGGAAACTGCCGCAGCACGAAGGCCTCGAACCAGCGCTGCGGCAGGAACTGCTTGAGCAGCGGCGCAAACTGCGCCTGGCCACCAACCGGATAGCGCAGATTCGGCTTCTGCTCGGCGACGACCCGTGCGATGGCCTGCGCCACAGTGTCCAGCGGAATGCCGCTGGCCGCCTGGGTGTGCTGCATCTGGCGCATCAGCCGCGCGCGCGCCGCCTGATAGGCGGGATGCGGCGTTCGTGTTGAGATCAGTGAGTGGTCGAGCGTGCCGGTCTGTACGCCAGCCGGCTCGATCAGCGAGACGAATACGCCGAACGGCAGCATCTCGTAGCGCAGCGACTCGCTGTAGCCCTCCAGCGCATATTTGCTCGCGGCGTATGCGCTGTTGTAGGGCAGGGAGAGCAGCCCGCCAATCGAGCTGAGGTTGATGATCTTCCCGCTGCGGCGCTTGCGCATCTGGGGAAGGGCGGCCAGCATCATGCGAACCGCCCCCAGGAAGTTGGTGTCGAGCTGATCGCGGAATTCGTCGAAGCTCACCTCTTCCGCCGCGCCATACAGGTCGTAGCCCGCGTTGTTGATGAGCACATCGACGGCCAGGCCCCTGCGCTGCATGCGCTGCCAGAACGCCTCGACGGACTCTGGTTGCGTGACGTCCAGCGCTTCCATCTCGAAATCGGTCACGCCTGCCTGTGCGGGATTGCGGCAGGTGCCGATGACCTGGTGGCCGTGCTGCTGCAGCAGGCGCGCCGCGGCCAGCCCGATGCCGCGCGACGCGCCGGTGATCACGATGGTCTGGCTCATATCGCAGTGCCTCGCAGCGCAGCGGAGGACGGGCGGCCGGCACGGAGAGATGCGCCGACGATCTGCGGCGCGACCGCCTCCGTGACCCCCGCTGCGCCCAGTTCAGCGAGCACCTCGGCAGCGAGCTGGGTATCCAGCGCGACGCTGATGGAGGTCACCCTGCCCCAGCGCAGGTGGATGTAGTGGATGCCGTTATTGACGTAGTGCCGACCGGTGGGCAGATCGACGTGTTCCGTCCACGTGACGATAGCGCGGGTATCCCATGGCATTCCTTTCACGAACATGTCGGTGATGTCCAGCTGCATTCCCGGAAATACGACCGCGACGCGCCGAAACCAGCGCCGCAGCATGTCGACATCGTGGCGTTCGCCGCCCAGGGCATGATCCCCGGCGAAGCGATGGCGAATGTTCGGCGCGCACTGCGCCAGCACGGCGTCGAAGTTGCCCTTATTGACGTTGGCAAATCCCTGTCGCAGGATACGGCGTACGATGGTGTGATACATGGTTCAGTCTCCTCTGCCTTGATTGATTGCGAAAGCGTGCTCAGAACTGCGATGATGACAGGCGACGGTCTGCCGCCTGGTTACTCTTCCAGAAACAGATCTTCCGCCTCAACCACCACGGTGGCGCGCTTCAGGCCCTGCGGCTGGCGGCCCAGCGCCAGCAGTCGACGCGACCACCCCGGCGTCCTGATGCCCACGACCCCGGTGACCCAGTCGAGGTTTTCGCCGGTGCGTACATCGAACCGGGAGTTGTGAAACGGGCAGGTGATCACACAATCCTCCAGCTTGCCGCCGCTGAGCGGCAGCGGCAGATGCGAGCAGCGGTTCTCGACGGCGTAGTACTGGTTTCCCACGCGTGCCAGAAGCATGCTCCTGCCGTCGGCCTGCACGACTTTCGTCTCACCGGGCTGCAGGTCGTGGATGGTGCCGATACGGATCCTGTTCATGGCGTGTTCCCTTTCTGCTGCTGTTCGTTCAACAAGTGCGTGTGGCCATTCCGCAGCCGTGCGTTCTGACCGGCGATGCCCGATACGCTGCGATAATGTAAATCACATGTAAAAACTGACATAAGTCATCCTTTGCGCTGTGATGCGCAGGCGTCCGCCGTGGCGCGATGAACAGGCCGTGCTGCGTGCCCGAACCGCCAGCCATCGGCGTGTCTTCGAGCGGAACTCGCAGGCGTTGCTGCAGCATCGCGTCTCCCAAATGAGCATCCCGGATCGTGGTCAGGGTGGGCGAGATCACTCAACTGAAAACAGCTTATCCTGAATCTGCGTACGTGTCAATAGTGACATATAAAACCAGAAATATGGAGCCGGGCAGCGCATTGTCGCATCCTGCGGATGCGGCCAGCGATCCGTAGGATGCCGTTGTGAGCGAGCGCGCGTCGGGGCGCTGCCGCGGCGGACGCGGCAGGCACGGCCTCAGGCGAGGTGCTCTGCGTTCTGCGCCAGCCTGGCGATCATGCCGGAGAAGATCAGGCCGTGCAGCGGGTACAGGCCATACCAGTACAACAGGCCGAACAGCCCGTTTGGCGCGAAGAAGGCGGTCTGCGTGAGCTGCGTGCTTCCGTCTTCGAGGGGTTCCGCCTTGAACTGCAGCCACGCGAGGCCCGGCACTTTCATCTCGGCGCGCAGCCGCAGCAGCCGGTCCGGCTCCACCGCTTCGACGCGCCAGAAGTCGAGCGCGTCGCCGACGCGCACTTCTGTCGGGTGGCGCCGCCCACGACGCAGTCCGACGCCGCCGACCATCCGGTCCAGCAGCCCTCTCAGGTACCAGGCCCAGTTGAAGTACAGCCACCCGTTCTCTCCGCCGAGCCGGGTGAACGCCTGGAACACCGCGCCGGGCGTCGCGTTCACCCGATGCCTGCGCTGTTCGAGGAACATCCCTTCATGCGTGGTGAGCACTGCGGGCGACTGCTCTGGCTGGCTGCTCACCAGCGCATCTGCCCAGCTGGTCTCCACCTCGCTGGCCTTGAGCTTCTCCAGCGCCCGGCTGACGGCGGTGGCGAACGTGCCTGGATGAATGTCCGGGAAAATCCTGCGCGCGCTGTCGTCGTGCACGATGACCTCGTTGCGCAGTCCTTCGATCAGGGGGCGCGCGATATCGCTCGGGATGGGAGTCACCCAGTGCACCCAGTACGACGACAGATAGGGCGTGAGCACCGGCACCGGGATCATGTAGCGACGCAGCCCGCGCGCGAGCGCATATCCGAACATCATGTCGCGGTAGGTCATGACCTCGGCCCCGCCGATTTCGATGATCTGTCCGATGCTTGCAGGGGTTTTCGCCGCGCTGACCAGGTATTCCAGCGTGTCTCGCACGCCAATCGGCTGCGTGCGCGTGAACACCCAGCGCGGGCAGATCATGATGGGGACGCGCTCCGTCAGGTAACGGATCATCTCGAATGACAGGCTGCCGGAACCGACGATCACCCCGGCGCGAAATTCCGTCACCGGGACGGCACACTCCCGCAGGGCGTCGCCCGTCTGCTGACGTGAGCGCAGATGCTGCGAGAGCGCCGCTGTCGACTCGCCCAGGCCGCCGAGGTAGATCAGACGCTTCACCCCCTGGCGTTCGGCTGCGGCGCCGAAACTGCGCGCCGCCCGGATATCCCGCTCGTGGAAGTTCTCTCCGCCGCGCATGCTGTGGATGAGATAGTAGGCGATGTCGATGCCCTCCAGGGCGGCGTCCAGTGTGTCCGGTTTGAGGACATCGGCCTGCACGACATCGACGTTCCCGATCCATGAGCGCCCCTGCAGGCGGATCGGATCGCGCACCATCACCCGCACGCGATAGCCCGCCTCCAGCAGCAGCGGGACGAGCCTGCCGCCGATGTAACCCGTCACCCCCGTGACCAGCACGTGCTGCGTATCGGAAGACACACTGCTGTCCATCGTCATCTCCTCAGTATGAATCGCATGCTGGAAACGCGGGCGGTTGCCGGCGGCGACACGCGCAGGCAGATTGACTGACGAACGGTGATCGCCAGCACCAGTATACCCGGAGTGGAGGCGCTTCCCGATCTTTCTCAGGTTGTGCGATGGCGGGCCGCCATTCAGCGCCCGCTGCGCAGCCGGCTGAACAGCATCTCCAGCAGGGCGGTCGCCTGCGCCAGCTTCTCCGGCTGGGCCAGCGTGTGCAGCGGCAGCGCCGGGCGGCCATCGGCACGGGCGGCCTCCAGCGGCGGGGCGGGCAGCAGCAGGCGGTTGAGCGCGGTAAGCACCTCTGCGCGCTCCCGGTCGCTGTCATACGGCTGGAACTCGCGGAAGTACTGCAGCGGGATCTCCAGCGCGGGCTGCTTCGGATAGGCGCGCAGTGAACACCCCACCACGCCGCCCATCCCGATTTCGACATGCGCGTGAAAGGCCGGCACGCTGCGCCCGCTGAAGGTGATCGTGTCGGCGTGCGCCTTCGCCCATGTGAACAGCTCGCGCCCCACGCGGCTGTTGACGGCGCCGCCGGGGAGCTGCTCCAGAAAGCGGAAGAAGTTGTGGCGGTTTGGGTCTGGTGACTGCCCCGGCGTGCTCACCGGAGGCGCCTCTGCCTGCAGCGCGGCGCGTACCGCGGCGGTCAGCCGTGCGGCAGCGGACTCGCGGCGGCGGCGGAAGTCGGTCGCCTGGCGGGTGATCAGGTGCAGCGGCAGCGGCGTGTCGTCGAAGCGCGCGATGAAGATCGGCAGGCGCAGTTCGTGCGCCAGCAGCGTTTCCGCCTGCACCCACTCGGAGGCGCGGGCGTTGGCCGTCATCACCACCACCACGGCGGCGCATCCGCGCAGCCCGCGTTCGATCTCGTTCAGCCAGGTGGAGCCATCCGGGATGGCGCTGGCATCCACCCACAGGCGCAGGCCCGCCTGCCCGAGGTGCTCGACGAGGTAGGCGGTCTGCGTTTCATCCTGGCTGCTGTGACTGATGAAGACGTACGGCGCTTGCATGGCGCGCTCCTGCTTCCCCGGTGCAGACAGAATATACCACGGTCGCATTGCGGGCCAGTGGTACGGATGCG
>CAZZJW010000050.1:0-29999 GCA_964654755.1 uncultured Pleurocapsa sp. | reverse complement strand
GAGTACAGCCAGTTGGCCAGGCCGGCGCTGAAGTCACCGTTGACGATCAGGTTGGCCGGCAGCGGCGTGGCGGACGGTGTGAAGGTTGGGCCGGGCGTGCTGGTGCGCGTCGGTGACGGCGTCGGCGTGGCGGTGGCCAGGCTTGGGCAGCCGACGTTGGCGATCATCCAGTTGATGGCGTCGTTGATGCGGATGCGCGGCGTCACTCTGGAGTTGCGACTGTCCGTCACGGAGGCGCCGGTGGCCTTGAGCGCATTCTCCATCTGATCGACGGTGGCGGCGGGATTGCACTGCTTGAGGATGGCGAACGCGCCTGCGACATGCGGCGTCGCCATTGACGTGCCGTTCCATGTGGCGTAGGTGCTGGTCGGGATGGACGAGGTGATGGACACGCCCGGCGCCAGCAGATCGAGCTGTGGCCCGCTGTTGGAGAAATTGGCGACGGCATCTGCATCGGTAGTCGCGCCGACTGTGACGCCGGTGGACACGCAGGCGGGGAATGATACAGCGTTCGTTGTGAATTCGTTACCGGAAGCGATCACGGTCGCGATGCCGGACGAGCGCAGCTGGTCGATCGTGGTCTTGATCGGCTGGGTATCGCAGAAGCCGGTGTAGGAGCCGCCGCCCAGGCTAAGGTTGGCCGACGCGATGGTATAGGTGGTGCGCAGGCTGTACACCCGCTGCAGACCGCTGATGATGTCGCTGTCGTATGCACCCGTGCTGAACACGCCTGGGCACGCAGGATTGCATTGCTCAGGGACACGGCTGAACACCTGGATGCCGATGATCGAGGCGCCGCGTGCGACGCCGTGGAAGGTGCTGCCCTGGTAGCTGCCGTTCCGCCCGGCGGCGATGCCGGCGACATGTGTGCCATGATCGCAACCATCAGTGCCGAGGCTGATACACCGGTTGGGCGATGCTGCGCCTGTCCCGGTCTGCGTGGTGCTGCCGTTCGTGCACAGTGACGTGACGCCGAAGCTGGGAGAGTTTGAAGAGAAACACGCCTCGTAGATCACGCGGCCGTTGAGGAACGGGTGATTGTTCTGCACGCCGGTGTCGAGCACTGCCACTGCCACCCCTGTGCCGTCCAGCCGCGACCACGCCTGATCGGCCTGGACGATGACGGTGCTGGAGGCGAGCGAAGGCTGCAGCAGTTTGTCCTCGACGATGTCGGTCACCAGCGGCAGGCTGGCCAGCCGCACCAGCGCGTCCTCATCCGCGATGTAGGCGATGAAGGGGATGGTCCACTGATCGGATTGGCTGACGACCTCGGCGTTTGTGCCCGCCATCGCGGAGACCACGCTCGCCTGTGCCGCGCTGATCTGCGAAGCCTGGGCCGCCTGGGCCGCCTCTTCCGGGCTGAAGGGCACATCGAGCGCCGCGATGACGCGCACCCAGCCTTGCTGCCGCGCCTGCTCCAGCAGCCCTGCGTAGCGCGAGAGATCGACGGTCTGCGGCGCGGGCGTCGCGGAGGGCACGGCGATGATCGGCGGGCGTTCGCCCGTGCCCAGCCAGAGTGCCTGGCCGGCGTCCGCAGGGGCGAAGCCGAGCGCCAGGGCAGCAGCGACGTGCGGGGCCGCGAAGCTGGTCCCGGACAGCCGGGCATACTGACCGTTCAGGCTGGTGGTGAGGATGTCCACGCCGGGGGCGAGCACATCGGCGCTCGCTCCGCCGCTGCTGAAGGCGGCCGTCGCGCCATCTGCGCCGAATGCGCCCACCGAGATGACCTGCGGATAGGCGGCGGGGAAGGCGATCGGGGCGGCGGCGCCGGCATTGCCCGCGGCGGCCACGATCTGCACACCGCGCGCGCTGGCGTACTGCACCGCCGCTTCGAGCACGCTGGTGCTGGCGCTGCCGCCCAGCGAGAGGTTGGCGATATCCACGCCCTGGTCGGCGGCCCACACCAGCGCCGCAGCGACCGCGGAGTATGAGCCGGTGCCCTGGCCGCCCAGCACGCGCAGCGGCATGATCTGCGCGCGCGCCGCGAGGCCGGCGATGCCGATGCCGTTGCCGGTGTTGGCGGCGATGATGCCGGCGACCGCGCAGCCATGCCCGAAGGTATCCTGCGGCGTGTCGTCGTTATCGACGAAATCGCGGCCCGGCAGGATGCGCCCCGCCATGTCAGGATGGTCGGCGCAGATGCCGCTGTCGATGACGGCGATGCGGATCGTAGGCTGGCCTGCCGGCTGCGCCATCCACGCCTGCTCAGCGCCGATGGCGGCGAGCGCCCACTGCTGTGCGCGCAGCGGATCGTCCGCCGGGGACTGCAGCGCACTGACGAGGTAATCCGGCTCTGCCAGGGCGATGACGGGAGACTCGGGCAGCGGCGCAGCAGCGACTTCGGGCGCCACCTGCAGCACCACGGTGTCGAGCGCGTCGATCTGCGCGGTGATCTGCCCACCGAGCTGGGCGATATAGGCGGCGCGCTCGGCAGGGCTGGCATTCGGCTGGAAGGCGACCACGATCTGGCCGGGGATGGGCGCGGCGGGCAACGGCGCGATGACCTGCTGGCCCGGCGGCACACCAATCGGCGACTCCAGCGGCGGGGGCAGCACCAGCGGCGTCCATGTAGCGCTGGGCTCCGCTGTGAATGTCGGCGTGTCGGGGCTCAGCGTTGGCGGCTGTGTCGGCGCTGCGGTGGTGGCGGGCGCCTGCGTGGCAGCGGCTGCGGGCGCCTCGGAAGCCGGCGGCGGCGTGGTCCTGTCTGGCTGCCCGGCGTCAGCAAGCGCTGGCGCTTCAGCGGTGGGCAGGCTGGCCGCCTGCGTCGCCTGCGGCAGCTGAACGCGTGTCGGCAGTGCGGCGGGCTGTGGTGAAGGCGGCACGATCAGCAGCGCAACGGCTGTCAGCGCGACTGCGAGCGCAAGGCCCAGGCTGATGAGGCGGATGGCGTCACGTCTGCTCATGAGATCACCGACACGCCACGGACAAAACCGCAGCCACTAGTCCCTATCTTTCAATCAGTGTATCAGAAAGCCGTATCCGTCGTGCACAATGCGATGTTAGAGATTGTTCAGTGGTACTGAAGTGCGCGCTCAACGCTCCAGCACGAATGGCGTGCTGTTAAGCTTCTCGGCGCCCGCATCAGTGATCAGGTAGCCGTCCTCGATGCGCAGGCCGCCCCAGGGCGCGTTGAACAGCGGAATGTCGATGGAGATCACCATGCCAGCCTGCAGCATGGCCGGACTGCTTGGTCCGAAGATCGGCGGCTCGAACTCGATCACGCCGACGCTGTGCACGCCGGAGTACAGGAAGTGTTCCGCCAGCCCCGCCTGCGCAATCACGGCGCGGCCGACCGCCTCGGCGGTACGTCCCTCGACGCCGGCGCGCAGCTCGGCAGCGCTGGCCTGCTGCGCCGCGACGGCGGCATCCCGCGCGCGCCGCACGACTTCCGGCACCGGCCCCACCAGCACCGGGCGTCCGATGGCGGCGTGATAGCCCTCGTAACGCGGCGCGATGGTGAGCAGCACGATATCGCCCGGCTGGATGAGGCGCAGCGTCGACCGCGCCAGGATTGGCCGGCTGTTTGGGCCGGAGGCGACGATCGTGTCGATGCCCGTGCCCTCGGCGCCCGCCCGGCGCATCGCGCTCTCCGCTTCCGCTGCGACGGCGCGTTCGCTCACCCCCGGCGCGATCGCGCTGACAGCCGCCTGCAGGCCAAGCTCGGCGATGGCATAGGCGCGGCGGATGACGGCGATCTCCGCTGGCGTCTTGATGGCGCGCAGGTCGCACATCGCATTCTCCACGTCCACCCAGTGTGCGCCCGGCAGTGCGCTCTGCAGCGCGGCGAAGAAGGCCGCGCTCATCAGGCTGCGCCCGGCCAGGCCGACGCGCGGTGCTGGCGTGCTGCCCATTTCGGCGGCGATCTCGGCCACGCCGCTGATCCGGCTGTAGGGATAGTCCTCGTCCGGGTGGGTGAACTCGCGCAGCACGCGTACATCAGGGATGCGCCCGCGCAGCGCCGCGAACTCGTCGCTCTCCGGGCCGGAGCACAGGATCGGCGCACCTTCCGGACGCAGGAAGATGCAGGCCGGCTCAAAGTGAATGGGCAGATCGGCCAGCCAGCGGGCATGTGCCGCGCCGAATACCGCGCGATCGTCGGCGTAGGCGATCAGCAGATCGAGCGCGTGCTGGCGCATGAGCTGCTGAACGGCCTGCCAGCGCCGGGGATACGCATCGGCAGGGATGGTTGGAAAGGAAGTCGTCATGGAAAGCCAGTCTGGCCGCGCCGGGCCGCACCGTGGGACAGGACGCCGGGCGAGATTGTAGCAGAAGCACGCCGCCCCTTGACAGCGCCCGGACAAGCCGCCTACACTGTGGGTGATGTAAGCGCTTACATATGCAGGAGGCGCGATGAAGTCATCCGCATCCCCGACGATAGCGGATGTTGCCCGGCAGGCGGGCGTCTCGACCGCGACGGTCAGCCGTGTGCTCAACGGCAGCGCAGCGGTGACGGCGGACACGCTTGAACGGGTGCAGGCGGCGATCACTGCGCTCGGCTATCAGATGCATCCCGCCGCGCATGCGCTGGCCTCGCGGCGTACGCGCACGATCGGCGTGCTGATCGACGAACTGGGCGGGGAGTCCACGCTGGCGCTGCTGCGCGGGATCGAGCGGGGGGCGCTGGACGCAGGATACGACGTGGTGATCTGCCCGACGCGCCACCGCGATATTCCGGGACGCGCGCCGCTGGCGGCGGCGAACGCCGACGGGCTAATCGCCTTCGCCAACAGCCTGACCGATGGCGAGCTGGCGCGGACGCAGGCGCGCGGGGTGCCCGTGGTGCTGCTGGCGCGCACGGCGCCGCAGGGTCTGCAGCTGCCGTCGGTGACGGTGGAGAATGAACAGGGTGCGCACGCGCTGGTGCGCTATCTGCTGGCGGAGCGCGGATACCGGCGCTTCGGCTTCCTTGAAGGCGAGGCTGACCACGAGGACAGCCAGGCGAGGGTGCGCGGCTGGAAGGCGGCGCTGGCGGAGTGGGGGCTGGCGTACGATCAGCAGCGCATCGGGCGTGGCGACTTCAGCGAGCACACCGCGCATCATATCGTGCGCGGCTGGGCGGCGGACCGCGCGCTGCCGCAGGTGATCGTCGCTGCGGACGACGACTCCGCGATCGGGGCGATCGCTGCGCTTCACGAGGTGGGCGTGCGCGTGCCGGAGGATGTCGCTGTGGTGGGGTTTGATGACATCCGCCTGGCTGGCTATACCCAGCCGCCGCTGACGACGGTGCGCGCCCCGATCGGGCAGGCAGCGGAGCGCGCCGTGCAGATGCTGGTGGCGTGGATGGAGACAGGCAGCGCCGCGCAGCCGGTGGTGCTGCCCGTGCAGCTTGTGATCCGCAGATCGTGCGGTGCATCCGCACAGGAAGGGCAGACGCGATGAAAGTGGCCGTCATCGGCGGGGGATCGTCCTACACGCCGGAGCTGATCAAGGGGTTTCTCGACCGGGCGCACTCATTCCCGCTGTCTGAACTGTGGCTGATGGATGTCGCGCCGGACCGGCTGGAGATCGTCGGCGGATTCGCTCAGCGTATCGTCGAGGCGGCAGGCGCGCCTTTTCGCGTCGTGCTGACGACCGACTCGCGCGCGGCGATCGCCGGGGCGAGCTACGTGACCACGCAGCTGCGCGTGGGCGGCATGGCGGCGCGCCGCGAGGACGAGTATCTTGGGCAGCGGCACGGGCTGATCGGGCAGGAGACCACCGGCGTGGGCGGCATGGCGAAGGCGCTGCGCACGATCCCGGTCATCCTGCAGATCGCGCGCGACATCCGCGAGACCGCGCCGGGCGCGCTGCTGGTCAACTTCACCAATCCGGCGGGGCTGGTCACCGAGGCGCTGGCCCGCTATGCGCCGGACGTGCAGTCCGTGGGCGTGTGCAACGTGCCGATCACGGCGAAGATGTCGCTGCTGCAGCGCCTGCAGGGCGGCGAAGCGATCGACCCGGCGCGGGCGCAGCTGGATACGCTGGGCCTCAATCATCTGTCGTGGCATCGCGGGCTGACGGTGGATGGCGAGGACGTCTGGCCGCAGATCATGGCGGACACGCTGACCGAGCTGCGGGCGCAGGGCGCAGATGCGGAGTGGGACGCCGGCACGATCGAGGCGCTGCAGATGATCCCCAACTACTATCTGCAGTATTTCTACTATACCGGACGCAAGCTGGCCCAGCAGGCGCAGTGGCCGCCCTCGCGGGCCGAGCAGGTGATGCAGATCGAGGCCGATCTGCTGCGCCAGTATGCCGATCCGGCGCTGCGCCAGCCGCCAGCAGACCTGATGAAGCGCGGCGGCGCATACTACTCGACGGTGGCCACGCAGCTCCTCAACGCGCACTGCAATGACCTGGACGAGATCCACGTCGTCAACGTGCCGCATCGCGGGGCCGTCGCGGGCTACCCGGCGGACTGGGTGCTGGAGATGCCGTGCCGCGTGCGCCGAAGCGGCCTGCAGCCGGTGCCCGCCGCGCCGCTGCCGCCGGCCGTCAGCGGGCTGCTGGCGCAGGTCAAGAGCTACGAGCTGCTGACGGTGCAGGCTGCGGTTCACGGCGATCGCCAGGCGGCTTTTCAGGCATTGCTGGCGCATCCGCTGGGGCCGGCGGCGGACCAGATCGCGCTGGTGCTGGAGGACATGCTCCGCATCAACCGGGCGTTCCTGCCGCAGTTCTTCGCGACGGAGGGGCGATGATCGGATTTCTTGGCGTCGATATCGGCAGCTCAAAGAGCCATGCGCTGATCTGCGATGCGGGCGGGCGTGTGCTCGGCGTCGGACAGGCGGGGCCGGGCAATCACGAGTCGGTGGGCGTGGAGGGCTTCCGGCATGCCCTGCACACGGCGGTGTCGCGCGCGCTGGCCACCGCTGAGCTGAAGCCGGGAGCGATCGCCGGGGCGGGCTTCGGCATTGCGGGCTACGACTGGGACGAGGATACGCCGATGATTCAGGCGCAGATCGGCGCGCTGGGCCTGGCCGGGCCGTTCGAAGCGGTGAACGATGCCGGGTTGGGGATGCTGGCGGGGGCGCGGGCGGGCTGGGGGCTGTCCATCGCCGCGGGCACAGGCGTGAACGGGCGTGGGCGCGGTCCGGACGGGCAGCAGGCGCGCATGACCGGCAATGGCACGTCCTTCGCGGAAACCGGCGGCGCATCGGAACTGGTGTTTCACGCCATCGGCGAGATCGCGCGGGCGTGGACGATGCGTGGGCCGCAGACGGCGCTGACGGCGGCCTTTGTCCGTGCGGCCGGCGCGAAGGATGCCGAGGATCTGCTGGCCGGGCTGGCGCGCGGGCGCTACCACCTGCCGGCCTCGGCGGCGCTGCGCGTGTTCGAGGCGGCGGAGGCGGGCGATGCTGTGGCGGCCCGTGCGATCGTCTGGCTGGGCGAAGGCCTGGGCGACCTGGCCTGCGGGCTGATCCGCCAGCTCGACATCGCGGCGTTGTCGTTCGACGTGGTGCTGTCGGGCAGCATCTTCCGCGGCGGCCCGCGCGTGATCGAGGCGATGCGCGGCGTGGTGCACCGGCTGGCGCCGCGCGCCGAATTCACGCATCTGAACGCGCCGCCGGTCAGCGGGGCGGTGCTGCTGGCGATGCAGCGCGCGGGCGTCGATTTTCTGCCGCTGCGCGATACGGTGATCGCCGGGGCGCGCCTCGCGCTGGGGCGCAGCCCGGCGGAGGACTACGGCGCGGAGAGCAGCGGCTGAATCGCGGAGAACCACAGCGCGGCGGCGGCATCGTAGCCGGCGGCGCTGGGATGGTTGCCATCGTCGGCGAGCGTTTCCGGGCTGACGAACAGCGTGCTGGTGAAGAAATCGACGGTGAGCGCGCCGTAACGCGCGGCGGCTTCCACGATCACCGCGTTGTAGCGGCGCACCTGCGCGGACATCTGCGCGGCTTCTGCAGGGGTGATGCCGGTGAAGGCTTCACCGCGCAGCACGACAGGCCGCAGCGCCTGGTCGTCGAGCAGCGCCACGACGACGCGCGCGCCAGCGCCGGTGAGCGCGCTGAGGATGTGGTCGAGATTGTCCGCGAAATGAGCGACGTCCTCCGCCTCTCTGACCGCGTCCGGGTCGCCATACTCGTACAGGTAGAACAGATCGTTGCTGCCGATCCACACCAGCGCCAGCGCCGGCTGCTGAGCTTCACTGATCGCCTGCAGCGCCTGTGGAAGCTGGCCGGGCAGCCCCTGATCGCCGGCGATGAGCGCGTCGGAATTCCAGCCGGAACGCCCCAGATTGAGCAGGCTCGATCCCGGGCGCGTCGCGCTCAGCAGGGACAGCAGCCGTCCGGGATAGCCGCCCAGCTCACGTTCGTCGCGGTCGCCCGCCGTCAGGCTGTCGCCGAGCGTGACGATCACCAGCGGTCCGGGGGGCAGCGGTAGTGCCGCGACGGCCTGTGGCGGTGGCAGGCTGGCGCTGGTGGTCGGCGGCGGCGCGGCGGGCGGCGCGGCGGCGGCCTGCTGGCCGGCAAACGCCGCGATCTCGGCGGGGCTGAGCGGAACGCCGGTGAAATCGTTGTGCTGCGGGGCCGGGACGGGCGCATCCCAGGCGAAGACGGGCAGCGGCGCGTCGAGCGCGGGGGCCGCGGCGGCGCTGCCGCTGTTGATGCTGTTGCGCGCGATGAGCTGAGCCGCGCTGCAGGTGGGGTGCGCGTCTGCGCAGCCGGTGGGCGCGTCGGGGTTGGCCTCGATGCCCAGCGGCATGGACGCATCGCCATTCCAGATCCAGTTGCCCGCGATCACCAGCCCATCGTCGGCCAGTGCTGGCACGGGCACACTGCCGTTCGGCGCGCTGTACGGCCCGGGCAGGGCGAAGTGCTGCCAGCCGCTGCGATAGCCGGGCGGGTTGTAGATCACGTTGCCGATGATGGCGATATCGTGGTTGGGGATGCGCACGTAGTTCATGCCGTCGGGAACCTGCGTGTCGCCCCAGCCGCCCTGTGCCACGAAGCTCTCGCAGCGTTCGCGGCCTGCATCGCCCGGCTGACCGTCGCAGCTGCGCCCGCCAAAGCCCACTTCGATCAGGTGGCTGCGCTGGCCGACGCGCGTGAGCAGGTTGTGCGCCATCAGGATGTGCGTTCCCCCCTGCACGCCAAGGCCCGCGCCCTGCGTATCGCGAATGGTGTTGTTGAGCACGCGGATATCGTACGCCTCGTACTGCAACCATGGCGGAGTCATAAACTGCAGGCCGGTGCCCTGGCCCGCGGTGACGCCGCCGGTCCCGCAGTCGTAGATCTCGTTCTGCGCAACGGTGAAGTAGGCCGAGCCGCCCTTGAGGTACAGGCACCAGTCGCCGGCGTTGTGGATGCGGCTGCCGAGGATGTGCCCGTACTGCACCGCCACGAAGTCCACGGCATTGTCCCACGCGCCGGAGATGTCGCTGTCTTCGATGTAGATGTACTGCGACTGGTTGACCTTGAGCGTTTCCTGCGCGGCGTAGCTCTCGGGCGCGGCTCCGGCCAGGCGGCTGCCACGGATGAGCAGGTGATCGCAGCGCTCGCAGTGGAAGGCGTCCGCGCCGACATCGATGACCAGATCGATGAAGGCGATATGGCGCGAGTCGAACAGGTTGATCGAGGGCAGAAAGACGGTCTCGCGCCCCTGTTCCGCTACGATGAGGATCGGCGCTTCTGCGCTGCCATAGCGCGACTCCCAGTAGTTGGGGGCGTCTGCGGCGGTGTACACGCCCGGCAGCAGGGCGATGCGATAGCCCGCTCCGCTGAGGGCGACGCCCTGCGGGATGCGCTCCCAGGCGGCGCTGAGGGTGCGCAGGGCGCGCTCTGGCGCTGCGCCATCGTTGGCATCGCTGCCGCTGGTGGAGACGTAGATCGTGGTCAGCGCGGGGCTGCCGAGGTCGTACGGCACGGGCAGGGCGGACTGCGCGCCGACTGCCGCGCCAGGGAGCAGCAGCAGCATCAGCGCCCAACCGAGAATCCATAATCTGTGCATGCCGCCTCTCCTGCCTGTTGCTGTACGCTGTGCGTCCTCAGCGTAGCACGCCCGGCGGCGGCGCATGGCTGAAGACTGCCCGCCGCACGCCCCCTCGTGGAGTCGGCTTCAGTCCGGCAGAGCGGCCAGTGCTTCTGCCAGCGTCATGCCGTCTTCGGGCAGCGCGCGCCGCCACAGGGCTGCGCTCTCGGCCATGTGCCGCAGCGTGTCCTGAGGGCGTTCGGCGGTCGGTGTGAAGATTTCGAGCGTGAGCGCGATCTCGGTCACGCGCGGGGGCATGGCCGGGTCGGCAGGTGCGGCGAAGGCGCGCGCCATCGCCTCCAGCACGCGGCGCGGGGTGATGATGCCGCTGGCGTTATGCCTGGCGGTGAAGGGGCGATGGGCGGAGGACGCCCCGTCGGTTTGCTGCAGATGCACGATCGGCGCGTAAGGGGCGATGCGCTCGATCCATGCGTAGGGATCGGCGTCCTCCGGCGCTGCGGTGGCATAATCCGGGGCGTGCGGGAGATCATCGCGCAGGAAGTTGCGCTGTCCGCCCGCATGGCCGACGTCAAGCGTGAGATACATCGCGCTGTCCCGGTCGTGGCACTGCCGCAGCAGGTGCTCCGCGCCGGCCAGCGTCCACGGGATCTGATGGGGGCTGTACATCTGCTCGCAGCTGATGGCGGGCAGCCCACGCTGGCGGGCGTGCTGCGCCAGCGCATGCAGGCGGGCGAACAGGTCGGCCTCGGCCACGGCATAGCGGGCCGGATCGGCCAGCGTGGACTGGTCGAAGGCGTGGCAGAAGAAGCCCAGGCCCGCTTCGACGCTCGCCGCCAGCTCGATCATCGGCTCCAGCCAGCGATGGTGGATGTGCTCGCGCACGCGCACGTCGGGATGGGCGAGGCCGAGGGTGGCGTAGGTGCCGTGGCCGCTGTACAGATTGATGACGCGGACGCCGGTGTGCTGCGAGGCATCGCGCACGGCCTGCGCCCAGTCGCGCAGCACATCCGCCGGAGCATACAGCGGGTCGCACTCGTTGTCGGCGCTGGCCTCGACGAAGCGCAGGCCGACATCGCGGACGAGCGCCATCCATTCGGCGGGCGCCGTCCAGCGCTTGGAGGCGAAGCAGTTGTCGACGGCGAGGAACAGGCGCGGAGAGGCGGTGGTCATGGCAGCGCCTCGCATCCGGGGCGAGTGCCAATCTGCGGTGTCAGGTGGTTCGATCGCATTTCAGTCGGCGCATGATGCAGCATTCGAGACACGGTTTGATCCATCCGTCATGGTACGGGTTCAGGTTCCACTACTTTACCCGGTCTGCGGCCTGCTGCGCATGGGCTTCTGACCAGACATGACGGAATTTTCCGCTGGTGGCCTGCATCGGCGCTTCGTCGGAGCGCTGCAGCATGACCGATGGCAGCCCCTGCGAGTCAAGATAGGCGCGCAGGCGCTCGAATACCGTCTGCCACACGCTGGGCGCATGTGCATCAGCCGTCACCGACAAGCGGATGGTGAGGGTCTTCGCCCCGGTCTGGATGAGCTGGAAGCGCTGTACGCCCTCGATCACCATCACGACTGTCGCCAGCGGCAGCGGCAGAATGGCGACCCGCTGGCCGTCTGGCGTCTCGAAGCTGAGGATCTCGTCGTCGCGGCCTTCGACCACGATCGCCGGCAGCGGGCTGCCACAGGGACAGGGTTCGGCGCACAGGCTGACATTATCGCCCATCTGATAGCGAATGAACGGCTGCACCCGGTTGGCCAGATTGGTCAGCAGCACGGTGTGCGGGGGTGCGCCGGGGGGCAGCGGGCGGTAGTTCTCGTCCACCGGCTCAAGGATGACCCAGTCGTTGTTCAGATGCAGCTGCCCGGCTGAACACTCGAAGGCAATCCCCATGAATTCGGAAGCTGCGTAGGCATCTCGCACCTTGCAGCCAAAGGCTGCTGATGCCTGGCTTCGTACGGACGGCTTGAGGGACTCGCCGCCGGTGGCGATCAGCAGCGGGTGGATCCGCAGCCGGCCTGCCGCCTGTTCGCCGGTGAGCGCTGCCAGCACCGAGGGATACGTCGCCAGCACGGCAGGCTGGCTGTCGTTCAGCGCATGCACCAGATCAGGCAGCGGCAGGTGCGCCGAAAAAACCGGTGGGTTTCTGTCCGCGCCGGGGCGCAGCCGATGGGTGATGCGTTCAAAGGCGTTGGTCGCGAAATGCCCGCCCGTCGCATAGACGAATGCTGTGCGCCAGCGCCGCCGCGCGATCTGCCAGGCTTCACGGGGGCTGGCCCACGACAGGTAATAGCGCACCAGCAGCAGGGCGACGTATATCGTGACGGCTTCGCGGTCGTGCAGAAAGATGCCCGGCGAACCGGTCGTGCCGGATGTGCGCCACACGGTGTAGCGATCGAGATATGGCGTTCCGATCAGTGCCGGATCCGCGATGAAGGCGCGCACGTCTTCGAGCCTCACCCGTGGGTCGGTCGTCCATTCCTCGAAATGCGCCATCAGTTCGCGCTTGCTGACGGGCGGCAGGTCGCTTAGCCTGGCAATCCGATCGGGCAGATGCTGATAGAGGCGCTGGTAGAACGCAGAGTTGGTGCGGGCGAAGGTGATCAGCGCCTGCAGACGCTGCTGCTGCCGCGCCATGAGCGAGGCACTGCCGCCTGCCTTCGCCCGCCATACCTCCCAGGCGGCACTGAGCACGTCCAGTCGACGGATCATGATGGCTGTCCTCCAGTCGCACGCGATGTCGCCATCGGCCAGCACGACGGCGGCACGAGCGGTTGCGCGCTGGCGCACCAGCGCTGGCGTCACGCGGTCGCTGCGGGTGTCACCAGCGTCACACCCCTCCGCGTTGTCTTCGGCTCAACTCCAGCGTACATCAGAAATGATCTGCCGCGGGAGAATGGACGGAACCCCGGTAGCAGATCGTGGTGGGGATGGGAGGACGATGAAGGGTGGGGTCGGGCGGATGGCTCAGTCGTGTGGTGCTGCGTGCAGCCGAACAAGGGATGCGCGGGCGGGAAGCCAGTACGCCGGCTTCCCGCAGTTCAGTTCCCGGGCGATGGCGCTGATGGCAGCGCCTCGACGCGGTCGAGCGTCCAGCGCAGGCGCCGATCGCGCTCGGCGGTGTCCACGACGGCGTTGTCGAGCACGCCGATGTGCTCGACGGTGAACGATGCGGAGACAGCGCCATAGGCCGCCGCCTGCCTGAGATCGCCCGTGCGCACCCAGCCGACGAGGAAGGCGCCGCAGTAGCAGTTGCCCGCGCCGGTGACATCCACGACTTCCGGCACGGGGACGGCGGGCACGCGCAGCAGCGTGTCGCCCGCGCTCGTGCGCTGCCCGATGAGCGAGCCTTCCTCACCAAGGCGCAGCACCACGAGTCGCGCGCCGTCATTCAGCATCTGCTGCACCAGGGTGGCGGCGGGCGCATCCGGCGCGGAGTACAGCAGGCGGGCTTCCAGCAGGTTGGGTGAGACGATCTCCGCATGCCGGATGGTGTCGATGAACTCGGCGCGGTTGTGCGCGGCCATGTACGGCTGATCGGGCTCCCAGAGCATGGTCGCTGCGGGGAAGCGCCTGCGCCATGCGTGGAAGTTCGCGGCATCGCGCAGCACATGCACCGCGCGCGCGCCGTCATAGGCGTGAGTGCCGTCCTCGGCCTGCGGGTCATGCACGAATGGCTCCATCACCTTCATGCGGAAGACCTCTGTGCGCGTGCCATCCCATTCGAAGATCTGCCAGGCGCGCGCCTGGGGCAGGTCGAGCTCCACCAGCCCGCGCAGGTCGAAGTCGCGGGCCAGGCGAACGCGGATGTCCTGTGGCAGATCGCGCCCGATGCACGCGAACATGCCGCCGCGCTCGCCCCACACGCGCATGCCGGCAGCGGCGTGGGTTCCGCCGCCGCCGAGCACGGCCATCTGCGTGCGTCCGTCCGGGAAGACCAGGTCGTCGATGAAGATGCTGCCGATGGTGACGAACATCGGATCGGTCATGATGGTCAGCGCAGCAGCTCGGTGATCGTGTGGCTGCCGCGGATGTTGGATGCGCCCTCAGCCCACGTAACGGTGCGCCCGCCGCCAAAGTCGCGGAAGTAGCGGCTGTTCACCTGCGCGGCGCGCGCGGCGGCCAGCAGCTCTCCGGCGATGCTGTACACGATCGGCGCAAAGCACTCGCGTACGTGCCCGCACACGGGCAGCACGACATCGACCAGCGGGCTGATGGCGGACTCGCCCTCCGGGACGACGGCGATGCTGCGCCGGCCGATGGCCTGCAGCGCCCGCGCGATTTCGGCCATGCGGTCGGCATCAAAGCCGCTGGCGCACAGCAGCGCAGTGGGCGTGCGGCTGGTCTCGACGAAGTACTGCAGGTGCGCCCACTCCTCGGTGTCCTGGCCCATCGCGGGATCGCCGCTGGCTTCCAGCAGCTTGGCCGCGCTGAAGAGCGCCGCGCCGTACAGCGGCCCGCTGCCGACGAAGACGAAGTCGGGCGCATCCGCCCATCGGGCGACGGCCTCGCTGGCCAGCGCTTCGCCGGTGGCGATAGTGCGCTGCACGATGTCGGCCAGCCCGGCCAGCTCGCGGCGCAGCCCATCGGCCTGGGCGGTCGTCAGGTGGCCGCGCACCTCGCCGATGCGGATGGCGGCGCTGTACAGCCCGACCTGCGAGGCGAGGTAGGAACGCACGCCCGGCACGACCATGTTCAGCTCGTCAGGTAGCGGCGGCACGGTGGTGCGGAACACGCGCCCGGCAGCCTGTGCGATCGGCGCGGCGGGGTTGCCGGTCAGCGCGACGGTGGTGGCGCCGGCCAGCCCGGCCATGCGCACCGCCTCGATCGTGCGCGAGACCGCGCCGCTGACCGAGATGCCGATCATCAGGTTGGTGTTCGGGCCGGTCTCCGGCAGGTAGGCGGCGGTGTAGCGCCCGAAGCTCATCGCGGTCAGGGCCTGCGCCGGGACGCCCGCCAGCTGATGGAAGGCGAGCTCCGCGCCCAGTGCCGCGTGATGGCTGTCGCCGCAGCCGGCAAGATACACGCGCTTGACGGACGTGCACAGCTCGAAGTCGAAGGTCGCCCGCGCCGACTGATCGAAGGGCAGCGCGATCTGACGGATGAGATCGGGCAGCGTATCGATCTGCTGGTGCAGCGGGCTGCGTGTTGCGCCGCTCACAGCGCCACCTCATCCTGCAGCAGCGCGTAGAGCAGTTCCTTCCAGCGCCCGGCGTCCAGCGACCAGCACACGGTGACCCATGGCGCGCCCTTGGCGCGGTGCGGCGCCCAGACATCGACGTTGGCGGTGTCGTGCTTCGTGACGTTGAGCTGATCGACCACGGTCATGCCGCGTGTGAAGGTGCCATCGCACTCCACTTCGACGTAGTGCTTGCTCGCGCGGGTGCAGATACTGGGGTCGATCGCGATTGCCATCGCCGTCGGGTCCGGCAGGCCGATGCCGGGATCGCCCAGCCACTCGCGGTTGGTCTGCAGGGCGGAGAAGTTGCAGTCGACGGTGAAATGTGAGTAGCGCGTGTTGATGACTTCCTTGCAGTGGCGGATGTCATCGTCATTCAGGTTGGCTTCGCCGCGGCACAGCTCCCAGCCGACCATCTCCACCGGCAGGCCGGAGCGGAAGACCATGCGCGCCGCCTCGGGATCGCACCAGATGTTGTACTCTGCCGCCGGGGTGATGTTGCCTACGACGTTGGCTGCACCGCCCATGACCACGCAGCGGCTGACCAGCGGGATGATGTCCGGGGCCTGGGCGATGGCAGCGGCGACGTTCGTCAGCGGCCCGAGCGTCACCAGCAGGATGCCGGGGTTGGCGCGGATGGTATCGATCAGCACCGTGACGGCATGCGCGGGCGCGGGGGCGGTGGCAGGCGCCGGGTAGTTCATGTTGCCCATGCCGTCCGGCCCGTGGAAGAAGTAGGCGCGGTAGATTTCGCGGGTGAGGGGCGCATCGATGCCGTCGTAGACCGGGACATTCGCCCCGCACAGCTCGACGGTATAGCGGGCGTTGATGCTGCCCTGCTTCACGGGCATGTTGCCGGCCACCACGGTGATGGCCTTGACGTCGATATCCGGGTGGCGCAGCGCCATCAGGATGGCGACGGCGTCATCGGAAGCGGTGTCGGTATCGATGATCATTGCGCGGGGCATGTCGTGTACTCCCTCCTTCGGGCGGTATGTGGCCCGGCTGATGCAGGCAGAATGCGGCCCGCGCTACACAGCGCGCAGGCGGCTGAGTTCGAGCTCGGTCAGGCGTTCGCTGTCCACCTCGATCGGGATGGTCACCCGCGGGCGGTTCTCCCAGGCGGGCAGGATGCGCTCGCCCATGTTCGGCCAGGTCTTGCCGCGGCTGATCCCACTGTCGGTATCGACGCGCACCGGCGCTTCGACCACCTTGAACAACGACGGATCGATGACATAGGCGACCGCGGACGAGTCGTGGACGTAGATGCCGTCGATATGATAACGCGAACCGAAGAAGCGCGCGTAATGCGGCACGATGCGGTGGATGTGCTGCGCCATCGGGTTGTCGATGCGCCCATACTCCGCCAGATGCGCGGCACTCATATAGACCTTGTGTGTGACATCCAGCCCGACCATCGTCACTTTCCAGGGCGCGCCAAAGACGACATCGGCGGCTTCTGCGTCGTTGAGGATGTTGGCTTCGGCGGCGGGGCTGGCGTTGCCGTGGCAGAAGGCGTTGCCGCCCATGATCACGACATCGTGCACATGCTCGGCGATACGCGGCTCCAGACGCAGCGCCAGCGCGATGTTGGTGAGCGGGCCGACGGGGATGAGCGTGATCTCGCCCGGCTGGCGCATGATCTGCTCGATGATGAACTCGGCGGCGGTCATCTCCAGCGCGGTGCTGGCCGGCGGCGGCAGATGCAGATTGCCCTGGCCGTCATCGCCATGCACGTACGGCACTGGGCCTTTGTAAGGCCGCGCCAGCGGATTATCCGCGCCTTTGGCGACGGGGATATCCGGCCGTCCCGCGATCTCCAGCAGGCGCAGCGCGTTGGTCGTCGCCAGATCGGTGTGCACGTTGCCGAAGATGGTCGTCAGGCCGATCAGCTCCAGCTCCGGCGAACACAGCGCGAAGAAGATCGCCATCGCGTCGTCCACGCCCGGATCGGTGTCAATAATGATCTTTCGTGCCATCAGCATTCCTCGCTCAGGAGAGAATCTTCAGAATAACCTGGCGCTTGCGCGGTCCGTCGAACTCGTAGAACAGGATGCTCTGCGATCCGCCCAGCACAAGCTGCCCGCCGTCGATGATCAGCGTGGCCGAATGGCCGATCAGCGCCGCCTTGATGTGCCCGGCGGCATCCGCCGGCGTATCGTACTGGTGATGGAAGTCCACACGCTTGGGCACCAGCCGCCGCAGATCGTCGATGATGTCCTGCGGGGTGAGCGGGTCGAGCGCGGAATTGATGGTGATGGCCGCGGTGGTGTGCGGCACGAACAGCGCGCACAGCCCGTCCTGCACGCCGGACTCCGCGATGGCCGCGCGCACCTGCGCGGTGATATCAAGCAGGGCATCGCCATGCGGCGTGTTGAGCGAAAGGGTGATCAGCATGCTCAGAAACTCCAGTTGTGGCCGTGTGCCGCCAGCACGGCGGCAATTTCAGCGCGGGTGGGGGCGTTGCGGCCCGCGGCGACCTTCTGCACGCAGGCAGCGCCCATGCCGTTTGCGAGCTGTGCAGCGCGTTCCAGTGGAAGGCCGCTGCAGCGCCCGTAGATGAAGGCGGCGTCGAAGCAGTCGCCCGCGCCGATGGTATCGGCCACGGGCACGGGCAGGCCGGGCGCTTCGATGCGCGCATCGGGCGTGAGGACCGAGCAGCCGTTCGCGCCGCGCTTGATGACCAGCATCGAAACGCCGAGCGCGAACAGCGCCGTGCAGGCCTCAGATTCTGGCAGGCCAGGTGCAGCGATCGCGATCTCATCTTCGGTCAGCAGCACGACATCCATGCGTGACAGCACCTCGCGCAGGCGCGGCGTCGGCACGGCGGCGGATGGCGGCCCGACATCGAAGTAAAGCGGTTTGCCCAGCGTGCGGGCATGCTCCAGCGCGGCGTCCACAAATGCCGGAAGCTGGCGCTCCAGCAGCGTATAGCCCTGCAGGAAGACGGCATCGGCGCTGGCGATGTGCTGGCGGATGGCGTCGCTGAAGGGCATCGGCGCGCCGTCGGCGTAGCAACCGACGAAGGTGTGCTGGCGCGTGCGCGGGTCGATCAGATCGTATACCAGCGCGCTGGTGGAGCCGGGCGCGCGGTGGATCACCGTCGTGTCCACGCCCTCTGTCGCCAGCGCCGCCACGATCAGCCCGCCGAACACATCGTCACCGACTGCGCCCGCCGCGACCATGTGCGCGCCCAGATGCGCCCCGGCGATGAGGAAGTTGCAGCCGCCTCCGGGTTCTGGCCGCGTGGGCGGCGTCTCGCGATGCTGGCCGGGCAGGATGGGCAGCGGAACCTCAGTGATCAGGTCCAGCACGAGATCGCCCAGGCCGACGATGCGCGGGCGGCGGGCGGTCTGCGTCATGCCGTACCGCGGACCGTGAAGTTTCCGATGCCCTCAGCGAGTTTGGGCACCCCGTAGTACTGAAAGATCGGGTCGGCTTCGAGCATGGTGACTGCCCAGTGCGGGATCGCCTCGAAACCGCGCAGCGCGCCGGCCATCGCGCAGGCGATCGCGCCGACGGTGTCGGCATCACCGGAGACCGCGGCGGCGTAGCGGGCGGCCAGCGCCGGATCGCCATCGGCCAGCGTGAGCACGCCGAAGGCCGCGCCGACGGTTTCGGTGATCGCCAGCGATGTGCCGACGACATCGTACAATTCGCGGCAGCGGGCCAGCGGCTCGCCACCCTTGCGCGCGATGGCGACAGCCTGCTCGATCTTGCGGGTGACGGAAGCGCCCAGCCATGTCACGCCGCGCTTCCGCCCGAGCTCTGCGCCGAGCAGGCCCGCGGCGATCAGCGCATCCAGCGTCGCATCCGGCCGGCAGGCGACCGCCACGGCTGCAGCGATGGCTGCTGCGCCGCTGATGGCGACGTTTGTGCCGTGCGTGGGGATGGCGGAGATCTCGGCGGCATCGATCGCGGCGATCGGGTCGCCTGCGCACAGCAGACCGACGACGCTCACCCGCATGGCTGCGCCATTGGTATCGCCCATGCGCCCGGTCGTGCGCGGGTCCTCGCCACGGCGAAGCGCCAGCACGCCACGGCGGGTGGACGGGCCGACGTAGCGGGACTGATCGCCGCCGGTGCGGTCGTACCAGTCGATGATGGCGTGCACGGTGGCTTCCAGCGTGACCGCGCCGGCATCCAGATAGGCGCGCGCCAGCGAGAAGGCCTGCTCGCTGTCGTCTGTGATGCGGCCGGCGGGCAGCCCGGTGTGCACCTCGTGATCGTCAGGGGCGGCCAGGAAGGTGTCGATCCAGCCGAAGCGTTCCCATGTTTGCTGCGGATCGAAATAGGCGGGCATGCCCCAGGCATCGCCCAATGCCTGGCCGTACAACCCGCCAAGGATTTTCGACTTGTCTGCGTTCATCACACTCGCTTATCACTACAGGTGCAGGATCATTCGTCGTGCGGCTCAGGCCACCTGTGGCAGCGGCATGTGCCGCGTGCGCAGCAGATGCAGGCCGCCCAGCACCACCCATGCCAGCAGGCCCAACCCCGCTCCAGCCGCCACGGCGATCAGCGGCGTGAAGAACAGCGTCAGGAACAGGCCCAGATATACGCCCAGCGAGATGATGGTGGCCGCCAGGCTGAGTGCTGCGCGCTGACCGATGCGTTCGACGCGGATGACGAAGGGCAGGCCGAGCGCGATCAGCGCGATCGACACCACGCCGATGACCAGCGCCACCGGATTGGCGACTTCCGGTCCGCCGAAGCCGTTGGGCGCGGAGAACATGGCGACGGCGATGATGATGCCGATGACGGCGATCATCGCGCTGACGACGTGCAGCAGGCTGAGGCGCTGCACGACGCGCCAGAAACGCGCATCGAACCGCTCGCCTTCTGCGGCGCGCAGCGCGCGCACCCGCTGGGTTTGCTGCAACTGCAGCGCGTAGATCACCAGCGCCATGATGGTGGCGACATAGGGCACCATCTGCGGCAGCATGGACGGGATCTGCAGCGTGCCGATGCGGATGGAGAGCGCGTCGAAGAAGCCGAAGATCATCGATGCGCCCATCGTCCCCACCGGGTTGCTGCCTCCCAGCAGTGGCGTCGCCAGGGCGATGAAGCCGCGCCCGGCGGTCATATCGCGCTGGAACAGGTTGAGGTAGCCCATGCTCATGTGGATGCCGCCGAGACCAGCCAGCAGTCCGCTGAGCATGAACGCGTACAGCCGCGTGCGCACAACGTTGATGCCGACCGACTCGGCGGCGGCGGGGTTCTCGCCTGCAGCGCGCAGATGCATGCCGAAGGGCGTGCGGTAGAGCATGAACCACACCAGCGGCACCGCCAGGAAGGCGATCCATGTCATGATCGACTGATTGTTGAACACACCATAGATGAATGGCCCGAGCAGGGGGATGCTGTTGATGAATTCCGGAAGCTGGATGAAGGGCATCGCCAGGCTGGCGAGCGTGCTGGTGTTGCCACGATCGCCGGTCAGCTCGAACATGATGGCGACGGTCGCCGCGGAGCCCAGCACGTTGATGGCGATGCCGGACAGCACGAGGTTGGTCTTGAGGCGCAGATGAAAGAAGGCCAGCAGCAGCGACATGGTGATGGCGACGAACACGCCGCCGACCAGGCCAAGCCACGGCCCGAGCACGCGCCCTGCTTCCGGGCCAAGCCACTGCTGACTGTACGCACTGACGACCACGCCGGTGAAGGCCGCGCCCAGCATGGTGCCTTCCAGGCCGATGTTGATGGCCCCGGCGCGATCTGAAATCAGCGCGCCCAGCGAGGGCAGCAGGATGGGCGTGGTCACGCGCAGGATGGACGCGAGAAATGCTGCGCTGAGAATTCCCTGTATGACGGGATCCATGGTTCTTCTCCCCCGGGTCTACGACGACGGCGCGCTGCTGGCCTGCGCGGGTGCAGCGGCCGATGGCGGCACGCTTCCCTGCGCCGTGCGCGCGCGGCGGCGGTTCTGCACGAACGCCAGCAGCGCTTCCGCCGTGATCAGCAGGATGATGACGGCCTGGATGATGCGCACAACCTCGAAGCTGACGTTGGCATCGCGCTCCATGAACTGCGCGCCGGCGCGCAGATAGGCATAGAGCAGGCCGGTGAATGGGATCACCAGCGGGTTGTTGCGCGCCAGCAGCGAGACCACGACGCCTTCAAAGGCCAGCCCGACCGAGATGTTCAGGATGAGCTGGCGGTAGATGCCCATGCCCAGATGTGCGCCCGCCAGCCCGGCGATCAGGCCGCTGACGGCCATCGACAGCATGATGGTGCGCCGGGTGTTGATGCCCCCGTAGGCGGCAAACCGGCGGTTGGCCCCCACCATCCGGATTTCGTATCCCAGCGGGGTGCGCGTGACCAGAAACCATACCAGCACGACCGCGGCCATGACCAGGAAAACGGCGATCGTCACCTGGGTGCCGCCGATGATGACCGGAAGCTGTCCACTCTCGGTGAAGTTGGCCGAGGCGACGTAGCCTTCGTCGGGTGGCTTGAGCTGATGATTGAGCACCAGCTCGTAGAAGCGCGTGGCGACGACGTTGAGCATGAGCGTGGCGACCAGCTCATTGGCGCCCAGATAGGCTTTGAGCACACCGGGGATGAGGCCCCACAGGAAGCCGGCGGTCATGGCCCCGGCCAGCGCCACGGGCAGCAGCAGCCACGCGGGCAGATTGCCCAGCGAGAGCACCAGCGCGCCGCTGATGAGCGCACCCATGTAGAGCTGGCCCTCCGCACCCAGGCTGAACTGCTCGGCGCGGAAGACGATGGCGATCGCCAGGCCGATGATGATGAGCGTCAGCGCGTCCTGGATCCACACTGCCCAGCGATTGACGCGGCCAAGCGCGCCGGTGAGGAAGGCGTCGTAGGCGGTGTTGGTCGCCTGGGTGGCCTCGGACAGCACCGTGCCGACGGTCAGTGTCTCCGGCAGCGTGTGAATGGTGTAGATGCCGTCTTCAGGCAGCACGACGCCCTGCAGCACCGCGTCATTCTCCGTACGAACGTCGTACTCCTCGAACTGCGCGAGCTGATCCGGGGTGGATGATGTCGCCGCGCCGATAGAGTCGCCTTCCGGGCTGAGCAGCTCGGTCTGCAGGTTGACGCTGGAACGGCGGTTGGCGACGGCGGCGATGATCGTGACCACATCACCGGCGCGGCCCTCGAACGTGTAGCGAGCCTCCGTCAGCGGTTCACGCGCGGCCGGTTTGTTGAACTCGCCGCCGCGATCGTCCCCGTAGGCCATGTCTACCGCGTCGTTTTCCACCGGCGCAGCATCGCTGAGCAGATACACGGTGAATTCGCCGCTGGTGAAGCGGTTGGCCGTGTCGAGGTTGAACAACAGCGTGACGATGTAGCCGAAGACGAGCGCCACGACCACCGTGATGAACACGCGCAGCGCATTCATCCTGAGCTGGACGATGAACAGCGTGACGCTGGCGCCGATCAGCGCATTGACGAACAGGATGCTGCCGTAATCCGCGGTGCCTGTCAGGTTGGTGATGAATTCATCCCAGCTGGCGCCGCTGAACAGACGGAGCGTGATGCCGAGGAACACTGCAATCCCGGCGATGACGCCGATGATCGCGGGGAGCAGACGCGCTGTTGCGGGCCGCGCCTGCAGGCGAGGGAGAGATGTCACAGACTGGCCTCCAGTTCTTCGGCGGACTGCCGCTGCGCGCCCAGCATATACAGGCCAAGCACCTGCTCGGTCAGATCCGGCGTGTTGGGCAGAATGGCGACGATCTCCCCGTTGTACATGACCATGATCCGGTCGGCCAGCTTCATCACTTCCTGGAGGTCTGCTGAGACCAGCAGGATCGCCAGGCCCTCTGTTCGCTTGTTGACCAACTGCTGATGGATGAATTCGATCGCGCCGATGTCGATGCCGCGGGTAGGCTGGGCGGCGATCAGCAGGCGCGGATTGGACGAGAACTCGCGCGCGACGATCACCTTCTGCATGTTGCCGCCGGAGAGCGAGCCCACGGTGGTCTCAGGGGACTTCGCGAGGATGCCGAACTCCCGGATCATCTCCGTGCCGTTGCTGCGGATGGCGTTCAGGTCGAGGCCGGCGGGGGTGAGGTACGGCTTGCGGTAGTAGCGATCGATGATGAGGTTGTCGGCGATCGAGCCGTCGCGCGCGACACCGTTGGTCAGGCGGTCTTCCGGGATGTGCGTGACGCGCAGTTCGCGCACCCGGCGCGGCCCCTGATTGAGCAGTGGATTGCCATCGATGGCGGCGTGTCCGGCGGTGGCATTGCGCAGCCCGGCCAGCACCTCGACCAGCTCGGTCTGGCCGTTGCCTTCGACGCCGGCGATGCCGAGGATCTCGGACTCGCACACGTTGAACGAGACGCGGTTGACCAGCGCGCGCCCGGCCTCGTTGGCATATGTCAGATCACGCACTTCCAGAACCGGCTTGCCGCGCTGAACCGGCGGCTTGTCGACCACCATGAATACTTCACGCCCGACCATCATGCGCGCCAGATCGGGGATGCTGGTGTCGCTGGTGTTGACGGTGCCGACTTTCTTCGCATCGCGCATCACGGTGACGCGATCGCTGATGGCCATCACCTCGCGCAGCTTGTGTGTGATGAAGATCACCGTCTTGCCGTCGTTGACGAGGTGCCGGATGGCCGCGAACAGGTCGTCAGTTTCGCCGGGAGTCAGCACGGCGGTGGGTTCGTCGAGGATGAGGATTTCTGCGCCGCGATAGAGCGCCTTGAGGATTTCCACGCGCTGGCGCATGCCGACGGGCACCAGCCCGACTTTGGCGTTGGGGTCGACGCTCAGGCCGTAGTTCCTGCTCAGCGCCTCGGTGTCGCGGATGGCCTGCTCGCGATCGCGCGAGACACCCTTGCGCGGCTCACGGCCCAGCGCGATGTTCTCGGCGATGGTGAACGAGTCCACCAGCATGAAGTTCTGATGCACCATGCCGATGCCGAGATCGATCGCCTTGTGCGGGCTGGCGATGTGCACGGGCTGGCCGCGCAGCGTGATGCTGCCGGATGTCGGCTGTTCCAGCCCGTAAAGGATTTTCATCAGGGTGGATTTGCCAGCGCCGTTTTCGCCAACAATGGCATGAATCTCGCCCTGTCGAACGCTGAGCGAGATCTGATTGTTCGCCAGCACACCGTTGGGGTAAATCTTGACGATATCTGATGCTTCAAGCAAAGGGTCGTGTTGCGATGGAGGTGTCATCATAAACATCCGGGGCCTGAAAAAACGGGCAGGGAACGGGCCTGCGCTCTCCGTTCCCTGCCCAGCGAAACAAGACGAGACTAGCCGCCCAGATATGCCGAGACGTCGAAGTCTGAGGCCGGCATGCTGCTGCAGCCCGCGCCCACCGCGGCGGCTTCGCCTTCAGCCGCGAACACCGTGTTGACGGGGATTTCGCCCGCGATGACCGCTTCCTGAACCGCCGCGATCAGATCCTGCACTTCCTGCGGGGTGGCAGCGGTGTAGATGTCGTTGACGGCCAGGCCGACGCCCTGCTCGGCGATGCCCAGGCCTTCCGCCGAACCGACGGGCAGCGAACCATCCAGATACAGACCGATCGCGCGATAGAGCGACAGGTCAACATTCTTCATCATGCTGGTGAGCACGCGCTCGGCCTGCTCGGGATCGGTATCGGCGATGATGGTGGCCTGATCGCTGTCCACGCCGATCGCGAAGCGGCTCTGCTCCTGCGCGGCTTCGAACACGCCGACGCCGGTGCCACCCGCAACCTGGAAGACGATGCTGGCGCCCTGCTCATACATCGCCAGCGCGATTTCCTTGCCACGAGCCGGGTCATTCCAGCTGCCCGCGTACTGCACCAGCGAGCTGCTCTCCGGGTTGACCAGGCAGGCGCCCTGCTCGTAGCCGACGATGAAGTCGTTGATGACCGGGATGTCCTGGCCGCCAACGGCGCCGATGATCGGGGCAGCCGCCGCGGCATCTTCGCCCAGCGCACCACTGTCGGACATGGCGGCGGCGTACACGCCGGCCAGGAACGAGCCTTCATTCTGCTTGTAGGTGATCGAGTACACGTTGGCGCAGCCATCCGGGCACAGGTCCGGATTGTCGGCGCTGCCTGCATACGGCATGGACGCATCAAAGAAGATGAACGTCTTGTCCGGATACAGGTGGGCGTTGGCGGCCATATAGTCGATCATCTGGAACGTGCCGGCGACGAGGACATCGTACGACTCGCTGTCCGCCATCGCGTCCAGCAGGCCGCTTTCCCAGTTGGCCGGGTCGATGCCGAGTTCAATCGTGTTGACCTCTGCATCGTACTCGTCCATGACCATGTCCATGCCGCGCTGTCCGCTGTCGAAGAACGACTTGTCGCCGAGCACGCCATTGATCACGTAAGTGATGCGCAGGGGTTCGTCCTGCGCCAGCAGCACTGACGACGTGGCCATGATGGCCAGCGCCAGTACCAGGGCGATGAACAAAGCTTTCTTCATGTCTGTTCCCTCAATCGATGCATGTGCTCTCACGCGTTTGGGAAACGTGCGGGCGGAGCAGGGGCGCCCAGCCAATCCCAGAACAAAGCTTAACGATCCCGCGCGGGCTTGTCAAAAACACGCTCACGAGGGCAGCGCATAGTGCCGGCGCAGCGAGTCGTCGATGCCGGCGCAGGCCAGCGCGAAGGATGCCAGCCAGAGCGCGCTGCGCGGCACATCGCCGAGATGCGCGCTTTCCTCGGCGGTGTGTGCGCGAATCATCGGCGGGCCGGACATGCCCAGGATGCGCGTCCAGCGAGACAGGCCGAGGTCGTCCGAGCGCGACTGGTAGCCGTGGTTGATCTGCACGGTCTGCGGGCAGGCAAGGTTGAGCGATCCGGCCAGATCGACGGCCAGACGGTGGAAGTTGGGCGGGGCGTACGAGCCGCGCCCCCAGGCGGAGGCCGTGCCGTGGCTGGCGCCGCCGCCCATCTCGACGATTCCCTGATTGACGGCGTGCGCATCGCTGACGATCGCGCCGATGCGGGGCTGTGGCAGGGCGTGCATCAGCCGGGCGGCGCCGTGACCGAAGAAGGCGGTCGGGATGCCTTCCTCCTGATCGGTGAAAGCGATGACGATGCGGCGGCCAGCGGCGCTCAGCGCGGCTTCCGCCTGCCGCAGGATGCGCGCGGCGTACAGGGCGGAGAGCGCCCCCAGGCAGTTGTCCAGCCCCGTGCCGGTGATCACGCCGTCGCTGAGCTGCGGCTGCGCCGCCAGCGTGACGACATCGTGCAGTTCCAGCTGCCCCTGCTGATTGACGAAGGCATACTGGCCGGGCGTGTTCGCATCGGCGCGGAACTCGCCGCTTGCCCCGGCGATCAGCCCCTGGCCCGGCTCCCAGCGGAAGGCGACCGCCTGCGCGCTGTAGGCCGGCGCGGGAAAGCGGTCGGCGCAGATCGGGTAAAGCACGCCGCCTTGCCCCGGCATGAGCTGCCGCACACGGAAGCTCGGTCGGTCGATATGGGCGGTGATGACGATATCGACCGCGTCGGTGCGCGCGCCGATCGACAGGCCGGGGTTGCCGCTGTGCCCGATCTCGCGCAGGTAGCTGCCGCCCAGTCCGAGCTCCTGCGCGAGCTGGGCCACCACATCGCTGATGCTGCCCGGCAGCAGGCAGCCGCCGGAGGGCGCGTGCGCGGTGAGCATACGCTGCAGGTGCTGCCATTCGCGGTCGAGGCTGGGCGCGGCGGGCGGGCGCAGGACGTCCACGCTGCTGGCCAGCGCAGGGGCTTTGTGCAGCAGGGTGTCGAACAGATCGTGCATGAGGTTTCGCTCCTTGACAGGGGGATGCGCTGCGCTCAGCCGCGCGCGAGGCCGGGCAGGGCGGTCGTGCAGGCGTGTGAGAGCAGCGCCAGCGCGGCATCGAAGTCGCGCAGGTCGAGCATTTCCAGCGGCGCATGCTTGGAACGCATCGGCAGGCCGATGACCGCGGACGGGATGCCGAGATCGGCGGCGGCCAGCGAGTCCGCCATCAGGCCGTGCACGACGTCGTGCTGCACGCCGATGCCGTGCGCGTGCGCCAGATCGCGCAGGTGCGCCCACAGCCGGGGATGCGCGTGCCATGCCGCCAGCCCGCGGATGTACAGGAACTGCGTCAGCACCGGGCCGGCGCCGAGCCGGGTTTCGCCGAAGCGGCTGGTCTCCGGCGTGTCGTAGCTCACCGTGCCGTCGACGAACAGCGCGGCCAGCGGCTGCACAGCCCGCAGTGCGACGCGCGCCCCCTGGCAGGTGGTCTCTTCCTGCGTGGTCCCGATCAGCATGACGGTGAGCGGCAGCGCCGCGCCGCGCAGGCGTTCGGCCAGCGCGATCAGCAGCGCCACCCCGGCGCGATCGTCGAGGTAGGGCGAGACCACGCACGAGCCGATGGCCTGCCACTGCGGCGCGTAGGTGATCATCGTGCCGACCGGGATGCTGGGCTGCGGCGGCACGTGGATGACCAGGTCCTCCATCGCCGGGGTGCCTTCCGCCATCAGCGCCGCCTGATGCTGCGAGCGCACGCCGATCATGCCGGGGACGATGCCGGCGGCGGTGTGCGCGTGCACCAGCGTGCCCGGCGCGGCGCGCAGGTTGATCCCGCCGACGCTGACCACGCGCAGCGCATCTTCGCCGGGGCCGCCAGCTGGCCGCTTGACCATGAAGCCGATGGTGTCGAGGTGCGCGCACACGGCCAGCCGGGGGCCGGTCTCCGGGCCGATGCGGGCGATGACGTTCGCCATCGAGTCGATCTGCACGTCGTCGGCGTAGGGCCGCACAAGCTCTGCCATGACGCGCGCGGCGGCGTCTTCACTGCCGCTGATGCCGGGCGCGGCCGTCAGCGTTCTGAGCAGCTGCACGGTGTCCATTGGCATCAGCCTTCCAGCGCGCGCTGATACAGCCGGGTGACGCCTGCCATGTCGATGCGATGGACGATGCGGACGTTGTCGGGCCGGCCCCAGCGGTGCAGATGATCGACGACGGTCTGGCCGCGCGTGTGCGTCCCGCCGGTCTCGACGGTCATCGGGCAGCGGGTGGACTCGCGGATGAGCGTGGGGTCGATCGTCACGGCCATCGCCAGCGGATCGGGGATGAGATAGCCGTTCATGCCGGGGATCTTCTCGCCGAAGAAGCGGTTGCTGTAGGTGATGCCGCGGAAGAGGCGGGTGCGTGCGCTGCTGCCGGCGGCCAGCGCCTCGTAGTCCGGCCAGGACATCGGATTGTCGATGGTGGTCTCCCAGGTGACGAGCGTCATTTCCGGGAAGGCATCGAAGACGATGCGACCAGCTTCCGGATCGCAGAACAGGTTCCATTCGGCGGTGACGTGCTCGGCGTTGCCGATGGCGGCATGCGCGCCGCCCATCACCACCAGCCCCCTGAGCTTCGTTGGGAGCTGCGGGTCGAGCATGAGGGCCACGGCCAGGTTGGTGAGCGGGCCCAGGGTGAGCAGGGTGTATTCACCGGGGGCGCTGTTGGCCAGGCGCAGCAGCGCATTCACCGCGTGCTCGCGCTCGGGCTGGCGCGCGCTGGCCGGACGCTCGTCCCAGTCGCCGAGGCCGTCGGTGCCGTGCACGTGCGGCTCCTCGGCGCGCCAGCTGGCGATCAGCGGGCGTTCGCAGCCGCGAAAGACCGGGGCGGCGCTGCCCATCGTGTCGGCGACCAGGCAGACATTCGGTACGACCAGATCGACATGCACGTTGCCGGTGACGCAGGTGATGGCCGCCAGTTCGACATCGGGATGCGCCATCGCCAGCATCAGCGCCTGCGCATCGTCCACGCCGGCATCGGTATCCACAATCAGTTTGAGGGTCACGGGCACATCCTTTGCGGTGACTGCAGCGCACGGGCACATTCCGAGCGGTACAGACGGCGGGTGGAACTGCGCTGTGCCAATTGATTGTGTCGGCGGCGCGCGCGCTTTGCAATAACCAGACCGGGGCTGACTGGAATCGGGCTTTTGGGTAGGCTTGTGCGTACAGGGTGACAGACCGCCCGCGCGCATGCCCAGGAGTACAGCCATGACGTTGCTGCAGGAGTTGTTCGGTGTTCGCAAGCCCGTGATCGCGATGGCGCACATCCCGGCGCTGCCCGGCACGCCCCGGTATGATGCGGCGCGGCCGCTGGAGCAGGTGCTGGCGCTGATCGCAGCCGATCTTGAGCGCCTGTGGGACGCCGGGGTGGACGCGGTGATGTTCTGCAATGAGGACGACCGTCCGTATCAGCTGAAGGCGGGGCCGGAGGCGGTGGCGATGATGACCCGCATCGTGACGGAGCTGCGCCCGCGTGACCGGCCCTTCGGCGTGGACTACCTGTGGGATCCGCTGGCGGCGCTGTCGATCGCGGCGGCGACCGGCGCGTGCTTCATGCGCGAGGTGGTGACGGGCGTGTACGAGAGCGACATGGGGTTGTGGGCGCCGGATGCTGCGGCGCTGCTGCGGCTGCGCCGGCAGATCGGGGCGGAGGGCGTGCGCGTGTTCGCCAACATCACGCCGGAGTTCGCCTCGCCGCTGGGGACGCGCAGTATCGGCCAGCGGGCGCGCAGCGCGATGGTGTCCAGCGTGGTGGATGCGCTGCTGATCTCCGGGGCGATGGCGGGCGCAGAGCCGGAGGTGGCGGCGGTGAGCGAGGCGAAGCAGGCGGTGGGCGAGGCGCTGCCGGTGCTGCTGAACACCGGGGCGAAAGCGCACAACATCCGCCAGTTCCTGCGCGTGGCCGATGGCGTGATCGTCGGCAGCAGCCTGAAGGTGGATGGCCACACGTGGAACCCGGTGGACGCGGCGCGGGCGCGGGCCTTCATGCAGGCGGTGCGCGAGGCGCGCGCGGACGGCGCCTGAGCGGGGGGATGCGTGGGGTGGCGGGGACGATCAGGCACGCGGCCTTGCGTTGCCTCGCCGGGACAGGAGGATTTCGGGCGGGCGGGGGGCATTGGTGTTGCGCAGTGTGTGCGCAGGGCGTGCGTTCGGCACCCGTCAGGTCGCGGCGGTGCGTGCGG